>JAEYOV010000020.1 GCA_023411395.1 Bacillota bacterium
GAGCAATAAAAAGTGTGCAATAGAAAACTACACACAGTAAACGGAAGAATAAATATATTCAGAAAATAAAGTGCAGTAATTGAAAAGCCGGTGTGGATGGTAAAAAGTTGCTTAACATGAAGGCACGTATGAACTTTGTGTTCTGTGGGGAACCAGGTGTGGGAAAGACAGAAGGAATTAAGTTCTTTTCACAGTATATCCCTGCAAACGAAAGAGTCATTACGATTGAAGATACACCTGAACTTCATTACAGGGAAATCAATCCTGAGAATGACTGTGTAGAATTAATGGTATCGGAAGGTTTCAGCTATACAAAGGCAATTAAGACAAGTCTTAGACAAAATCCAAAGTGGCTCATGTTATCAGAAGCCCGCTCTGTGGAAGTAAAATATCTGCTTGAAAGCTTATCTACAGGAATTCGTGGGTTTACCACAATTCATACGGATGATGTAAGAAAGATACCAGATCGTATTTTAAATATGCTGGCAAGCAGAACCGATGCAGACCGAATGGAGAATGATATTTTCATGTTCATTGATTTAGGTATTTTAATCAGGAAGAAACAGATGGAAGATGGCAAAATCAGAAGATACATTGATCAGGTTTGCTTCTTTTATCGAAAGGACGGATGCAATATTACGTTTCCAGTGGTATTAAATGGAGAACTGGCAGAGAAGAACCTTCCAGTACCAGTTCTTGAGAAATTTGAACGAATGGGCATTACACCATTTTCGGAGGAAGGAGGAAATGAGGATTGAAGAAAGAACGTGGAAAGAAGAAAAAAAGTTCTCTCAGATTTTTGCGATATAAGAATCTGACTCAAGAGCTTGCAAGGTATGGATATGAGTTTACACCTAAGAAAGCAATGATTTCCTATGGAATGATTGTGCTTCTAGCAGCTATCTTTGGACTGTTATATAAGTTGCAGTTACCTTATATTGCTGCAATCGGAATTATTGGGGTGGTGTTCTCACCACTGGTTCTGATTCAGACCATGAAAGGGAAGTATCACACGACTATGTTTTCCATGGCAAATAATTATATGGAACAGTTTTTGTATTCCTTTAAGAGAAACAAAACGGTTCTGAATGCATTGACAGAGACGGCAAATATTTTTGATGATGGAGAATTCCATGAGATACTGATTCGGGCAATTGAGCATATTCAGTATGCCACAGACAGCGATGATCCAGAACAGGAAGCATTAGCGATGATCAGTGAGTTCTTTCATTGTGAAAGAGTCGATGCTGTTCATTCCTTTGTAATGGGTGCCCAGAGACGTGGAGGTGATGCAGGAGGCAGTATAGCATTGCTATCAAAGAACAGAGCTATGTGGGCAGAACGAATCATCAATCTGCAAAAAGAGTATCAGATCGTAAAGAGAAATATCCTGATTGCTTTGGTAGCAACGCTGCTTATCTGTATTATTCCCCTTTATCTGTTAGGCGGAGATTTGGATATCAGTGCAATTCCGTTATGTCAGCTTTCGGCAGTTGTATTGATTGCTATATGCATGCTTATTTATGTGAAATCAGATAAGAAGTTATGTCAGAGCTGGATTGAAAAGGAAACAGACAGTTCGGGAATGGATCGAAAATTCATTCAGGTAAGGGATTATAATGAAGTAAAGGAAGCAAAAGCTAGTCAAAAGATGGCAGTTGTTCCAGCAATCCTTTTTATCGGTGCATTTGTGTATTTTAAGAATATTGCTATTTTAGTAGCTGGAATTGTAGTAGTTCTGTTTTTCCTAAATCAGCATAAGGTCGGTCATAATCTTGCAAAGAAAAAGGTAGCAAGAGAAATTGAAAAGCAGTTTCCGAATTGGCTGATGGAGGTCGCTTTATTGTTACAGACTGATAATGTGCAGATGGCAATCCGTAAATCCATGGATAGTGCGCCGGAGGTTTTGATTCATGCATTGGATGAGTTGATTTATGACTTAGAAGATGATCCAAATGCGATTGAACCATATCACAGATTTTTAAAGGAATATCGAAACCCGGATGTGCAGTCAGCTATGAAGATGCTTTATGCATTATCCAGTGGAAATGCAGGAGATGTAACAAAACAGGTGGAAGAACTCATTGACCGTAATAATGCCATGATGGATAAAGCAGAGAAGCTGACGCAGGAAGATAAGATTGCTGGGATGAAGATTTATATCCTGTTACCGTCACTCCTTGCTTCCTTTAAGCTGATGGTGGATATGGCACTGCTTTTGGTGGTATTTCTTCAGAACTTGACGTTTGGAATGTAGGAGGGGATAAGCGTGAGCACAACAATTAAGACATACGTGGGAATCTTTATCCTTCTGTTATCTGTATTTACGATGGCTGGTGTAATGTCAGCCTGTATAGACGCAAACAATGCGAGGGATTTTCATGCTTCTGTTGTAGCAGAAATCGAAGATTCTAACTTTGCACCAAGTGTTATCAATGCATGCAAGTCGCAGGCAATAAATGCGGGGTATGAGCTTTTGATTGACGAGAACAGTATTGTAAAAGACGAAGATGGAAAGCCCACATTAATGGAAGTAGTTCTAAGATATAAGTATCATGTAGACTTCTTAGGAGTCATTAGT
>JAEYOV010000058.1 GCA_023411395.1 Bacillota bacterium
GACAACGCCCGTACCGACAACGCCCGCACCGACAACGCCCGTACCGACAACGCCCGTGCCGACGACACCCGCACCGGCATTGGCACCTACGCCTGATATTAAGATGACGATAAAGCAAGACGATTCATTGAAAATCGTTAACTGCGAGAGCTTTGTCAGTTTGCGGTCAATACCTGACGGCAATCATACGGCAGGCAGGAAAACGATCAATCTCAATGATAAGGTAACGTTTATACGGACTGCTGAGAATGGCTTTTATCTTGTGGATTATAAGGGCAAGAGCGGATATATACTTGCCGCCTATTTGGCGCCTGTTAACTCTGAAATATTCAAAGGTTCTGTCAGCAAGCCGAATTTTGACCGGTCTTTCAACCAGAATGATTTGACGGTGAATGGCATCAAGGTCAATAGTTCAGGGATACAGGACATCAGGAATCTATACGGTGATCCTGTCATCATTCAGGAAACGGACCGGCAGATCATATGGAAATACAACGATTTTAGTGTTTCCATCAGCAAATCCACATCCAAGGCGGTACAAATCGACATTTATAACTTCAATGCGTATGGCCCCCGCCAATTATGTGTCGGGATGAACATGGCCGAGGCTTTGAACACGTTCCCCATGAATAATTCCCGAATACTCAGTGGGAGCGTTACGCACGATCTGATTTTGTATTCCAGTACAAATGAGATGCTTGATCCCCCGTACGCTGTGATACGGAATGACGGAGATGGCGGGAACGGCGTCATCAAATTTTATGATCCTGTAAAAAACGCCTGCATGGACATTACGATTCAAAACAGCCGGATCAAGTATATTTCTGTTTATGTGAAATAAACGGCGGGATTCAAACCATAACTTTTGAGAAACCGCCTAGTATTTGGCGGCGCCATGGAATGATGGCAGCCTTTGGCCGGGGGCATTCGCCTTCCGGTTCTTTCTCATTTCCTCATTGCATCTGCCTCCATTTCCGGTGTTGACAACTGAATATATGCCGGAGCTTTCGGGTTTGGTGCGGCGTTACGGTCATATCCGCATCTGTCACCATGGATTCTTCATGATTTCAAATATTTTATGAGCAGGGCATTTGCGCATTGACACTGTTTTTTAGCCGTGTTACCATGACTCTGGAAGAAAGGCGCGTGCTTGTTGGTCATGCGCCATTTATAATGAGATGACAAGGGGATACGGGTCCTATGAGTTACATGAGATATGCCCGGAAACAGATTGCCATTCTGACGGTTTTTGTTTTGATCGTTAACCTTGTCATGCCGGTATTGTTTTATAAGAGTATGCAATCCCCGCTCATGAGTCATGCCGCCGGTGAATCAATGAGCAGCCCGACGGATAGCCCTGAGCCCACGGCAACGCCTGAGCCCACGGCAACGCCTGAACCCACGGCAACGCCTGAGCCCACGGCAGCGCCCGAACCTACAGCAACGCCCGAACCCACGGATTCGCCTGAGCCTGCGCTGACCCCTGAACCTGACGCAATTGATTGCACCCGTGACGCAACCTACAGCATTTCCTTTACCCAAGGGTACGTGGAAGTGCTTCGTGATGCCGGACTCTTTGAAAGCGGAACGGTGCAGGAGGCAGCCGCACACATCGGCAGGGGCATGGCCTATGCCATTTCCCGGGTAAATGCCGGCTATGGCAATGACCGGCTGAAAATCGCCTTTGCTGCGCCGGACGGCGTGCAGGTTGGCTATGTGGCCGCCGGGAACCTGCGGCCCATGGATGCTGAAGAAACCGGCGCATTTGTGGCGGCAAACCGGCATACCAGCAGCTTTTTCTATCAGGATGACGAAAACTGTCCGCTGGATGTGCTTTCACTGACATTCGTAGAGGCGGAGGAACCCGCGCCGGAACCGACCGGGGAGCCAGAGGCCGGCCAAATGCAGAGCTTTGGCCTGTTGGGCGGCTTCCAACTGATGTCCTTGGGGGATATTGTTACCCGGTATGATTTTGACCTGTATCCGGGAGCCGCGGCGCATGCCGATGTTGTTATCGACCTTTCAGGCTTGCAGGATGCGACCTTTGCCGGCATTTCCGGACTGGTTGAAAATACGGACTATACGGTTTTGGAAACGAGCGTCGTTATCAGCACGAGCTATCTTTCCGCCTTGGCCGCCGGGACACATCAGCTCACACTGGACTTCAGCGGAAGCCAGCAGGTTGTCATTGAAATCACTGTCGCCGATACGGCGCCTGTTTTCAGCGTATCCCCGGCAGCGGCGGTGTTCGACCTCCGGGAGGAAAGCCCGCACCATGCGGACATATCGTTTACGCTGACAACGGCCAACACCATGTTTTGGGGCATCGAGAGCATGGAAGCGGGCATGGATTTTACGCTTTCCGGGGATACGGTGACCCTATCCAAGGAAGCTCTCGGCCTTATGCCTTTGGGTGAGAGCCAAGTGAATTTTGTTTTCACTCCCGGCGGCATCTTCCCTGTAACGCTGATGGTGTACAGCGGCGTCCATACGGAGGCGCTTACGCCTGCAAGCGCTGTTTTTGACCATGCCGCACCTGGTGATATCGCTGTGGGGATGCAGCTGGCAGGCTGCGCGTTTGAGGGGATCGAAGGGTTAACGGAGGGCACCGATTATTCCTATGCCAATGATACTGTCACCTTGAAGCAAGCGTATCTCAAAACGCTGTTCCCCGGCCATTATGATTTGACGCTTGCCCTGGACTGCGGGGACGGCATCCCCTTTTCGCTGGATGTTGCGGATTCAGTCCCGGTAGCGCAGCTTACAACGCCTTTTCGTGATCCTGTATACGACAAGTATGAGGGCAGCGGTCCGAATCATGATACAATTCGTGTCTGGGTAACACCGACGGATATCAATTTGCTGGGGATCCTCGGCCTGCCGGCACTCAGTTATACTGATCACTATTTGGTGGAAATGGTTGGAGAAGGTGTCATCATACAAAAAGAAGTCATTCTTTCCATGCCCGGGCTGCACAGCCTGGAAAATGGAGAGCACACGCTGTATTTTGTGTTTGAGGGGATGCGCTTCGTTCCATTTATCTTGACGGTCAAGGATTCCACGCCGATTCTTTATGTGGACGGTGTGGACGTAGCAGCAGGTTCGGGGGATGGCTGGAGCTATGCGGGCAATCTTCTTACAATCACCGCAAGCGGGCTGACGGTAAGCGGCAGCAGCGATACGGCCTCCATTCAGGCGGATGCGTCCGTAACCGGCATTACGCTGGATGGCTTGCGGCTCAACGCCGGTAATTTCACATATACCGGAACCATATCGGATATACTTGAAATCCAATTGACAGGCACAAGCGCCATTACCGGGCGCGTATACAGCGCCAATGGCGGCTTCATTTTTGACGGGCCTGGTTCCCTGTCGGTTACGAACACAGCAGGAGAGTATGCAATAGCAGCCGGAAGCCATATGGAAATACGGGGCGGCGATATATCAGTCACCAGCGGCGGTAGACCCAGCTACGGCATTTACTTGTTCTCCGGCGTGGTAAGCATTAGCGGCGGTAATGTTACAGCCATAGCCAACGCCAGCGGAACAGGCAACGGATATGGCATTTACGGGAGCGCAGGGGTCGCCGTTTCCGGCGGTACTGTAACGGCTTATGGCAACGGTAATAATTATGGTTATGGTATCTACACCTTTTCGGGAGATATCAGCATCAGCGGCGGCACAGTAACCGCAGATGGCAATGGAAGTAATTACAGCTATGGCTTATACGCCGCCGGCTCTGTTCAGATTAGCGGCGGGTCAGTAATAGCGCGGGGGATCGGCACTTATCAAAGTTATGGTCTAAGGGCATCTTCATCATCCATATCTGCCATTGGCGGATCAGACACATACGTGGAAGCCATTGGGTATGCATCCGCAATCGCAACCCTCACATCAGTCATGGTGAATGAACAGCAGGTCAGCGTATATGATGGCTGGCATGCCGTTTATGAAAACGGGAAGCTGGAGCAATACAGAAAGCCGAACAGCCTCAAAATCGGCGGCATGACCTATGACCAGGCCGCACTGCATGGCAATATCGCCGGTGATGGCTGGGCATGGAACTGGCTATGGAATCAGGTTACTTTACAGGGGTATCATGGCGGAGAGATTGCCTTCTCATGCTCTTCACCCCTCTCCCTGATTCTTGCGGATGGAACGGAAAACACCGTGACGGGGAACAATGGATATGCAATTGCGGTAACAAGACTCACAATCTCGGGCAATGGCAGCCTGACTGCAGCCGGAACCAGAAGCGGAGTCGGTTATGGGTATGGCATATATGTAAACGACCTCACAGTTCTTGGCGGGGCGGTGACGGCTACCGGCAATGCCAATGAGGGTGACAGTGATACTGCATATGGCATCTATGCATTGGTCAATGGTATTACCATATCGGGCGGGACGGTAACAGCGGTCGCAAATGGCAGCGACTATGGCTATGGCCTGTATGCGAGTAATGTGACCATTCATGGGGGAACGGTGTCAGTCAGCGGAAGCGGCAAGTACACTGGCTCCAATATTTTCGCCTCTGGCGATATAGTAGTTACTGGTGGTTCTTTAGAGGCGGTCACAAGCAATGTGAATGCATTTAATATATACGCATCCGATGACCTAAATGTAAGCGGCGGCACATTAAAAGCAAGCAAAGGATTATGTGGGATATTCGTACATGATGATATCACAATCAGCGGTGGCAAAGTTACAGCAAGCGGAGCAAGTGGTGGTATAAGCGCAAATGGAGATATTGATATTAGCGGAGGTACTATCATTGCATGCGGCGATACGTATGGCATAGATACTTATTCAATTGAAATCAGTGGTTCGGCGTATGTTTACGGGGTTGGTACTGCAAGAGCATTTGATCCATCTTTAGTAACAGTAAATGGCCAGCAGGTAAGTACTTCGGGTTGGATATATGCCCTTTACGATAATGGGAAGCTGCAAAAAATTGATGGGCCATCCAGCATGACGATAGAAGGCAGCAGCTATGGCCCATCATCTCTCTATATGGGAATAGAAGAAGAGACCTGGTCATGGGATATGGATGCCCGCCGGTTAACACTTCATGGCTATAACGGTGGCAGAATCTATTCAAACGGTTCCTCTGCCCTTAATCTGTTACTGGCTGAAGGCACGGAGAACACTGTAACCAATCAAGAAGGAAGCGCGATTTCAGCTTCGTCTATCACGATTTCTGGTAAAGGGACTTTGATTGCTAGCGGTAGCAGCGGAAGCAGTGTCAGTAGCACAGGTTGTGGCTTGTATGCATCTTCCGGCGATATTATCATCAACAGCGGAAGTACTGTGATGACGTCTGGAAGTTATCGAGGTTTATCCGCAGCTTCCGGAAATGTAACCATCAACGGTGGGACTGTATTGGCATGCGCTACCTCAAGTGGTTATGTTTATGGCATATATGCATTCTCTGATATTATAATAAGCGGAACGACTGCCTGTGTAAAAGCAGCCGGAACTCATGCGGCATTTAATAAATCCACCATCATAGTCAATGGTCAGCCGGCAGATGTATCCGGAATGAAACAGGCCGCTTATATAAACGGAGTGATCACACAGCTCAATGCGCCTCACAGCTTGACCATTGGCGGGGAAAGCTATCCCATTCTGACCCTTTTGAAGAATGATCTCACAAGAGACGGCTGGGCGTGGGATTGCGATACAAGCCGGTTGACACTCAAAGGTTATAGCGGAGGCAGGATCATAAGCACCGGTCCGGTCACGCTGCAAATCACACTGGCGGCAAATACGCAGAGCAGCGTCATGAATCTGGAGCCGGACGGCATTGCCATTCGATCCGCATCTGTTGAGATCGGCGGAAGCGGCAGACTGGCGGTGCGGGGAAGCTTTGCAGGCATATATGCGGACAACCTTATTTCATTTGTTGGTACGAAGGCATTTGTAAGGGTGTGGGGCATAAATTCGCTTATAGCCGGTACAATCACCGCTAACGGCAATCCGGTATCCATGCCGGAAACTTGGAATCATGCCGTGTATGAAAACGGGGTTCTCAGAAAGGTGGGTACACCCCCCAGGCTGGATATTGGAGAAGAAAGCTTTTCAGACGATGCGCTTTTCAACGATATCACCGGACAAGATTGGACCTGGGACTGGGAAACGGCTCAACTGTCGCTCAACGGCTACACAGGGACCTATATCCAATGCTATTGGAATTCATCCCTCTCCCTTGTTCTGGCGCCGGGAACACACAATCATCTATCCGGCGTTTGGGTACAAAGCGGTCCCCTTTTCATTACGGGCAGCGGTTCCCTGACTGCAAGAAGTCTCTATGCCGGCGGTGATTCCATTTTCGTCACCGACAGCGTGGTGCTTGCGCAGGAGTATAGCGCCGGCAGCCTTGTGGTGCAGGGCAGCCTGTTCTTCACCGGCAGCGACCATGTTTATACGCTTTTAAAGGACGCCACCATCAGAAAGAACCTGATCCTGCCTGCCGGGAACAAATACATCATACCCGCGGGGCGCAAGGTGACCATTGCCCAGGGTGCGACGCTTATCGTCAACGGCGAACTGGTCAACAACGGCACGGTTACCGGCAACATCGTCTCCGGGAACGGCAACAGCTCGAAGATTTCTTTTGTATCCCTTGTTCCCAACACCAAAACCATCCATGTCAACCAATCATTCACGCCGGCTGTGGCCATCACCCCCAGCTACGCGGCCAACAAACAGGTGACATGGAGCAGCAGCAACACCGCCGTCGCCACGGTTGGCAGCACCGGTCTGGTAACGGGCAAAAAGGCCGGCACGGCCGTCATCCGGGCAACCGCCAAGGATGGCAGCGGCGCGTATGGCCAGTGCACCGTAACCGTAAAACAATATGTGACGCAACTAACGCTGAACAGAACCAGCGTTTCGGTCATTCCGGGCAAAACGTATACGCTGACGGCAGCAGCTTTGCCTGCCGACGCGTCCGACAAGCAGGTGACGTGGTCCAGCAGCAATACCGCAGTGGCGAGGGTGAGTGCCGCAGGCGTCGTAACGGGAGTCAGCCTGGGCAAGGCGACCATCACGGCAGCTACCAAGGACGGCAGCAATGTCAAAGCTTCCTGCAGCGTAACTGTCGTGCCGCCTGTTTCCGGCGTCACGCTGAATCTGAACAGGATCACCATTGGCGTCAGTCAGGCCGTAACCACGGTGAAGGCAAGTGTGACCGCCGGCAGCACCGCCAACAAAGCGCTTGTGTGGTCAAGCAAAGACGCCTCCATTGCTACCGTTGACGCAAACGGCAAAATTACCGGCGTGAAGGTGGGCACCGCTGCCATTACCGCCACGGCGGCGGACGGCAGCGGAAAATCGGCATCGGTCAGCGTAACGGTGGTTGCCAAGGGGAAGGGCGTCACGGGTATTAAACTGAGTGCGTCCAGCGCAACGGTATATGAGAAAAAGACGCTTACCTTGAAGGCGGTGCTCACGCCATCATCGCCCACGAACGCGGCGGTCGTCTGGACCAGCAGCAATACGGCGGCGGCCACTGTCAGTTCCAAGGGCGTCGTGACAGCGGTAAAAGAGGGGACCGCGGCCATCACCGCCGTCA
This sequence comes from Bacillota bacterium, assembly GCA_023411395.1. Lineage (GTDB taxonomy): Bacteria > Bacillota > Clostridia > Christensenellales > Aristaeellaceae > JAEWAH01. The sequence goes on from JAEYOV010000058.1 coordinate 7,574, forward strand.
GTTCCAGCGGAATTTCCGCCAAGTGCGTGATTACCGTGATCCCGGTGCCGGTAAGCGGCGTGAAGATGAACAAGACCAGCATATCCATGCTGGCCGGTGCATCCTATCAGCTTACAGCCACCGTTTCGCCTTCGGATGCGAAAAACAAAACGCTTGCCTGGAGCAGCAGCAATACAGCCGTGGCCACCGTCAGCGCCAGCGGCAAGGTGGCGGCCAAGGGCGTGGGTACGGCCACCATCACCGCAAAAAGCGTGAACGGCAAAACAGCCACGTGCAAGGTCACCGTCAAACCGGTGAAGGTGACCAGGATCACCCTCAACACAAGAAAGACCACCATCACCATTGGCCGGGGTGAATCGCTCGGCAAGAAAGTGCGGCTGATTCCAACCATCGCTCCATCCAATGCTACGATCCGCACACTGGCCTGGTCGACCTCCAACAGCAAGGTGGCGGTGGTCGATCAAAACGGCACGGTCACCAGCGTAGGGTATGGCAGAGCTACCATCACGGCAACAGCCAGGGATGGCAGCAGGCGGAAAGCTACATGTGCCGTGACCGTGGCGGCGGTCAAAGTTGCCTCCCTGAAGATAACGGGCAAATCCACCATGGCTGCGGGAGGCAGGCAGAAGCTGGCGGCAACTGTTTTGCCGGCAAATGCGCTGAACAGTTCCGTTACCTGGACCAGCTCAAACAGCAGGATTGCCACGGTAGACGCGCAGGGAAATGTGGTGGCCCTTGCCAAAGGCACCGTCACCATCACCGCAAAGGCCAGGGATGGAAGCGGCAAGAAGGCAACTAAAAGGATTACGGTGCAATAGGAAGGCAGCGTCCCGCGCCGGGGAAGATGACTTGGCAGCAACAAAAAACGGGGAGCGGCAAGCGCTGCTCCCCGATTGCTTTTTATTGAGGCGTTCAGGAGATTTGCCTATGAGGCAATACAGTATCAAAGGAACTATCGCAGGTGTTCCAGTTGACGATTCCGCCGATGGTATGTGGGGAATCTGTAACAGCTTATGCGGCCCTGATGAAATGGTTCAATAAAAGCTCCTTCAGCAAATTTTCTGCGCCTGCATCTGGGCACGGACGCAAAGCTCCGCGGCCTTGAAGGCGTGCTCCTGCGTCATGGCGTTTTCGGTGCGGCTCAAACAGTCCAGGATCAGTTGCCCAAAGAAGGGGTAGCCCACCTGCCCGGTCACATCAAAACGCTTCTCTCCGCTGCCATTGACAAGCAAAACGTGATTGCCCGACGTATCGTCCGAGCAGATGTCGATGTATTTGCGGATTTCGATGTAGCCTTCCGTTCCAAGGATGATGGTGCGCCCGTCGCCCCAGGAGCGAAGCCCGTCCGGCGTGAACCAGTCGACACGGAAATAATTGGTGCAGCCATTGTCCGCTACCAGCGTGGCGTCGCCAAAGTCGTCCAGCTCGGGATAACCTGGGTGGGCGTAGTTGGCAATCTGGCTGTGTGCAACCCTTGCGTCCCTGGCGCCGGAGAAGAACAGGAACTGCTCGATTTGATGGCTGCCGATGTCGCACAAAATGCCCCCGTACTTTTTCTTTTCAAAAAACCATGGAGGGCGGCTTGAGGCATTCAGGCGGTGCGGCCCCAGGCCTATCACCTGCAACACGCGACCGATGGCCCCGCGCTCGATCAACTGCCCGGCGTAGACGGCCCCTTCCACGTGCAGCCGCTCGCTGTAATAGACCATGTACTTTTTGCCGGTGACTGCGGCCTTTTCCTGGGCCGACCCAAGCTGCGCGAGGGTCGTCAGCGGCGCCTTGTCCGTAAAGTAGTCCTTGCCGGCGTCCATGACCTCAAGCCCCAGCGCGCACCGCTCGCTTGTGACGGCGGCGGAGGCCACCAGCCTTGTTTCGGGGTCCTCAAGCACCTGCGCCTTGGATGACGCGGCTTTCGCCTGGGGGAATGCCTGCAAAAACTGCCTGACCTTTTCGGGATCGGGATCGTACACGTATTTGAGGGTGGCGCCCGCCTCCGTCAGGCCGTTGCACATGCCGAAAATGTGCCCATGGTCCAGGGCCACCGCTGAGAAAACGAATTCCCCGGGCTTGACCACCGGATTGGGCTTTCCCTTGGGGGCGTAGTTCATGCCGTCCGCTTTCATAAAGCACCTCCTGATTCTAATGAAACCGGTTTGCCGGTTGCCGCCGACTCATAACAGCCGAATACCAGGGCCATGGTAGGCGCGATATCCTTTGGGGACAGGGGGAAATGCGTATCTGCCTGGATGGCCTGATAGAAATCGTCCATGCAAAGCTTGTGGCTGCTTCCCCAATAATCCTTGCCCAGCAATGGCTGACACTCCATTTTCTGTACGTTGGATGTGCCGTCGGGCAGGCGGACGATAACATCCGGGCCAAGCATTGTATAGGTGGCGTTTTCGCAGACGATTTCCAGCATTACCGGCGCATCCGTGCAATAGGCCGTGGTGGCGTAAAACAGCGCCGCGGCGTTCTGAAAGCGGATGTACGCCTCCGCCGTATCCTCCACCTCGATGGTTTTGGAAAGGTGGCGGTTATGCATGGAAGCTTCCACCGAAACAGGCGCGCCCAGCAAAAATACAAGCAGGTCCATGGTATGGATGGACTGGTTCATCAGCACGCCGCCGCCTTCGGTCGCCTTTTGGCCGCGCCAGCCGCTGCCCGTATAATACTGTTCGCCCCGCTTCCAGGTGACAAAGGCCCGCGCTCCCCTGATCCTGCCGGCCTGCCCGTTTCGAATCGCATTGCGCACATACTGCACAGGCGGGTTGTAGCGGTTTTGAAAGCAGACACCCACATGAAGGCCGCTTGCTTCTTCCGCGGAAACAAGCGCGGAAAAATCCTCCGCAGAAATGGCCGCCGGCTTTTCCATAAAGACATGCACCCCGCGGGAAAGCGCCGCTTTAGCCATGGGCACATGCAGATGGTGAGGCGTTAAGATATGCAGCACATCCAGTGACTCATGATCCAATAATTCATTCAGGCTCTGATAAGCACGGGCATTGTATTTTTCCGCCATGGCCCGGGCCCGGCCTGGAATGATATCCGCGCAGGCGCAGAGCGTTGTGTATTCTGACTGGGAAAGCACCGCGGAATGCACGCCCGCGATGTTGCCGCAGCCTACGATGGCACTTTTCATCATACAGGGAAAATTCCTCTCCCACAATATGGGCATTGCCGGTTTTTTGCTTAAAGCGCGGCAGCCGTGCCCTTTACGTGGTAATCGCTTCCGACGGTGATGTTTTCATCTCCAAGGCTTGACAGAGAGGCCGCCTTTTCATAAAAGCGGGGCATATTTTGAAGCATCCCCTCCACGGTATAGAAGGGATCGTCCCCTGAGATGGGCAGCGCGACAGTTGACCGCGTCGCGCCGGACTTGTAAATGGCGGTGATCAATTCGATGGTGCGCCGGCCGTCCTCCCCGGTGATGGCGGGGGCGGCGCCGTTTTCCAGCGCGGCGAGCACGTTTTCGATCTGGCCGGTATGAATTTCATGCGCGACGGGCGGCAATTGATCGTAATAAGCGTTGATTTTCTGTTCCAGCGTTTCGTCCCTTTCGGGGAAGCCGTTGGGTCTGGAAACGGATGCATACACCTGCCACGGCGCGGAGAGGCGCGCCTTTTCGCACTGGAAGATGAGCTGCTGCTCCTCCCCGTGATGGACGACGGAGCTTACGACCTGGGCCAGCGCGCCCTCATAGCGCAGGATGGCCACGGACAGATCCTCCACCTCGGCGTTGTCATGGGCCACGTTGCCAAGGACGGCCGTTACCTCCTGAGGCAGGCCCATCATCCAGCCCAGCATGTCGATGTGGTGCACGGCGTGGTTCAGCGTACAGCCGCCGCCCTCCTTGCTCCACAGGCCGCGCCACCAAAGGTCATAATAGCAGTGGCCGCGCCACCAGAAGGAATCCACCTGAACATGGCGCACAGGCCCGGCCAGGCCGGCATCCAGCACCTTTTTCAAATTGGCGACAGGCGCGCGGAAACGGTTCTGGGCGATGGGGGAAAGAAGCTTTCCGTTTTTCTTCGCCGCCTCTATCATCCGGTCGCACTCCTGAAGGGAAGCGGCCATGGGCTTTTCCACGATGACGTTTTTGCCGCTGTTCAGGGCATTGATGGCAATTTCGGCATGCACGTAAGGCGGCGTGCAGATATCTATTAGATCAATGTCATCGCGGCCCAGGATGCTGTGATGATCATCGTAAACCTCACAGTCAAGATTGAACCGCTTGGCCTTTTCCGCCGCCTTCTTAGGCACGATGTCCACCAGGGCTACAATTTTGCAGCGGTCCGGAAAGGATAAATAGCCCGCGATATGCGCCTGGGAGATATTGCCCGTACCCACTACGGCGACGCGAATCATAATGCTTCCCCTTTCATAAAGGACGGCCGCCGTCAAAGAACGGCGGCCGCTTGTGTTCTTTTCTCGGATTCCTGCCGTTTATCCTGCTTGGGTGCTGAAATTACTTGTGCATATTGTCCCAGGCGGCAATCTTTTCTTCCATCACAGCCTGGCCGCCGTCCTTCATGTACTGGTCGCGAAGCTCACGGAACACCTTCAGGCAGTCTTCCGGCGCGGCCATGGTGGCCTTGGTGAGCAGCTCCTTCCTGAAGGCGGTGAGGGACGTGCCGTACTGGGAGTCGGCCTTCAGGACCACGTCAAAGTGGAAGTTGGTGGTGATGGGATCGGTCATGGCTACATTGTACTCTTCCTCAAACAGGCCGGCGTAATTTTGATAGGATACCGCCTGGGCCTTGATGCGCAGCGACTCATCCGCGAACTGCTGGCCGTTGGTCAAAAGGGTGTAGTCGATGTTCTGCATCGTGTTGTACTTGCGCTCATCCTGCACATCCTGCAAAACCGGAATGCCGTCCTCGTTGATGATGTGGTGCACACCCTCTTCTCCGTTTTGCAGGAAGTACAAAACATCCAGATCCGTCAGCCAATCCATGTACATCACGGCCGCCTCGGGGTGCTTGGCATATACCGGAATGAAGCAGAAGATGCCGTTGGGGGCATACATGCCGTGGTAATACTTGGTGGGATCGGTGACGGACTCAAAGCAGTTCAGAGGACTGAGCTTGGCTTCCGGCACGTAGGCTTGCAGCGCGCTCAGGATGCCGGGAGAAACGCGGATGGGGTGGTCATAGTTGTAGGTGTAAGCGCCGGCCTGGCCGGAGCTTACCGCGTTCCACAAAAGGTTGCTGGCGTCCAGGGCGAAGTCGGGGGAAATGAGCCTTTCGTTGTAGAGCTTGTTCATGAAGAGCACAAAGTCCTCATACCCGTCCCACATGATGTCGGGCACGGTGGCAAGCGTCTTTTCATCCAGGGTCTTGATGAAAGACAGCATCAGGTGGTTGAGGTTTGTGAGGTCGTTACCCATGGCGTAGGGGATCACGTTTTCCACGCCGCCGGGGTTCTGGTCGCGGAAGGCCACCAAAGCGTTATAGAACTCCTCCTTGGTGGTGGGCATTTTCAGACCCAATTTATCCAGCCAGTCTTCCCGGATGAAAAAGCCCTGGGTGGCCAGCACCACACGCTTGGCGGGGATGGCGTACTGGCCGCCCTCAAAGATGCCGTATTTGAGCAAGTCTTCGCCCAGGTATGCCTTAAGGCCCTGGCCGTACTCTTCGATCAGGCCGCTCAATTCCACCAGGCCGCCCTGCTGCACAAAGTTGGTGATCACGGCTTCGGTGTAGGTGAAGCAGATGTCCGCCGCCTCGCCGGAAGCCATCAGCACGTTCAGCTTATCCACTTCCTCGGTGCGGGGGATGACGACCCACTCGATCTTGATGTTCCGGGGATCGCCAAAGTTCTTTTGGATCCAGTCCGTCCAATAGTTGTTGTCCACGGGCGTCCCGCCGGGGGTGCCACGGTCGAATATGGAGACCTTCAGGGTGACTTGTTTGTCATACCTGAACACCTCCTCCTTTGCTTCCCCTGCCGCAAGGGAAAGGGCGGGCAGGCACAGCATAAGGCACAGAAGCAGGGAGACGAATTTCTTCATGAGACAGACCTCCTTATTTTTTAACCATCCGCATGCCGCGGACGGTAATGCCCAGCCATTTACTCCTTCACCGCGCCGATCATCACGCCCTGAACAAAATACCGCTGCAAAAAGGGGTACACCACGATGATGGGGACGGTGGCAAACACGATGGCCGCCGCCTTGATGGTTTCCGAGAGTACGGCGTTGCGGCCGCCCTCCAGCATATTGACCTGGGTATCCGTGCTGTTGAACACCACCTGGTACAATTTCATTTGAAGGGTATAGCGCTCGGTGGAGTTGATGTAGAAGCGCACATCGGCAAAGGAGTTCCACCTTGTCACGGCGTAAAAAAGGCTGAGGGTGGCGATGGCGGCGGTGGACAGCGGGAGCACGATCCTTAGGAGGACACCCATATCGGTGCAGCCGTCCAGCGCGGCCGACTCCTCCAGGCTATCGGGAATGCTTAAAAAGAAGTTGCGAAGGATGATGGTATTGTAGGTGCTGATCAAAATGGGCAGCACCAGCGAAAGAGGCTTGTCGATGAGGTTCAATTGCTTGATCCACAGGTACTCCGGTATGATGCCGCCGGAAAAGTACATGGGGATCAGGATGAAAAGCATCAGCCCTTTCCGGCCGGGAAGGGTTGCCTTGCTTAAGGGGTAGGCCAGAAGAATGCTGCCCACCATGGCGAACACGGTATAGCCCGCCGTGAGCACAATGGAGAAGATCAGGGAGGTTTGCATACCCTTGTCCATGAAAACGGAGACGTAAGCGTTAAAATCGAGATTCACCGGCCAGAGGGATACCTTGTGGGCCAGCACGGCGTCCCGGCCGCTCATGGACAGCGCCACCAGGTGAATGAGGGGCACGATGCATATCAGCACGCTTACAAGCACCACCGCGTAGATAAAGGCGGCGGAACCCATATAGCGCCGGCCCCTTGGCCCGCCGGGCCTTTTGCTCAATTGGGCGTTTACCATAGGCCGCCCTCCCCCATCCGCTTTGCGCTTTGATTGGCCACCACCAGGAAGACCATGTTCACCACCGAGCCAAACATGCCCACCGCCGTGGCAAAGGAATACCGGGCGTTCTTGATGCCCATCTTGTACACGAACGTGGATATGACCTCCGAACTGTTGGTCACCATATCGTTGCCCATTACGAAGGGCCGTTCAAAGCCGATGGAAACCATTTGCCCAAGCCGCAAAATCAGCATCAGCACAATGGTGGGGGTGATGCAGGGCAGCGTTACATGGGCGATGCGCCGCCAGCGCCCGCAGCCGTCCACCTCGGCGGCCTCGTACAGCTCCGTGTTGACCGCGGAGATGGCCGCCAGATAGATGATGGTGCCCCAGCCCGCGCTTTGCCAGATGCCTGCGCCCACGTATACCGCCACCCAATTGGCCTCGTGCATCAGAAAATTAACGGGCTTGCCGGTCGCCAGGGTAACCAGATGGTTGACAAGGCCGTTGGTGGCAAAGATCTGGTTGACGATGCCCCCGATGATGATCCAGGAAAGAAAGTGGGGCAGGTACAGGATCGTCTGCGAAATACGCTTGACGCGCATGGAACGCATTTCATACAGCAATATGGCCAGCGCTATGGGCACGGGAAAACCGAACAGCAAGTCCAGCCCGTTCAGGATGACGGTGTTTTTCAGCGCCAGCCAGAACTTGGGATAGGAGAATATTTCCTGGAAAATGGCAAAGCCGGTCCATTCGCTTTCCCACATGCCCTTGAAAATGTTGAAATTCTTGAAGGCCACCTGCAGCCCGGCAAGGGGCGCATACCGGAATACGGCATACTGGATCAGCGGCAGCGCCAGCATCAGATACAGGTATTTGTGGCGGCTGATCTGTTTCATAAGCCTGCCTGCTTTCCGGGGCGCTTTTACGTCTACTGTCACGAGGCTTTCCCCCCCTTGGCATACAAATAGGAGCCCATCCAAGCCATTTTTATTTGTCAACGCGCTCCGGTTTTGGCAAACCGTTCTCGTGCCCCCATGATATTGTACAATATCGTCAAAGTAAATTGAAAAAATTGCTTGATATATTGCAAAAGTTGATATATGATGCAGGCAAGAGGTGAGGGGGATATGAGCAATCTGGCGGTATGGGATCCGGAGCACGCCATGGAGGACGAACGGGAATACGAGTTGTATCACCACAGTTGCCACCGCAGGGTCACCCCGGAATTTCACAGCCATGATTTTTATGAATTCTACCTTTTCATCTCCGGCGACGCCTCTCTCTACATTGAGGAATACGCCTACCGCATAAAACCGGGCGACGTGGTCATCATTCCGCCCGGACGCATGCACCGGGCCTACTTTCACAATACAGAGGCGTATTATGAGCGCATGTTCGTTTACATCAGCAGGAATGCCCTTGGTGATATGGGCTCCAAGGATTTTTCGCTGCTGAACATCATTGACGGCTGCATCGGGCGCGCGCAGTTTTGCCATGCCCTTGGCGACAAGGATTTTGCCGCCTGCCGCTATACCATCAGCGAGATCATTTCCGACGCGGTGGGTGCGCCGCCGCACCAGCGCCTGATCAACCGCTGCAAGCTGACCATATTGATGACGCGGCTGTGCAAGCTGTTCGGGGAGGCGAGGGATGAACAAAGCTCCCGATCCCTCAAAAGGGTGGCGGATGTGATCGCTTATATCAATGAACGCATCGGGCAGGACCTTTCCCTGGATGAGGTAAGCAGCCACTTTTACATCAGCAAGTATCATCTGATCCGAGAATTCAAAAACTATACCAACCGGACCGTATACCAGTACATCGTTGCCAAGCGCATCATACAGGCCAAGCTGCTCATGCAGTCCGGCGTGATGCCCACCGACGTGTATTTGAAGTGCGGCTTCCGGGAATATACCAGCTTCTACAAGGCGTTCAAAAAGGAAACGGACCTGTCGCCGCAGCAATACGTTGCATGCCTGAGCAGCAATGCACTGCGTGTTAAAAATATTGAAGAGATGTGAAGAAAAATTTGCCTTCTCCATCAAATCTCCAAAATGCTGCTGTAGCATATGCTCAATCCACAGTAACCGCCGGCCCTGATCTGCCAGAAGAGGGACAAGAAACCCCTTCTTTCCGGAATCTGATCCGGGAAGGCACATTGCTTGCTCTGCTGATAAACATATAAAACAAGTATGTAATGAATGAAATTTGATTGATTTTCCTCTTGACAAACAGCAGACCGGCTTTTATACTTACAATACACCCCAGGGGGGTATAGTATTACACCACATACAGGAGGGAACAATATCTTGACAAACGGGGAATGGGAAGACAGCCGTCCGGAGAACAGCCCGGAAGAGAACGCGCCCAAATGCCCTCATTGCGCGCAAAGGACGACGGTACGGGAGGAGAAGCTTCGCTCCTCGCTTCAAAAACGCCTGAACTGTGTGGAAGGGCAGATACGCGGCATCAAGGGTATGGTGGAGAAGGACGCGTATTGCGACGATATTCTCAACCAGATTGCCGCGGTGCGGGCGGCGCTTACCTCCATCAGCAAGATCGTTCTGGAAAATCACATCCACGGCTGTTTGGTGGAAAAAATCCGTTCAGGTGAGGATGATGTGGTGGATGAATTGCTGACGACCATCGGCAGATTGCTTTGAGCTACGGTTTGCCGCCGGCAAAACAAGAAACAATCATGATGAAAGGATGAGCAACAATGCCCAACACGGGCAATAAAAAAGCGGCCGCCAGGAAGCGTGATGCATTTTTGCTGGGCGCTGCGGCGCTGGCCGTTGTGATCCTGGCCGTGGTGCTTTTGAACATGCCTGGCATACCTGCCAACCAGCCCGCCGGTTCCGCCGCCCGGACAGGCTCCGCGAAACAGGCGCAGGACGGCGATCTGGTGATTCAAATCAAGGATATCAGTGAGACGGCCGCCTTCTATCCTGCTCAGGTGGATGGCGTAAAGATGGAGGTGCTGGCGGTGAAAGCGCCGGACGGCACCATCCGCACGGCTTTTAACACCTGTCAGGTTTGTTATGACTCAGGCCGGGGATATTACGTGCAGGAAGGAAGCGTGCTGGTCTGCCAGAACTGCGGCAACCGCTTCCGCACAAGCGACGTGGAAAAGATAAAAGGCGGCTGCAACCCGGTGCCGATCCTCACCGAGGACAAGATCGTGGAGGAAAACACCATCACCGTTCCGGCGAAATTTTTGCAAAAAGCCAAGGCACTCTTTGCTGGCTGGAAACGATAAAGGCATATTCGCCCGGCGCCATCAGTCCGGGCAAGCTACGGAAAGGCTGGATCAAATATGAACAAGGAAACGATCAAAATCACCGGCATGACCTGCGCGGCCTGCGCCCAGCGGGTGGAAAAGGCGGTAGGCAAGCTGGGCGGCGTTGCCGGCGCGTCGGTGAACTTTGCCACCGAGAAGCTGACGGTGGAATATGACGCCGGGGTTTTGCAAGGCACGGCGATAAAGGACGCCATCATCAAAACAGGCTACGGCGTGGCGGAGGAGGCGGCAAGCAGCCATGTGACCATTCCCATCGGCGGCATGACCTGCGCGGCCTGCGCCCAGCGGATAGAAAAGACGCTTTCAAAGATGGAGGGCGTTGCGGGCGCATCGGTGAACCTTGCCACCGAGAAGGCCACCGTGACCTATGATCCGAATAAGGTGCGGCTTTCCGCCATCCGGCAGAACATTGAAAAGCTCGGCTACAAGGCTCTGACCGCCCAACGGAATACGGTGGATGAAGACAAACTGCGCAAGGAAAAAGAGATCCGCATGATGTGGGTCAAGTTCATCGTGTCGGCGGTGTTCGGCATTCCGCTTTTGTACATCGCCATGGCGCCCATGCTTACCTGGGTATATCTTCCCGTACCAAAGTTTCTTGATCCCATGAATTTCCCGCTGGTATACGCGCTGACGGAAATTTTACTGACCATTCCCATTGTCATCGCCGGCAACCGGTTCTACCGGGTGGGCTTCAAGGCGCTCATCAAACGCAGCCCCAACATGGATTCCCTCATCGCCATCGGCACCACCGCCGCCATCCTGTACAGCCTGTATTCCACGTACCAAATTGCCATTGGCCATTTTATGTCTGTGGATAAGCTGTATTTTGAAACGGCCGGCGTGATTATCACGCTGATCATGCTGGGCAAAACGCTGGAGGCCGTATCCAAGGGCAGGACTTCGGAAGCGATCAAAAAGCTGATGGGCCTGGCCCCGAAGACCGCCATCGTGATTCATGACGGCCAGGAGGTGGAAACGCCCATCGACGAAGTGGAAATCGGCGATATCATCCTGGTAAAGCCCGGCGAAAAAATCCCCGTGGACGGCATTGTGCTGGAGGGAGCCACCTCCGTGGATGAATCGATGCTCACCGGCGAGAGTATGCCCATTGACAAGAAGGCGGGCGACAAGGTATTCGCCGCCACCATCAATAACAATGGCGTGATCCGCTTTGAGGCGAAAAAGGTGGGCGCCGATACGGCTCTTGCCCAGATCATCAGGCTGGTGGAGGATGCCCAGGGCTCCAAGGCGCCTATCGCCAAGATGGCCGATATCGTTTCCGGCTACTTTGTGCCCGTGGTATGCCTGATCGCGGTGCTGGTTTTCGGCGCATGGCTGATAGGCGGCGAATCGCTGGCGTTTGCGCTGACTGTATTTGTTTCCGTGCTGGTCATCGCCTGCCCCTGCGCGCTGGGCCTGGCCACGCCTACCGCCATCATGGTCGGCACGGGCAAGGGCGCGGAATACGGTATTTTGATCAAGGGCGGCGAGGCGCTGGAAACCACCCACAGAATAAACACCATCGTCTTTGACAAAACGGGAACCATCACCGAGGGCAAGCCGGAGGTGACGGACATCCTCCCCACCGGCGGGGTGTCCAGGGAACGGCTTTTGCAGGTGGCAGCCTCCGCCGAGAAAGGGTCGGAGCATCCCCTGGGCGCGGCCATCGTACGCGGCGCGGAAAAGGAAAAGCTGGCGTTTCTTGCAAGCGAGAGCTTTACCGCCATCCCCGGCCACGGCATTGAGGTCTCCATCGGCGGCACAAAGACGCTGATCGGCAACAGGAAGCTGATGGATGACAGGAATATTTCCCTGCAGGAGATGGCGGAAGAATCCGACCGGCTGGCGGGCGAGGGCAAAACGCCCATGTACATCGCCATGGACGATAAGATCGCCGGCATCATCGCCGTAGCCGACGTGGTAAAGGAAAGCAGCGCCAAAGCCATTGCAAGGCTTGCCGGAATGGGCATTGAGGTGGCCATGATCACCGGCGACAACGTAAGGACCGCGGAAGCCATCGCAAAGCAGGTTGGCATTACCAGGGTATTGGCCGAGGTGCTGCCCCAGGACAAGTCCAGCGAAGTGAAAAAGCTGCAGTCTGAAGGCAGGAAGGTGGCTATGGTGGGCGACGGCATCAATGACGCTCCCGCGCTGACCCAGGCCGACGTGGGCATCGCCATCGGCTCCGGCACTGACGTGGCCATGGAGTCCGCCGACATCGTGCTGATGCGGAGCGACTTGAGCGATGTTCCCACCGCCATTCAGCTGAGCAAGAGCACCATCCGCAACATCAAGCAAAACCTGTTCTGGGCCTTTGCCTACAACACGGCCGGTATCCCCATTGCCGCAGGCCTTTTGCACCTGTTCGGCGGGCCGCTTTTGAACCCCGTTATCGCGGCGGCGGCCATGGCGCTAAGCTCCGTTTCCGTACTTGCCAACGCGCTCAGGCTCAAAAGGTTCAGGCCTTATCATTCATAAGCACATAATAAGTAAAGGACGGTAATCAGATATGGTCAAGAAGCTTGCATTGGCGGCTTTCATTCTGGCGGGACTTTTCGTACTGGCTTCCTGTACATCACTGGATGTGGTGGGGACGGAATCGGTAAACTCCTTTGACAAGGTGGTGGCGGCGGCCGGTGACCTGGTAGTGTCAGACGACGCAAACGGCGGCTATACGCTGCGCGCGCCGGACGGAGCCGCGCGCTTCATCTGGAGCAGGGATTTTGCAAAAACCTCCGGCCTGGATGTCGCCTTGGAACTTGACGCCCAGCCCTTTATCGGCGCGGGGCTGGACACCGCCAAACTGCCTGATAGCATCCAATTGAAAGATGGCCTGCTTCTTATGGGGGCGGACCTGGGCAGCAAATCCCCTTCGGGAAGCGTGACGCCCGCATCCGCCTACAGGCAGGTGGTGGATCAAAGCCGTTCAAGCGTCAAGTACCACGCGGCGCTGGACCATTACGGCGTGGAGCTGGGGGGCGGCAACATGTTTGAGTGGGCCAAGGACACCGCTACCAATGACAAGGACATCGTGTTCGTTTTGAACCCGCAGCCCTTATCGACGCGGGCGTTGGCCCAAACGCCGTGGAAGACTGGGTATTTGCCAAGGTGCCCACCATGGATGAAAATAACAAGCCCATCGAAGTGGACAAACTTTTAAAGCCCTTCGATCTTACGTAAAGGAGGAATCTGGATGCAAACGGTTCTTTTGAAAGTGGAAGGCATGTCCTGTTCCCATTGTGAGCGGGCGGTCAAAAATGCCGTGGGAGCGCTGGATGGCGTGAAAAGTGTCGCGGTAAGCCTGAAGGACAAGACCGTGACCGTGGAACATGACCCTGAGAAGGCGCCTCTTGATCAAATCAGGCAGGAGATTCAGGACCAGGGATACGAGGTGAAATAAGAGTGGATGGCCTGAGTCCCCTGTATACCAGAGGGCTCAGGCATTTCCAAAAGGTCGGGAAGTATGCCGGCCGCAGGAAGCTGTCAGGGAGTTGATACCATGAAGATATGGCAGCGCATCAAGAGAGCATTTCAAGGCTACCTGGCGAGGCTGGAGAAGGAAAACAAGGAGTTGTTCGGCGGGAGAACTCCGGATTGCTGCAGCCTGAATAAAAAGGGCAACTATACGGATCAAAAACAGCGGCATCAGTGAAAATGGAATATGCCAAACCATGCCGCGCAGCCGTGTTCCAAAGGCAATACTTGAAGGCCGGCAGATTCCGCTATCCCTTCTTGATCTTCCGGTATTCATTGGGCGGCATCTGCATGACCTTGTGAAATGCGCGGGAAAAATAGTAAGGATCGTGAAACCCGACCCTTGCGGAAATTTCATGGATGGGCAGATTGGTGATGTCCAGGTATTGGCAGGCTTTTTGGATCTTCAGGCGGTTGAAATAACCGATGACCGAAAAGCCTGTCTTTTCTTTGAACAAATGGCTGAAATACGTTGCCGAAAGGTTTGACGCGCCAGCCAGCTCCTGCAAGGTGAAATTGCCCCCGATGTGCTTGTTCATGATGGCGATGGCCGTTTCCACGGCGCCGGTCTTCCGCTCCAGCGGGGCGCTTGCATGGCCGCTGAAAAAAAGATACCCCAGCAGGCTGCAAAGCACCTGGGAAAGGTAAACCATGCTGTCAAACGTATAGCCGCTGTCCAGCCCGTCCATCATTTCCTCAAACAAAAGGCGGATACGGGCCGCTTTCTCCGGCGTGACGGGCGCGAACAGAAGGGTATCCGTATTTTTGCCCCAGAAATGCGGCGCGTTCATGCCGTCAAAATGCACCCAGCAGATGCTCCACGGGTCGGCCCCGTCACTGCCGTACGCATGGGGAACATTTTGGGGGATGAGGAACCATTCGTTTTTCTGGATGATTCTGTGCTTGTTCCCCGCCTGCACAAAGCCCTTGCCGCCGGCGCAGAAAATCAGAATGTGCTGCCCGCAGCCCATTGCTCTTTCCCGGTAGTGATATTGTGCATGGGGGAAGTATCCGACATCTGTCGGGAAGGCAGGGCTGACAAGGGGATGCCTGGCGGCCTGCGCCAGAAAATCCCTCGGAAGCACGGTGATTCTTTCTCCCTGAAAACCTTCGGCTTTTTTTATTCCACTCATGAAAAAAGGATACTACGCTCACGGAAAAAAATCAACGAAAAAAGCAAGATCGTCCATCTTATCCGCTCCTTCCTCCATTTCCATCCTTCCCCGCCGGTGATAGGATAAAGAAAACGCGGGGCTTTGCCGATTTGTACGGCGGAAAGGGAGGGGCATACGGTATGAAGAAAAAGGAAGGCGTGCTGTTGTGGGAGGAGGACATTCTGATTCCCACCTACGGCGTGGGCGAGCCCGACAAAAACCCCATGTTTCTGGAAAAGCGGGTGTACCAGGGCAGCTCGGGCAGGGTATACCCGCTGCCCGTTATTGACAGAATTGAAGACGAAAGGGCCGACAGGAAATGGCGCGCCGTTTATTTGGAAAACGAATATTTGCAGGTTTTGATCATGCCGGAGCTCGGCGGGCGCATCCAGCGGGCGCTGGACAAAACAAACCAATATGATTTTGTCTATTATAACAAGGTGATAAAGCCGGCGCTGGTGGGTCTTGCGGGGCCGTGGATATCGGGGGGCATTGAGTTCAACTGGCCCCAGCACCACCGCCCCACCACCTTCCAGCCTGTGGATTATACGCTGGCCTCCAATGAGGACGGGAGCAAAACCGTATGGCTCAGCGAAATTGACCGCATGTATGGCACAAAGAGCACCGTAGGCATCACCCTCTATCCCGGCAAAGCCTACATTGAAATATCGGCCAACCTCTACAACCCCACAAGCCTGCCGCAAACCTTTCTCTGGTGGGCGAACCCCGCCTATGCCGTCAACAACGATACCTTTTCCGTTTTCCCGCCCGACGTGCACGCCGTGTTTGACCACGGCAAGCGGGATGTTTCCAAATTCCCCATTGCGGAAGGCACCTATTACAAGGTGGATTATTCCGCCGGGGTCGATATCGCAAGGTACAAAAACATTCCCGTTCCCACCTCCTACATGGCCTACCGCTCGGAGTTTGATTTTGTGGGCGGGTATGATGAAGGGAGAAAAGCAGGGCTTTTGCATGTTGCGGATCATCACATTTCGCCGGGCAAAAAGCAGTGGACATGGGGCTGCGGCGATTTCGGCAAGGCCTGGGACCGCAACCTGACGGATGGGGACGGGCCCTATATTGAGCTGATGACGGGCGTGTATACCGATAACCAGCCCGATTTTTCGTGGCTTGCCCCCTATGAGCAAAAAAGCTTCAGGCAGTACTTCATGCCCTACAAAACCCTGGGTTCTGTGAAAAATGCCAGCAAGGATGTATTGCTCACCCTGAAAAGGGACGGTGAAAACGTTTATGCCGCCGTGTACGCCACCTCCGTCCTGAAGAACGCCGTCATTGAGCTAAAAGGAAAAGGCTGCGTCTATTATGAGGCTGTTGAGACAATATCGCCCCGGAAGGTGTTTGAAAAGACCGTTGCTTTGCGTGAGGGCGACGAGGAAGCCGATCTGACCATCACCGTAAAGGCGGCCGGCGGGGGGACGCTCCTTTGCTATACTCCCGCGCCCGAGAAGGAAGAACCCCTGCCCGAGGCGGCAAAGCCCATTGGGGCTCCCGAAAAGCTGGAAAGCACCGAAGCGCTCTTTCTGGCCGGCATGCACCTGGAGCAATACCGCCATGCCACGTACCGGCCGGAGGATTATTATTTGGAGGGGCTGAAAAGGGACCCCGGCGATATGCGCATAAACAACGCCTACGGCCTGCTGCTTTTTCGGCAGGGGCAGTTTGAAAAGAGCGAGCGGTATTTCCGGCGGGCCGTTGAAACCGCCGTCCGGCACAATCCGAATCCATACGATGGGGAGCCGTATTACAACCTGGCGCTTTCCCTTTTGATGCAGGGAAAGACCGGCGGGGCATATGATGCGTTTTTCAAAGCCTGCTGGAGCGAATCCACCAAAAGCCGGGGATACTTTGCCCTGGCGCAGATCGACATGGCAAGGGGCGGCTTTGAGCTTGCCCTGGAGCATGCCGGGGCTGCATTATCCATTAACGGCCGCAACGCAAAGGCGCAGAACCTGAAGGCGATGGCTTTGCGCAAGCTTAGAAAATACAAAAATGCGAAACAGCAGGCGCTTGACACGCTGCGCATGGACTGCCTGGATCTGGGCGCCCTCAACGAGCTTTATCTGATTGCCAGGGAAGAGGGCAATCCGGAAGAAACGGAAAGGCGGCTGGCACGGCTTGATCCCCTTCTCAAAAGCGGCCACAACGCCCTGGCGCTTTCCCGGCAGTACGCGGATGCCGGGCAGTTTCAGGACGCCATCGGACTCCTCACGCAACATCTGGCTTTATGCGAAGGCGGCGAAAGCGTTTCCCCCCTGGTCTTCTATTATTTGGGCTGGTATCATGAAAAATGCAGCCGGGCGGACGCGGCGCTTTCCTTTTACAAAAAGGGGGCCGCCGCCTGTTCCGATTACTGCTTTCCCAACAACCTTGCGGACATCCTTGTTTTGCGGGCCGCCCAAAGGGCCAATCCCGGCGACGCAAAGGCCTTTTATTACCTGGGCAACCTCTTTTACGACCGCGGGCAGTACGGGGAAGCAATTGCCTGCTTTGATTTTTCGCAAAGGCTGGACGGCCGCTTCGCCACGGTCCACCGCAACCTGGCCCTGGCCTATTACAACAAGCTGCAAGAGCCTGAACTTGCCAGGCATCATATGGAAATGGCCTTTGCCCTGAATCAAAAAGACGCCCGGGTGTTTTATGAATTGGACCAACTGTACAAGAAGCTTGGCGAGCCGGTCAAGGAAAGGCTTGCGCGGCTCACGCAATACCGATCTGTTGTGGATGCGCGGGACGACTTGTCCGTGGAGTACGTCACCCTCCTGAATATGTACGGGCAGTACGCGGCGGCGCAGGCGGTTCTTGAATCCCGCCGCTTCCACCCCTGGGAAGGCGGGGAGGGCAAAATCACCAGGCAGTATGTGTATACCCATACAGAGCTGGCAAAAATGTGTCTGGTCCGGGGGGATTATGGCCAGGCTGCCGAAATGCTGCACAAGGCCCTTGACTATCCTCACAACCTTGGCGAGGGAAAGCTATACGGCGCGCAGGAAAACGACGTATACTACTATCTGGGCTGCGCTTATGAGGGACTTGGGGAAACCGGGAAAGCGGCCGAGTGCTTTATGAAAGCCTCCCATGGTTTGCATGAGCCGGCCAGCGCCGTATTTTACAACGACCAGCCGCCTGAAATGATTTTCTACCAGGGGCTCGCGCTTGAAAAGCTTGGGCAGCACGAAAAAGCCCGGCAGCGCTACCAAAGGCTGATTGGCTATGGCCGGGAACATCGGGACGATCATGTGGCCGTGGATTATTTCGCGGTATCGCTGCCCGATTTTTTGATCTTTGACGATGATCTGGACAAAAGGAACGTTCTCCACTGCGAATACCTGCAGGGGCTGGGGCACTTGGGCCTGAAAAACCCGGATGCGGCCAAAGCGCATCTTCAGAAGGTTCTGTCCATGGACCCCGCGCATCAGGGGGCCATCACGCATCTTCGCATGATATGACGGAAAAACACCCTGGCAGGATGCGTCAGTTGTGATATAATCTTTTCAGAAGGAAAGTATCGTAACAAGTGAGGTAAGGTCCATGCTGAAGGAGAAGTCTATCCGTCTTGACCATTTATCGCTTGGGGTATGCTATTATCCGGAGCACTGGGACGAAAGCTTATGGGAAGATGATCTTACACGCATGCGGGAGCACGGCATTGAAACGGTGCGCGTATTTGAGTTTGCCTGGACCCTGGCGGAAAAGGAAGAGGGTGTGTTTGACTTTTCCTTCTTCGACCGGTTCTTGAACCTGTGCGGGCAAAAGGGGATGCAGGCCATTTTGTGCACCCCCACCGCCACGCCCCCGGCCTGGCTGACGGGCAAATACCCCGAGGTACTCAATGCCGGCCGCGACGGAAGCCTGTACCACCACGGGCACCGGCGGCATTACAACTACAACTCTCCCGTCTACCGGCAATTGTGCGCGCGCATCATCACAAAGCTGGCGGAGCGCTACGGCCGGCACCCCGCGGTGATTGGCTGGCAGATCGACAATGAAATCAACTGCGAGATCGACGTATTCTATTCCGAAAGCGACGATACTGCTTTCCGGGAATACCTGAAAGCGCACTTTGGCACGCTGGACGCGCTGAATGAAGCCATCGGCGCCCGCTTCTGGAACCAAACCTATACCGGCTGGGATCAGGTGCATCTTCAGCGCAATACCCTCCACGGCCATGGGAATCCCCACATGGCGCTGCTGGAAAAACGCTTTATCTCCAAAAGCGCACGATCCTTCGTCAAGCTGCAAAGCGATATCATCGCGAAATACGCCAAGGGGCAGTTCATTACCACCAACGGCATCTTCGGCCATCTGGACAGCCATGAGATGACACAGGAGGGGCTGGACTTTATCACCTATGACAGCTATCCCAACTTTGCCTACGGCATAGAGGAAGCGGCCGAAAACCGGCGGGGCGGCGGCCTCCGCGATCGGTTCTGGAGCCTGCAATTGACCCGTGCCCGCTCCATCAGCAAGAACTTTGGCGTCATGGAACAGCAGTCCGGCCCCGGCGGTTGGGACTTCAAGATGCTCCAGCCCATGCCCAAGCCCGGCCAGATGCGGCTTTGGACCATGCAGTCCGTGGCCCATGGCGCCGACTATGTCAGCTATTTCCGCTGGCGTACCTGCGGCTATGGCACGGAAATGTACTGGCACGGCCTCAACGATTATGGCAACAAGCCCAACCGCCGCCTCGCGGAACTGAAAGGGATCGCCGGGGAGTTTGCGGCGCTTAAAAAGGTGGCGGGCAGCCGCTATGAGGCCAAGGTCGGCCTTTTGCACGATTACCTGAACGAATGGGACGGCGAACGGGACAAGTGGCACGGGCCAATGGGCGAATCGTCCCGCAGGAATATTTTCGCGGCGGCGCTGAAAAAGCATACGCCCATGGATTTGGTGTATCTGCGCCATACGGACGGTCACGAAACGGCGCTTGAGGAACTGCTCCCATACAAGGTGCTGTTCTACCCCCACGCCGCAATTTTGACGGAAGGGACGGCCCACCTGCTGGAGGCGTACTGCAAGGCCGGAGGCACGCTGATCCTGGGCGCGCGCACAGGCTACAAGGATGAATTCGGCCGCTGCCCCATGATGGCCATGCCGGGGCATGCCGCCAGGCTGTGCGGCGCGGAGGTGGAGGACTATACCTTTGTCCGGCCGGAGGAGGACCCCGTGCATCTAAAGTGGGATGGCGTGTCCGTTCCCGCCCCCGTCTTTAACGATATTCTCCTTCCCTTGGAAGATGGGGAAGTGCTGGCTTTTTTCCGGGGCGGCTATTATGACGGCAAGCCGGCACTGGTGAAAAAGGGGTATTCGGGCGGCGGGGCGGCCTATTATGTTGGGTCCGGGTTCGGTGAAGAGCTGGCGGCGCTGTTCCTTGATAAGCTGGGCGCCGGTGAGCCGTACGCCGGGGAAATTTCCTGCCCGGGTGAGGTGGAGCTGGCCATGCGGGTCAAAGGAGATAGCAGATATTGCTTCCTGCTCAACTTCACAGGGGATACACAGTCCGTTTTTGTAAAGGGCGCGTGGCGCGGCGCCGTCAGCGGCACGCCCGTTTCGGGGGAAAATGTTTTGCCCCCTTACGGTGTTTTGATCCTTAAGCAATAGAATTCCCCGCTTGCCTGTGCCAATCCCACCGCTTTATGCTACAATGAAGCGGTATAGCGCGGATGAGGAGGCAGCACACATGGACGAGCTTTTTATGCGGGGCACAAAGCACATGCGCCTGACCATTGACGACTCTGAGCGGTTGTGCGAGGTGGCCAGAGCGCTTTCAAATCCCGTACGGCTGCAAATACTGCGGCTTCTGGGGAAAAAGTCCATGCAGAGCGTTAACGACCTGGCGGACAGCCTGAATGTTCCTGTCTCCACCGTGGCCTTGGCCATACGCACCCTGGAGGACGCGGGGCTGATCTTTACCGAAAACATGCCCGGCATACGCGGTACTTTGAAGCTGTCCACCCGCAAGACCGATTCGCTGAGCATTGATCTTTCGCCTTGTGAGGAGCACACGGGCAGCGTTCTCACCATGCATATGCCCGTGGGCGGGTACTCCAGGGTCGGGCGCGTCAAGCCCACCTGCGGCCTGGCGGGGGTCAATCATATCATCGGGGAGGATGACAATCCCCGCGCCTTTTTCCTGCATGACCGTTTCAACGCCCAACTGTTGTGGTTCCGCCAGGGCTTTGTGGAATACCAGTTCGGTGTTTTGCGTATCGATGAAATCGATATCGAATGGCTGGAGCTTTCCTTCGAGGCCTGCTCCGAGGCGCCCATGTACCGCGACCCCTGGAAGAGCGACATCCGTGTGTCCGTCAACGGAAAGGTGCTGGGCACCTGGACAAGCCCCTGCGACTGCGGGGAACACAGGGGGCGTCTGAACCCCGCCTGGTGGTCGGACCTTTCCACCCAGCACGGCTTTTTGAAAACCTGGCGGGTCGATCAAAAGGGGAGCTACCTCGACAATATGTACATTTCCGGCACCACCTTATCCGATCTGCAACTGAGCGCAAGCGACGCCATCACCGTCCGCATCGAGGTGCCGGAGGATGCGGAACATGTGGGCGGCATCAACCTGTTCGGCGAGCAGTTTGGCGATTTCCCCCAGGATATCGTATTGCAGGTAGGCTACCGCATGAAGGAAATCATCCCGAGCAAGTAAATTATAAAAATATTGAAACAATCCCGAAGAAAACGCACCTTGCCTATAGCTTAAATGGAGCAAACTTAAAACTATTGACATCCACGCACTGCCGATGATAAGCTATAAGCACCAAACGGCAGTGCATTATGTATGCATGTAGGTGCCATGCCGTTTCCACAAAAGCAAAAATATTGTATTTTATCCCTTACCTGTGCAGGGAAAACGTGCAAGGAATTTGGATGAAATATTGAATTTTGTGTACCCAAAAATAATTTGGAGGGGCATTATGCCAGACTTCTCCCCCATCCCCCGGCCGGAGCATCCGCGCCCGGATTTTACCCGGGATACGTTTATGAACCTGAACGGAACTTGGCGGTTTGCCTTTGACGACGCTGATGAAGGCCTGGAAAAACGTTGGTTCACCCCGGGTTATGCGCTTCCCCAAACGATTGTGGTTCCCTTCTGTTATCAGTCCAGGGCAAGCGGCATCGGTACGGAAGATATGCATCCCATCCTGTGGTACCGCCGCGGGTTTGCCGTGCCCCAGGAAATGAAAGGAAAAAGAATCCTGCTGCGTTTTGGCGCGGTGGATTATGCCTGCCGCGTGTTCGTCAACGGCCAGCAGGCCGGCGAGCACAGGGGCGGCTACACGCCTTTCACGGTAGAGGTCACCCACCTATTAAAGAAGGGCGAAAATGATCTTTGCCTTCGGGTGGAAGATAGGCCCGACTGCACCCAGCCCCGTGGCAAGCAGTACTGGGACAAGGGGCTGATGGGCTGCTGGTATACGCCTGTCAGCGGCATCTGGCAAACCGTGTACATGGAAGCGGTGGGCGAATACGCTTTGACTCAGGTGCACGTGACCCCGGACATCAACCGGAACCTGGCCATGGTGGAGCTGGCGCTGGACAAGTTTCCCGCCGCCCCCCTTACGGTGGATGTGCAGGTCTCCTTCCAGGGCAAAACCGTCAAGCATCTGACCGTGGAAACGTCAGATCGGCAGGTACGCATCCCGGTGGATATGATCGGCAAGGGCGGTCTTGATCCCGTGCGGCTGTGGGCCCCCGGCCATCCCAGCCTGTATGACCTTTCGGTGCGCATACTTACCGGCGGCAAGGAAGCCGACCATGTGGCATCCTACTTTGGCATGCGCAAGGTGGAGGTAAAAAATGGTCAGGTGCTGCTCAACAACACCCCGCTGTACCAGCGGCTGATCCTGGACCAGGGCTACTGGCCGGAAACGCTGCTTACCCCGCCCACCGACGATGCCATCCACAAGGATATCGAGCTGACGCTGGCCTTTGGCTTCAATGGCGCAAGGAAGCATCAAAAGCTGGAGGACCCAAGGTATTATTATTGGGCCGACAGGCTGGGCCTTATCG
>JAEYOV010000068.1 GCA_023411395.1 Bacillota bacterium
TTGTAATACCTGTCTGAACTGGAGTCAAAACCACTATTGTCCGACACTAAGGGTCTTGAAAACTCATCTGTCCATTTTGATGGGTTTTCAAAACCCTTGCTGTCCATTTTCTAGGGTACATTTTATACAGATTGGTATAAATACCGAAAAGTCCGATAAAATCGGACTTTTCGGACAAATTGTGGTGGAGCATAGGGGATTCGAACCCCTGACCTCAACGATGCGAACGTTGCGCGCTACCAACTGTGCTAATGCCCCATGTATGTAGTGTTGACGGGCGCTTCAAGGCCATGACGAAGACTGCCGACCGGTTGGGAAGCGGCACTTTATCGCCGGCTTTCATGGCCAGCGCAAGCGCATGTCAACCACGCGCATTATCATATCATGGCAGGAAGGGAAATTCAAGGGTTTGCATTTGAAAAAACTGAATTTTTTTGTACCGTGTGCGTGGTTGACAGCCCGTGGGTCATCCCCTTATAATGGAAAAATCAAAGTCGCAGCGGAGGTTTGACGCCATGCTTGGGCTGATCAGTGCCATGAAGGTGGAAATGGAATTATTGGCGGCGGCGCTTGAAAACGGTCAAACCGAGCAGGTGGGCGGCGTGGAATTCCAGACCGGTTCCCTGTGGGGCCATGAGGTGGTACTGTCCGTCTGCGGGGCGGGAAAGGTGAATGCCGCGCTGTGCGCCCAGGCGATGATCCTTCAATACCATCCGGATGCGGTTATGAACCTGGGCGTGGCCGGGTCGCTGAGCAGTAAGGTATCCATCGGCGATGTGGTGGTGGGTACCTATGCCGTTCAGCACGACATGGACACCTCCCCCCTGGGTGATCCGCCCGGCTTTATCTCCGGCATCAATCTTTTGCGTTTGCCGCTGAGCGAAATTTTGCAAAACAAGCTGCGCCGCGCCCTTGCAGCGCTGCCGGACATAAGGGGCGTATTTGGCGGGATCGCCACGGGCGACCAGTTCCTTCATGACGCTTTGCGCAGGGATCATGTGCGGGAGCAGTTTGACACTCTCTGCTGCGAAATGGAGGGCGGCGCGGTGGCCCATGTGTGCCATGTGAACAGCGTGCCCTGCGCCATCGTCAGGGCCATATCCGACAACGCGGACGGAGGCTCCGATGTGGATTTTTTGAAATTCGTAAAGCAAGCCGCCGATCATTCCGTGCGGCTGGTAAAGCGCTTTTTGCAGGAGGCGTGAGCCTTTTCCCTTATTTGATTTTTCCTGTTCTTTGTTGTATACTGAACATAGGATGGAACAAACATCTATGAATACGATCCGAAAGGAGGTAGTATCATGAAACTGATCGTGGCCATTGTACAGGACGAAGACGCTTCCCGGTTGATCAGCCAGCTGATGAACGACGGCTTCGGCGTAACGAAATTGGCTACCACCGGGGGATTTTTGAGGGCAGGCAACACGACGCTGCTGGTGGGCGTGGAGGATGACAGGTTTGACAGCGCCATGGCCGTCATCGAAAAGGTTTGCAAAAGCCGCAAACAGATCGCCACATCGCCTACCTCTATGGCCGGTGTATCCGGCGTATATTCACCCTATCCCATCGAGGTCATGGTAGGGGGCGCCACCATCTTTGTGCTGACGGTGGATCAGTTCATCAAGCTGTAGGCGCAGCCCCAGGAAAGGTGGTTTCCTTGTCCGATGCAGCCCGCCGTGGAAAGAACAGCGCGCCCGGCATTGCGGAGAATATCCGGCCGGGCGCTCTTTTCCATAGGCTGATTCAGGAATTTGCCTCGGGCAGCACTGTACACGCTTACCTGTTCACCGGTCCCCGCGGCGTGGGCAAAAAGACGCTGGCCGAACAATGCGCCATGGCCCTGCTGTGCACAGGCGAATTGAAGCCCTGCTTTACGTGTCCGCCCTGCGTTCGCTTCCTTGACGGCACGCATCCCGATGTAAGGCGCATCAGCGGTGATAAAACCATTGGCGTGGATGCGGTACGGGAGGTTGTGCGCATTTCTGGAGAACATACCTATGAGGGCGGACGGAGGATTATACTGATCGACCGGGCGGAGAAGATGACCGCCCAGGCACAGAATTGCCTTTTGAAAACACTGGAAGACCCGCCGGTGGATTCTGTGTTCCTTCTTACCGCGGAGGAAGCCTCCTCCCTGCTGCCCACCGTCGTATCCCGCTGCCGGGTAAAACCCATCCCGCCCTGGACGCGGGAGGAAATGGAGCCTGTTTTGCTCGAAAGCGGCGTGCCGCAGTCCCGTTTGGAGGAATTGTGCCTTTTAAGCGGCGGCAGCATCGGCGCGGCACGAAAGCTTTGGCAGGATCCCGCTTATTCGGAGCTGCGCAAAAAAGTGCTTCAAACGGTTCTTTCCATCGAGAGCGCAAAAGACATCTTTCCCATCAGCAATACCATGCGGGAAGAAAAAGAGCAGGCGGACGGCTTTCTTGACATGATGGAAAGCCTTGTCCGGGAAGTATTGCTGACGCGTCTGGGCCAGTGCGGGCCGGAGATGCTGGCGGATTTTCCCACGAGGTGGCGCCAGGCGGGGGAAAAGGCGCCCATCTCTTCGCTTCAAAAGGTGATGGACGCAATCTTTCTGGCCAGGCGCCGCAAGGCAAGCCAGGTGAGTTGGCAGGCGGTTTTAGAAGAGCTGCTGCTTAAAATAACGGAGGAAGTCAAAGCATGGCAACAGTAATCGGCGTCCGCTTCAAAAACGCGGGCAAGCTGTATTTTTTCCATCCCGGCGCCTTATGGCCGTCCGCCGGGGATTATGTGATCGTGGAAACGGCCAGGGGTGTGGAGTTCGGAGAAGTGGTCACCGGGGTGCGGGAGATTGATGACGATCAGATCATCGCGCCCTTGAAGCAGGTGATCCGCGTAGCTTCCGCGGAGGATATCCAGCACGCCCAGGATAACGAAAGGAACGAGCGGGAGGCGTATGCCGTCTGCCAGCGCAAGATCACCGAGCATAAGCTGGATATGAAGCTGGTCAGCGTGGAATACACCTTCGACAACTCGAAAATACTGTTTTATTTCACGGCCAACGGCCGGGTGGATTTCCGCTCCCTGGTCAAGGACCTGGCCTCAGTGTTCAAGACCCGCATTGAGCTTCGGCAGATCGGCGTGCGGGATGAAGCGAAGATGCTGGGGGGCTTGGGCCCCTGCGGCCGGCCCATCTGCTGCGGCAGCTTCCTGGGCGATTTCCAGCCCGTATCCATCAAAATGGCCAAGGAGCAAAACCTTTCCCTGAACCCAACCAAGATTTCCGGCGTGTGCGGACGGCTGATGTGCTGTTTGAAGTACGAGCAGGACAATTATGAACTGACCCGCAAGCGCATGCCCAAAGTGGGTAAGGAAGTCATCGTGCCCGATGGCCGGGGTGTGGTGTGGGATGTGAATGTCATCAAGGAAACAGTGCGGGTGCGGGTGCAAAAGGGCGATTCCAGTGAATTGAAGGATTACCCCATGGCCGATGTGCAGCGGGCCGCCCAGCAGCCGGCGCCGGAATTCTCCCCGGCCTTATCCAGGGAGGAGGACATGCAGGAAATCCGCTTGCCAAAACGCGAACGGCCCGTGAAACCTGCCGCCATAGGAGGGGAGGAAAAGAAGGCCGCTGCCGCTTCGCCCTGGCTTACGGCAGTGGATAACGCCATGCGCGCTGCCCGGCAGGAGGGGGACCTGCCGGAAGATTTTATGGAAGGCGCCGGTGAGGACGAGGAGGATTTCACCTTGGTGCCGGAAGAAACGGAGGAAAATCCGGACGATCTTTTGACTTTCCCCGACCTGATGGAGGATGCCCCCGAAATAGGCGGTGAGGAAGAGGAGCCGCCGTAATCATCTGTTTTCCTGTTCATTATCCTGATTTTGGCTTGCATTTGCCCTTGCGGCGTGCTATGATAGTCAAGGCAGTTTCGCTGTATCCGGTCACTGATGGTATACAAGGAGGTGAATCCACCATGGCATACAAAATTTCCGACGAATGCATCAGCTGCGGCGCTTGCGAACCCGAATGCCCCGTACAGGCGATTTCCGAAGGCGAAAGCAAGTATGAAATCGATCCCGAAAAGTGCATCGACTGCGGCGCTTGCGCCGATGTCTGCCCTGTGGGTGCCCCCGCGCAGGAATAAAGCAATTTCTTTTTGAAGCCCCCTGTCCTTGGACCGGGGGCTTTATTTGATACAAAGAACCATCTGCTTCAAGGTGGTTTCTTTTGCGTTGGGACGGACCGGCGCTGTCTGCATATTGTGTAGGGGGGAAATGCTTCTGAGGCTGTCAGGTGTGTAAAAACACAGACGGAGGCTTAATTTACAAGCTTTTTTCAAGAGATATGTAGACAGGGCATGTTTTCTGTGTTACAATGCAATAAGTTACAAAAGTATGAAATTTTCGTTTCTAATTAATTTTAATGGTTTACACAGGAGGAAGGGCGCAGGCTGCCAAATCAGGCCTACCGAAGATGGCCTCCGGGAGGAT
This sequence comes from Bacillota bacterium, assembly GCA_023411395.1. Classification (GTDB taxonomy): domain Bacteria; phylum Bacillota; class Clostridia; order Christensenellales; family Aristaeellaceae; genus JAEWAH01. The sequence continues at coordinate 4,453 of JAEYOV010000068.1, forward strand.
GAACCGCATGACCGTTATGAACAAAAAAGGAAAGCTCCGCTTATTGAGCTTTTTTCTTTTGATATTGCTGCTTGCAGGTATGATGGGGACCGCTGCCGCCACCGATGTTCAGGTGATGTCGGCACCGCTTGTCACCATGAAAAGCTCTACCAACGGTATGGTGCGCGTGTACCTGTCTTCCCTGGGCAATCCCAGCAAGCTGAACATCACCGCCCAGGGCAGCTACAGCATCAACGGCAAATCCAACCAAGCGCTCAATAGCGGTGAAAAAATCACCGTTAATTTCTCAAGCAGCTCGGGCAAGCTGTCCATTACCAGGGGTGGTGTAACCACCGACATGGGCAGCCAGTTTGCGCTGCGCCGCCACAGCACCAGCGGTCAGAGCGGCTTGCTCATCGCCGAGGCCAAAGCGCCTTCCAATCCCTATCCGGGAGATATACGCTTTATCGTTGATAAGGTGAGCACCGGTTACAAACTGTACACGATCGCCTACATTTACATGGAATACTACATGTATGGCGTGCTTCCGTATGAAATGGGCAACAGCGCCCATATTGAAGCCCTCAAGGCACAGGCCATCGCTGCCAGAACGTATACCTTGCGGGCCATGCAAAGCCGTACCGGCTCCATTTATGATGTGGTGGATACCACCGGCGACCAGGTCTACCGCGGCACGCCCAGCGGATATGCCAATTGCAAGGCCGCGGTGGACGCCACGAAAGGCATCGTGGTCATGAACGGCTCCAGCCTTACCGGAACCTTCTATACCGCCTCCAACGGCGGCCAGACGGAAGCCAGCAAGAACATCTGGGGCGGCTCCGGCTACAGCTACCTGAAGGTGAAGGATGATCCCTTCGACCTTGCCAACCCCGATTCCGTGAAGAAGACCGCCACCGTTTACGGTGACGGACAGAGCGGCAGCCAAAACGCCTCCTTGAAGGCGCTCCTCATTGCCAGGGCCGCAGATGCGGTGAAGGATATGGGGTACAACGGCAGCACATCCGTGGTGACGGTAACCAAAATCAACAGTATCGTGCCCCATTCGCCCAAGTATGGCGAACCCAGCCGCCTGTATACAAAAATGGACTTTGGCCTCACCGTGCGCACCAAGAATAGCGCCGGGGCTACCGTTGAGGTTCCTGTCACCGTAACCTTAAGCATCTTCGCCAATTTGGAAGGCATTCTGGGCATGGGCATCAGCTCCTCGGAGAATGAGCTGTGGACGGTGACCAAGTCCGGCAATGACTTTATACTGAATGCCCGGCGCTACGGCCATGGCGTGGGCCTGAGCCAGCGGGGCGCCATGCAAATGGGCCGCCTGGGCTATACCTACGATCAAATCGTGGGCTTCTACTTTGAGGGCTGCAAGCGTGTGCAGCATAACTTCACCAATACGATTCTGAGCCCCATTGTCGTGGGCGAAGAATCCCAGGAGGAGACAACGGTGGAGGATCCGGCGGACATCGAGGGCAGCGATGCCCCGGCATCCGCCATCGTGCAGCTGGTCAGCTCCTCCGGTTTCCTGGGTATCCGCAAGCAGCCAAGCGCCACCGCGGCCATCCTGGGCACGGCGCCTCACGGCGTGCCTGTGAAGGTTTGGGCCGTAAAAGACGGCTGGGCCTTTATCCAGTATGGCAATATCAGAGGCTATGTGCAAACCAGCGCTTTGAGTATCTCCGGCACCGCGCCGGAAACTACCGACAAGACGCCTACCGAAATTACCGCATACGCCACCGTCACGGCTACCAATTCCCTGAACCTCCGGGCGCAGGGACAGGCCGGGGCCGCCATCGTGGGCACCGCGCCCGCCGGGGCCGTGCTGTCGGTGTTCAGCAAAACAAGCCAGTGGGCGCACGTGCAGTATGGGGCCATCATCGCTTATGCTTCCACCGACTTTTTGAGCTTCTCCGCCACCTATCCGGGGCAGACCGCCGACCCGGGCAGCAACGGTGCGGTAGTTACGCTGGAAGGCGGCACCGGCACCGTGAATCTGCGCGCCACGCCCTCCACCAGCGGTACCGTGCTGGATAGGCTGCCCCATGGCACAACCGTTACCGTGCTGCGCAACGACGGCGTATGGTGCAAGGTGAAATATCAAACCCTTACAGGATATATTGTCACCTCCTACCTTACCATGACAGGGGAGCCGGGTGAAACGCCAGGCGGCGATCCGCCCCTTGGCGAAGGGGAGACGGAAGCCGTCGCCAATCCCGATGCCAGCACCTTGAACCTCAGGGCGTCGCCCAGCCTGGATTCGGCGGTTCTGCTGGAAATTCCCAAAGGGGAAAGCGTGATCGTCACCGAAAAGGGCAATGTATGGTGCGCCGTTCGCTATGAGGGCGTTTCGGGTTATGCGATGACACAATACCTCCTTTTTGAGAACGGGGGAGGGCCGCAGCCACCGCAGACCACTTACGCCAGGGTTACCACCCCCTCCGGCTCGCTGAACATGCGAACCCAGGGCAAAACGGGCAGCACCATTCTGTGCACCATCCCGCAAAACGCCTATGTGGAAGTGGTGAGCCAGGGTGATACCTGGACCAGGGTCAAGTACGCCGGCTACGACGGGTTTGTGATGAGCACTTTCCTTACTTTCCTTTCCCCCGGGCAGACACCGCCGCCCACCATCACCCCTACGCCCACCCCGGTTCCTTCGCAGACGCAGGCCAAAGTGACCACGCAGTCCGGCTCCCTGAACATGCGCAAAACAGCAGCCTCCAACGGCACCATCATCACCACCATACCGCAAAATACCATAGTGACCGTGGTTTCAAAGGGCGGGGAGTGGACGCAGGTCACCTACTCCGGGAAGACGGGCTATGTCATGACTAAGTTTTTGACCTTCCTTTCCTCCGCCACGCCTACGCCGTCACCATCTCCCACGCCGTCTCCGTCTCCCACACCCACAGGGTCTACCGAGCCGCCGGCGAATACGAACACCCCAACCCCAACGCCTACTCCGACGCCTGCGCCAACGTCTTCCGTGGTGTTTGTGAATACCCAGTCCGGATCTTTGAACCTGCGCAAGGAGCCCAAGTCAGGCGCCACCATCCTTGCGCGCATACCGCAATACACACAGGTCACGCTCATCTCCAAGGGAAGCACCTGGAGCCAGATATCCTACGGCGGGAAGACAGGCTATGTGATGACCATGTATCTTGGCTTTACCACAGCCACGCCCACGCCGTCGCCCACACCGTCCCCGTCGCCCACGCCCACCGGTTCGGGGCAGGCGACGCCTACCCCGACGCCGTCGCCCACGTCTTCCGTGGCGTTTGTGAACACCCAGTCCGGGTCTTTGAACCTGCGCAAGGAGCCGAAATCCGGCGCTACTGTTCTTCTGCGTATTCCCCAATATGCCAAGGTCAATCTCCTGTCCAAGGGAAGTACCTGGAGCCAGGTATCCTACGGCGGGAAAACAGGCTATGTGATGACCATGTATCTTGGCTTTACCACAGCCACGCCCACGCCGTCACCCACACCGTTCCCGTCACCCACACCCACCGGTTCGGGCGCGACAGCGACGCCTGCCCCTTCGCCTTCACCAACGCCTACTGCCGCACCCGGCGATACCGCCTGGGTGAACACGCAAAGCGGTTCCCTAAACATGCGTCAAAATGCCGCCACCGGGAGCACCGTGGTGATGACCATTCCCCAGTACAGTATTGTTTCGCTTCTTGAAAAGGGAAGCAGTTGGTGCAAGGTCAGCTACGGAGGCAAAACGGGGTATGTGATGACGGGCTATCTTGCCTTTACGGGCAATCCCCCCGTTTCCGGCAGCAATACCCAAACCGCCTGGGTGCTTACGGACAGCGGCTCCCTGAATATCCGTTCAAGGCCTGAAAGCGCAGCCATGAAGGTGGGCACGGCGCCCAGGCTGGCCCAAGTGACCGTTTATTCAAAGGGCTCCACCTGGTCGCAGATATCTTTCAATGGTGTCAGCGGCTATGTGATGACAAAATATCTGACATTTACCAAACCTTCGGAGCTTGCTTCCACCCAATCGCTTGCCCAGGAATCGAATCAGGCGCAGGAGACAAGCCAAACACAGGAAGAAACCGAGACGCAGCAGACGAACCAAACGCAGCAGCAATCTTTAGCCTCCGGGCCCGTGCTTGACCCGACCCTTCGGGCAGTGGAAGATATGATTGCCGTCGTTACCCCGGATAACGGCACGCTGAACCTGCGTGCGGAGTGCAGCACAACGGCGGCTGTCCTGCTCGAAATGCCTGAGGGGGAAACGGTGGATGTGCTCATGCGGGGAGAAACCTGGTGCAAGGTCGTATTTGGCGATCAGGAAGGGTACTGCATGACAAAATACCTCACCTTCCCGTCGGAGACGTAGATGCAGCAATCGCAGTGGCTCAAGCCCGGTGAGCGGATAGACGACCTGCAATTTCGGGGCCTTCGGATCATACAGCATCCCAAGGCCTTCCGCTTTGGCATGGATGCGGTTTTGCTTGCCGATTTTTGCGGTATCCGCCCCGCCGGCCGGGTGGCGGATCTGGGCACCGGCACGGGCATCCTGCCCCTGCTGATGGCCGGGCGTGCGGAACGGGCTGTGATTCACGGCTTTGAGATTCAAAAGGACATGGCGGACATGGCGCAAAGAAGCGTCGCCATGAACGGGCTTGAGCACCGCGTCTTCATCCATCACGAAGACTTGCGGAATGCGCCCAAGGTACTTACGCCGGGCTCACTGGATCTTGTGGTCTGCAATCCGCCTTACGGCAAGGCGGGAAGCGCTCTTTTAAATCCCATGGAGGAACTGCGCCTGGCCCGGCACGAATGCGGCGTAACACTGGATGAGGCGGCATACACAGCCAAGGTGCTACTAAGCAACGGCGGGCGGCTGGCGGTGGTCTTTCCGGCGCCCCGGCTGCTGGAGCTGATGGATACGATGCGCCTTCACAAGCTGGAGCCCAAACGCCTGCGGATGGTGCACTCCAAAATAGACAAAGCCCCCCACCTTGTTTTGGTGGAGGGCGTCAAATGCGCCCGGCCCATGCTCCACTGCCTGCCGCCGCTGATCGTGTATGATGAAGTGGGCAATCCCACACGGGAGCTGGACAGGATTTATCACAGGGAATGAACCGAATGTTCAGGGTGACAGGAAAGTCTTTACCGTTTCCGGGAACGTATTATATTGAGGGTGAAACCTATAAACGAAAATAAATAACCAATGAACATAAGGTTAAAAATCGTCCAGGCGGTGTGTACCAGCTACCTGCCAAGTTATTAGCCGTAGTAATAAACGCCGCCAGAATTCCTAATGTACCAATCAGGGAAATGAACCCTCCAATAATCACTTTTTTCATGGAAAGCCTCCTTTGCCATATACCGATTTTCCAGGCAATCATGCGCACTCTTGATGGAAGTATTATACAATAGGCGCACAAAAATTACAATATATGGACGATTATCGCAAGCGCCTTGCTAAGGCTTTCTTCGTGCCCGGCAGGCGATAATCCAAGATATCGCTTGCCGGACTATGACTCCATGCTTGTCATCCCGCCATCGCGCTCCCTTGGGGGCGCTTTTTTCATGAGAATTCGTAACAGCAGCGCAAAACTCCACGCAAGCCCCACGGCCTGCCCCGCCATCACGGCAAAAGAAGCCCCGCATAGCCGTAAATCCGCCATTCCCGTCAAAAACCAACTGGCTACCAGCGTGACGCCCGCGCCCGCCAGCGTGCCGTACAGCGCCTGCTTCTGCCTGCCAAGCCCGGCGATCATCCCCGACAGCACCTGCTGCAGGCTCATGAACAGCACTGACGGGCACAAATAGCGGATGAGGGGGGTCAGTTCCGGCAGCCTGTACATGCTCCCGGCGATCCAGGGGGCGGCAAAATAGAGAATGACGCCGCAGGCCACCCCTACCAATAAGGCGGCCAGCAGCAATTGCACGCTGATGGCTTTCAGCGCCTTGGGATTTCCTTCCCGTGCGGCCAGTGCCGGCGTGGCCAGCATGGCCAGTGAGCCGGTGAATACCGAGGGCAGCATCACCACCGGCAGCACCATACCCGCCAGCATGCCGAACCGGGAGGTTGCCTCCGCAAGCTCCAGCCCGGAAAACCGCAGCCGCAAGGGGATCATCATGGCGTTCAAGGACCTGAGCACCGTGCTCGTAAGCCTGGTGGCGGTGGGCGGCAGCGCAAGGCGAAGCACCTGTTTTTGTGTTTGCTTATTTGGCGGAACTGACGGCTTTGGCAAATGCAGTATCAGTATCACCAGGATCACCCCCGCCGCTTCGGATACGGCGGTGGCAAAGCCGGGCACCGATGCCGTCCAGGCTGCGGAAAGGTTCGGCAGTGCCTTTAGCAGCAGGAACGCTATCACAAAGCGCAGCGTCTGCTCCGTAAGCTCACTCATTGCCGGAGGCCAGGCATTGTTCATGCCGTAGCAGTACCCGTTGTAAGCCGCCGAATACCCCAAAACAAGAATGCAAGGGGCTGACATCAACAGGGAAGGGAAGGTGCGGTCATCACCCAAAAGGCGCGCAATGACCGGCGTCAAAAGCAGATACAGGGGTATCCATACAAGCGACAAAAGTCTTACCAGCCGCTTGCCGGCATAGAGCGCTTCCTCTTTCTTTCCTTCCGCCGCCTTGGCCGTGAGCCGGCTTACCGCCAGGGGAAGGCCTGCTGTGGCGGGAGTGATAGCCATCATGTGCACGGAGCCGCCCAACTCCATGATTCCCATGATCTCCGGTCCCAGCATTCTGGAAAACAGCACCCGCATCAAAAAACCCATAGCCCGGACAATCGTGTTGGCCGCTGTCAAAAGTATCGCCTGTTCCCGGATGGTTTGTTTCGCCATCGTCCTCCCTCCCCGGAGAACATATGCCGGGAAAGAGGCGGGAATGTCGTTTGACACCTGCAATCAAACACCGTATAATAACAAAAAACGCCCGGACGGGCGGCAGGGGGAAGGAGCGGTGGCTTTTTGGATAAATGGGATCACCGGTTTATGGAGATGGCCCATGTCATCGCGGGCTGGACAAGCTGCTTTATGGAAGGGCGCAGCATCGGGGCCGTGATCGTCAAGGATAAAAGGATCATGACCACCGGCTACAACGGCGCGCCGGCGGGACTTAAAACCTGCAAGGAACGGGGCGAATGCATGCGCCGCCGCCTGAACATTCCCTCCGGCACACGGGCTGAATTATGTTACGCCATCCATGCCGAACAAAATGCCATCATACAGGCGGCCAAGCTGGGCATCTCCATCGACGGGGCCACGCTGTACTGCACCCATCAGCCCTGTTCCGTCTGCGCCAAAATGATCATCAATGCAGGCATCCGGCGGGTGATCTACCAGGAAGGCTATCCCGATCCCTTTTCCCTGGAGATATTCGGGGAAGCGGGGGTGCGTTTGGAGCAGTATCAGCCTGATAAATAGCTACTTTTCAGGTGGCCACGGTTCCTCGCCCGCGCACCAGCCTCGGAGTTTATTGCATGCCCGTTCCACAGCGTCCCGGGAAGTGCCCCATGGCTTGTCCTGGTTGCGGTAATCGAATTTGAGCGTGAACCACTCCACTTCCTGTTCGATTCTGATAAGGCTCGCGGTGATCATGTCCGCCAGCGTTTGGGTAAAGGACTCAAGCTCCCTGGCCGGCAGGTTCTCCTCCGCCATGGATAGCAGTTGCGCCCCATGGGGGATGCATACGCCTTTGGAATTTGCAAACGCGTTGCGGAAGTCCTTGTCCCGCTCCCACAGGTACAGCATCGTGTAGACATAACGGTTCATGTGCTCCTTGATGCTGTCGCATATCACGCAGGCGGAGGCGGTATCTTCAAGCGCTTTGGCCGCTTCCTGCAAGGGGGTGGGGGATGAGCCGTTTCCCTTGAACATTTTCCTGAAAACAATCACGCCCGGCTGCTTCCCGGCATCCTTAGCCTTGGCAAGGATGTTTTTCACAGCCTTCTCCGTTTCCTTCATGTGGGTGTGCAGCATCAAGGCCAGACCCAGCCTGTTCTTTTCAGCGAAAAGCATTGTGAGGTGGTGACCGCAAAAGCCTTTGGCGTTGACACGGATGCGGGTGTCCGGCTCCATGACCGACGCGCCCAAAAACCGCTGGATGTCCGTCAGCTCGATCCTTCGTTTCAGCGCGCACAGGGGACATTCGCCGTTTCGCTTCACCGAGTCCCATACGGGAATGGTGTCGATGTGATACTGCAAGGACAGGCTCCTTTCCTCCGGGGGACATGTTTCGTCCATCGTAGCACAGCATGCCCCGCCGTTTCAAGGTTTTTGCATATTTTCCTCTTGCCCCTCATACGGTGTAGCGATTGGGACAAGGAGGAATGCGCATGCATACTGCAAAAGTTGAGAAACGGACGTATAGGGCGCCCGGCGGCGGAAAACGGATTTTAACGGGCGTGCTGCTCTTTGTGTCCTGTCTGCTGATCCTCTCCGGGCTGCTTCGGGACAACAGCGGCGGCCTCACGATGCAGGTGAAGGTCACGCCCACACCCACGGTCATCGGGAATACCTTTGATGAAACGCTCACCTCCCGGGAAATCAGCCTCGCGGCGAAGAGCTGGTATGCCATTCAGCTTGGCGCCTTTGATGGCGAGGATTCCGCCCGTGCCCAGGCACAGAGCTTTATTTCCCGCGGCGCGGCGGGCTATGTGCGCAAGGACAGCCGCTTCCGGGTGCTGGCGGCGCTGTATCCCACAAGGGAAGAGGCTCAAACTGTGCGCCAGCAGCTTCAAACGCAGCATGACATCGACTCCTATGTTTATGAGATCGCCCTGCCTGAGATCGTATTGAACGTGAACGGCATGGCCGGCCAATTGGATGTGCTGGAAGCCGGGCTGCAATTTTTGAACACCGCCGTCGAAAAGTTTTGCGCCGTCTCCATCTCCATGGATAAGCAGGACTTGAGCGTGGAGCAGGAGCTGACGCGGCTGGCGGAAATCGCCTCCCAGGCGGATACGCTGAGGAATGTAATCACGCAGCGGTGCGCGTCCGTCAAATCTACCGTGGTGACCAACCTGTTAAGCCTGCTGGAGGATATCGGCAAGGCTGCGAGAACGGTTGCGGAAACATCCGCCAAGGGCATGGTGGCCATGGCTGCACAGATGAAATTTCAAACGCTGACGCTGCTTTCAGCGGTAGAAAATTATTTATACAGCCTGGGCCGATAGTACTTTATACAAATGGGAAAGGCAGAATCCTATGACCATCAGGGAAATCGTTGCGCTGCTTGATGCCAGCGTGCTCCTGGGAGAAAACAATCTGGACCGGGAAGTTTACAGCGGCTGCGGATCGGACCTGATGAGCGACGTGCTGGCCTTTGTGAAGGAAAACACGGCGCTGATCACGGGGCTGACCAATTTGCATGTGATCCGCACGGCGGGAATGGTGGATATCAACTGCATCATATTCGCCAGGGGCAAGATGCCCGACGAGGAGATGCTGAAAAAGGCCGGCGAGCTCGATCTGGTGGTTCTGTCCACTGTCAAAACCGCCTATACGGCTTGCGGCATACTATACAAAAGCGGATTGCCGGGCGTAGAGCATGCCCGGTAGCAGGCAGGAGTAATTGTTCATGCTGATCCGGGAGAAATTTCTTGTAGAGGCAGGGGACTACCAACGGGCCGGGGAAGCTTCCGCCGCCGTCAAACGCATCCTGAAACAACTGGGTGTGGGTGGGCCGGTGCTGCGCCGCATGGCGGTAGCCGCCTATGAGGCGGAGATGAATCTGGTGATCCACAGCATCGGGGGAACGCTGACGCTGGAAGTGGAGCCGCCCATGGCCTATCTTGCGTCCAGCGACTCCGGCCCCGGCATTCCCGATATCAAGGCCGCCATGCGGGAGGGGTTTTCCACCGCCAATGAGCAGGCAAGAAGCCTTGGTTTTGGCGCGGGCATGGGCCTTGCCAACATGCAGCGCAATGCCGATATGTTTGAAATTAAAAGCAGCACCGGGGAAGGGACAAGCATCCGCATGACGTTCGGCCTGAACAGATAACTTCCCTGCACGTTGGAGGATTTTTCATGGAAACGAAGCGGTTTCACTCCGTCTGTCTGGACAAGACCCGCTGCAAGGGCTGCACCAACTGCCTGAAGCGCTGCCCCACGGAGGCCATACGCGTCAGGGATGGGCGGGCGCACATCATTGACGAGCGGTGCATAGACTGCGGCGAGTGCATACGGGTTTGCGCCTACCACGCCAAGGTGGCGCAGACGGACCCTATGTCATCCATCAGCCGTTTCAAATACAAGATTGCCCTTCCCGCTCCCTCGCTTTACGGCCAGTTCAAAGGCCTCCAGTCCATCGGCCGGTTGCTGACGGGCTTAAAAAGGATGGGCTTTGACGACGTGTTCGAGGTGGCCCGCGCGGCGGACGTGGCGACACGGGCCATCCGGGAGAAGCTGCGCCGGGAGGATACATTGAGGCCCCTTATTTCCTCCGCCTGCCCGGCCATCGTAAGGCTCATCCAGGTGCGCTTTCCGGACCTGATTCCCCACATCGTGGATATACGCCAGCCCATGGAACTGGCCGCCATCATGGCAAGGCGGGAATTTTGCAAGGCCCGGGGCGCAAAACCCGAGGAAGTAGGCTGCTTTTTCATCACCCCCTGTGCCGCCAAGGTGACGGCCATCCGCAGCCCCATCGGCCATGAGGAATCGGCGGTGGACGGGGCCATCTCCATCATGGAGATTTACGGGCTTCTGTCCAGCCACACCAGGGGACAAGGCCGGCAGGCGGAAGACACGCCGTCCGCCACTTCCTATGGCGTGAGCTGGGCCAACAGCGGCGGCGAGGCCCGTGCCGTCTGTCCGGAAAACAGCCTTGCGGTGGACGGCATTGAAAACGTCATCCGTGTGCTGGAGGAGATTGAAAACAACAAGCTCAGCGATTTGCAGTTTTTCGAAGGCTCCGCCTGCACCGGCGGCTGCGTGGGCGGCCCGCTTACGTTTGAAAACAACTATGTGGCTAAAAACGCCGTCCGCAAGCTGGCCGAAACCATGGACGGAATCCATCCCGATGATAAGGTGGATGTATCCATCCTGGACAAGTATCCGCTGTACGGGCGCAAACCCATCCTGCCCAACAGCGTGATGCAGCTGGACGAGGATATCGTGGAAGCCATGCGCAAAATGGAGCGCATGGAACAGATCGTAAAGGAACTGCCGGGCTATGACTGCGGCTCCTGCGGCGCACCTACCTGCCGTTCGCTGGCGGAGGACATTGTGAGGGGCTATGCCAGGGAGATGGACTGTGTTCACAAGCTGAAGGAGCAATTGAAAATCATGGCCCAGCAGATGGTGAACCTGGCACAGAACCACTAGCGCTTCAATGACGCTTTCCATGACTTGTTTGGAGGTGAAACCATGGATAACCTGCTGCCCATCGAACTGAAAACCGTCGTTCTGGATTGTCCCGATATTCAGGCGCTGTCCGATTTCTACGCCAAAATGCTCGGCTGGAAGAAAGCTTATGCCGATGATGAATGGGCAGATATTCAACCACCAGGCGGTGGCACAAAGCTTGGATTTCAGAAGAATGATGACTACGTGCCCCCTGTTTGGCCGGAAGAACCGCAGGGTCAGCAGCAAATGCTCCATCTGGATTTTTTTGTGTCCAGCGCGGAACAGATGGAAAAAGCCGTGCAGCACGCCGTTTCCTGCGGCGCGCGCAAGGCGGAAATCCAATATGATTCCAGGTGGACCGTGATGATCGACCCGGCGGGACATCCTTTCTGCTTTGTTGCCGGGTAAAGAGGTATGCAAAGATGCGTCCCTGTGAATGATTCATTTGCATGATTGGATTTGCAAAAAAAAGTATACCCCTGACGGGAGGCGCCCTATGACCGTATCACAACTGATGGAAATTCTTGATGCCGATAATCTTACGCCCGGAGCTTCGCTTTCCAACGAGGTATCCTGCGGCTATGTGTGCGACCTTTTAAGCTGGGTCATGGCCCACGGCGCGCCTAAAACAGCCTGGGTCACCGTACAGACGCATTTGAACGTCATTGCCGTGGCGGTGCTGATGGAGTTTGCGTGTATCATTCTCCCTGAGGACATCGATATGGAGGAAGGCTCGCTTCAAAAGGCGAAAAGCGAAAATATCCCCGTGCTGAAAAGCAGCAAGACAGCCTACCAGCTTTGCGGGGAAATGGCGGCCGCGGGCATAGCGGCTTCCCTCCGGTAGGCGTATGAACATCTTTGTTGACCTGCACATCCATTCCTGCCTGTCCCCCTGCGGGGAGAGGGACATGACGCCTTTCAATATCTGCGCCATGGCAAAAATCAAAGGCCTTCAGGCCATAGCCATTGCCGACCACAACTCCGCCCAAAACCTGCCCGCAGCAAAGGCGGCGGCGAAGGCCCATGGCCTTGTGCTGCTTCCGGGCCTGGAGATTACCACACGCGAGGAAGTCCACCTGCTGGCCTATTTTCCCACCGTGGAACAGGCCATGGCGATGGGGGACTTTCTTTATGATCATCTTCCCGATATACAAAATGATCCGCGCCTGTTCGGTGATCAGCAGATCATCAATGAACGGGATGAAGCCGTGGGCGTTGAACGCCGTTTGCTCCTATCCGCTGCCGTCCTGCCCCTTCATCAGGCAGTTTATGAGATCAAACGTTTTGACGGCCTTGCCGTGCCCGCCCATATCAACCGCGGCGCTAACGGCCTGCTTGCACACCTTGGCTTCCTGCCCTACAATGTGGATTTTTCCGCTCTGGAGGTAACGCCTCAATTGCCCGTATCATCAGCCGATCTCCGGGGGAAAATCGTTTTGCACGCTTCAGATGCCCACCGCCTGGAAGATATTTCCGAAGCCGTATATGCTTTGGAAGTGACGGAACTGTCGCCTAAAGGGATTTTGAAAGCCTTGGGTTATACGCGTGTAAGTTCTGTGTAAGAAAACAAAAAACCGTTAAAAAATTAACTAGCTTGTATGATTTCAGTTTGTGGAGTTTCCACGAACTTTTTTAGATTGTGGATTTTTTATCAAAAAAGCTGTTTTTGCCTTGTTTTGGGCGTGCAATTCATCCCGAAGTATGTTAAAATATCTACAAGCGTGGCGCGAAGTCGCCACGCTGGCTTGTGCAAAGAATAAAGGAGGTCGCACCACGCATGCCCGAACTGTCGGAGAAGTATGCAAAGCTGGATCAGGTGATCGCCGCGCACCGCGATGAAAAGGGCGCCCTGATGCCGGTTTTGCAGGAAGCACAGGAGATATTCGGCTGTGTTCCCATGGATGTGCAGGAGATTATTGCGGACGGTCTTCATACCACCCTCAGCGAAGTGTATGGCGTCACCACGTTTTACTCCCAGTTTTCCCTCCAGCCAAGGGGCGAACACGTGGTGGGCGTTTGCCTGGGCACAGCCTGCTACGTCAAAGGATCACAAAAAGTATTGGACAAACTGCAGGATGAATTGAAAATACGAGTGGGCAGGACAACCCCGGACGGGAAATTCACACTGCAAGCCACCCGTTGCCTGGGCGCCTGTGGCCTGGCCCCTGTGATGATGGTGGGAGACGAAGTCTATGGAAGGCTGACGCCCGACGACATTCCAGCCATATTGGACAAATACAGGGCATAATCATGCGGGATATATCACTGCACCTGATGGATATTGTGCAAAACAGCATACGGGCTCAGGCAAAGCTGGTTCAAACCCACATGACGCTGAACGAAAAAGGAATTTTAACCCTGGTGGTGGAAGATAATGGTTCAGGCATGGACAGAGAACTTATAAGCCAAGTGCAAAACCCCTTCACCACCACCAGAAGTTCGCGGAGAGTAGGCCTCGGACTGCCGCTTTTATCGGAAAACGCCAGGAGGACGGGCGGGGCTGTCACGATTCAAAGCGAGCCTGGAAACGGCACTGTGATCACCGCCGTCTTCCACACGGATCACATCGACTGTTTGCCCATGGGGGATTTGGCGGAAACCATCCTTGCGCTTTTGATCGCCTGCCCCGAAACGCCCGACTTTGTTTTTCAACTGACCGCCCCCGGCCGGGAAGCCTCCCTGGATACCCGCGTCGTTCGGGAAATATTGCAAGGCGTTCCGTTGAATGAGCCGGAGGTCATCCAATGGATGCAGTCAACCTTGCGGGAAGAAACCCAACAAGTCTTTGGAGGGACGGAATATGAAATCCATCGCTGAACTGGAAGCCATCCGGCAGCGGACGCTGGACAAAGTCCTGCTGCGCAAAGAGGGAAATGACGCCGTCCGCGTTGTGGTTGGCATGGCCACCTGCGGCATCGCCGCCGGGGCGCGGCCTGTGATGCTGGCTTTTGTGGAGGAACTCAAACGCAGGAATCTCATTCATGTGACCGTCTCCCAAACCGGCTGCATCGGCATGTGCCGTCTGGAGCCCATGGTGGATGTGATCGTGCCCGGCCAGGAAAAGGTAACGTATGTGAAAGTCAAGCCGGAAATGGTGGGCCGCATCGTGGCGGAGCACATCGTCAATGGCCGCCCGGTGGAAGATTACACCATCGGCGCGGCGGAAGACGCCCGGTAAGCGGCCTGAGGAGGAAGGATTATGGAACTGTATCGCGCCCACGTGCTTGTCTGCGGCGGAACCGGCTGCTCTGCCTCCGGCTCCGGCGAATTGCTCAAGCGGTTTGAGGAAAAACTGAAGGAACACGGCCTGGAAAAAGAAATCAAAATGGTCCGCACCGGTTGCTTCGGCCTGTGCGAGGCCGGCCCGGTAGTGATCGTCTACCCGGAAGGCACTTTCTACAGCCGCGTGAAGGCTGATGATGTCGACGAGATCGTCAGCGAGCATCTGCTAAAGGGCCGCAAGGTGCAGCATCTGGTGTACATGGACCACGGTACCCTGGATAGCAGTGTTGCAAAGTCTCTGGAGGAGATCGGCTTTTACAAAAAGCAAAAGCGTCTTGCCCTGCGCAACTGCGGCGTCATCGATCCGGAAAACATCGATGAGTATATTGCTTTCGACGGTTACAAGGCGCTGGGCAAGGCACTGACGGAGATGACACGGGAAGAGGTCATCGACGTGGTCCAAAAAAGCGGCCTTCGCGGCCGCGGCGGCGCCGGCTTTCCCACCGGCATGAAATGGAAGCTCACCTATCAGAGCCAGGCCGATCAGAAATACGTGGCTTGCAATGCCGACGAAGGCGACCCCGGCGCGTTCATGGACCGTTCCGTTTTGGAGGGCGATCCCCACAGCGTCATCGAGGCCATGGCCATCGCCGGCTATGCCATCGGCGCTTCCGAAGGCTATATCTATGTCCGGGCGGAGTATCCCATTGCGGTCAAGCGCCTGGCCATCGCCATCGACCAGGCCAGGGAATACGGCTTATTGGGCAGGAACATTTTCAATACGGACTTTTCCTTTGACCTTCATATCCGCCTGGGCGCCGGTGCATTCGTCTGCGGCGAGGAAACGGCCCTGATGGCCTCCGTAGAGGGAAAGCGCGGTGAGCCCCGGCCCCGTCCGCCCTTCCCGGCGGTAAAGGGCATCTTCGGCAAGCCAACCAACCTCAACAACGTGGAAACCTACGCCAACATCCCGCAAATTATTTTGAATGGCGCGGAGTGGTTCTCAAGCATCGGCACGGAAAAATCCAAAGGCACAAAAGTGTTTGCGCTGGGCGGCAAGATCAACAACACGGGCCTTGTGGAAGTGCCTATGGGCACAAAGCTCCGGGAGATCATCTACGACATCGGCGGGGGCATTCCCGGCGGCAAGCAGTACAAGGCCGTGCAAACGGGCGGCCCCTCCGGCGGCTGCATCCCTTCGGAGCTTCTGGATATCTCCATTGAGTATGATACGCTGATATCCATCGGCTCCATGATGGGCTCGGGCGGCATGATCGTGCTGGATGAAGACGACTGCATGGTGGACATCGCCCGCTACTTCCTGGACTTCACCGTGGATGAAAGCTGCGGCAAATGCACACCTTGCCGTATCGGCACAAAGCGCATGCTGGAGATTCTGGAGCGCATTGTGGAAGGCAAGGGCGAGATGGAAGATATCGATAAGCTGGAGACGCTGGCCAGGAACATCAAGGCTACTGCGCTCTGCGGTCTGGGGCAGTCGGCTCCCAGCCCCATACTTTCCACATTGAAGTATTTCCGCAGCGAATACGAGGCCCACATCAAGGAAAAACGCTGCCCCGCCCATCATTGCCAGGCGCTTTTAAGCTATGTCATCACCGACAAGTGCCGCGGCTGCACGCTGTGCGCCAAGGTTTGCCCGGCGGGAGCCATTACGGGCGAGGTGCGCAAGCAGCATAAGGTGGATACGCTCAAATGTATAAAGTGCGGCGCCTGTATGGAAAAATGCCGTTTTGGCGCCATTGTGAAGAACTGACGGAGAGGAGGAAAGTCAAATGGAACAACTTGTTTCGCTGACCATTGATGGCGTGAAGGTGGAAGTCCCGGCCGGCACCACCGTTTTGGAAGCCGCCAGGAAAGCGCATGTGAATATCCCGACGCTGTGTTATTTGAAAGGCCTGAACGAGATCGGCGCCTGCCGCATCTGCGTGGTGGACACGGGCGCTCGTTCCTTGCAGGCGGCCTGCGTGCTGCCCGTTGCCCCCAATATGGTGGTGAAGACCAACACACCCGCCGTGCGGGAAGCCCGGAAAGTCAACCTGGAGCTGATTTTAAGCACCCATGACAAGAAGTGCCTGTCCTGCGTGCGCAGCCAGAATTGCGAACTTCAAACGCTGTGCCGTGAGCTGGGCGTGGAAGACGGGGGCCGGTTCGAAGGCAAGCGGATTGCCTATGACGTGGATGACTTCTCTCCCTCCATCGTCCGGGGCAACAACAAGTGCGTGCTTTGCCGCCGCTGTGTGGCAGCCTGCTCAAAAGCGCAGGATGTGGGCGTCATCGGCGCTACGAACCGGGGCTTTGAAACGGCCATCGAACCGCCGTGGGAAATGAAGCTTGGCGAAATGGCCTGTATCAACTGCGGCCAGTGCATCACGGCCTGCCCGGTGGGGGCGCTCAGGGAAAAGGACGAGACCGATTTGGTTTGGAAGCTCCTTAACAACCCCAATAAGCATGTGGTGGTGCAGCCCGCCCCTGCCGTCCGCGCCGCGCTGGGCGAGGAGTTCGGCATGGAAATAGGCAGCCGCGTCACCGGGAAAATGGTATCCGCTTTGCGGCGTCTTGGCTTTGACAAAGTGTTCGACACCGATTTTGCCGCGGACCTGACCATTATGGAAGAAGCCACCGAGCTGCTGGGCCGCCTGGAGAGTGGCGGCGTTCTGCCCATGATTACCTCCTGCTCGCCCGGCTGGATCAAGTACTGCGAGCATTATTACCCCGATTTCATCCCCAACCTGTCCTCCTGCAAATCGCCCCATGAAATGCTGGGTGCCATGGTCAAGACGTACTTCGCCGAAAAGGCCGGCATCGGCGCCGGCGACATCGCCGTGGTGTCCGTCATGCCCTGCACCGCGAAAAAATTTGAGGCCGACCGGCCCGAGCTTTCCGCAGCCGGATATCCGGACGTGGACGCAGTGATCACCACAAGGGAGCTGGCCAGAATGATCAAGGAGGCCGGCATCGACTTTGCAAGCCTGCCGGATGAAGATTTTGATAATCTGCTGGGTGAGAGCACCGGGGCAAGCGTTATCTTCGGCGCTACCGGCGGCGTGATGGAAGCGGCGCTGCGCACCGCCTATGAAGTCGTCACAGGCAAGGAATTGCCCAAGGTGGAGTTCGAGCAGGTCCGGGGTCTTGAAGGCGTGAAGGAAGCCACCATCCAGGTGGGGGATATCCCGCTAAGCGTGGCTGTTGCCCATGGCACCGCCAACGCCGCCAAGGTGCTGGAAAGCGTGCAAAGCGGCGAAAAGACGTATCACTTCATCGAGATCATGGGCTGCCCGGGCGGCTGCGTCACCGGGGGCGGACAGCCTATCGTTTCCGCGCAAAAGCGCATGGATGTGAACCCCGGCGCGCTTCGGGCCGCGGCGCTGTACGGCGAGGACAAGGACAAGCCCCTGCGCAAGAGCCATGAGAACAAGGGCGTTCAAAAGCTGTACGAGGAGTTTTTGGAAAAGCCCAACAGCCACAAGGCGCACGAGCTTTTGCATACCCATTACGAAGCACGGCCGAAGTACAGCAAGTAACAGAGACGCAAAAAAATCAGCCATCCGATGCGGATTTCGGATGGCTGATTTTTATCTGTCTTCATCGATGAACGCTCCAACGGCCTTCCTGGCCGTCTCCCAGTCATAGCCCCTGCGAATCAAAGCCTGGGTCAGTTTCCGCGTGGCATCGCGGCGGTCATCATCCTTGTATCGCGGAAGCCATTTTTCTGCCAGCTCTCTGGCTTTTAACAACTGCTGTTCATCATCCAGTTCCTCAAGGGCTATCTGCGTTGTTTTGTGGGAAATTCCCTTTTGATGCAAATCCCTGGCTATATTCCTTTTACCTTTGCCTTTTTCAGCACGTGCCTGTGTCCATTCCCTGGCAAAATCAGCATCGTTGATAAGCCCTGTTTTCTCCAGTTTGTAAATGGCCATCTCCACCGTCTCTTCAGGAAAGCCATACATCAATAGCCGCGTTTCCACCTCTTTGCGGGAACGGGCACGAACAGCCAGATATTTTACGGCCTTGTCTATGGCATGGCGGTACAGGTAAGGCGCAAGGTTTTGCATGTATCGGGCCAAATCCACATCATCCCCCTGGGATAGCGGATGGCCCCGGTAAACGGACAGGGGAATGATCCGCTCCTCTCCCTGGTCATCTGAAATCCGAACCTTGCCATTCAGACGATGTATGCTTGTGATAACACTCATGCCAAATACCCTTCCTTGCCCAGCGCCCAAAGGATCAGGTCGCGGTTGACGGCAGCCAAATGGCCGCGCCGTGCCTCGCTGGCGCCGCTGTTCAGGAAAACAAAGCCGTTTCCGGTGGCTTCCTCATAAAACACGCCGTTGGCCGCACCATAGGCAAAGCCTTGATGTCCATACAGCCTGCCTGTTTTCAGCGTTGGGTCCGTTACCGTTACCAGCCCCAGGCAGTGGGTGGCATGGGGGGCGCTTTTGCCATAGGAGGCGGCGGGGGTTTGCATTTTTCGGATACTTTCCCTGGATAAGAGTGGACTTCCTCCTGACGCCAGCATGCAAACAAACCTTCCAAGCGACGGGGCATCAGTAAAAAGATTCCCTGCTGCCGGGAGGTAATGGTATTCAGGCAAAGGCTCAAAAAAATCGTCGGCGGATGCCAAGCGGCCTTTGGCATCAAACAGCGGCCGCCTGTTTTTTGCGGGCAAAACGCGGTATATATGGGCCGCCCGGTTTGGGTCCGGCAGGTTTTTTAGTGTATAGGAAGCGTTCATTGCAAGAGGCTCAAATACCGATTCCCGCATCAAAACTTCCAGGGAACGGCCTGTGACCTGCTCAATCACACTGCCGGCCATGCCTGCCGACAGATTGCTGTAGCGGAATGCTTCCCCAGGCATATAGGGCAGAAAGTTATTGGCATCGGTGATTAGCTCTGATAAGGGAACGGGTGATTTCAGCGCCTGCCCGTAGCCGGGCCCGTCCCAAATACTGGATGTATGGGACAGCAAATGCTTTATCATGATGGGTTTTTTTGGGAACAACGGATTGCGGACCGGATAGGGGATATATGAATCCACCGGCGCATCAAGATCCAGCAGCCCATTTTCGACCAGCATCATGAGTCCTGCCGCCGTTACCATTTTTGTAATGGAGGCGGCGCGGAAAATGGTATCTGCCTCTGCTTTTTGATGCGGCAGCCTGGCATATCCATATGTAATGCAAGGCCCAAGCGAGCCGCCGCGGATTAAAAGCAGGCAACCGCCTACCACATGATGGCGGCGGAAAATGCTGTTCAGGGATTTTAAGTCTTTCTCCCTTATCTCAGCATTGCTTTGTGCATTTCCATGCACACGGAGCCCCAAAAAAGGCAATGCCAGCCGGTACAGGCTGTTTTTCCAGGCGATGACCGGCATGGCGGCGCCCTCCTCTTTTGCATTCAAACGGTCTTGGTGCCGGCAGCAAGCAATTGCTGTTTCAAATCATACAACGGCTGGCTCAAATCCACCTTATAGCGGTGGGGGGATTGGAGCCGCCTGTACTCACCCCAGAAGGAATCCATTTCCCGGGCGGCATAGGCCTGTATCGCCAAAAGGCTGGGAGCTTCATATACAAGCTCACCCGAGGAAAACACAGGCACCAGCAAGGGCCGCAGGATATAGTTCGTAACGGTCATGGTCTTCCATGTGTTTTCGGGGTCAAATAGCCGCAGGGGCTTTGTTGCGTCATACTGTTCTTCTTCCAATGCGATCAGGTCTGCCACCGCTTTATTCGACTGTCCGTCATAGACCCGGTAGAGCACCTTCAGGCCCGGATTGGTAATTTTTTGCGGGTTATCCGAAATTTTAATCCTGGGATGGAGCACACCATCAATTTCCTCCGCTGCCAGCTTGTATACGCCGCCCAGCGCCGGATTGTCCTGGCTGGTGATAAGCCTTGTGCCTACGCCCCATACATCGATTTTTGCACCCTGGGCTATTAAGTTCCAGATTACATCCTCGTCCAGATCACCGCTGGCGAATATCTTCGCATTTTGGAAACCCGCGCCGTCCAGCATTTTTCTGGCCGTGCGGCTCAAATATGTTAAATCGCCGCTGTCAAGGCGGATGCCCACAGGCTCGTGGCCTTTTGCCTTCAATTCCTGAAAGACAATGATGGCGTTGGGTACGCCGCTGCGCAGCGTGTCGTATGTATCCACCAATAGCAGACAGCTATCGGGGAAGGTTTCGGCGTAGGCGCGGAACGCTTCCAGTTCGCTGCCAAAGGACATGACCCAGCTATGGGCGTGGGTGCCTTTGACAGGGATGCCGAAAAGCTGACCGGTGAGCACATTGCTGGTAGCGCTGCATCCGCCGATGATGGCTGCCCGGGCGCCATAGATACCGGCATCGGGCCCCTGGGCGCGGCGCAAGCCAAACTCCAGCACACTGCCGCCCTGGGCCGCCTGGCAAACCCTGGCCGCCTTGGTGGCGATCAATGTCTGATGATTGATGATGTTCAGCAGCGCCGTTTCAATGAGCTGGGCTTCCATAATGGGCGCAAAAACCCTGACAATAGGTTCATCCGGGAAGACAACCGTGCCTTCCGGCATGGCATACAGGTCGCCGGTAAAGCGCAAATGGGACAGTTCCTGCAAAAACCGCTCATCAAACAGCTTCAAGGAACGCAGGTATTGCAGGTCTTCGTCGTCGAAAGACAGGTTTTGAATATATTCAACCGCCTGTTCCAAACCGGCTGCGATGGCATGGGCGGTGACCTCGCCCTGCCTGCGGTAATACAGGTCGAAGACTGCCCGGTTCTTCTGCATGTTGTGTTTCCAGTAGCCATACATCATGGTAAGCTGGTACAAGTCTGTCATTAAGGTAAGATTGCGCATAATAAGTCCTCCTGTGTACAAATAAGAAACCATCAGGAAATGAATGCGGCCGGGTAGACAGCCAGTGCCACCGCCGGAAAAGATAACGCCACCAGGGTGATGAATGCGGTTTGTGCAAGCAAAACATTTTCCATGCCGCTGAAGAAGAAAAGAAATATGGCGAGGATGGCGGTCAAAATCAAATAAGGAATCGCAGCGGAAATCTTTCTTTTATTTTTACCGCCCCATGGCCATACGATGATAACGGCGCACAGAACCAGAACCAGTATGCTCATCCATAGGGAAGACGGCTGCGGGTTCCTGCTTGAATACAAAAGATAGAAGGAATGTGCCAAAAACAACAGCGATGCTGCAAAGGGAAGCGTCATGGAGCCGGTTTTCAGCATTCTGAAGGCAAACACCATAAACACTGCTGCCATGGCCATAAAGCTTACCCATTGGGACACGCGGATGGCTCCGTTCAGCCACATCAGGCTGTCCAGCCGCAGCCCTTCCACCACGGCACGCCCCGCGCCGTACAGCAGCAGATACCATAAGAATACGTCGCCTCGCCGCTTCATGCGCTTGCGGAAAGCCATCAGCAATATAAAGGAAACAAAATTCCATACCGACTCATAAAAAAAAGTGGCCAGATGCCAAGTGCCGCCTTCCGCACCCGGAATTTGGACCGCGAAGGGGAAAAACTGCCACGCGGGATTGGTGACCGCTTCCCCATAAGCTTCCATGTTGAAATAATTGCCCCAGCGGCCCAGTGCCTGGGCCAGCAGAACGGAAGGAGCAATCATATCCAAAACGGTAAGCAGGCTGATTTTTTTGCGCCGGGCATTCAGCCATACACCCAGCAGGCCGCCCAGCAGCGCGCCATAAATGGCAACGCCGCCTTCCCATACATATAGGATGCGTACCGGATCGCCGGAAAACTGTTCCCATGTGAAGGCGACATAGTATAGCCGCGCGCCGATAATGCCCAGAGGAATGGCCCACAATGCGCTGTCAATGGCGGTATCCTTGGGCAAACCAAGCCTTCTTTCCTCCCGTCCGCACAGGTAAATCCCCAGCGCGATGGCGCTGACAATGATCAGGCTGTACCAGGGAACAATGCCAAAGGCCAATCTTCCAGGCTGCTGCAAAACCCAAGACGCCCCCTTTCCAGCATTTTCACCATTATATTCTTGCCCGAAATCGCTGTCAAGCATGCGCAAACAGTCCCCGTGGCCGCAGTCATAGGCATTGCACGCATAGATTTATGGTATGCCGGTCCAATAATTTTCCGAAAAACGGTTGTCACGGGACGGATTGTACGCTATAATAAGCGGGAATTGAGCGTGAAGAAACCATGGAGCTTATGCATACCACTACGGCAGGGAGCATCCCGGGTCTTAGCAGGAAAGGAAGGATGCCTTTTTTAGGAGGCCGGGTTTCTTTTTCATTCCTTTATCTGCCTGCCGGCATTTTGCTTCGGGCGGTTTGCGCAGATCATTTATCCACCTTGATCACGCTGTCCCAAGGGGCCGCGTGTTTATTATGAGAAGGAGGAATATCCCGTGAGTAAAGTCCACGTATTTGACCATCCGCTGATCCAGCACAAGTTGAGCCTCATGCGGGACAAAAATACCGGCGCCAAAGAATTCCGTGAGCTCCTTGAAGAGATTTCCATGCTGATGGTATACGAGGTGACAAGGGACCTTCCTACGGAAGAGGTGGATGTGGAAACGCCCATCTGCTGGACCAAGACGCGCATTTTAAGCGGAAAGAAGCTTGGAATCGTACCCATTCTTCGTGCGGGCCTTGGCATGGTGGACGGCGTGACCAAGCTGATTCCCGCAGCCAAGGTGGGGCATATTGGCTTATACCGCGATCCGGAATCCCTCCAGCCAGTGGAATATTACTGCAAGCTTCCCGCCGATTCGGAAAACAGGGAACTGTTGCTTTTAGACCCCATGCTGGCTACCGGCGGCAGCGCCAGCGCCGCTATCAGCTTTATCAAAAAACGCAACTGCTTCAATGTGCGGCTTGTTTGCCTCATTGCCGCCCCGGAAGGAATTGCGCGGGTGAACAAGGATCATCCTGATATTGATATCTATGCTGCCTGCCTGGACGAAAAGCTGAACGAACACGGTTATATCGTTCCGGGCCTTGGCGATGCGGGCGACAGGCTCTTTGGTACCAAATGACTGGAAGGAACAAGGGGTGAATGAGATTGTCTCTGGAATTGCTCAAGAGCGTTCAGGAGGCGGAGTCCCGGGCGGAGACGGAGCGGACGAACGCCCAGCGGGAAGCCAGGGAGATTTTAAAGGGCGTGACCGACGCCTGCACGGAGAATGAGCGCCGCGCGGCCGTGGAACACCGCGCCCTTTTCCAAAGCATGCTGGAGGAAAAGAAAACGCAGGTGGAGCTTCAACTCAAGCAGCTTGCAAAGGGCCAGGAACAATCGCGGGAAGCGATGATGAGCGCCGCGAACAAGCGCCTTTCCGCTGCGGCGGACAGGATTGTAAAGAGGGTATTGAACGATGGCAATCGTTGAAATGAAACGCCTGACGCTCCTTGCGCTATTGAAGGATAAGGAAAAGCTGCTTCACGCCATTCAGCGCATGGGCTGCATTCAGATTACCGATATCCCGGAGGAAGGGCTCAAACCCTTTCTATCAAAAGCCGGCGGTGTCGTGAAGGCGGAGGAAGAGGTAAGCCGCCTTCGCTGGGCCATTGACAAGCTGAGCCGCTATGACAAGGCAAAGCCTCCGCTGTTTGGCAGCAGGCCGGAAGTTTTCCGGGAGCAGGCCGAGGAAGTGCTATCCAATAAGGCGCATCACCTGAAGACCGTGTCGAATGCGGAAGAATGCGAACAGCGGGCGGGCGAGCTGAAGGGCCAGGAAGCCCGGCTGCGTGCCGCCATGGAGCAGCTTGCTCCCTGGGCCAATCTTGATATTCCTGTCAGCGCTTTGCGCAACACGAGGGACACGATGCAGCAGGCCGGAACCATGCCCCGGCAGGCTTTTGACACAATTGCCGTAAAATGGGCGGATCAGCCTGTGATCCTTGCAGAAGTGGGCGCGCTCCAGGATACGGTGTATGTGTACGCTATGGCCCACCAGTCCGTGGGGGAGGCTTTCCAGGCCGATTTGAAGGAAGCCGGCTTTCTTCCAGCGGTTTTTGGGGATATACTGGGCACGCCCCGTCAGCAATTGGACGAATGGGAAAAAGAGCTGGCTGGTGTAGCCGATAGACACAGGCAGTTGGATGCGGAATTTATCGGGCTTTCCAAAGAGCTGCCAGGCCTGAAAATATTGCACGACGTTCTTTTGGCCCAACAGGACAGACTCAGGGCGGCGGGCCACTTTGCCGCCACGGATACCACTTTCTTTTTACGGGGCTGGGTGCCCGCCGCGATGGTGGAGAAGGTGAAGGAAGGGCTCGTAAAGGTATCGCCCACTGTTTGCGTGGAGGCGGAAACGCCCGAAGAAGGGGATGATCCGCCCGTACTCATGCACAACAACCGGGTGGTGGCTCCCTTTGAGACCGTTGTATCCGGCTTCTCGCTTCCATCGCCTCACAGCATCGATCCTACGGTGATCATGGCACCCTTCTTTGCCACATTCTTCGGCATGATGGTATCTGATGCGGGCTACGGATTGCTGATGGCGCTGGCGATCCCGCTGATCATCAAGCTGGCCAAGCCTTCCACCGGGGCAAAAAAGCTCATGTGGATACTGGCGATCGGCGGTGTCTCCACACTGTTCTGGGGTTTCATGTACAACACGTGGTTCGGTTTCGCGCCGCTGCCGGTGTATTTTGATCCGATGAACAATGCGCTGCCGGTGATGGGACTGTGCATCGCCATTGGCGCCGTGCATCTGTTCACAGGCCTGTTCCTGGGCGCGTCCCTGAACTTCAGGCGCGGAAAGCCGCTTGACGCGCTGTATGACCAGTTCAGCTGGTTTATGCTGCTCGTGGGGCTGGCCCTGATGGTCCTTCCCGCCACGGCCCAAATCGGCAAGTATCTGGCCATTGCCGGGGCCGGTATCGTTTTGCTCACCGCCGGGCGAAACAAGAGCAAGAATCCTTTCAAGCGGATTTTGAGCGGCCTTGGAGCGCTGTATGGCATTACAAGCTGGGTCAGTGACCTGTTGAGCTACATGCGCCTTTTCGGCATGGGCCTGGCCACAGGGGTTATCGGCATGGTGATCAATCAGTTGGTGGGCCTTGTCTTTTCGGGCGGGATCATTGGAAAGGTGATCGGCGCGGCGCTGTTTGTGGGCGGCCACCTGTTCAACGCCGGCATCAATATCCTGGGTGCCTACGTCCATTCCTGCCGCCTGCAGTACATTGAGTTTTTCGGCAAATTCTATGAGGAGGGCGGTAAGCCCTTCAAGCCCCTGGAGGAAAACACCCGTTACGTCCACATCAGCGATGCCAAGCAGGCGTAACGATGTGACGGCTATACAAACATAATTTTGAGGAGGATACTGCAATGTCACTTGGTCAGATTCTTGCGCTTGTCGGTGCCGCCATCTCCGTGTTCCTGTCCGGTATGGGTTCCAGCAAGGGCGTGGGCATCGCCGGCGAAACGAACGCGGGCGTGTCCGCCGAAAGCCCGGAACTTAACTCCAAGCTGCTGGTGCTCCAGCTCCTACCCGCCACTCAGGGCATTTACGGTTTTCTGATCGCCGTGATCGTACTGTTAAACACCGGCGTGCTGGGCGGTGTCATGAAGGCTGTTTCTGTGGAACAGGGGCTGGCCCTCATCGCCGGCTGTTTGCCCATTGCCGTTGTGGGTTATTTTTCCGCCGTTGCCCAGGGCAAAGTTTCCGCCGCCAGTATGCTGATGACCGGCCAGCGCCCGGAAATGAGCGGCAAGGGCATCATCATGACCGTTATGGTGGAAACCTACGCCGTGCTTGCCCTGCTGGTTTCCTTCCTGGTGGTCAACTCCATCCAGCTTGTATAAGGAGAGCGGCATGAACGCACAAGCCATCCTGGAAAAGATTGGCGCTGATGGCCGTCAGGCTGCCGCCGCTCTGCTCAAGGAAGCGGGGGAGAAGGCGGAGGCCATACGCGCCGCATCTGATGTGAAAATCACCCGGCTGCGGGAGGAAACTGTTCTAAAAGCCCAGGCGGAATCCGCGGCCATGGAGCTTCGGATGCACCGCATGGCGGAACTGGATGAGCGCAAGCTGCTCCTTTCGGCCAAGCGGCAGTTGATGGACCAGGCCTTCCAATTGGCCCTTGACAAGCTGAGGCAGATGACGCCGGAACAGATGGAAGCGGTTTTTCTGCCCCTGGTGGCTTCCTCCGCAAATGGGACGGAAACGCTGGTGGTAGGCGCACAAAACGATATTTGGTATACTCCCGCTTTCGTTCAGAAGGTCAACGAGGCGCTCACAGCCGCCGGAAAACCGGGGCAGATTACTGTAAATGAAGAGCGCCGTCCCAGCATGACGGGCGTGATTCTGGTGGGCGAGGGCATGGAAATCAACTGTACGCTGGAAGCAATGCTTCAGGCCCGGCGCCTGGACCTGGAAGCCGAGGTGGCTTCCATTCTCTACACGGAAACCCACTGACCGAAAAAAGGAGGGCTGGTCCTTGCCGCAGTTGAGCATACCGTATGCTGTGGGGCGCATCCGCGTGCTGCAAAAGGATGCGCTGGACACAAGCCGGCTGGAAAGGCTGCTTTCCGCCCCCTCTTTGAGGGAGGCGCAGCGGGCACTTTCGGAGATCGGGTGGGAAAGCGGAGAGGGAATGGATTATGAACAAATGTCCCTCCAGCGTGTGGAAAAGGCATTAAAGCTTGTCCGTGACCTGTCCCCGGAGCCTGAGATCACCGATTGCTTCCTGCTCCGTTACGATATTCATAACCTGAAAACGCTCTTGAAAGCCAGGTGCCTGGGGGAAAAGCCCGCCTTTTTGTCGGAGAGCGGCACGCTGCCCCTTAACAAACTGACCCACGCCGTGGCGGAACATGTGTACAAAGACCTGCCACCCATCCTGGCGGAGACGATGGCCGATCTTGAAAAGCGCCTGGCGGTGCAGCCCGACGCGATGGAGATCGATGTGGCGCTGGATCATGCCATGTATCACATGATCTTTGAAAAGCTTGACAAGAAAAAGTCCAGGGCGGCGCTCCGGTATTTTCAGGCCAAGGTGGATATGGTCAATGTCCTGATGATTCTGCGTGCCCGCGCCATGGGCAAGGATGAATCCTTTTTGAAGCGGATTCTTTTGAAGAAAAGCGCCTATCCCATGGACAGGTGGCTGCGCGCCGCCGCATCCCCGGAAAAGCTGCCCAAGATGCTTTCCGCTTGCGGCCATGACGTGGTCGCAGCCGCCCATGCTGCTGTTCTGGACGGAAAAAAGCTGCCCGCGCTTGAAAAGGCGATGGACGACTATCTGCTTTCCCTGTTCAAACCTTTCCGCATCGTCTCCCTTTCCCTGGAACCCATCATCGGCTATCTTCTGGCGGCGGAGCGGGAAGCGGCGGCCGTGCGGCTGATACTTGCCGGGAAGGCCAACGGTTTCCCGCAGGAGGCCATTCGGGAAAGGATGCGTGAGCTGTATGGCCGGTAAAACCATGGGCGTGGTGGGGGAACGGGACGCAGTACTTGCCTTTAAGGCCATCGGCATGAAGGTGATCCCCACCAAAACGGCGGAGGAAACGACAGCCGCGCTGTTCCGCCTGGTGAAGGAAGGCGTACCCGTGATTTTCATTACCGAATCTGCCGCCCGTCAGGTACCCGAGGCGCTAGAGAGGTACAAGACCTCTCCGGATACGGCCATCATTCCCATCCCTGGCAGCCAGGGCGCGGATGGCTTTGGCATACATCGGGTTCGGGCCAATGTGGAAAAGGCCATCGGGGCGGATATTTTGTTCAATAACGACAGGAAAGAGGAGTAGTGAACATGGCTCTGGGAACCATTGTAAAGGTTGCCGGCCCCTTGATTGTGGCGGAGAACATGGCTGATGCCCGCATGTACGATGTGGTGCGCGTCAGCAAAAACCGCCTGGTGGGCGAAATCATTGAGCTCAGGGGTGACCGTGCGTCCATCCAGGTTTATGAGGAAACCTCCGGCCTGGGACCTGGCGAACCTGTGGAATCCACCGGCGCACCCCTCTCGGTTGAATTGGGGCCGGGCCTCATCGAATCCATTTTTGACGGAATTCAGCGCCCTTTGACGGCTATCCGGGAGAAGGTAGGGGAGCGGATCGTCCGCGGCGTGGAGGTTCCTTCGCTAAACCGGGAAAAGCAATGGGCGTTCGAGCCCCGCCTGCGGGCGGGCGATAAAGTGCAGCCCGGGGATATATTGGGCACCGTTGCGGAAAGCGCGGTGGTGGAGCATCGGATCATGGTGCCTCACGGCGTATCCGGTACTGTGAAAGCCATCCATACGGGCGCCGCCCGGGTGGAGGATGTGGTTTGCACCATCACGGGCGCAGACGGCCAGGACCATGCAGTCACCATGCTGCAAAAATGGCCCGTGCGCCGTGGCCGTCCCTATCAGGAAAAGCTGGCGCCCCAGGCCCCCATGGTTACCGGACAGCGTGTTATCGATACGTTCTTTCCCATCGCTTCAGGCGGTGTGGCCGCCGTGCCCGGCCCCTTTGGCTCCGGCAAAACGGTGGTGCAGCATCAGTTGGCCAAATGGGCCGATGCCGACATCATCGTGTATGTGGGCTGCGGCGAACGCGGCAACGAAATGACCGACGTTTTGATGGAGTTTCCGGAACTGCACGACCCCCGCACCGGCGAATCGCTGATGAAGCGCACGGTGCTCATCGCCAACACATCAGACATGCCCGTGGCGGCCCGGGAAGCTTCGATTTATACCGGCATCACCATTGCTGAATACTACAGGGACATGGGCTATAAAGTGGCCATCATGGCTGACTCCACCAGCCGCTGGGCGGAGGCGCTGCGTGAAATGAGCGGCCGTCTGGAAGAAATGCCCGGCGAAGAAGGTTATCCCGCCTATCTTTCCTCCCGTATTGCGGAGTTTTACGAGCGTGCAGGTTTCGTGCGCTGCCTGAGCGGCGATGGGCGGACGGGCACCATTACCGCCATCGGCGCCGTATCCCCTCCCGGCGGCGATATTTCCGAGCCTGTCTCCCAGGCCACGCTGCGCATTGTGAAGGTATTCTGGGGTCTCAGCGCCCAGTTGGCTTACAAGCGCCATTTCCCGGCCATCGACTGGCTGCTGTCCTACTCTCTCTACATTGACCGGCTGGGTTCCTGGTTCACCGACAGCGTTTCTCCCGACTGGAACGAACTTCGCGGCGGCGCCATGCGCGTTTTGCAGGAAGAAGCGGAACTGGATGAAATCGTGCGCCTGGTAGGCATCGACGCGTTGAGCTGGAAGGACCGCCTCACCATGGAAGTGGCGCGCTCCATCCGTGAAGATTATCTGCATCAGAATGCTTTTGACGAGGTGGATACCTATACCTCTTTGGACAAGCAATTCCGCATGCTGCGCCTTATCATGGAGTTTGGCACGAAGGGCCGCGCGGCCCTGGATGCCGGGGCGAACCTCTCGCAGATCATCGGCCTTTCCGTCAGGGAGCGCATCGGCCGGGCCAAGTACATCCCGGAGGCGGATTTGAGGCAGTTTGACCAGATCGAAGCCGAACTCAGCAGCCAGACGGCCGCGCTGATGGACCAAGGAGGGCTATAAGGTATGCTGAAGGAATATCGCACCATCAAAGAAGTCGTGGGACCGCTGATGCTGGTGGAGCATGTGTCCGGCGTCACCTACAATGAGCTGGTGGAAATTCAGCAGGTGAGCGGCGAAGTCCGCAGCGGCCGGGTGCTGGAGGTAAACGGCGACAAGGCGTTGGTGCAGCTTTTTGAAAGCAGCAATGGCCTGCGCATTGACAACAGCACCGCCCGCTTTCTGGGCCGCAGCATTGAGCTTTCCGTTTCCATGGATATGCTGGGGCGTGTGTTCAGCGGCATGGGCAACCCCAGGGACGGCGGCCCCGCCCTGATTCCCGAAAAGCGGATGGATATCAACGGTGAGCCCCTGAATCCCGCCGCCAGGGACTATCCCAGCGAATTCATTCAAACGGGCGTTTCCGCCATCGACGGCCTGAACACCCTGGTCCGCGGCCAAAAGCTGCCCGTATTCTCCGGCAGCGGCCTGCCCCACGCCCAACTGGCGACGCAAATCGCCCGCCAGGCCAAAGTGCTGGGCACCGACAGCAAATTCGCCGTGGTGTTCGGGGCCATCGGCATCACCTTTGAAGAGGCCGATTACTTCATCAGCGACTTCCGGCGCACCGGCGCCATCGAGCGGGCCGTGCTGTTCATGAACCTGGCCAATGACCCGGCCATCGAGCGTATCGCCACACCGCGCATGGCGCTCACCGCCGCGGAATACCTGGCCTATGAAAAGGGTATGCACGTGCTGGTCATCCTCACCGACATCACCAATTATGCTGAGGCCCTGCGCGAAGTGTCCGCCGCCCGCAAGGAAGTGCCGGGCCGCCGCGGCTATCCCGGCTACCTGTATACGGACCTCGCCTCCATGTACGAGCGGGCCGGCCGCGTCATCGGCAAGGAAGGCTCCATTACGCAGATCCCCATCCTGTCCATGCCGGAGGATGACAAGACCCATCCCATCCCGGACCTGACGGGATACATCACCGAGGGCCAAATTATTCTGAGCCGGGAATTGCATAGAAAGGGCATTGAACCGCCCATTGATGTCATGCCGTCCCTGTCCCGGTTGAAGGACAAGGGCATCGGGGAGGGTAAAACCCGCAAGGACCATGCCGCCACCATGAATCAGCTTTTCGCCGCCTATTCCCGCGGCAAGGATGCCAAGGAATTGGCGGTGATCCTGGGCGACGCGGCGCTGACCGACATCGACAAGAAGTATGCGGCCTTTGCCGACGCCTTTGAGCGGGAGTATGTGGCCCAGGGCTACAATGCCAACCGTTCCATTGAAGAAACGCTTAAGCTGGGCTGGAAGCTGCTGGCTATGCTTCCCAGGACCGAGCTCAAGCGCATCCGGGACGACATGCTGGATGAATTCCTGCCAAAGACTCAGGAGGAGGAAGCGTAATGGCATCCACCCTTCGCGTCAATCCCACGCGCATGGAGCTGACCCGCATCAAAAGGCGGCTCGTTACGGCCAAGCGCGGGCATAAGCTGCTAAAGGACAAGCGGGATGAAATGGTGCGCCAATTCATTGCGATCATCCGGGAGAATTATACGCTGCGCCGGGAAGTGGAACAGGAATTGAGCGGCGCGCTGCGCAATTTCGCCATGGCCAGGGCGGTGATGGATCCCAATGCGCTGGAGGAAGCCATATTGTACCCGGCCAGGCAGGCGAAGGTGTCCATCGGGCAAAAGAACATCCTGTCGGTGAGGGTGCCCACCATTACGGTGGACGAAGCGTCGCTTTCGGAAACGGTGCTCCCCTATGGCCTGGCGGAAACCTCCGCCCAGTTGGACGGAGCCATCGCCACCATGGCAGAGGTTTTGCCGAAACTACTGCGCCTGGCGGAAATCGAAAAAACATGCGACCTTCTGGCGGATGAAATAGAAAAGACACGCCGCCGCGTGAACGCCCTGGAATACGTCATGATCCCGCAGTTTATTGATACCATACGCTTCATCACCATGAAGCTGGATGAAAACGAGCGCGGGGCGCTTACCCGCCTGATGAAGGTCAAGGATATGATCGCCGCGCGGGAAGCGTGAAATGGTTCTTGGGAAAAGATTGCCTCTTTGTGAGGCGGTCTTTTCTTTTTTCTTGCCTCTATAGATGCGGACATGGTATAGTGGATGCCATGATAACGGAGGAAGCACTATGCCGGATACCGACATTCAGCGCCTTGCCCGGGAAAAGGGCTTTGCAGCATCTTATATCCTGGATGCTTCTCTGGCCCCGGATGCGCCGGAAGGAGTTGCCACCCTTCTTCTACTGCTCTATCCTTACCATTCCTGGGGCATGGAATCTCCCGGCTGCGCCCGAATCAGCACCTACTATTTTGCTGCGCAGGATGCTTACCTGCAAGCAAAGGAAATGGTGTGCCTACTGAATCAAGCGGGGGAAAACGCCCGGCTGTGCAATGAGGTGCGCTTAAAGCCCCTGTTGTCCCGTTTGAAAGACTTTTCCCAGGGCCGAAACACGTTGCATTACCATACAAGATTCGGCTCCCGTTTCCATATGCAGGTAATCGGCCTTGCCGCGCGCTATCCAATGGAGGAGGCAGCCTTAAGGCAAAATGAGGATAAGCCTGATATGTGCGGATCCTGCCGTACCTGCCTTCATGCCTGCCCAACAAAGGCGCTGGCGGAGGAAGGATTTGTGCGTGACAGGTGCCTGCGCCAGCACATGCTGCGGAGTACACCGGTGCCCGAACACCTGCGGACGCTTATGGGAAACCGTCTGGTGGGCTGCGATATCTGCCAGCAGGTTTGCCCATACAACGCAGCTTTGCCGGAAGGGGAGGCAGCGGGGAAATGCTTTCCTATACATGATCTGTTAAAGCAGGATGCGGATACAATCGCGCGCCTGTCAGGTAAGATCGGCAGGAACATGGCTTCGCCCAACCGCATCTGTGGTCAGGCTTGCATTATAGCCGGCAACAGTAAGGATCAAGCATATCTTCCTGTATTGAATGAGCTTTGCCACCACCCCTCACTTGCCGTCGCGGAGCATGCCAAATGGGCTGTTAAGAATTTGTCAATTGAGACGGAGGAAGCGACAACTTGACAACCTCTTCTTGCCTTTTCATGGAAATGCGTTACAATGTTGCTGGAGAAAGGGAGGGCATGTATGTTTCAGTTTGATCATGTTTCCAAGCAGTACGCCAAGAGCAAGGTAAAGGCGCTGGACGATTTGTCGCTGCATGTGAAAAAGGGCGAAATATTCGGCTTCATCGGCCCCAACGGCGCCGGCAAGACAACCACCATCCGGCTTTTGACCGGCATCCTTCATCCCGATTCGGGCAGCATCCGCATCGGCGGATACGATATGGCGCAAAATTCCCTGGAGGCCAAACGGCTGATTGGCTTTGTGCCCGACAACCAGGAGATGTACGAGCGGCTGACCGGGCTGGAATATCTGCAATTTCTGGCGGACATTTATCAGGTGGATGGCGCGCAGCGCAAAGCGCATTTGGAAAAATACCTGCCTTTGTTTCAGCTGGAGGACGCGGCGGGCCAGCAGATACGAAGCTATTCCCGGGGTATGAAGCAGAAGCTTACCATCATCGGCGCGCTCATCCATAAGCCGCCCCTGTGGGTGCTGGACGAGCCCATGACAGGGCTTGATCCCATGGCCGTCCATTTGCTCAAGGAGGAGATGCGCACCCATTGTGATGCCGGGAATACGGTATTTTTTTCTACCCATGTACTGGATGTGGCGGAAAAGCTGTGCGACCGCATCGCCATCATTGCCAGGGGCAGGCTATTGGCAGTGGGCACGCTGGATAGCTTGCGTGCCGGTGAACACGGTGCATCCCTGGAGGAGGTCTTTCTGGAAATGGTGCGGGAGACGGCGGGGGAGGAGAAGGAATGAGTTCTTTTCTTGTGCTTTTACGGATGCAGCTATACCTGCGCCTGTCTGCGCTGAAGCCCAGCCATTGGCTGCCCAAGCATCCGGCAGTTTTCAGGGAGTGGAAGCCGCTGCTGATGGGCTTGCTTTTTCTGATTTTGATTGTCTCCGTGGTAGGTACGGTCCTGTTGATGGCCAACGGCATCCTTTCAGCCTTTATGCAGATGAATATCCCGGATCTGCTTTTATCCACAGTGATCATGATCTGTATGGCAATGACGCTGCTGGTCGGCTTTTTCCATGTGACCAGCGTTCTGTATTTCAGCAAGGACAGCGCTTTTTTGGCTGGCATGCCCCTTTCTTCCCGCACGGTGATGGCCGTTAGGCTGGCAGTGGTGCTGCTCGGTGAAATGGCGCTGACGGCATTGATTTTTCTGCCGGTATGCGTTCTGTATGGCATCCGTACAGGCCAGAATGCGCTGTTCTATATAAAGGTGGTAATTGCTGCGCCGCTGATTCCCTGCCTGCCGCTCATGGTGGCCGTGCTTTTATCTTCGCTTCTGGTGCGTGTTTCCAGCCTGTTTCGCCACAGGGACAGGTGGATGGTCATCGGCGGTTTTGTGCTCATCGCGCTGATTGTACCATTTCAAATGCAGTTATACCGCATCCCCAAGGATGCGGGCTCCGATTTTTTCTTGCGGATCATAACCGATAACCGGGCGATGCTGGAAGGGCTCCTCGGCGGCTTTCCTCCCGTGCTGTGGGCGACAGCCGGCATAACGGGGCAGGGGGAATGGAGCCTTGCGTATCTTCTGCTGTTCGTACTCGCCTCCGCCGCAGCCGCGGCGCTGCCTGTACTGATCGGTGGCGGCAGATATCTGCAATTGTCTATTTTACAAAATGAAGCGTTCCAAAGCGCAAAGCGCCGCAAGCTTAGTTCCCGGGATTTTGACCTGCGCCGTTCGCCTGTAATGGCATTGTTTTTCCGGGAGTGGCGGGAGGTTCTGCGGGTGCCTGCCTATGCACTTAACGGGCTCATCGGCATTGTGATGCTGCCCATCATGATGGTGGCGCTGTTTCTTGGCATGGAGGGAAGCAGCGAACTTTCGGCGCTTCTTGGAGAAATTCTCCGCTATGCCGGGGGAGTAAAGATCACGCTCTTTGCGGCTGCGGCCATGGCTGCTGTAAGCACCATCAATATGGCCGGGGCTACGGCTGTCTCCCGGGAAGGGAAGCGGATGTCGTTTGCCAGAATGATCCCTGTCCCTTATGCCGCACAATTGCTGGCAAAGCAGCTTTTTGGCTTCTCCATCAACTTTCTTACCTGTCTGACGACCGCTGTTGCGCTGGTTATCCTCATGCCCTCGCAACTGATGTATATCCTGGCAGCCTTTGTGCTGGGCCTGCTTTTCGGTTTTGCAGCCAACGGCATGGGTCTGGCGCTGGATGCAAGCCATCCCAGGCTGAACTGGCGCAACGAAACGGAAGCCATCAAGCAAAACCCCATGGCCCTTTTATCCATGGTGCTGGGTGTGGCCGCCGCGGGCGCACTGGGGATTTCCGTATGGCTCCTATGGCAGGCGGGTGTTTCACTGTCACTCCTTGCCTGGCTGCTGGCTGCAGTGCTGGCAGTGCTGGCTGCTGCCGCCTACGTTTTCCTTCTTCGGCGGGCGGATAAATGGTATTCTGAAGTTGATTTGTAAAAATTAAATTTTTATTACAAAATGCGTGCATTTCTTTCTAAAGTGTGCTATAATGGCTACGGGTGTATGAAATAACGGTATACACCCGCAAGGAGGCACACAAATGCTCTCAAAAGCGGAAAATCATGTTATGCTGCCAAAGTCAGCCGTTGCCGCAAAGGCGAGGCTGACTCCTGCCATGCATGCGTTGGCACAGTGGGCTGCCATTGATGCCGGTGACAAGGTACTGGACATAGCATGTGGAAATGGCGCACTGCTGCGCATGATCAGCAAGCAAATAGAATGCAACTTATGCGGTATTGCATCCTCTGTGGAGCAGTACCGTTCCGTCCGGGCCATGCTCCCGGATGCCGATATCCTGTTTGCCCAGCCGGAAGATATCCCTTGGCGGGAGAACTCTTTTGACGTGGTCATGTGCGGCCTTCCTTTTTACGCGATGGAGGACCCCGCCAAGGTATTGAAGGAAGCGCTTCGGGTACTAAAGCCCGGCGGGCAGTTTTTGCTGGCTACCACTTGGTATCCCGCACCGCTTCGGCAATTGTACAATTGCTTCTCCGGCCGCTGGGAGGATACGCAAACCCCTGTTTTATTCGGCAAGCATGAAATGCTGGCCACATTGGAGGCCGTTGGATTCCGCAATGTCACCTGGCGTGCCGCTGATATGCGCGTAGGCATTACCATCGGCTGGAAAAAGCCGTTCATAAAGGATACGCCCGAAGGCTAAAACAGCGAACCGCCGCCTCCCGCGAAACGGGAGGCTTTTTTCGTCTTTTGGACGATACCAGTTGACCGAAGAGCGGCTTCATGATAAAGTTAAAGTTGGATTATCATTTAGGAGGAACCTTTTTGCAGCCTACGATCGAAGCGCTTTTGGATAAGGTTCAAAAGCCTGCCCGCTATACCGGCGGCGAGATGAATTCCCTTACAAAGACCTGGGCCGGCACCGATGTGACGTTTGCGTTTTGCTTTCCTGACACATATGAAGTCGCCATGTCCCACTTGGGCATGAAGATACTCTACGCCCTGATCAACAGCCAGCCCTATGCCATCTGTGAACGCGTATGCATGCCGTGGGTGGACATGCTGGCTCTTTTGAAGGAAAATGATGTGCCCCTTTTCTCCCTGGAAACAAGAACGGCGCTGAACAAGTTTGATATTGTGGGCTTCACGCTCCAGTATGAAATGAGCTACACCAACATCCTGGAGATGCTGTCCCTGGGGCGCATACCTGTATTTTCCCGGGATAGGGGAACAGGGGACCCGCTGGTCATTGCCGGAGGGCCCTGTGCCTTCAATCCGGAGCCGCTGCATGCCTTTATTGATGCCTTCGTCCTGGGGGATGGGGAAGAGGCTACGCTGGAAGTGTTGGAGGCCGTCCGGGGCCTTAAAAAATGCGGGGCCAGCAGACTGGATTGCCTGAAGAGGCTGGCGCAGATACCCGGCGTATATGTTCCCACGCTGTACGATGCTTCCTGGAAGGATGACGGCACGCTTTCCTCTTTTGCTCCCAATTGTAAAGAGGCGCCGGAAAGAATTCAAAAGCGCGTGGTTCTGGACCTGGATAAGGCTTTCTACCCGGAAAGCATTCCCGTGCCTTACACGGAAATCGTCCATGACAGGATCATGCTGGAAATCATGCGGGGCTGCACCCGGGGCTGCCGCTTCTGTCAGGCGGGGATGCTCTACCGCCCTGTCAGGGAGCGCAGCTTGGATAAGCTTTTGTTCCTGGCCGAAGAACTGGAAAACAGTACGGGCTATGAGGAAATATCCCTGTCCAGCCTTTCCAGCGGCGATTATTCCTGCCTGCCCGAACTGGCCAGGGATCTGATGCAAAGATTTCAGGACAGGAAGGTGGCCATCTCCCTCCCTTCCCTGCGCATCGACAGCGTGGTCAAGGAATCGCTTCAAGAAACGCAGAAGGTGCGCAAATCGAGCCTGACCTTTGCGCCGGAGGCCGGCACACAGCGGCTGCGGGATGTAATCAACAAAGGCGTGACCCGGGAAGATTTGCTTCGCGCCGTTTCAGATGCCTTTGAAGGCGGCTGGAGCACCGTCAAGCTGTATTTTATGATCGGTCTGCCCACCGAAACAAACGAAGATTTGGATGGCATTGGCGAACTGAACCAAAACGTTGTCAGCGCCTATTTTGCGCTGCCCAGGGAAAAGCGGGCCAAGGGGCTGAATGTGACCTGCAGCGCTTCCAGCTTTGTGCCCAAGCCCTTCACGCCCTTCCAGTGGGCCGGGCAGGATACTTTGGCACAGCTTAAGGAAAAGCAGGCATATCTTCGCAAGGTGCTTCATATCCGCGGCGTGACCTTCAACTGGCACGACCCGGAAGTGAGCTTCCTGGAAGCATGCTTTGCAAGGGGCGACAGAAAGCTTTCCCAAGTGCTGTATGAGGCTTGGCGTCTGGGATGCATCCTGGACGGCTGGACGGAGCATTTCCATTATGATTTGTGGCTTAAAGCCTTTGAAATTAGCGGCATTGACCCTGGGTTTTATGCCAATCGGGAGCGTGCCAAAGACGAGCTTTTGCCCTGGGATTTCATCGACGCAGGTGTCACAAAAGCCTTTCTCTGGCAGGAAAACGAAAAATCCCGGCAAGCACAAACCACTTCCGATTGCAGGCATGGCTGCCATGGCTGCGGCCTTCAGCGTTTGGAAGGGGTGTGCAAGCCATGAGGATGCTAGTGGTGTTTGAAAAAAAAGCGGCACTTCGCCATATCGGCCATCTGGATCTGATGCGCTCCATACAGCGGGTGCTGCGCCGCAGCGGTCTTCCGGTGGCTTACAGCCAGGGGTTCAACCCCCATATGGTGGTTAACTTTGCCGCTCCGCTTTCCGTGGGCGCCGCCGGCCGCAGAGAGATCATGGATGTGGCTCTCGCCGGGGAAGTACCGGAGGAAGCTTTCCTCACTAAGCTGAATAGCGCTTTGCCCTCCGCTTTACATGCCGTGATGGCCCGGTCTGTGGCCGATACGTATCCCGCGCCCATGTCGCGCCTGTACGCGGCATCCTATGAAATGAACATAGAAAGCCCGGCGGGGGGAGCATTGGCACAGGCCATTCCGGATTTTCTCAAAAGAAGCGAAATTCCCGCCATGCGCAAAACAAAAAGCGGTGAAAAGCCCTGTGACATAAGGCCCATGATTTATGATCTGGCCGCACAGAAAGCAGGCGATGGCTTTGTTTTTTCCGCCACGCTGGCGCTGCGGGAGGAGGCCGCCTGCAAGCCGGATCTTTTGTTGACCTCGCTTTCAGCGTTCTGCGGCATGGAATGCCCGGCATATTCCCTGGTGCGGACAGGTCTTTTCGGCCTTGGACCGGAGGGAAGAATGATGCCCCTGGAAAGCTTGTGAGAGGAACGCCTATGCGCGAGATCATTCTCTTTGAGGAGCAAAGCCGCTGCCACACCGTCCTTTTGGAAGATGGCGAGGTCTGCGAATACTATGCTTATGAACGTGAAAAAACCTATTCCCTGGCAAACGCTGTTTTCAAAGGCCGGGTGGAGCGTATTGTTCCCGGCATGGACGCGGCCTTTGTGAGCCTGGGCCTTGAAAAAAACGGCTTTCTGCCTCTGAAGGAAGCGCCGGGCTTTCAGGATCAAAAAAGCGCCCGGCCTTCCCTGCAAACAGGTCAGGAGATTCTGGTGCAGGTGAAAAAGGATCCGGCAGGGGAAAAAGGCGCCTATCTTACCCGGGATATCACCTTCTCCGGCACGTATGCTGTTCTTCTGCCGTTGGATGCTTTTGTAGGCGTTTCCCAGCGGGTACAGAATGCAGCGGAGCGGGATATGCTGCTAAGCCTTGGCCGGGAGCTTGTGCCTGACGGAACCGGGCTGGTGATGCGGTCCGCCGCGCTGTCCGCCGGCCGGGAGGAAATAGCGCTGGAGATTTCAGCTTTACAGGAGGCGTGGCGGGAAGTTCAAAAATTGTATCCTCAAAAAAACGCCCCACAGCTTTTGTACGGGAACCCGGACCCTTTTACCGAGCTGTTAAGAGATTATCCGGCCCGTGAAATCGGCAGGATCGTCACCAACATAAAAGACTTATCAGCCCCTGGAGTTGAAGTTTCCTATGTTTCCGATGGAAATCTTCTGGCAACCTTCGGCGTTCTTTCACAGGTGGAGAAGGCCCTGCACCGCAAGGTCTGGCTCAAAAGCGGTGGGTATCTGATATTTGACGTATGTGAAGCAATGACCGTCATTGATGTGAATACGGGGAAATTTACGGGGAAAAAGCTGTTGGAGGATACGATCTTTACGCTTAACAAGGAGGCCTGCCGGGAAATCGTACGGCAGGTACGGCTTCGCAGCTTGGGCGGCATCCTTCTGATAGACTTTATTGATATGCAGGAAGAAACGCACCGGCAGGCGGTCATCGAAACGCTGAAAACGGAGCTGTCCCGTGACCGGGTGAAAACCGTGGTGCACGGCTATACTTCTCTGGGACTCATCGAGTGCACCCGGAAAAAAACAAAAACGCCGCTGCATCTTTTGATGACTTCTTCTTGTCCCCATTGCATGGGAAGCGGCAGGGTATGCGTGAAAGATGGGCAGGAAAGAGGGGATTCTTGGAATGGGTGAAAGGAAGCCGGTGTTTGTAACACCGAAAGAGATAGAACAACAGACAAGATTTACGGACCTTATAAAGGAGCATCCCGCCAAACCCAAGTCCTATCACATCATCACCTTTGGCTGCCAGATGAATATGCATGACAGCGAAAAGCTGGCGGGCATGCTGCAAGGTATGGGGATTCCCGAGGCGCCCACCAAGGAAGAGGCGGGGTTTGTACTATACAATACCTGCTGCGTGCGTGATAACGCAGAGCGCCGGGCGCTTGGGAATGTGATCTGGCTCAAGGAACTGAAAAAGAAGAATCCAGACCTTCTTATCGGTGTGTGCGGATGCATGATCCAGCAACAGGGGATGGCAGATAAGCTGCTTGGCCAATACAAGTTTATCGACATCGCCTTTGGCACGCACAACCTGCACCGCTTCCCGGAAATATTGTACAAGGAACTGGAAAGCTCCAGGCCCGTGATGGAGATATGCTTTCAGGAGGATCTGATTGCGGAGGATATTCCCATCCGCCGTCCGACACCTTACCAGGC
Source organism: Bacillota bacterium (assembly GCA_023411395.1). GTDB lineage: Bacteria > Bacillota > Clostridia > Christensenellales > Aristaeellaceae > JAEWAH01. The sequence goes on from JAEYOV010000068.1 coordinate 45,165, forward strand.
ATATATCACCATCATGTATGGCTGCAACAACTTCTGTTCCTTTTGTATTGTGCCTTATGTGCGGGGCCGGGAGCGCTCCAGAAGCCCGGAAAGCATTCTTACGGAAGCGCAAAAGCTTTATGAGAGCGGCGTGAAGGAGATCATGCTTCTGGGGCAAAACGTGAACTCCTACGGCGGCGGCTTGGATGCAGCCATGAGCTTCCCCAAGCTGCTTCAGGAACTGGATCAGATCGGCATTCCCCGTATCCGGTTCATGACATCCCATCCCAAAGATCTTTCCGACGAACTGATCCGTGTGATAGCTGATGGCCGTCACATCTGTCCGCACTTTCATTTGCCGGTGCAATCGGGCAACGATGAGATCCTGAAAGCCATGAACAGGCATTATACCAGGGAACAATACCTGCGCCGGGTGGGTGAGCTGCGCCGGGCTGTTAAAGACATCAGCATGACCACCGATTTGATCGTGGGCTTCCCAGGTGAAACGGAAGCGCAGTTTTTGGACACTATGTCCCTTGTGCGGGAAGTGCGCTATGATGCTGCCTTTACCTTCATCTATTCTCCCCGGGAGGGAACGAAGGCGGCCGCTATGGAATGCCGCATTCCGGCTGAGGTGTCTGCGGATCGTATCAGGCGGCTGATTGCGGCCCAAGAGGAGATCACGGCGGAAATCCATCAGGGTCTGATCGGTCAGAAAGAGCAGGTGCTGGTGGAAAGCCTGTCCAAGCGGGATCACAAGCAGGTATCCGGTAAAGGAACGCGGAATATTACCATCAGTTTTCCCGGGACCGGGGAAGACATAGGGAAAATCATTCCCGTTACCATTACTTCCTCCGGTGTAAGTACGCTCAGGGGGGAACGAGAAGATGAAGGAGAGGAACCATGAAGAAAGTATTGGAACAGGCTGAGCAATTGGCCGGGTCCATTTTGGACAGTGAGGAATTTATCCGTATGCGCCTGGCGGAACAGGCCGTGACCAAAGATGAGGAAGCCACCCGGCTGATTGCCGACTTTATCGAAAAGCGTCAGCGGGTGGAGAGATTGCTTTCAGAAAATGATCTTGACAAAGGTGAGCTTGCAACTGCGGGGGATGAGATGGAAGCGGCCCAGAAGATCATGAATGCTTATCCCATGATTCAGGCCATGCAGGGCGCCCGGGCCGATTTTACGAGTATGATGAATAAGGTAAACGCCCTGATCCGGTTTGTGGTGACGGGTGAAGCGGATCAGCCGCAAAGTGGATGTTCCGGCTCCTGTGATGGCTGCAACGGCTGCCAGCATTGATTGATACAGGGAAACAGACCATTATCATACCAAAGTCTTTTTTATGGAATACTTAGGAGGCGGCAGGATGGCAACGGTCACCCCCATGATGCAGCAATATCTGCAGATCAAGGAACAGTATAAAGACTGTATTCTGTTTTTCCGCCTGGGCGATTTTTATGAAATGTTCTTTGAGGATGCCCATACGGCCTCCCGCGAATTGGAATTGACGCTGACGGGGAAGGATTGCGGGCTCCCGGAACGGGCACCCATGTGCGGTATACCTTTTCATAGCGCTTCCGTTTATATCACGAGGCTGATCGAAAAAGGCTACAAGGTGGCCATTTGCGAACAGATGTCCGATCCGGCCCTGAGCAAGGGGCTGGTGGAGCGTGAAGTCGTACGTATCGTGACGCCGGGCACCATCGTAGATTCTGCGCTGCTTGATGAGCGGGAAAACCATTTCCTGCTCTGCGTCTGTTTGACTGGCATCACTGCCGGCCTTGCCTTTGTGGATGTATCCACAGGGGAGTTTTTCATACACCAGTTACAGCCTTATCTGGATACGCTTGCCGATGAGGTGCTTCGCATCCGGCCCAATGAAATTATCACCAACGACCTGAATACCTTGCGCAGGTTTATCGGCGTGGACACTTCCTGCACCGAATACAGTCATGGCGCTTTTCAGCCTGCACAGGCTCACGATGCGCTGCGCGGCCATTTTCACCTCCAGAACCTGTCGCCCCTGGGCATTGCGGAGGATTACAAAGCCGGCGCGCTGGCTGCCGGCGCCCTGATGCTGTACTTGAGCGAAACGCAGAAAAACGCGCTGGAGCATATCGCCGGCCTGCGCATCTATCCAAGCAGCCAGATCATGCTTTTGGACCGCAGCGCCAGACGCAACCTGGAATTGACGGAAAGCCTGCGGGGCCGCGCCAAGAAGGGCACGCTATTGTGGCTGCTGGACCAGACCTCCACCGCCATGGGCGGCCGCCTGCTGCGAAGCTGGATTGAACAGCCCCTTGTGGATAAGGAAAAAATCAATCAGCGTTTGGATGCTGTTGCGGCCATCATCAGCCAGCATGTGCTTTGCATGTCCCTTTCCGATGAGCTTCGGGGTGTGTACGACATTGAACGGCTGCTAAGCCGCGTCTCATATAAGAGCATGAACGCCAGGGATTGCCTTGCGCTGATGGGGTCGCTGAAAAAGGTACCGTCCATCAAGGAGTTGATGCGCTCCCTGGACAGCCCGCTTTTAAACAGCCTGGAGGCCATGCTGGACCCCATGACAGAGCTTACGGAGCTCATCGAACGGGCCGTCCACCCCGATGCGCCGCTATCCATCACCGAGGGCGGCATCATCAGGGAAGGATATAGCCAGCGGTTGGACAGCCTTAGGGAGGCCGCCACCAGCGGAAAGCAGTGGATCTTGGACCTGGAATCAAAGGAGCGCCAGGAGACGGGGATCAAAAACCTGCGCATACAGTACAACCGTGTATTCGGCTATTATATTGAAGTCACCAAATCGTATTATGAGTTGGTGCCGCTTCGGTACATGCGCAAGCAGACTTTGGCCAACTGTGAGCGGTACATCACGCCGGAACTGAGGGAAATCGAGCAGAAAATCGTGGGCGCCCAGGAGCAGTCCGTGCGGCTGGAGATGGAGCTGTTCGTCACCATCCGGGAGCACATCGCAACACTCATTGAGCCCATGCAGAAAACAGCGGTGGGCTTAAAAACGCTGGATGCGCTTGTTTCCCTTGCCAAAGTGGCGGGCAATAACCATTACGTCCGCCCGGAGATCACGGACGACGGAATGCTGACCATTGTGGATGGACGCCACCCCGTAGTGGAGCATACGCTTCGGGAAAGCGCATTCGTTCCCAACGATACCTTTATGGACGGCGACAGCCAGCGCATGCTGATCATTACCGGCCCCAATATGGCAGGAAAAAGCACTTACATGCGCCAGGTGGCACTGATTGTGCTCATGGCCCACATCGGCAGCTTTGTGCCTGCCAGGGAGGCCGTTATCCCTATCGTGGACAGGATATTCACACGGGTGGGCGCTTCCGACGACCTGGCCAGCGGCCAATCCACTTTCATGGTGGAAATGTCAGAGGTGGCCTACATCCTGCGCAACGCCACACCCAAATCCCTGGTGATCCTGGATGAAATCGGCCGGGGGACAAGCACATTCGACGGCCTTTCTATCGCCTGGGCCGTGGTGGAATACTTGTGCGACAAGCAAAATTCCGGCGCGAAAACGCTGTTTGCCACCCATTACCACGAGCTTTCCGAACTGGAAGGGCGGCTGGAGGGTGTGCAAAATTACTGCATCTCCGTCAAGGAGCATGGGGAAGACGTCATTTTCCTTCGCAAGATCCTGCGCGGGGGCGCGGACAAGAGCTTTGGCGTGCATGTGGCCCGGCTGGCCGGCGTCCCGCAGCCGGTGTTGATGCGTGCCCATGAGATACAGGCCCGGCTGGAGGTATCGGATATCAACCAAAATACCATTGGACAGAACATATTGGAAGACGGCAAGAAAACAGGCAGCCAGCAAGTAGGCTTGTTCAATTACGAACAGACGGAGCTGGTGGAAGAATTGAAGAATATTGATGTGATGGCTCTGACGCCCATGGATGCCATCAACCATCTTTTCCGCCTGAGGGAGAAGGCCCGGAAACTGTAAAGGAGGTAGCCATGCGGCCCATTGTAAAGCTATCGCCGGAAGTCATCGGCAAAATCGCCGCCGGTGAAGTGGTGGAGCGTCCTGCCGCCGCCATCAAGGAGATGGTGGAAAACAGCATGGACGCCGGCGCCAGCGCCATTACCATAGAGATACGGGACGGGGGGATATCCTACTTCCGTGTCACTGACAACGGCAGCGGCATCCCCCAGCCGCAAATCCGCATGGCCTTTGAAAGGCATGCTACCAGCAAGATCAACACCTCCGAGGATTTGCACCATATTGAAACGCTGGGCTTTCGGGGTGAGGCTCTGGCTTCCATCGCGGCGGTGAGCCGTGTCGTATGCACCACCCGTGTGCGTGGTGAGGACAGCGGCATCACGGTGGTCAACGAGGGCGGCGTCATCCAGGAGATCCGGGAAGCCGCCTGCCCCGAGGGAACGACGTTTGTTGTCCGTGACCTGTTTTTCAATACGCCCGTAAGATTGAAATTCCTGAAAAAACCAGCAGCAGAGGCAGCCTTCGTTTCCGATCTTGTGATGCGGCTGATTCTGTCCAATCCCGCAATCTCTTTCCGTTTGATCAATCAGGGCAAGGTTCTGTACCACAGTCCAGGCGATGGTAAGCTGGAGTCTGCCGTATTCAGCATCTACGGCAAGGAAATGCTCAAATCCATGCGTTTTGTTTCCGGCGGTTCCCGGGGGCTGTGGTTGGAAGGATATGTGGGTATCGGCGACAGCGCCAGGGGCACACGCAGCCATCAATCCTTCTTTATCAATGGCCGTTACATGAAAAGCGCTCTCCTTGCCCAGGCGCTGGAGCAAGGCTGCCGAGAGCGGGTGACCATCGGCCATTTTCCCACCTGTGTTCTGCACATGAAAACGGCCTTGGAAGCGGTAGATGTCAATGTGCATCCCAACAAAATGGAAGTCCGCTTCCAAAATGAAAACGATATTTTTGAGGCCGTACGGGATATGATCCAGAATGTGCTGCGCAAGGATGCGCCGCTGGAAAATGTCCCGCAAATGGAACTGAATCCCTCCGAAACTTCCGGGCCTTTATTTCCAAACAGTGTTGCTGTGTTCAATAAAGCAGCCCCCAAAACAGACATTGGTTTGGATGCGCCGAACTCCAAAAAAGGAAATGAAGAAGCAATCAATAACAGACCAAAGTACAATATTGACGACGAGAAAGTAGAACAAAAGTCTATTACGGAAATACCTATCCGAAGCCCTATTGTAGTGCCGGTGCCTGGCCGGGAGCAAGGGCCTGTTCTTAAGGAAACATATATTTCTTCTTTCATGAAGCCGCCTCTTTCTGTAAAACAGGAAACTGCTCCCTCAAATGCTGGGCTGCCTGTTGCTGACAACGGAAAATCGCCTGAAAAGGTGGAAACCATTCCCGCTTTGCCTGAGAAAGAATTAAAGCCGGACCTCAAAGTGCTTGGCGTAGTATTCAAGACGTACATCCTGATCGAATACGGGGAACAATTACTTTTGATCGACCAGCATGCCGCCCATGAAAGGCTGCTGTTTGACCAGATGATAAGGGCGTACGATCAAAAGGCCGCTTCTCAGGCGCTGCTCGTGCCGCAGGTAGTTGCGCTGACCCACCGTGAATTGGAAACGCTCCAGGAGAACCAGGAAGCGCTTACCCAAGCAGGTTTTGAGATATCCTCCTTTGGTGACCATGCCATGCAGATTCGGGCGGTTCCAATCATATTGGGACAGCCGCAGGCAAAGAGTTTTCTCTTGGAACTACTGGATGAATTGGAAACGATGCGCGGCCTCACAACGCTGGAAAAACGTCGTACGGTAATCCTGCAAATGGCATGCAAGCGCGCCGTAAAAGGCGGAGAGCGCCTGCCTCAAGTGGAAATTGAGGATCTTGTACGCAGAACTACCGAAACGGGCGTCACGCCCACTTGCCCGCACGGCCGCCCGCTTGTAATTTCCATCACCCATCAGGATCTGGACAAACGTTTCAAGCGTATTCAATAGCCGGGAGGAAGTCTGTTTCGTGTTGAAGCCTCCTTTGATTGTTGTCGCGGGCCCTACGGCCAGCGGAAAAACAAGCCTTTCCATCGCCCTATGCCATCGGCTGCAAGGCGAAGTGGTCGCCATGGATTCCATGCAGGTTTATAGGCATATGGACATCGGCACCGCCAAGCCCACCATTTTAGAGCGGGAAGGAATTCCGCATCACATGCTGGATGTGGCAGACCCCAAGGATGCCTATTCCGTGGCAGAATACGCAAAACAAGCCAAAGAGTGTATTGATGATGTGCATCAAAGAGGAAAAATCCCCATCCTGACGGGCGGCACCGGGCTATATTTGAAGGCGCTGATCACGTCCATGGAGCTGGGCGGAACACAAGGTGATCCGGCCATCCGGGAGCGGCTGACAGCCATCGCGCAAGTGGAAAACGGTGGGGAAGCGCTTCATGACATGCTTCAAAAAATTGATCCGGCAACGGCAAACCGGCTGCACAGGAACGATATCCGCCGCGTTATCCGTGCGCTGGAGGTATATGAACTGACCGGAAAGCCCATATCCGGCCAACAGCCCGGTGAGCAGCCGGAATGTCCCTACAGCCTTTGCATCCTGGGGCTTTTTATGGACCGGGAAGCGCTGTACAAACGCATTGAAGACCGTGTGGACGCCATGGTGCGCATGGGGCTGCCGGCGGAAGTCGAGAACCTTCTTCGCATGGGCGTGCCACCCCAAGCCCAGTCCTTGCAGGGATTGGGCTATAAAGAGTTGATCCCTGTCGTGCAGGATGGACAGCCGCTCAAGCAGGCCATTGACGCCATCAAGCTGGGCACGCGCCATTATGCCAAGCGGCAGATGACATGGTTCCGCCGCACGGAAGGCATCATATGGCTGAATACCCAGGCCGACGATTGTCTGGATCAGGCTTTGGACCGCATTCAAACTTTTCTGAACGCCTGACAGAACAAAACAATGTGAGGATTATGACATCATGATGGAAATCGAAAAGCTGATAGAGCAAGCGCAGGGTGACTGTGAAAGCGCATTTTCCGCTTTGGAAGAAGTTGAAATCCACAACACCCGGCGGGTGCTATCCGCCATGCAGAAACACCAGGTGGCACCGCGCCATTTTGCGCCCACTACCGGCTACGGGTATGGGGACACCGGCCGTGATACACTGGAGGCCATTTTTGCCGATGTGTTTCAAACGGAGGCGGCCATTGTACGGCCCCAAATCGCCTCCGGCACCCATGCGCTGGCACTGTGCCTGTTCGGGCTGCTGATGCCTGGAGATCATCTATTATCCGCTTCCGGCAAGCCCTATGACACACTGGACGAGGTGATCGGCATTGCAGGTAAGGCCCCCGGTTCTCTGGCGGAAATGAACGTTTCCTACAGCCATGTGGAATTGGATTCTCAGGGGAAGCTGGACATGGACGCCATCCTTAACGCTATCCGCCCCAATACCAGGGTGGTGATGGTTCAGCGCAGCCGGGGGTACGCCTGGCGTAACTCGTTAAATCCGGAAGACATAGCGCCTTTAGTATCCCTTTTGCGGCGTGATTTCCCCAGTATCCGGTTGATGGTGGACAATTGCTACGGGGAGTTTGTACAAAAAACGGAGCCAAGCCATCATGGCGCTGATGTGTGCGTGGGAAGCCTTATCAAGAATCCCGGCGGGGGATTGGCCCCCACGGGAGGATATATTGTGGGGAAAACGGACTGTATCCGGCGCATTGCATTCCGGCTGACCGCGCCGGGCATCGGCCAGGAGGTAGGCTCCTATGCCGGCAGCTATCAGCCGTTTTATCAGGGGTTGTTTCTGGCGCCCCATGTGGTGGTCCAGGCGCTGAAAACCGCCATACTGGCCGCCCGCGTCTTCGAATTGCTGGGAATGAAAACAACGCCATCCGCTTTTGCGGCACGTTCGGATATCATTCAGGCCATTGAAATGCTGTCGCCGAAGCGGCTGATCGCCTTTTGTCAGGGAATACAGGCCGCTTCCCCGGTGGACAGCATGGCGGTACCGGAGCCCTGGGACATGCCAGGCTATCAAAACCAGGTCATCATGGCCGCGGGTACGTTTGTCTCCGGTGCTTCCATAGAGCTCAGCGCCGACGCGCCCATGCGTGAGCCTTTCATTGCCTATTTGCAGGGTGGTTTAACCTACGGCCATGGTAAAATCGCTCTTAAAAGTGCCCTACAATATATGCGGAACGCCGGCTGTCTGAATTAACACTGTTTTTTCATGTTTGCATCCACTCCCGTCATATAATTGGCAGAAGGGAGTGGATGTCATGTCTTACCGGCCTTTGCCCAAAGCACAAGTGAAGCCCATGCATGTAGTTCATCGAAAACCCGCGGGGGGATCCGGTATCGTTTCCCCCAGGGAGCCGGAAAAGGAAAACAATGTGGCGTGGGTACAATCACACAAAAAAAGTTTTGCCGACCGCTTGACGCGCAACGTAGCCGTGGCCGCGGCGCTATTGCTGTGCGCGGTGGCCGTTCGCAACGCGGCGCTGCCGCAGGCAAAGGATGTTTTCACAGCCATCCAGGCCAGCGTGACCATGGATCTGGATGAAACGCTGGGCAAACTGACGTTTGTCAGCAATCTTCTGCCGGAGTCCGCGCTGGTATTCTGGAACAGCAACGAAACGGTGCAGGTGGCCGCTCCCGTTCATGGGGATATCGTACACGTCTATCACGAGGAGGAACCGTATATCGCGCTGCTTGGCGTGTCCACCGATGTGCGGGTGGCCGCTGATGGAGAAGTCATGAACGTGGCGCACGGGGACGGGGAAGAGCGAGTCGTCCGCGTCCGCCATGAGGATGGGTTGGAAACGCTGTACGGCAACCTGCTGGAGTGCTTTGTGGCGGAAGGCGACCAGGTGTACGCGGGTGACATCATTGGGGAAACGGCGGCGAAGCAGCCCGTATTCTTTGAAGTGCGCCGCAACGGCAGGTCTGTGGACCCGGTTCCCCTGATGCGGGAAATGGTGGCTGTTCCATGAAAGCATTGGTAATCAATCACACACGTATCCGCATCCATCCGCTGGCGCTCATCGGGGCCATCATATTCATCGGCATGGGGCAGGGAAGCGCGGTATTATCCGGGCTGCTGGCATTGACGCTCCACGAGCTTGCCCATGTGTTTGCCGCCAAATTCTTTCATCTGCCTGTGCCCGAGGTGGAATTCACGCCCTTTGGCGGCGTGGCCCGCATGGAGGATATTTGTGAGGCTACGCCCTTGCAGCAGTTTGTGGTAGCGCTGGCAGGCCCCGCCATGAGCTGGCTTTGCTGCCTTGTCTGCGCCGGTTTGATGCAGCTTAACTGGGTAAATCTTGCGCAGATCGAAGGCTTTTTGCGCTGGAACCTGCTGCTTCTATGTTTCAATCTGATCCCTGTTCTGCCTTTGGACGGCGGGCGCATGCTCCAGGCCATATTGACGCCTTGGCTGGGGTGGCAAAGAGCCATGCGCATTCTTTCCACTGCCGGCATAGGCGTCGGGCTTTTGATGAATGGTCTGGCCATATGGGGCGCCGTTCATGGCGTGGCGAACCTGTCGCTGGTAATCGCGGGCTGCTATCTGATGTACGCAGCGCATGTATCAAGGACCATGGCCGCCATCCAGTGCATCCATGGCGTGATCTCCAAGAAAACCAAGCTGGAGCGCGAAAAAACGCTGCAGGTGGAATGGCTGGGGGCATCCGGCGCCACCAGCGTAAGGGAATTGTTTCGGAGGATGTCCCCCGGCAAATATCACCGTGTAATCGTTTTGGAAGAGGACGGCCTGAAAAGCGTGGGGGAGTTGGACGATGGGGTGCTGGTCAACGCGCTTTTGGATACGCCCGAGGAAGCGCTTGGGAGCCTGGTGAATGCAAAAAAGTGAAACTTACTCCAAAGGCCTCGTCCATTTCATGGGCTGTCTTATGAAATTTTTAGTGACAAAAAAGTGACAAATAACACAGACGGCAGACACCCGAAGGTATCTGCCGTCTGGTACTGAACGGTTTCAGCAATTCTGGCAGGGGCAGAAGGACTCGAACCCTCAACAAAGGTTTTGGAGACCCACGTGTTACCATTACACCATGCCCCTAAGCGCCGAACGGATTTTATTATACCTTGGATATGCCATGCTGTCAATATCGAATTTGTGGTCTCTCTGGGAAAAAAGGTTGGCTATTGCCTTTGGGCTATGGTATAATCAGGATCATGTGAAAGGGGAAAGGCTGATGAAGATTGGTTTCCTTGGCGCGGGCAATATGGCCGGTGCCATCCTGCAAGGCTTGCTGAAAAACGGCTTTGTCAAGGGTGAGGATGTGATGATCTCAAGGCGCGATCCCATTCAGCGCGCAAAGCTGGCGGAAGATTTTGGCGTAATTGCCGCACAGGACAACATTCACCTTGTCCAGTCCTGCGACGTGATCGTTCTGGCCGTAAAGCCTTATTTTCTGCGTGATGTCATACAGGAAATCAAACCTCACATCGGGGATAAACAGGTGGTTTCCATCGCGGCCGGGTGGTCTTTTTCCGCTTTAAAAGAAGCCTTTGCGCCTTCTCATCCGCCCATCCTACGCGTATCGGTCAATACGCCGGTATTGGTGGGGGAAGGTTCCACCGTTTTTTGTGAGGAAACGACTTTTACGCCGGAAATGCTTACCTGGGCCATGGAAATGTTTGTGGCCTTGGGCACTGTCCGCACCCTGCCGGAAAGGCTGCTGGACGCCGTGGTGGCGGTGAGCGGAAGCGGCGTGGCGTATGTGTATACGTTCATTGAGGCGCTGGGGGATGGGGCTGTCCGTCTGGGCCTTCCCAGGGATGCAGCTTATGAATTGGCGGCTCAAACCATGATTGGGGCCGGAAAAATGGTGCTTGCTACCGGTGCCCATCCCGGCGCCTTGAAGGATGCCGTCTGCTCGCCGGCAGGAAGCACCATCGAAGCCATCTATGAACTGGAAAAAAACGGATTTCGAGGCATCGTGATAGCCGCCATGGATGCCTGTGCCGAAAAGCTCAAAAAAATGGCTTCCAATTGATACAAGAGGAGTTATTTACGCATGCAAAACCTTGCCGAGCCGCGCAAGCTGGTGCAAATCTATACGGACGGCGCCTGTTCCGGAAATCCCGGGCCCGGGGGATGGGCCGCGATCCTGTGCTTTGGGGAACACCGCAAAGAGGTCTCCGGTTTTATGCCCGGCACCACCAACAACCGCATGGAACTGTTCGCTGCCATCAGCGGCCTGGGCACGCTGAAAATGCCTTGCCGTGTGCAGTTGTATTCCGACTCGGCGTATCTGGTGAACGCGTTCGAGGAAAAGTGGATCGACCGCTGGCAGGCAAACGGCTGGAAAACAGCCGGGGGACAGCAAGTGGAAAACCAGGACCTTTGGCGGCTGTTATTGCATCAGATCAAAAAACACCAGGTGACTTTCCATAAAGTGAAGGGCCATTCCGATCATCCCGAGAACAACCGCTGCGATGAGCTGGCCAGAGGCCAGATTCAGGAATATTTGCGCATCAACGGGCAACTGCCGGAAGAGGCGCCGGCGCCTGATACTGCCAGTCAGAAGAACGGCACAAAATGAGGGCCGCGGGGGAAAGGACGATTGGCGTCTGCATGCTTGACTTATCTGAATTGAAACTATTCGCGAAAGGATACTTTTACGAATAGTATTGACAGAAAAAATAGGGTTTGGTATACTAAGGCCCGATGAAGGCGTTTATGTGAAAGCATCATCGTTCTCGGGCTTTTTTGTACTCTTAATTGCTTTTCTTACGGTGACGGCCTGCTTTTCAAAAAAACATCAATCATCTTTTTAGCTGCGTATTGCTGTGCTGCGCGTAATCGCCATTGTGAGCGATTTTCCAATTCCAATTTGGGGGTTTACCCTGCCGGCTCAAAAAAACGCGTATGGTTTGTAAGGAGATGCTTGCATGCAATCGGATTATCAAAAGCATACCAATGAAAAACGAATGGAATTGATCCGGCAAATTGCCAAGGAACTGCCCAAAGCCTGCGGCGATTTTTTGCGTGCCATCAGTACCACCACCAGTACTTTGACCAGACTGGCATACGCCTATGATCTTCGGATTTTCTTTACCTTTTTGACAACGGAAATGCCGCAGTTTGATTGCACGGAAATGCGGAATTTTGCCGACAAGGACATTGACGCCATTAGCCAGCGTGATCTGGAACAATATGTAGAATATTTAACAATGTACTACAAGAATATGGAAACTGAAAATGACGAGAAACTTATCTCCAAGCCCATATACAATCACGAGCTGGGCATCATGCGCAAGCTTTCCACCCTGCGTTCCTTTTTTGAATACCTTTTCTCCAGCAGCCGGATTACCTCCAATGTAACTACGCTGGTTCCCCTGCCCAAGCTCCACGCGAAGCCTATCCTCCGTCTCGAGGAAAAAGAGATCGAAAAAATGCTTGCCATTGTGCAAAGCGGCGACAAGCTGTCATCCCGGCAGCAAAAATACCAGGCGCTTACCAGGCTGCGGGATTATGCCATGCTATGCCTGTTTCTTAGCACAGGCATCCGCGTCAGCGAATGCGTAGGCATCAATCTGGACGATATCGACTTTTCTCAAAACGCGTTCCTGGTGACGCGTAAAGGCGGAAATCAGGTGATGCTGTACTTTCCCCAGGAGGTGGCGGATGCGCTGCTTGCTTATATTGGGGAAAGAAACCATATCACTCCCCTGCCGGGCCATGAGGAAGCGCTGTTCCTTTCGCTGCAAAAACGCCGTATCACACAGCGCGCGGTTCAAAACCTGGTGAAAAAGTACGCGCTGCTGGCCGCGCCGCTGAAAAAAAGAATCAGTCCGCACAAGCTGCGCAGTACTTTTGGCACCAACCTGTATCATGAAACAGGCGACATTTATTTGGTGGCGGATGTGCTGGGCCATGCGGATGTCAACACCACACGCAAGCATTATGCCGCCATGACGGAGGCAAGGCGCAGGGAAGCGGCCCAGTATGTCCGCCTGCCGGAAAAAAAGTTGGGTTTAGGAGAAAACGGCATGGAAGAGGAATTTGAACCAGGGTCGTCAAATCATAAACGTACACGCTGATGGTGTGCGAATATAAGAACAAATGTTTGATTTTTGTTGCAATCATTCCTCCTCTATGGTATACTTGTTTCAATTAAAAGCACTATAAGGCGGTGGTGCCATGAAAAAACCACGGGGCGACAATCAGCAAAAGATATTGGAGTTCATCAAATCGGAAGTGCAATCCAAGGGATATCCCCCATCCGTCCGGGAAATAGGCGATGCGGTGGGCTTAAAGTCCACCTCTACCGTCCATGGGCATTTGACCAGGCTGGAGAAAAAAGGCCTTCTGCACAGAGATTCCATGAAGCCGCGGGCCATGGAAGTACTTGGCGGAGATTTATTCCCCCGTTTGGCTGCAATGTCCGTACCGTTGGTGGGCCGGGTGACGGCAGGCGTTCCGATTCTGGCGGAAGAGAATATTGAAGAAAATATTGCATTGCCGGAAAGCTTGGTGGGCGAAGGGACTTTTTTCATCTTGCAAGTGAAGGGCGAAAGCATGATTGAGGCCGGCATCTTGGACGGGGATTACGTTGTTGTCCGACAGCAGCCCGACGCTCATAACGGTGATATCGTAGTGGCCATGGTAGATGACGAGGCCACGGTAAAACGGTTCTACAGGGAGAACGGCATTTTCCGCCTCCAGCCGGAGAACCCTGCCATGAAGCCTATTCTTGTGCCGGAAGTGACCATTTTGGGCAAGGTGGTTTCCTTGTTCCGCCGTTTATAATTCAAATAAGGTCGTTTGAAAGCCGGGAGTAATGCCCCGGCCTTTTTGTACTTTTGATAAGCCGTGTGTCAATCTGTTCCGGCCATGGTATACTATATAAAATGACATCCTCAATTACGGAAAGAGGTGTATTTATGAATCTACAGGAAGCCATGGAAACACGCAAGTCCCGGCGAAGCTACCTTCCGGAAGCGATCGCGCCCAAGAAGATACAGACTCTTCATGATATGATCTGGCAATACAATATGCAGTCCGGCCTTGCCATGGAACTAATCCCTGACGGCAGCGCCGCCTTTCAAGGTTTGCGTAAAAGCTATGGCATGTTCACAGGCGTAAGAACAATCATTGTGCTGAAAGGAAAAGCAATAGAGCCGCATTTGAAGGAAAAAGCAGGCTACTACGGCGAATTGATCGTGCTGGAGGCTACAAAGCTGGGCCTTGGCACCTGCTGGGTAGGCGGAACATATGATAAAGGAAGCGGCCTGTTTTCCCTCAAAGAAGGAGAATCTCTCGTATGCGTGATTACTGTGGGTATCACGCCAAAAGAAAAAACGGTACATGAAAAAATCATCTATACGTTGGCTCACGGACGATCAAAACCTTTGGAAAAAATATATCATGCCCAGGATGATCCGCCCGCCTGGTTTTTAAGCGGCGTAAAGGCGGCTTCCCTGGCCCCATCCTCCGCCAATGCGCAGCCCGTAAGGTTTCATTACAGCAAGGAATCAGCCGCCGCCTCCGTTTTGGATACAGGCGGCTTCCGCCTGGTGGATCTGGGCATCGCCAAAGCCCATTTTGCCTTGGCGGCAAAAGGAACCTTTGCGTTTGGCAACGGCGGGAAATTCACTAAAGCCGAAAGCCTGTACTAGATCGGACCGCAAAAGCTTATCTATACCTGTTGGCCCGAAGCTGCGGTGTGTTGATATACGCAGACAGGCTCCGGTTTTTGACCACATTGAGAACCAAGCCCACGCCGGCCATGTTGGTCACCATGTTGGATCCGCCATAGCTGAGCAGTGGCAGCGGAATCCCGGCGATAGGCATCAGTCCCAGCGTCATGGCGACATTCTGAAAAACATGGAACAGAAACATGCTCATAACGCCAATGATGATGAGCTGCCCAAACTTGTCCTGTGTAAACCGGGCCAAAAAGAGCATGCGCAGTATGATCAGAAGATACAAAAGCAGAATGACGCCGCAGCCGATAAAGCCGAAAGCTTCGCCAATGGTGGAAAAGATAAAATCTGTCCAGTCCGCGGGCACGTAATCCAATTGGCTCATGGCGCCGTTTATAAACATGCCGATACCCGAAAGCCCTCCGGAACCGATGGCGATTTTCGACTGTGTCATCTGATAGGCTTCGCCTGAGGAATACAAATCCGGATTGAAAAAGGAAAGAATCCGCTGTATACGGTAATTATCGCTGTTGCTGGCCATCGCTACCCCATATACGGCCAGTATCAATACGGCTCCCGCCGCCGCCATTCCAAACAGAATTTTCAACTTGACGCCGCCAAAATAAAGCATTACGGCGAAAATGAAAACCATCACCATCAGGGATCCCAATTCTCCCTGAAGCATAATAAAAATGGCGGGGAGGCCGATGATGGACATGATACGGACAAAATCTTTCCAGGTTGACATGGGCGCGTTGTCTCTGGAAAGTATTCTGGCCATGATCAAGATCATGCCCAGCTTTACGAACTCCGAAGGCTGAATGGTAAAATTCCAGAGCGTATCCATCCATGCCTTGACGCCGCTGGCCTGAGAGGTTACCAGCGCCAAGAGCAAAAGGAATACACTGACATAGTAGAAAAAGCGGGCCAGCAAGCGGTAGCTTTCATACCGGAAGGAAACGATAACGCCTAAGATAATAGGTGAAATCATTAGAAACAGTGCCTGCCTTGAACCGTTTGTAGAACTAACAATATGATTGAGAAGCGTCTTTTCAGGTCCTGAATCCACCGAATAAGTGGCAATTGTAACTGCCAGCACACCGAAAATAGCCAGCGCATATGTGAGTATGATCAGTATGATGTCCAGATGCGCCTTGGAGCGCCTGTTTTCGCTGATCATCATAACCATTCACTTCCCTTTTTCTCCCGGCGGAATAGGCGCATAAAGGCCGTGCGGGAGTCTTTTTCAATAACGGGGATGGGAACCTGTTCGCCAACGAGCCGCCGGACGATCCTTGTAAGGGCCGCTTGAACATCCCCCTTGCCCTCGATAGCGGTCATGTGCCGCAGCAGACGGCGGTACACCTGTTCGGATTTGGGCACAACGCCCAGCAATTGCAGATCCAGAGTCTGCGCAATAGTCTCCGGGGTATACATATCACCGGAACGTACCAGCTCGCCAATGGCCTGATTGACGATCAGCATGGGCCTGGGCAAACCGGAGTCTGTAATCAGTCCGCAAACACGCTCTACATCCCGCATGGCCACATCGTCCGGCGTAGTGACCAGGATGGTGTCATCCGCAGCGCCCAGTACATTTTGAAATCCCCTGCCGATTCCGGCCGGGCAATCCACCAGCACATAGGCGAAACTCTTTTTCAGCCGCAGGATGATCCGCTGCATATCCAGCGCGGTAACCTGTGTGGAATCGCACATCTGGGCGGCAGGCAGAAGGGACAGTGTCGGATAATGCCAATGGGCGACCAGCGCATGCTTTAGCTTGCATCCGCCCCGGATCACATCCACCAGATCATATACGATATGGTTTTCAAGGCCCAGCATCACATCCAGGCTGCGTAAACCGATATCCGCGTCCACCACGGCAACGCGCTGCCCCTGCATTGCCAAACCAACGGCCAGGGCGGCTGCCAGGGTCGACTTCCCTACCCCGCCTTTTCCGGAGGCTATCATCCAAGCCTGGCTCATGATATCCGTCCTTTCCGGATCATGGGGAGAGCTGATTGCCGCCGGGCAGCACAGATTCCTCCGTGCGCAGTGTCTTTTGATCCATGTACCACTGAATAAAATCTCTGGCCGCGGGCGATGCGTCAGCGCCGGAATAGCCGTTGGGGATAAAGGAGACTACGGCGATCTCCGGCTTGTCATATGGCGCAAAGGCGACGAACCAGGAGTTGTTCTCAAGGTCGATGTCGGAATTTTGAGCCGTTCCTGTTTTTGCGGCAATCTGGTTGGTGTACTTGAAATCCCTGAAGTACCTGGCCGCCGTACCGCTTTCGTCCACAACGCCCTTCATGCCGGCGCGGATATAGCGCAGGTATTGCTCCGCACCCTCAATGGTATTGACAAGGGTGGGTGTCCGCTGGCTGATGACTTCTCCCTCCGGGGAAATGATGGAGTCCACCAGCATCAGGTTGTACACATTGCCGCCATTGGCGATGGCCGCCACATAGCGTGAAACCGCGGCGGGCGTCAGCACGGTGATGCCTTGGCCGATAGCGGACTGAATGGCGTAGCTGCCGCCCCACTTGATTTCATTGAGGTAGTTGAACGCGTCGCCGATAACAGCCTGCAAATAGACCATTTCCTGGGTCATGTTCAATTCTTCCATCAAAATGACGCGCATGTTGGCGATCCAGGTTTCGCCCTTCGGGCCCTGTTCGGTCATTATCGCCATGTCCATCATTCTTTTTGCGCACCTGTTCAGCCTTTCTTCATCATAGATGATCTTGCGGCTGGCTCCAAAATTGCGCAGATGCTTTTTCAGCGCGTTAAATACGAGGATAGGTTTTGACGTATCCTGATATGCTTCCCCCATCGCCCGGTCCGGATCGTACAGCGTCGTCTGCGTGCCGACCACGCTGCGGGCCTCACCCGGAAGGTCAATCCCGGTTTTCGAGGTCAGGCCCAGCATAGAGGCATATTTGTACATCGCGTTGCCGTTTTCAAACAGGCGGCTGCCCAATTCATAGAAGAAGTAGTTGCAGGAGTTTTGAATCCCCTCCACGATTGTCTGGTTTTGATGCTTGTGCCGCTCATTGGGAGCGATCCAGCATCTTGGTGCCTTGGACATATCCGATTCATATTTATCATAATAACCCAGGTCGCTGATTCTTGTATCGATCGTAAATCCGGTTTTTTCCCCTTCCATCAGAGCCGCCAGACCGGTAGCCATCTTAAAAATGGAGCCGGGGGCGCCTCGCGCCTGGATGGCATAGTTCAGGAACAATCCCCTGGGGTCCGTCTGGATCTGCCTTGCCTCCGGCCCGCCTGCAACCAGCGCGTTCAGATCGTAGGTGGGATAGTTGGCCATCGCCAGCACACGGCCTTCCATGTTGATTACCATCAGAACGCCATGCTCTGCCAGGAGAATTGGGTATTTCTCCCAGTTCCGCTTGGCGAGGTCCTCTTTATTGTCTTCCTTCCACCTGTTATCCGCCATCTTCTGCTCTTGCTTGTTGCGGGTATTATTTACGTTGCTGGCAATGGCCCGCTCCGCCTGCTGCTGATAGCTGGCGATGAGCGTCAGCTTCACGTTGTTGCCGTCCTCCGGTTCGGTGGACGATTTCACCCGCGTAACCCTGCCCAGCCTATCCCGTTCCAGTTCCTTGTAGCCCTGGCGGAGCGAGGAATTCTGGGTCAGCCAATCTTCCATGGACGCTTCAATGCCGTCACGGCCAATATAGTCATTGTATGAATAGCCCTTGGCTTTTAGCTCCTCAAATTTTTCCTTGGAGTAGATGGCGCCTGTGTAGCCGATGATCTGGGAAGCCAGCGTGGATCTGGGA
Source organism: Bacillota bacterium (assembly GCA_023411395.1). Lineage (GTDB taxonomy): Bacteria > Bacillota > Clostridia > Christensenellales > Aristaeellaceae > JAEWAH01. Next base: position 63,606 of record JAEYOV010000068.1, read on the forward strand.
TACACCCTTTTTGTGCCTACCGCGATTTCCATGCCGGGCAGGACGATGGAACGGGTCTCCACCTCATAGACTGTCTCGTAGGCCACATCCTTGGCGATCACAATCGGCTGGGAGTTGAACAGGTTCATCTGCATTTCGGAATAGACGGACATGATTTTCAGCATCAGCGTTTCGTCCATATTTTCCGGAATCTGATACCTGGCCTTCAATCCTTTCCGGGTGCCGGTGCCGTCGATACAGTCCGCCGCCGTCGGGTAGGAAGCCGCGGACAGGTAGTGGTTGCTTCTCCATTGCCTTTCACGCTCCGCAAGCACGGCATCCGATACGCCGCTTCCAAAGTTAAAGCGCCACTCGCCTGTTTCCGGATCGCGTTCCAGTACGGAGGATAGGGAAAGCGTACCGCCGTTTTTTTCAATGACGCCGATTGTCTGGGCAATCGCCTCGGTAAAGGCTTTGTAATCATCTGCAGAGTTTTGCGATCCGTCGCGGTAGAAGGTGACGTTGAAAATCGATTCATCCTGCGCCAGGATCACGGAATCGGCATCGGTGATCATGCCGCGGCTGCCCCGCAATGTCACTTCGGTGGTGCGCTTTTTTTCCGCCTGGCCGACATAGACATCGGCCCCGTAAAGCTGCAGGTCCAAAAGCCCCAAAAGCAGATAACCAAAGGCGATCAGGATAAAAAGTATGAAAAAAATGTACCGGCCGTTAGCCTGGGCAAAGGAATGTTCTTTTGCGGAACGGTTCGTCAATTTGCTTCCCCCTTTCATCCGGCCGCCTGTACCCGGTTATGCTTGGCATACATGCCAAGCAGCCAGCGGGTGGGCAGCATGGTTAAGGCAGCAACAGCAGTGGTATAAATGATGGATCCGAAAGCACGCCCGAACTGGAGCCATCCCAGATTCACACCATTCAGGTAAATGAACAAGAGATGAATCATCTCAAACCAGGTGATATCAAACAGAATGCAATACAATGTACGCAAGCGGGCATCCGTGTTTATGCCCGGCTTACCCTGGCTGCGCTCCTGCTCCAGCTTTCTTTCCGACTTATCTGCAAAAATCAGGCTCCCCAACTGGCTGATAGCGGGATAGGCAATCAAGTTCAGGTTGGGCAGTCCGCCTGTCATGACCTCCATCAGGATCCCAGCCACGCAGGCGATGCCAAATGTATAAAAGCTGCCATAGGCAACGGTTGCAATGGCGATCAGCGAAAACAGCAAATTCGGCGTGATGCTTCCAATGGCCAGGTATGGCATGATGGATACCTGGCAAAGGTACCCCAGCATCACCAAAAGTAACGAACGAAAAACCCTGCGCACGCTCAATCCCCCTCCACGGTCAGGTCATCCAGCGAGAAAGAGGGCGTAGGTGAAGGCGTAGGCGGATTGGTGGGCGGTGGGGTGGTTTCTTCAACTGGGCTGTCCGGCACCTGGTATTCCAGCCTGTTGTTATCCTGGGACGGTGTTTCCTCAGGCACAGGTGCAGGCGTTGGAGAAGGTGAAGGCTCAGGCGTGACATTGGGATCTACGGATGGCGTGGGCGAGCCAAAGTGAATGATGGTATCGCCTATTTGAAGATCCGGGTAAGGCCTTGGTGTATCCAAAGGAGTAAATCCGTTAACAAGGCTTGTGCTCTCACGCTTTTCAACCGCCTCGGCATCCGGCTTGTAGCGTAGCACGATTACATACTCAATGTGTTTAAAATCCGCCTTTGGCTCCACCACAATGTACTGCTTGTTGGCATCCATCCGCCGCGTACTTTCCCGTACGGTGCCGATGGGAATCCCCTTGGGGAAGGCAATGCCCGCGTTGGTGTCACCTACACCGGAGGTGACCACGCTGTCTCCGGGCCGGGGCAGATTGTCGGGCAGATAATACATGCGGCACATTGGCTGACCGTCGATACCCAGCGTTCCCTGTATCATACCTTGATCCCGGGAGCTTTGAATCAGGCCTGGTATTTTGGCCTGGCTGTCGATAATGGTGCGAACCAGAGAGCGGTTTGCGGTGACATTATACGTATATCCCACCAGCGCCCCGGACATGGTGACAGCCATAAAGTCTTCAATGCCGTCATTGGAGCCCTTGTTGATGGTGAATACGGAGAAATAGTTGCCGGTGTCCCGGCCAATGACCATGCATGTGATGGGATTCATGGCCTCGTTGGCATCCTTCTCATCACCAAGGTTTTCAAAGGTGGCCAGCTTCGCCTCCAGCTCGTCCACCCGCATGGTCAGGTAATATAGCTGCTCATTCTCCGCCTTCACGCGGTTGAGCTCGTATTCCAGGTTGCTGCGCAGCTTCAAGGTGCGAAGATAACCCACCACCGCATTGGTAGCGGTAGAAAATATATTCTGGACCGGCGCCACCGTATCGGCCACCACCGTGCCAGGCACCTGAAGCAATTGGTTTTCGGGGAAAAGGCTGGCAAAGACCATGATGCCGACGATCAAAAGCAAAAAGACGCAAACAAGCCAGGCCGCCACCTTGCGAAGCTTGGGGCGTTCCTTTTTTTCCGGCTGTATCTGTATGGGATTGTCTTGTGCTCTTGGCTTTCTGAATCTCATGGTTTACAATTGCCTCTCCTTAATCAATGGTGCAGGAAGCCGCTCTTGCCAATCCTGTGCAGGATCTCGATATTTTCGGCCAGATAGCCGATACCCATGGCGGCGCAATCCATAGGTTCTTTGGCCAACAGAACGGGAATACCCAGTTCGGAGGCGATATATTGGTCTATGCCGAACAAAAGCGCACCGCCGCCGGTCATATGAATGCCGCTGCGCATCACATCCGCCGCAAGCTCCGGCGGTGTCCGCTCCAGCACCCACTTGATGGCAGAGAGTATGGCCAGACACGGCTCGCTCAGCGCTTCATAGACCTGGGCAGAAGAGATTTCCGTCGTTTGGGGCAGGCTGGTGATCAGGTCCCGGCCCCGTACCAACGCCCTTCTCGTCTCCTCCAGCGTAAGCGCCGCGCCCAGATCCATCTTCACTTCCTCGGCGGTCCTGTCGCCGATGAGCATGTTGAATTCCCGCTTGATGAAGTTGATGATGGCCTCATCCATTTTCACGCCGCCTACGCGGATGGAATGGGAAATCACCACACCGCCCAGGGAGATGACGGCGGCATCCGTCGTTCCCCCGCCGATATCCACCACCATGCTGCCCACCGGCTCATATACGGGCAGGCCGGAGCCGATGGCGGCCGCAAAAGGCTTTTCAATAATGTGCACCTGCCGCGCGCCGGCCACCTTGGCGGCCTCCGTTACGGCATGGCGCTCGATAGGCGAAATGCTGCAGGGCACGGTGATCAGCACACGCGGTTTTATCAGGTGGGATACGCCAATGGCCTCCCGGATGAAGTACTGGATCATGAGCTTTGTCATATCAAAATCGGAAATCACGCCTTCCCGCAAGGGATGGATATCCATGATCCCCCCGGTGGTGCGTCCCTTCATGATCCTGGCTTCTTCACCAATGGCCTTGACAACGCGCTTGTTGTCGCTTTCCACTACGACAATGGTAGGCTCACTTACCACGATGCCTTTTCCGCGAACGTACACTGAGGTATTCGATGTCCCCAAATCTATGCCAATGTCAGGCGCTACAATGGCCATGTCTACACATCCAATCTATAAAGTACGCTCACGCCGAAACCGGAAAGCATTTTTCTGACCAGCGTCATGGGCAGGCCGACCACGTTGGAGGCACTCCCCCGTATCTCTTCCACAAACATGCCGCCCCGTCCCTGTATGGCGTAGGCGCCCGCTTTGTCCATGGGTTCCCCTGTCCGCACATACATCCTCGCAAGAGGCTCGGTAAGTACCGAAAACCGGACACGGGTCCTGTCGAAGGCCACTTCTTTTCTGCCGCTCATACCATCGACGATGCAGACGCCTGTATAAACATCATGCCAGCCGCCGCTGAGCGTTAGCAGCATGTGTTCTGCATCTTCAATGGAGGATGGCTTGCCCAGAACCCGGCCACCCCTTGCCACCAAAGTATCGGCAGCCAGAATCAGCCGGCCCCTGTACAGGGATAACGCCGCTTCCGCCTTACGGTTGGCCAGCAGGCAAACGCGCTCCTGGGGAGCACCTTCGCAATCTTCGTCCGTATCCAGGGAGACAGCTTCAAACGGCACGCCCATCAAGTCTAAAAGCTCCTTGCGCCGGGGCGAGCCGGAGGCCAGGACCATAGGCACATCAAGCGGTTGCGGATGCAAATGGCTCCCTCCCAAAGCGTAACGGCGTTCTAGCTATTATAGCATATTCTCTTATGCTTCGTACAGGCTTCCACCCAAAAAGGCAATGAAACCCAGCGTATCGTAAAACCCCAATGCCGGAAATTCCTTGCCGCCATTGGGGTTTAAGCATTTGTAAAAAATGTATGAACCGCTCAGTTTGCGGTGCTTTCGGGTGGGACGGCCGCAACATACGGGGTGGTGCCCACTTTGGCAAACTCATCCCGCACATGTTCACGCACATGCAGCGTAATGCACTTTTTCGGGCACTTTGCAACGCATTCTCCGCAACCCGTACAGGCTTCGGTGATTTCATGGGGCTGCTTGCGCTCGCCGCTGATAGCCTCAAACTTGCATGTCTTCTTACACAAGGTGCAGCCAATGCATTGGGATTTATCGATTTCAGCGATCATGCGGTTGTCAAAGTCGCCCCAGATGGCGGAGGTGGGACAGGTTTCAGCGCACATCATGCATCCCACGCACTTTTCCTTGTCAATCTGCGGAAGATGATCCTTCATGGTGATGGCGTCAAACTTGCATTCCCGGTAGCATATCTCGCAGCCGATGCAGCCGGCCTTGCAGTTGTCGGCTACCAGTTTCCCCTGTTCGGCGGCGCGGCACAAAAGCCGCACAGGCAGCTTTTCCGGTTGAAGCGCCAGCACATGCTTGGGGCACACATCTACACAAGCGCCGCAGCTTGTGCACTTTTTGGGATCGATCACGGCGATTTTGCGCTGTTCATCGATATGGATAGCGTCAAATTTGCAGGCCCGGACACAGGTGCCAAGGCCCAGGCACGCATAGTGGCAGGCCTTGTTGCCGTCGGATACCAGCGAGGCAGCTACGCAATCCTCAATGCCCCTATAGTTGAACTTGCTCTTGCAGCGGTCCAGGCCGCCCTGGCAGATGACTTGGGCTACCTGGCGTTCTTTGTTTGCCGTATCTTCCTCCACACCCATAATGGCTGCGATCTTTTTCACAAGCTCCGGCCCGCCCACAGGGCAGGCGTCTATCGGCGCCTTTCCGGAGGCAATCGCCTCAGCCAGCGCGTCACAGCCGGGATAGCCGCACCCGCCGCAGTTGGCGCCGGGAAGCGCCTCCCTAAGCGCATCGCGGAGCGGGTTGCCGGCAACGGCAAACACTTTGGATGTAATGGTTAAAACAATGCCGAATAAAAGACCCAAGCCGCCAAGCGTTATGGAGGCGGTCAAAATACCATTCAAAATATCTTCCCCTTTCTATTTGATGAGGCCCTTGAAGCCAAGGAAGGAAATCGCCATCAGGCCGGCTGTGATCAGCGCGCCGGGGAACCCTTCCATCCACTTGGGCATTTTGGATACTGCCAGCCGTTCGCGGATGGCTGCGAACAAGACGATCGCCAGCGTGAAGCCCAAGGCGGAGCCGGCGCCGTTGACAACAGATTCCATCAGGTTGTAGCTCTTGGTCATATTCAGGACGGTTACGCCAAGCACCGCGCAGTTTGTGGTGATCAGCGGAAGGTACACACCCAATGCCTGATACAGGGAAAAGCTGAACTTTTTCAGCGCCATTTCCACAACCTGAACCAGCACGCCGATAACAAGAATAAAGGCAATGGTGTACAGGTATTCCAGGTCAAAAGGAATCAGAAGAAACCGGTATATCAGGTAAGTAATCAGGGAAGCCAGCGTCATGACGAAGGTCACAGCCATGCCCATTCCCAAGGCGGTCTCAAGCTTTTTGGATACGCCAAGGAAGGGGCAGATCCCCAGAAACCGGGACATGACGAAGTTGTTGACCAGGATCGAGCCTACCAGTATCAGCAAATACTCCATTACGCATTCCCCTCTCCGGCAGCCGCTCTCGTCGCCTTGCGTTTCTCATAAACGCTGACAACAAGATTCACCAGTGCCAACAGTATGCCAAGCATGATAAACCCGCCGGGCGCCTCCCCTGCGATGGCCATGGGCTGAAAGGAGGCCGGCATGATCTGCATGCCAAAGAAAGTGCCTTTGCCGAGAATCTCCCGCAGGGAAGCCAGCAGTGTGATGGCCAGCGTAAAGCCAATGCCCATGCCCAAGCCGTCCAGCACGGAAGGCAGGGGCTTGTTTTTGAAGGCAAAGGCTTCCGCACGGGCAAATATGATGCAGTTGACCACGATCAGAGGGATAAAAATCCCCAGCGTTTCATCCAGGCTTGGCAAAAATGCCTTGATGACCAATTGCACCATGGTCACAAAGGAGGCAATGACCACGATGAAGGAAGGAATGCGCACATTTTCAGGAATGATCTTGCGCAAAAGCGAAATCACCAGGTTGGAGAAAACGAGTACCGACATGGTGGCCAGCCCCATGCTGATGCCGTTGGCGGCCATGGTGGTCACGGCCAATGTCGGACACATGCCCAGCACCAGGCGGAAAGCTGGGTTTTCCTTGACAATGCCGTTGGTGAAAGTATTCCTCAAACGGGCAAAGCTGTTGTCAGCCATGCTGCTTCACCTCCCCAAAGGATTTCGGGAACGTCAGCTTGTCGATCAGAGGTGTAGCCACATTCATGAACAGAATCGCGAAGGAACACCCCTCGGGGTAAGCTGAGAAGGCGCGGATCACAAACAGCAGGATGCCGCAGCCGATGCCCATGATGATTTTTCCAAGGCTGGTCATGGGCGATGAGGCGTAGTCTGTCGCCATGAAGATAGCGCCCAGGAACAAGCTGCCCGACAACACCTGGAACAGGGAGTTTGTGAAAACAAGGTTCAGGGCTGTGGATGTTTCACCATTGACGGCACTCAAATATTCCGGCATCCGCACGCCTTCCTTAATAAGATAGCACAGGAAGGCGGTGGCGATAAAGGTAACGGGAATGCGCCAGTCCACCACGCGCCGCACGAGCAGATACAGGAAGCCCAGCAGCAGCGCAAGCTTGCTCGTTTCGCCCAATACGCCGGGCACCTGCCCGATGAACAGATTCCATAGCGTGACGCCGGATGAAGCGGCCAGCGTATTGGCGCTGGCGCCGGCCGTTTTCGCCATCATCAGCGGCGTGGCCCTGGATACGGTATCGACCACATCCGGCGCGAGACCTACCAGAAAACTCCCCGGTGTGGGCTCGGGATAACTGGTCATCAACGCCATCCAGGAAATGAACAGGATTGCCCGGCCTGCCAGAGCGGGGTTCATAAAATTCTGGCCAAGCCCGCCAAAAATCTGTTTGATCAGCACAATGGCCAGGATGGAGCCGATGGCGGCCATCCACCAGGGGGCGTTGGCGGGCAGGTTGAACGCCAGCAGGATGCCGGTGACCACGGCGCTCATATCCGATACGGTGACCGGCTGGCGGGACTTCTTTTGATAATATGCTTCTGCGGCCACGGCGCTTAAAACGGAAACGGCGATCAAAACCAGCGCCCGCAGCCCGAAGAACCAGACGGCAGCAATCCCGGCGGGGACCATGGCGATGCATACGTCCATCATCACCCGCCTGGTGGTGGCATTATCACGAAGATGCGGGGAGGAGGAAACGGACAGGTTCTTGAGCATAATCAGCACTCCCCTTTCTGCGCATCACGCCCGCGCTTGTCGCAAATGACTTTTTTGCTCACGCGGAAGCTCTGCACAAGGCGGATTTTGGCAGGGCAGACATAGGAGCAGCAGCCGCATTCGATGCAGTTCATCACGCTGGCTTTTTCCGCTTCGTCATGCTTGTCCGTCCTGGAATACTGGTTTAGGGCAAAAGGCATCAAAAGCATGGGGCAGGCCCTTGAGCAGCGGCCGCAGCGGATGCAGTTGCTTTCCGGGGGCTCCACCGCCTCCTTGTCCAACGCCAGGATGCCGGAGCAGCTCTTGGTAACAGGGATGTCCTTGCGGCTGATGGCATGGCCCATCATGGGGCCGCCATAGACAAACTTGCGGACGCCGTTGCTGAACCCGCCCGCGCCTTCCACCAGCGCTTCCACGGTGGTCCCGATGCGTACCAGGAAGTTGCCGGGCTTTTCCACCAGGCCGCCTACGGTTGTCACACGGTCCACTACGGGCCTGCCTTCCCGCACCGCCCGGGAAATGGCCGCCAGCGTGCCGACGTTCAAGCAAATCACGCCTACATCCGCAGGCAGGCCGCCCATCGGCACGACCCTTCGTGTGAGGGAATAGATCAACTGCTTTTCACCGCCCTGCGGGTAGTGCACGGGAAGCGCATGGACGGTTACGTCCTCCAGCTTCTGTGCCTGTTCCTGCATGGCTTGTGCGGCATCCATTTTGTTATTTTCAATGCCGATGATAACACGGGAGATGCCGAGCGCTTTTTTCACCAGGGAAATGCCATCCATGACGACGGCGCCGTGTTCGAGCATCAGCCGGTGGTCGGAGGACAAGTAAGGCTCGCACTCCGCGCCGTTGACAACCAGCGTATCCACTTTCTTGCTGGGAGGAGGTGAAAGCTTGACGGCGGTAGGAAAGGTTGCTCCGCCCAAACCCACAATGCCGGCATTGCGGATAATCTCCGTAAGTTCCTTGGCGGTGAGATTATCCTGATTGGCAGCCGGCGTCAAGGGTACCCAGTTTTCACGGAAGTCATTGTCAATGATCACGGCTTGGGCGTTCAGCCCGCTGGCCATCATACAGGGCGCTACCGCCACCACCGTGCCTGAAACGGTGGCATGCACCGGGGCGGAAACAAACCCAGCAGCCTCACCGATGATCTGACCGATCTTCACATAATCCCCCTGCTTGACAACGCACCGGCAAGGCACGCCGATGTGCTGTTGCAGAGGCAGGATCACCCGGGAAGGCGGAGGCAGCACCTGGATGGGTTGTGCGCCGGTTACCGTTTTTCCGTTGACGCCTTCCCTTGGATGGATGCCGCCCGGGAACAAATGAGCACCTTTCACGGACATAAGTCCTCCCTTCGCCAGCAAAAAAAAAGCCGTATTCTTGTGGGTTTATAACCAACCACGATATAATTTTGTCACACCCGGTATTATACCATACTCTACCCCCAAAATTGCAAGCGAAATTCTATACAATTTCGGGCAATGTCTGTTTTTTTTCAAACATGATTTCCGCCTTCAGTTCAGCGGCAGCCTTGAGCATGTTCCGGGCGTGCAAAAGTCCGGAATCATTTTCCGCACCTGAACCGCCTACCATACGGGCCAGTTCACTCTCCCGCATGGTTTCGTCCAGTTGCTTAACATCCGTAAAGGTCCTTCCCCCCTGCACGCCCTTTTCCACCAGATAATGGTAATCCGCCATGGCGGCAATCTGAGGCAGATGGGTAACGCACAAGACCTGACGATAGGCGGAGATTTTCGCCATCTTTTCCGCCACCACCTGGGCGATTTTGCCGCTGATGCCTGTGTCGATCTCGTCAAAGACCATGGTGGGAACAAGCCCCCGCTGTGCGGCGATGGATTTGATGGCCAGCATCAGCCGGGACAGTTCGCCGCCGGAGGCGATTTTCGACAATGGTTTCAGAGGCTCTCCGGGATTGGGGGAAATCAAAAAGGCTACCTCATCCTCCGGCAGGTCCCGGGAGTTGGATGGTGGCGGGAATTGCACGGAAAACTGCGTCTTTTCCATCCCTAGCTGCGCAAGCTGCGCCACCATTTCCTTCTCAAACCAGGCTGCCAGTTTCTTTCTTAAGGCGGTCAATGCTTCCGCTTCCTTCACGTATGCCTGCAGAAGCTTTTTTTGGCGTTCCCGCATTTGGTCCAGCGTTTCGTCCATGTGCTGGAACGCGCCGTATTCCTGGCTGATTTTCTGCGTATAGGCAATCATGTCTTCCACCGTGGGACCGTATTTGCGCGCAAGGCGGCGCAATAAATCCAGCCGGGCTTCCAACTGCTCGTTTTTATCCGGGTCAAACTCCGCGCCTTCCCAAAGGCCGCGCAATTGCAGCCCGCCGTCCTCCATCTCGTAATAAAGGTCGTTGAGCTTGTCCCGCAATTTCTGGTATTCAGGGTCCAGGGCGCTGATCCCATCCAGCGCGGATAGAGCGTTCTTCAATAAGGCCAGCGCGCTGAGCTGCTTGCCCGCGCCGGCGTAAACATCCTCATAGGCACGGTGAAGGGCGGCGGATATTTTCACGCTGTGGCGCAGCCTTTCCAGCTCCCGCCGCAGCGTTTCCTCCTCCCCGGCTTTAAGCTTGGCGGCCTTCAACTCCTGTAATTGAAAGCGCAGCATATCCATCCGCTGCTCCCGCTGGCTGTTTTCCCGGGTCAGGCGGTTTAGCTCCCTTTCCCCGGTTTGAAATGCTTCCAGCGCCGCCGCCGCGGATTCCATCCTTAGGCGGTGCGGGTCATCGCCAAAGCTGTCCAAAAACAGAAGGTGCTTGTGCTCATCCATCAGGAACTGATGCTCGTGCTGGCCATGAACGTCTATCAGGGTGGCGGTGATCTCCTTTAAAGCGGAAAGGGGCATCACCACGCCCATCATCCGGCAGATGTTTCTGCCGGAAACGGAGATTTCCCGGGAAATGGTCAGGATGCCGTCCTCCGGTTCCATTTCCTGCGCTGAGAGCAATTCATGCACTTTTTTGTTATCGCGGATGTCAAACAACGCTTCCACATATGCTTTGTCGCATCCCGTGCGGATCAGCTCCCGGTCCGCACGCCCGCCCAGAACCAGGTTTACCGCATCCACAACAATGGATTTTCCGGCTCCCGTTTCCCCGGTGAGCACATGAAAACCCTCGTGCAGCATAATCGTCAAATCCTCGATGAGCGCAACATTTCGTATCGTCAAAGAAAGAAGCATGCAGGTCTCCTCCAGGGAACAAACAAAAAATGCGCGGACAAGCCCGCGCATGTATTTCGGTTTTCAACGCATCATTTCCTGCATGCGTTTCAAAACAATCTCCACTTCCTCCTGATTCCTGATGACTACAAAGATGGTGTTATCCCCCGCCAGGGTACCCAGTATCTCCGGCCAGCGCAGGTTGTCCACCGCCTCCGCCGCCACATTGGCGCTGCCGGACAGCGTTTTGATCACGATCATGTTGCCAGAATGGGTCATGCTCAGCACCGACTCGGCAAACATGCGGATGAACCGGTCCGACAGGCCATGCTCCGCCTTGTCGGCTGTGGCATACTTGTAGACGCCATTTGCGGAAAGAACTTTCAAAAGCCGAAGCTCCTTGATATCCCTGGACACGGTAGCCTGCGTTACCACAATGCCCTGTTTTTTCAGCTCTTCCGCCAATTCTTCCTGCGTCTCGATGTCCTTCTTCCCGATAATATCCAAAATGGCCACCTGTCGCACCGTTTTCATGGCTTTTCCTCCTTGGCATTGCCTGGTTACCTTGTCCATTCAGTGAGCTTTTCACGAACGAGGGTGAAAAAATGCGGCTTGCTCAGGCGGATCAATTTGCCCGCTTTCTCCGCACATGTGACGTATACCGTGTCATGCCCGCCAAGGGGCACCGTGGTCTGCCCATCGATGGAAAGATAGATTCCCTGGCCGTCCTCGCCGTCCAATTCAAGGCGCACCGTTTCCCTGGCGGAAACCACCACCGGCCTGTGCTGCAAGGTGTGCGGACAAATGGGCGAAACCACCATGCATTTTACATCGGGGCTGATGACGGGGCCGCCCGCGGAAAGCGAGTAGCCGGTGGAGCCCGTGGGGCTGGCAACGATCACGCCGTCGGCCACATAGCGGCCGATAAGATCATCTGAAATGTAAGCGTTGACTGCGATCAGCCGGGAACCGCGGTTCACCACCGCGTCGTTCAGGGACAGCATGGGCGCATCCTGGTTGACCCTGACGGATAAAAGCATGCGCTCCTCAATGTAAAACGCACCGCTGCACAGCTTTTGCACCGATTCCTCAAGCTGCGCGGGCTCGATCTCCGTCAGGAATCCCACCCGGCCCATGTTGATCCCCAGCAGCGGTACATCCGCCTTCATGGCGTATTGCATAGCCCGAAGCAGCGTTCCGTCCCCGCCCAGGGAGATTACGGCATCGCAATCAGGAAGGCCCGCCGCCGGATCGATCCCCGGCAACTGCATATGAAGATGGCTAATCATGCAGGATTCCACGCATACGGCTATACCGGCGCCCTGAAAAACGCCGACGGCCCGCTCCACAACGCTTTTCCCCAGCGGTTTGGAGGGATGCATGGTCAGGAGGACCTTTTTAAGCAGCATGAAAATCCCCTATCCTTGGAAATTCAGTATAGCATGGAATGCATAATCATTCAATGCATAATTTTTACTTTTTCAGCATGAAATGCGCTTCATCCACAACTTTTTTGATGTTTTCTCTGGTAAGGACGGGCGAAGTTTCCCGCCGGGGCGCTATATGGGCCAAAAACTCCACATTGCCTTCCGGCCCCGTGATCGGCGAAAATGTAAGGCCCAGCACCTGATAGCCAAAGCCAGGGGTAAAATCTACAATTTCTTCCAAAATCGCCTGGTGTACTGCGGGGTCGCGCACTACGCCCTTTTTGCCTACCCTGTCCCTGCCCGCCTCGAACTGCGGTTTGATCAGCGTGAAAAACCTACCGGATTCCCCCATGATCCCGGCCGCCACGGGCAGGATCAGGCGGATGGAGATAAAGGAAACATCCATCACCGTCAAAGCCGGCCTTTCATCAAACTGTTCCGGCTGCAAATAACGGGCATTGGTGCGCTCCATGACGGTCACCCGGGGATCGTTGCGCAGTTCCCAGTCCAGTTGGCCATACCCGACGTCGATGGCGTAGACATGGGCGGCGCCATGGCGCAGGAGCACATCGGTGAACCCGCCGGTGGCGGCGCCGATATCCATCGCGACAACGCCGTTCACATCGGCATCGAACGCATCCAGCGCCTTTTGAAGCTTCAGGCCGCCGCGGCTGACAAAGGGATGGGCGCTTCCCCGCACTGTGAGCTGCTCAATTTCCCCCACTGTATCAGACGGTTTTTGAATTTTTCTAAGGCCGGCAAACACCAGCCCGGCCATGATTTGCGCCTGTGCCTTCTCCCGGCTTTCCGCAAGGCCGCACCTGACCAGAGCCACATCGGCCCGTTCCTTTCCGCTCATGGCGCAGCCTTTCCCGCGCAGGGCAAGGATGCTTTGATCCTGGCGGCCATCTGCCCCGGCACAAGGCCCAGGGAAGCCATGAGATCCTCGCGGCTGCCGTGGTTTACAATCTTGTCGGGGACGCCGAACATGATAAGCGGCGGGTTGGCACGATTGAAGACGCAATGTTCCGCTACGGCGCTGCCGAAGCCGCCGGCCAATGCGTGCTCTTCCATGGTGACGACAGGCATCCTGTGAAGCCTTATAAGCATTTCCTCATCCAAAGGCTTGACGGTGGAGGCGTTCACCACCATGGCGCGGATATGGTGCGTGTTCAGGATCTTCGCCGTTTCCAGCGCCGCGGGCACCATGGCGCCCACTGCCAGCAGCGCGCAGTCCGCCCCTTCTTTCATAACCTCCCACTTGCCGGGGGTGAAAGAGGTCAGCGGGTATTCCTCCAGCAGAACAGACTTCCGGGGATAACGGATGGCACAGGGGCCTTTCAATGAACGCGTCCAGTCGATCATCATGCGCAATTCCTGCTCGTCTCTGGGGGCAAGAAGCGTGATGTTGGGAATGTGGCGGAGGTAGGCAATGTCATAGATCCCGTGATGGGTAGCCCCGTCCTCCCCCGCCAGCCCTGCCCGGTCCAGAAGCAGGCATACGGGCAGGTTTTGAAGGCAGACATCATGCAGCACCTGATCGTAGCCGCGCTGCAAAAACGAGGCGTACACCGCAAAATACGGCCGCATGCCGCCTGAAGCAAGGCCCGCCGCCAGGGTAACGGCATGCTGCTCGGCAATGCCCACATCCAGCATCCTTGAGGGGAAAGCGCCGGCGAACAGATGCATTCCCGTGCCGCCGGGCATGGCGGCGGTAAGAACGATGGTCTTTTCCTCCCGGGAGGCCGATCTCACCAGTTCCTGGGCGGCAATCTCTCCGTAGGATGGGCGGCTGGGCTGCTTGCGCATTTCCCCGCTGTCCAGGAAAAACGGCAGCGTGCCATGAAACGCTTCGGGCTTCTTTTCCGCCTGATGATAACCGTGCCCTTTTCTTGTGATGCAATGAATCAATACGGGCTCGTCAAACTCCTTTGCCCTGGCAATGGTGTATTCCAGGTTCTGCAGGTTATGTCCGTCGATGGGCCCAAGATAATGAAAACCCAACGCCGCGAAAAACCCTTCGTCCACCACCAATCCTTTGAGGGCATTCTTGATAATGGTCAGGAAACGGTGGATTTTCGGCCCGGCCACAGGCAGCCGCTTGAGGCTTTTCTCCACGGCCTTTTTGGCCTTGTTCCAGCCACGGCTGGCACGCAAGTTCGTAAGATGCGTGGCCAGCGCGCCTACGTTGCGGGCGATTGACATTTCATTGTCGTTCAGCAGTACGATCAACCGCGTCTTGCTGTTCCCCGCATCGTTCATCGCCTCGTAGCATAGGCCGCCCGTCAGCGCGCCGTCACCCACAATGGCCACCACATGATGATCCTGGCCCTGCATATCCCTGGCGCGGGCATAACCCAGCGCGGCGGAAATGGCGGTGGAGGCGTGGCCCGTCTCAAAGCAGTCATACTCGCTTTCCTCCCGTTTGGGAAAGCCGCTGATGCCGCCGGTACGGCGCAGCGTGGAAAAGGCCGCGTACCTTCCGGTAAGCAGCTTGTGCACATAACATTGGTGGCCCACATCGAAGAGAATCTTATCCTCCGGAGCATTGAACATGCGGTGGACAGCCATGGTCAATTCCACCACACCCAGGTTGGAAGCCAGATGGCCACCGTTGCGGGCCACCGTCATAACAATTTCCTGCCTGATCTCCTCCGCCAGCTTCGCCAACTCCTCATAGGAGCAAAGCTTGATATCGGCGGGCGTCTTTATTTGAGAAAGATGTACCATAGTACTCCTTGTTTTCCGAGATTATCCTGAAAGCATGTCCAGTATAGCATAGATTCCAAGAGGGCGCAAACGGTGCAAAAAAGCCGGCGCGGATGATCCTGCCGGCTCTTTTTGCCCATTTACTCGAACCTGCGGACATAAGCGCCGATAACGGGCAGCTGGTAGGAAAGGCCCTTGTAGGCATTGAGCATCATTTGAACCTTCAGGAATACCGTAATCATGAGCAGTGCCGCGAACAGCAGCCAGAAGATAACCGCGATGATGATGCCCAGGAACGGTATGAAGCGGAACAGTGTCCCCACGATCCACAAAACCACTGACGCGCAGAAAAACACGCCGGTCAGGGCGACAGACTGCACGGCGATGCGCCGTACCGCGTCGCTGCGCCTGTCCGCCACATACAGGAACAAAGCAAAAAGCCCGCTGAAGGCAGCCAAGGTACAGGTAAGGTTGACAGCCTGGCTTGTGGATACCAGCTCCGGCCCCTGGGCCTCCTCCCCGTAAGGCGGCTCCTCATAGGGCTGTTCCTCATAGGGCTGCTGTTCCCCGTAGGGCTGATCTTCCTCATAGGCTTCCTGCGCTTCCTCCTCATAGGGCGGCTCCTGCCGGACATACGCCTGATAGGAAGTCTGGGAATTCATGTTGCGTTGTGCGCGCCGCATAGGTTGCCTCACTTTCCGCCGGTCCAAGAGGCCAGCTTGCCGCCACCCTTGGCGCTTGTTTTTCCGCCCAATTGGACGTTCTTGAGTATATCCGATGCAAAGGCGTAGTTGTTGTCGTTTTTCTCCTGATGTGCCTTCAATGCGCAGCGTACCATTTCATCAATGAGCGCCGTATAGTTCATGCCACTCTTTTCCCACAGGTAATAGGCCATGGAGCCGGGAATGGTATTCACCTCAGTCACATAGAGCTTCTCCGATTCGACATCGTACATGTAGTCAATGCGCACTACGCCCTTTAAGTCGAGCTCCCGGAAAATATCCTTCGACAGGGTTTGAAGCTGGTCGCGCAAACTATCCTCAATGGGCGCCGGAACCACACGGGCCAGGGAAGCCATGCCCTTGCTGCCGCCCCCGCCTTGCAGGTACTTGTTCGCAAAGGATAATAAAGCGCCGGAGGTGACAGGCATTTCCAATACGGATGCCTTGATTTCGGTATCGAAACCCACCACCGAGCAGTTCAGTTCGATGGGGTTTGTAAGCCCCTGCTCCAAAAGGACCCTGCGGTCATACACAAACGCCAGTTCCAGTGCCTCTGCCAGCTCCTCCCTGTTTTCTGCCCGGCTGACGCCGATGGAGGAACCCAGGTTGGCAGGCTTTGCATATACGGGATAGCCGATTTCTTTCTCAATTCTGTCAAGCACCACGTCCCGGTTGTCCTTCCATTCCTGCCGGGAAAACCAGATGCCGGGGAGAACGGGGAAACCCGCCCCCTGAAAGTGCCTTTTCATGATGATCTTGTCCATGCCCACAGCGGAACCAGCCACACCGGGGGATGCATAGGGCAGATTGGCCATCTCCAATAGGCCCTGCAAAGTTCCATCCTCCCCATGCATGCCGTGGAAAACGGGAATAATGCATTCCAGCCGGGCAACCACACGCAATTTTGTGCCTCCGCCAAGCAGCCCCTTTCCCTGCTCAAGCGTAAGCAAAGCGCCGGATCCGGGTGTCATATCCAAAGTAACGCGGACAAGCCCCTTTTGGTCTTCCCGAAAAGGCGTATAGGTGCTCATTTGCCGCAGCGGCTCCCCTGTGAACCACACGCCCTGCATGCTGATGTAGACCGGGATCACGTCGTATTTCTCCCGGTCCACCGCCTGCATCAACTGCAGAGCGCTGATGACCGACACCTCATGCTCACAGCTTCGGCTGCCGTACATTACACCCAGTTGTATCTTGTCCATGTGGCCGCCTCCCTTCACACCTCACTGTAATTGTCCGGAAGATCATTTTCAAAAAGCACCACATCGCCGGCCCGGGCCAGGGAGTGCAAAAGCTTGGTGGCCTCCGCCAGGCTGGATACCGGATGGATGGCGTTTTCCGGGAACCCCGCCTCTTTCAGGCCCCGGAAGATTGGCAGCGTATGCTTTTTGCCCACCAGGATAGCCACATCCACACAGGAAGCCATGGCTACGCCGAATTCCCGGTTGAACTGCTCCTCTTTGTCCCCCAGTTCCACCATACCGGGGGTAATAATGATCCGGCGGCCCTGAAAATCTTTCAGAACCTGGATGGCCGCCATAGCACCCTGCGGATTGCTGTTGAACGCGTCGTCAATAATGGTCAGCCCGCCGCTTTGTATCAATTGCAGGCGGTGCTCCACCGGCTCCAGCTTTGAGATGCCCCGGGCGATTTGCGTCAGCGACAGATCCAAATGCAGGCAAACGGCAGCGGCCAGCAGGATATTTTGAATGTTGTGCTGACCTAAAAGCTTGGCGGTGCACTGAATGCTTTCCCCGCTCTTTTCATGCAGCGTGAAGGTGCTGCCCTCCGGTGTAGAGCTTATGGCGGAAGCCCACACATCGCAGTCTTCGCGGCGAAGGCTCACCATTGTTTTGGGCTTGTGCGTCTTCCCGTACAGCTTTACACAAATGCCGCCGTCATCCGCGAAAAAACCGTGACCATCATCTGGCAGCGCTTCGATCAGTTCATATTTCGTCTTGATTACCGTTTCCAGAGTTTTGAAGGTGTCCAGATGCTGGGGGCCTACGGAGGTCAAAATGCCAAGCTTAGGATGCACCAATCGGCACAATTCCCTGATATCGCCTTTATGCCGCGCCCCCATTTCCGCCACAAACACCTGGTGTCCCGGCTGCAGCTTTTCCCTTATCACCTTCGTCACGCCCATGGGCGTATTGAAACTGGATGGCGTCACCAGCACGTTGTATTTCTCAGCCAGCATTGTACCCAGAAAAAACTTGACCGATGTCTTGCCGTAGCTCCCCGTAATGCCGATGCGTGTAAGCCCCGGCATTTCCCGCAGCTTCCGCTGGGCATCCCGAAAATACATCTCACTGATGGCTTTTTCCACAGGCCATGCAAGAAGGCCTGCAAAAGCCAGCAAATATGGCAAAAACAAAGGCACCGCGGCCAATAGCACCACCACGGGAGCAAACTGCCAGAGGAGTACCGCCAATAATGCCAGCGTAACGGTAAAAACGGCATAAAGCCTTTTCACGCGGGCTGTAAACACCAGCGGCTTTTTGGCCATCTTGTCCTGAAACAGCTTGCCGATCCATAATCCGCCTGCGGCGGACAAGATCAAGACGGCACAGGCGATCAGCAATTCCACAACGCTTTTCTCCGCCGATTGAACAAGCCTGTCGTGCATGGCCAGCAGCGCGAACGTAAGTACAGCCACGCCTGCACCGGGAAGAAAAGCGCGCTTCCAGTTGCGCCGGAGGGTCTGAAAATATCCCGGAAACTGATAGCTTTCCAACTGGAAATAATGGATCAGTCCCCTGGACGCGAAAATACATCCCACCATGGGCGATAGAGCCAGGATCAAATTAATGGCATTGTACATCCGTTAATCCTCCGAGAAAAAGTGAAGGGCGATGCGCACAAACCGCTGCCATTGTTCCAGGTACGCATAATGGGAGCCGCCCTCCAATATGACAAGCCCGGCGTCGGGAATCTCCTTGGCCATGGCTTGCCCCATCCACAGCGGCGTTTCCGTATCCTGATCGCCCCATACTGCAAGGGTGGAAACGCTGACCACGGGGAGAAGCGGGCGCAGATCCAGGGAAACGATCTTCACAAACGTCTTGCGCATTTCCTCATCCAGGGCATTGTAATCCTTGGAGCCGTACCGCTTGCGCAATGCGTCGGCCATTTTGTCGGGAAGGCTGCCGAATATTTTCAGCTCTTTTAAAAAGGCGGCGCCTTTTTTCAGGGTTTGGAATTGTTTGGAGCGCCTTTTTTGCTCCTCCGTCTGCGGCTTTTTCAGGCCCGCACCGCCGGTGATGATCATTCTGCGCACAAGCTCCGGCCAATGACTGCCAAGGTACAGCGCAATCCTTCCGCCGAAGGAATGGCCGATCATATAGCAGGGGGTAAGATGCAGCGCATCCATGAAAGCCCTGGTCATCTCCCCGTACTCGGGAACACCCCACGGTTCCGGGGGATAGCTGCTTTTGCCGTGCCCCGGAAAATCCAATACGGTGACGCGCATGGTTTCCGACAATGCTTTGGCGATGGGCGAAAAAAATGTGGTATCGCAGCCCCAGCCATGCAAAAGGAGAACCTGGTCTCCGGCCGTGCCGTGCTGCTCATAATAAACAGATGCGCCGTTTATTTGAATATGCACCGAGCGCCTCCCTTTACCCATGGCTTTCCAACCGCCAACGGGATTATTCTACCCTATTTCCAGCAAAAAGAAAAGCCGGACGGCAAAAATGCCTGTTCAGGCATACTGTATGCGAAAAGCAGCGGAACATGCGGTAGCCTATACGCGGGGGATACGGAAAATATACCGGCATTTGTATGCGCCCATGCTGTACTGCTGGCGGTACTCCATGGGCACAGGTACGATGCTTTCCAGTTCGCACCCCAGCTTTTCGCAGGTCCGGCGGCTGGCGATGTTGTCGGTATCGGTGGTGATGACCAGGGAGTGGACGTGCAGCACGCGGCACAAAGGAATCAATAACCTGCAGGCACGGAGCGCATAGCCGTGACCGCGAAATTTTTCCGCCACATGGTAGCCGATATGGCCAAAGTAGTACAGGCCGCGGCTCTCGCCGCACCGAAGGCTGATGCGCCCGGCATCCTTTTTCGTGCCGCAAGGGACAATGCGGAACAAAAACGTCCGGCGGATGCCCAGTTCCGTATCTTCCTGCGCAAGGTCCGACGCCACCAGGCTGATGACGCCGTCGGAAAAGGCGTCCTGCTTGACAGGGGGATGCTTTGTAAATAGCGCCATGCAATTACACTTCCTGTACCACGACCTTGGGCAACAGCGCCTGAAAATCCTGAAGCCTGATTGGCTGTGTACCCTCCGTCATCACGCTGGCTGCTCCCGCTGCCATGCCGCTGCGGAAAGCCTCAAACAGCGGTTCTCCTTTTGTGAGGCCCAGAAGCACACCGCCCACCATGGCATCCCCTGCGCCGACTGTGGACAGCGCTTTCACGTTCAGAGCCGGAGAATACAGCGTACGCTTTCCATCCGTAAACAAAGCGCCCATCTTGCCCATGGACACGATCACCGATTGCGCTCCTTTTTTCATCAGCACGTATGCCGCGTCCCTGATGGCGCGCAGCGTGCGTAGCGAGGTGCCCAGGGTGGATTCCAGCTCGCTCAGGTTGGGTTTGACCAACAAGGGATGCGCCGCAAGGCCAAGAAGCAGCTTGTTCCCCTCCGCATCCAAAATGCAGGGGACATCCTTCAGGGCAAGTATGATCTCCCGGTACGTTTCCGCAGGACAGCCGGGCGGCAGGCTTCCGGTGAGCACGGCATAGCTTCCGGTATCCTTGTTCCGAACCAATTGCATAAACGCATCCAATTGCTCCCGCGTGATGGGGCCGCCCGATTCATTCAGTTCCGTCACGGCTTGTCCGCTTTGGGATACCACTTTCAAATTGGTCCGTATGCTGCCGGGAACGGTCATGAATTCAAAACGGATGCCTTCCTCGGCAATCTTTTCCCGGAGCTTTGAAGCGCCTTCCTCCCCCATGCAGCCGACGCATTGGGTATCAAGCCCCAGCCGGTGCGCAACGGCAGCCACATTGATCCCCTTGCCGCCCAGATCCTCCCGCACATGAAGGATTCTGTTCACTTCCCCCAGGCGGAACTCCTCCACCGTTACGGTCTTGTCAAAGGCGGGATTCATACAAATGGTGGTAATCATGCGTACCTCCGGGATTGATTTCCATTTTTTATTGTAACACAATGCACAAAGCCTATGCAAGACCGGGGATATGTCCAGAGAGAACAGGAAGGGAGGGGATTTTCGCACAATCCCCTCCCTGTGCCCTACCCTATAAGCTCAATTTTGAAGGATGCCTATTTTGCATAGCAAACAGCTTCCTCAATCACCCGCCTGGAGGCGATGATCTCCTCATCCGTTCCGTCCACCTCAAGTATGATTCTTCCATCGAACCCATGCAAATACTTTTGAAAAACGAATTTGTAGTCAATATCCCCCTGTGTGAGGGACAGATGCTCATGCGGAATATCAAAATGCTTTCCGGCAACGTGCAGGCACTTGGGGAATTTTACAGAAATCACCTGTTGAAGATGCTCATAACTCTCCACATGGGCGGTATCAAGCAACTGTTCCACAGAACTGTCATTTTCAAATACGATCTGCAACTCTTCCTTTTTGCAGTGAAAGCCGTCGATCACACTGTTGTTTTCCAGATACAACACAGTTCCCGCACTTTTTGCTTTCTGAGAAAAGGCTTTGACTTTTTCAGCCAGCAGCTTTTCAGTATTATCCGTAATAGATTCCTTTTTGCATACCGGATGGATGATGACCTCTTTGTGATTCAAATACTGAAGCAAACGGATTAGCATATCACCGTACGCATCAAAATCAGAAGGATCAAAAACGGCATGAATGATCACGGGAAAGCCGCATTCTTTGATATATTTCTCTTTGGGATCAGGAAGTCCCTTCACCAGCAGATTACCGTCCTTAAACCAAATCTGCATGAATTCAAAGCCGTTTTCCTTTGAAAAGGCCACTTCTTCATGAAAATCATTATACCACCTGATGCCCCTGCCTATCGATATCATGTTTATGACCCTTTCACCAGGAGCGAATCACAATGCGCGCCCCTAAGCCTATACTTCAATATCGTTTGATACTCCTCCGATTCATACCAGGCCCGAAGCTCGTTTTCAGAAGGAAACGCTATAAGCACAACCTTGGTGTAATCCCACGCGCCTTCCAAAATGGATGGATGTTCATCCACCGCAAGATATTTTCCGTTGAACTTGGCAAACACCTCATCCACCGACGCCAAATACTTGTCATATTCCTGCCGGTCATGAATGCGGATGTTGGCAACAAAATAGGCGCTCATATCAACACTCCTTCAGTATCTACGGGGGAGCAACGAGGGGGAACCGCAGTTCCCCTCGTTAATAATCGTCTCGCCTGGCTTTGCCAGGCGGGCGGGGCGCTTGCGGAGCAAGCTTTCCTTACACTTTTCGCCAACCATGAGTTACGCACCGGCTAAGCAAAGCGCAGGCCGGTGCGTAAAACTCATAGGCGAAAAGTGCGAAATCGAGAAAATGACGCATTTGCGTCATTTTCTCGAAGGGTTTATTCTTCCTCTTCCTCTTCGCGCTTGGCAGACTCA
Organism: Bacillota bacterium; assembly: GCA_023411395.1. GTDB lineage: Bacteria > Bacillota > Clostridia > Christensenellales > Aristaeellaceae > JAEWAH01. The sequence goes on from JAEYOV010000068.1 coordinate 86,014, forward strand.
ATGATCTTCTGGGCCACTGCTGCGGGCACTTCCTCGTACCGCTCAAACTTCATGGTGAAGGAGCCGCGTGCCTGGGTCATGGAGCGGAGGTCCGTGGCGTATTTGAACATTTCCGCCATGGGTGCTTCGGCAACCACCTGCTGCTGTCCATCCACCTGATGCATACCGGCAATGCGTCCGCGGCGCTTGTTCATATCTCCCATGATGTCGCCCATGTACTCGTCGGGCACCAGTACTTCCACATGCATGATGGGCTCCAGGAGCACAGGGCCCGCCTCAGAGCAGCCCTTCTTGTAAGCCAATCTTGCGGCGGTTTTGAAAGCCATTTCAGAGGAGTCTACCGCGTGGTAGGAGCCGTCATACAATTTGGCACGGAGGCCAACCATGGGGTAACCGGCCAGAACGCCACGGGGCAGGTTCTCCCGCAAACCCTTTTCCACGGCGGGAATAAAGTTGCGCGGTACCACGCCGCCTACCACGGCATCCACAAATTCGAAATCGGTGGAGCTTTCACCAATGGGGGAGAACTCGATCCACACATCGCCGAACTGGCCATGCCCGCCGCTTTGCTTCTTGTGGCGGCCCTGGGCCTTCACCGTTTTGCGGATGGTCTCACGGTAAGGAATCCTTGGATCCTGAAGCACGGCGTTGGCGCCAAATTTGCTGGCAAGCTTGCTGCGGATAACATCCAGGTGCAGTTCGCCCTGGCCGGACAGCAGCGTTTCGGTGGTCTCCAGATTCTTTTCGATGGTAATGGTCGGATCCTCTTCCTGCAGTCTTGCCAGACCGCCGAACACCTTGTCTTCCTCGCCCTGCTTGGCGGCGTATACAGCCTTGCTGATGCAGGGAACGGGGAACGTCAGGGGCGAGAAGCGGATGGGCTTATTTTGATCGCACAGCGTATCGCCGGTGGAGGTGAACTGCAGTTTGGCCAGCGCGCCCAAATCCCCCGCGTGAAGCACCGTCTTGCTGATCTGCTTCTTGCCGCGCATGGCATAGATGCCGGCGGATTTTTCAGGCTTCTCGGCATTGACGTTGTACAGGGCTGTCGCGGAAGAAATCGTGCCGGAGCAGACGCGGAACAGGGACAGCTTGCCTACGAACGGGTCGGCGATCGTCTTGTACACCAGCGCGGAGAAGGGCTCGCTGTCGGAGCAGACGCGGGTCTCTTCCTCTTCCGTCCTGGGATTGACGCCGGTGTCGGCCACGCCTTCGGGGGAAGGAAGGTATTGGGCCATGATGTCCATCATAGGAGCCACGCCTACGCCCGTAATAGCGGAGCAGGCACACACAGGCACGATGCTCCCGTTTTTCATGCCGGCCCTGAAGCCTGTAAGAAGCTCCTCGTGGGTCAGCTCACCATCCTCCAGGTATTTCATCATCAGTTCATCATCGGCGGAAGCGGCCGCCTCGGTCAGCTCTTCCAGCGCGGTTTGGATTTGACTGCTCATGGAGGCGGGCACAGGCACTTCCTTCAGCGCTTTGCCGGCGCCCTCAAAAGCCTTGCCCTCCAGTACATTGACAACGCCTTTGAAGCCTGCGCCTTCGCCGATGGGCAGCAGCATGGGCACCACGCTGGAGCCGTATTTTGAGCGAAGCTGGTCGGCTACCTTGGAAAAACTGGCGTGCTCCCTGTCCATCTGGTTGATGACGAACATACGGCCCACATTGTTTTTGCCCGCGTAATCCCACGCCTTTTCGGTACCGACGGCTATGCCGCTGACACTGCCCATCACGATCACAGCGGTTTCCACTACCCGAAGGGGCCCCATCATCTCGCCGATAAAATCAAAATAACCCGGAATGTCGATGACGTTCAGGTTTTTCCCTGCCCAATCCACGGGAGCCACCGCTGCGCTGATGGAAATCTTCCGCCTGACCTCTTCCGCTTCAAAGTCGGTGGTGGCGGCGCCATCTTCCACACGCCCTTGCCTGTCGACGATACCGGCAGCGAAGAGCATGGCCTCCGTCAAGGTGGTTTTGCCCTCGCTGCCATGACCCATGAGGGCCATGTTCCGAATGTCGGAAGTTTGATAGTCTGCCATGTGCTTTCCCCCTATGCTTTGCTGATTTTTCTTCCGTGGGCGCGGCGCCGCCAAAAGGCGCCTATGCAATTGGCTACGCAAACAGGGCAAATACCGCTTATGTTGGCAGCAAACCCCGTCCAATTGAACACTCAATGATTAGTCTAGCATAAAATGCAAAAAAAGAAAAGACTTGATTTTGCTTTGGCAGGCATAATCAGCCGTGACAAGAGCGGTACGGCCATCACATGGGCTTGAGATTCCTGTTCAGCCTGTCCGCGATTTTTTGGAACGTTTTCCGTCTTGTCTCCTCCGATTTGCCTTCGCGCCATAAGGCGGTGTACGTACGTTTGACGGAAGGGGACATGGCAAGAAAATTCGTATAGGCGGGTTCAATGCCTGTCAGTTGCGCTGCCAGGGCATCCATCTGCTCCTGCGTTATGGGAAGCCTGTCCCTGGGCTTGAATGTGCCGTTTTGCTTGGCTTCCTCAATCCTTAAACGCCCGAAATCGGTCATTCTCCCCTGCCGCTCCAACTCATCAATCAACGCCTTGTTCTTTTCCGACCATTCGCCGCCTTTGCGCCTGGGAGAGAAATACTTGATATATGCTTTGTCATCCAGGCTTTTTAGCTGGCTGTCGATCCAGCCAAAGCACAGCGCTTCCTCCAGCGCCTCCTGCGGACTGATGGTGATAGGTCCCCCCGCCTTTCCAAACAAAAGCCAGATGCCCTTGCACGTCAGGCAATTTTCCGTAAGCCAAATGCGAAACTCATCCTTTGACGCAAAAACATGCTGTTCCATGATGTTTCCATCCTTTCGTATATCACACAAGCCCGGCATGCGGCACATCAAACTGGTCCAGGGGCAGATTCAGAAGCATTTCCATCCTGGACAGCATCTCATAAGGCTCTCCGGAAGTCTCCAGCATAACCTGCCCGCCTGCTTCCCGCAGGCACAGCAAGCCTTCCTCCGAAAGCCTCCGCTTCAACTGCCGTACCGTGCCGACATTGCCATCCAAAACAGCCGTTTTGGGCGGAAATAGGCTTTGAATCATTTGCCTCAGAAATATGTAATGGGTACAGCCCAACACAACCGCATCCACAGACTCATCCTTAAAAGGGGATAATAACCCTTTCAAATGAGACCGAAGCTCTTCCCCTTCCCACGCCCCGCGCTCCACAAACTCCATCAGCCCGGGACAAGGAACGGGAACGGCACCCTCCCCATACTGCTCCATCAGCCGCTTGAATTTGGGCAATTTCAGCGTTACGGGCGTTGCCATCACCAGAATTTTTCCCCCATGGCGCAAAAGGGCGGCAGGCTTCAAGGCCGGTTCCATGCCGATCACGGGAATCCTTACCGTGGCGCGTAAGTCTTCAGCCGCCACGCTGGTGGCTGTGTTGCAGGCGATGAGGATCGCTTTTGCGCCTTTTGCCATCAGGTGTTCCGCAATCCTAACCACATAGCCTTTCACTTCTTCAGGCGGCTTAGTGCCGTAAGGGGCATGGGCCGTATCGCCGTAATACAGAAAATCCTCTCCCGGCAATAATACGCGGGCGGTACGCAATACGCTGATACCGCCCACGCCGCTGTCGAACACTCCCACGGGTCCCTGGGATGAAACCATGGCACTTTTCCTCCACATGCTCCTTTCCCGACATTATAGACCCATCTTCAAGCGGGCGCAAGCCTTATACTATTGAGAAACATTAATGCTTCGATGCCGCGAGAGATTTCCTGCGCAGTACATGGAGACGGAGCGACGCATAGCAGCGCTACGTGGAGCGGAAGTCGACGAAGTAATGCGCGGAAAGATCCGTGGCATCGGGGCGTTAAGGTTTTGAAATAGTATTATTCTTCCGGGGCCGAAGCGTTCAGAACGGAACGTATGGCATCCGCAAGGTAGGGCATGCCGGCCAGCGCTTCTTCCAGCGTGTTCCCGTTGTTCCCCGCCTCTATCAGGATACAGGTCGGGGCAATGTGCTGATTGAAGCGGCCCGTCTTCATTCTCACCGGCCGGCACAACTCCGGAACCTGCTCATTGAGGGAATCGGTGATGGATTGGGCTATGGCCAGGTTTTTTTCCCAGTCAGGCTTCACCTCATAACCCACCCCAGTCTGCCCGGTTCCTTTGCCTATGAGCATGAACAGTCTTGCGATTTTCTGGTCGCCCACCTGAACGGTGTTGTGATTGGCCATGCTGGGGGAATATGAATCCCTGTGCAGATCAATATACAAGTCATACTTTTCTCCGCGGCCTAAGGACTCCTCCAGCATTTTAAGCGACCGGGTGTAAGATGAAGACAACACGGGCGGTTCATAAGCCGTCGTATCGTGTACAACAACATAGCCGGCAGCCGTTAAAAGCCTTGCCAATTCCTCCCCGACCCTGACAACATTGCACCGGTTGTCCTTGGTGCGCCATTCCTCTGTTGGCACATAGGTGTTTTCAGGCGTGGGCTTATAAGCCTCATAGGTGTGGGTATGATAGATCAGGATGCGTTTGCTTCCTGCGGTGCTAGATATTCCCGGCCCCCGGATTACCTCAATGCGCAATTCGCCCGGCTGCGGCGTGGGCGGCACCGTGGGAGCAGGCGTATAAGAAGGCATAGGCGTACCCTGCGGCGTTGCCGATGCCGTTGGGGCGGGCGTGTCGAAGGCGAACAGGTTGATCTCCATGGATATTTGGGAAGGCAAAGGCGTAAGGGAGGGTGGCGGCGTAACGGTGGACGGCGTTAACAGCGGTGTTTCCTCAATGGGCGCAAAGGCTCCCACCGCGTCCTGAGCCTGCGGCTGCCCGCCGGACAGCGCAAATCCCAGCGCCAGGCCCAGGGCGAAGACGCCCAAAAACAGGGAAAGCGCCAGGCATATTGCCTGGTTGCGCGTATAAAACCGTATGCGCATGCATGTTCACCTCATCTGTTGTAGGATACTCATGCTTATGCGCAGACAAGCCCCTTCATACCAAGAAGAAACGATTTGGTATCAGTGCATCAAAATGGGAATCTCATCCCCGGACAATTTGGGCTGCAAGGCCATGTTGATGCCCAACGACAGCACTTCCGCCAGGTTCCCCACCAGTTCGTCCACCTCCCGGGGAGTAACGACCATCTCTCCCAGGGAATGGGCGGAAATTTTATCAGTCAATGCGTCCACCGCGTCCATGTGATCGGAGGAAGGCATTTGCAGATCATGCAACAGGATCGACAGCGCATCCTTGGCGATGGTGGAGGCGTAGACCACCATCGGCACGCCGATGGCAATCACCGGCACGCCCAGGGTGCTTGGCGTAAGTCCCAAACGGTGGTTGCCCACGCCGCTACCGGGGCTGATGCCCGTATCGGTAATTTGAACGGTGGTGCAGATGCGGCCTGTTTCAGCGGCCGCCAGCGCGTCGATAGCAATCACCGCCGCCGGGCGCACATGCTCCACAATGCCACGAACCATTTCCGCCGTCTCCATGCCGGTCACGCCCAAAACGCCGGGCGCCACGGCACATACGCTGCGCAGCCGGCCTTTTAAATCCTCAGGCAAATTGGGGCGCAGATGCCGCGTTACCAGCGTTGATTCCACTACCCGCGCGCCCAGCGCATCCGCCGTCACGTGGCGGTTGCCAAGTCCGATGACCAGAATCTCACCGGATTCGGGGAGCATGCCGTTCAGGGCATCGCTCAGCAGTTCGGCCACACGTTTCCTTACATCCGCTCCGCCTTTGGGCAGCTTGTCGCAGCAGATGGTTACAAACATACCGCGCTGCTTGCCCAAACGGCATGCAGCCTCCTCGGTATCGATGGTAACGGTGGTCCGGGAGATGTCTCCTTCCTCCCAGTTGTCAACGCGGATGCCGCTCTTGTCGCCGGTATAGCATCCGGCACTTTCCATAGCCAGGTCCGTACGAACGCCGCGCATGCTGATCCCTCCGTTCCTTTCCAAATCAGCATGCGCGGCGCATTGTTCCATTATTCATGGTTTGGGAAAATATCAGTGCTTCCTCAGCCCTCGTATCTCAGCGCTTCAATCGGGCGCAGCTTGGAAGCCTTGCTGGCGGGATATAAGCCGAACACCACGCCGATGAAAACGGAAAATCCGATGGCGGCCGCGGCGACCATGGGCGATATGACCAATGTCATATTCAGCACCGGGGCCAGGAAGTAACAGGCCGCCGCCGCGATACCAAGGCCCAAGAGCCCGCCCATCAAGCTCACAACCAGTGCCTCGATCAGAAATTGTGTCAGAATATTGCCCCTGGCTGCGCCAATTGCCTTGCGGATACCGATTTCCCTGGTGCGTTCACTAACGGATACCAGCATGATGTTCATAATGCCGATACCGCCCACCAAAAGGGAGATGGCCGCGATGCCTCCCAGCATCAGGGTCATGGTGGCAGTGGTTTCACTAAGGGTAGACAGCATCTCCGTCTGGTTGTAAACGCTGTATTGGTTCGAAGTGGAGAACATGGTTTTCAGGTACGCCGTCACAGCCTCCTGCGCGGCGGTAACTTCATTTGAGGAGGCGGCGGAAACATAGAAATTGGTGATGCCACGCTGGGAAAACAGCCGCTCCGCCAGCGTGAAGGGGATGAGGATCAGATTGTCGCCTGAGCCCGCAATCGTCGTGCCCATTTCCTCAAGCACGCCGACCACAATAAAGGTATAGCCGTTGAGGGTGAATGTTTCCCCCACCACGCGCACGGTACCAAACATCTCTGTGGCAGCCTCAGTGCCTATGACCGCGACAAAGCTTCGGTTATCAATGTCCGGTTCCCGCAGGAAGCGGCCAAGCTGGACGCCGTAATTGCGGATCTGCTCATAGCCCGGCGTAGTGCCTTGTATGGTGCCGTCATCATAGGTGGTAACGCCCGCCTTCACCGTGCCGGATACATTGACCGTGGGGGCAACGTTGGCGATGCCGGATACTTTGGAAAGGTCCTGCAAATCGCTGAGGGTGATAGGGTTTTGCCACCTGGCCCTGATATTTACGCTGATCAGATTCGTACCCATGCTTTCAATGCGGCTGACAACTGAAGCGTTTGCCCCCTGTGCGATGGCCACCAGGACAACGATGGCAACCACGCCGATTACCACGCCCAATATGGTCAGGAAGGAACGCATTTTGTTACCGCCGATGGATTTTATAGCCATTTTAAGCGACTGGTAGATCATCCGGCGTTCCCTCCTCCCATACGCGGCCATCCTCGATATGGATAATCCGCTGCGCCCTGGCGGCGATATTGGAATCATGGGTAATCACCACGATAGTATTCCCCTCCTGATGCAAATGCCCGAACAACTCCATGATCTCCAGGCCCGTCTTTTTATCCAGGTTGCCCGTGGGTTCATCGGCCAGAATCAGGGAAGGGTGCGCCGCCAGCGCCCTGGCGATAGCCGCCCGCTGCTGCTGTCCGCCGGACAATTGGGTAGGCCTGTGCTTCATGCGGTCCTTGAGGCCCACCTGCGCAAGCGCCGTCACCGCCTGTTTTTTACGCTCGGAGGCGCGGATGTTCTGATAGACCAGGGGCAGTTCCACATTTTCCAGCGCCGTCAGCCTGCTTAATAGATTGAAACCCTGAAAGATAAAGCCGATGTGGGTATTGCGAATCTTCGCCAACTGCCTTTGGTTGTACTTTTCAATGGGCTTTCCGTTCAGGGAATAGGAGCCCGAATCCGCTGCATCCAGGCAGCCGATGATGTTCATCAGCGTGGATTTTCCGCTGCCGGAAGGGCCGATGATGGCCACGTACTCCCCTTTTTCAATGGTGAGGGAAACATCCGCCAGCGCGTAGATCTCCTCGCCGCCCATTTTGTATTTTTTGACGATGTGCTCCATATGGATCATGGCTTCATCCTCCTAGTTCCCTGGCCGCTGGCCGCCTCCGGTGGAGTTGCGTGTTCCCCCGCCGTTCCAGTTGCCACCGCCGGGAACGGTGAAATTCCCATCGGCGGGGATGGTACGGGTCTGGCCGTCCTGTCCGACAGGCATCTGTGGCATTCCTTCCATGCCCATAAATGCTGTTCTGCCAAGCGATTCTGCGGCGGCGCTGCGGGTGACAAGCACGTAATCCCCCACATCCACCCCTGACTTTACCTCCGCATACGTCTCGCTGGACAACCCGGTTTTCACAAACGTCTTGACGCCCGGTTCCTGGGACCCCTCCGCAATGGTTTCATCATACAGCCATACATACTGCCCATCCTTGGAAGTGTTTAATGCCGCGATAGGCACCAGCACCACGCCCTGGGCCTCCCCCACATGGATGGTGGCGGTGCCGTTCATGCCGATTTTCAACTGCTCGTCGCCTTCCACATCCAAAGTAACGCTGTATGTGGTCACGCCGTTGGAACTGGTGCCGATTTGCGATATGTAGGATACGGCGGCACCGTACGTCTTGTCGGTGATGGCGTCCATGGCAATGGACACCTCCTGTCCTACCTTGACGCTGATAATGTCCAGCTCATCCACGCTCACCACCATCTGCATGGCATCCCCCGCATACAGCGTGGCCAAAGCCGTGTTCGCCGCCGCTTCGGTGGTAGAAGCGGCCGTCACGGTGGAGACGATGCCATCAATGGGTGATGTAATGCTGCCTGACGCAAGCACCGCCTTTAATTCCTTCAGCTTTTGAAGGATATCGTCCCGCTGCCCGACAAGCGTATCGTATTCAGCGGAAACGGGAACCTGTGTCAGATAAAACAAAGATGCATTCCGTGAAAGCTTGGAATTAATTTTGGGATACACTTTGGAGATTCGCCCCTGGGCGGTGGTGGTGTACAGAAAGGGCATGTTGATCTGGGCCGTTCCGTTGCCCAGGATGATGCTGTTCCTGACAACCTGCACATCAGCCCCCTCCAGCGTTTTCAAATCGCTGAAGGTGATGGTTGCCATGCCATCGCCTACGCTGTCCACCGCACCGGTGTACTTGGATGAACCATCCAATACCGTTACCGCCTGCCCCACGGCCAGATCGGAAGCGGCGATGGAAACCTTCATCTTTCCATCCATGGACAAAAGCATCAAGGCGCCGCGCTTCTCCATCACATCCTGGGCAAGATCGCCCACCGAACCATACATGGCTTTTACACGCCCCGCCGCGCCAATGGTCAGCGTCGTATCATCCCCATGGGAGCGCACCAATTGCGCCAGGGAATTCTCGGTGGTGCCCAGATCGGTTTCCAGCGTGGAAATGGCCGTATTCAGGGCGTTTTTATCCACATCCATCAGCGGATCACCAGCCTGTACCTGCTCGCCGGCGGTTACGCGCACATTGGTTACCACAACAGGAAAGCGTACTGCCACATCCTGCGTTTTGGAAATGCTAAGCGTTCCCGTTCCCGTCACTGATTTATTCAGGTTTCCGGTGCCGATCTGCACAGTGACATAGGATGCCGCCTCCGCTGTAGGAACGGCCTGCCTGCTCAGATAAAAACGATATCCCCCGTAGCCCAGGCCGCCGATAACGGCGCACAGCACGACCACTCTCAGCATGATTTTCAAGGCCTTTTTCATGGGAACCTCCTTGCAAGTGGATGAAATGGAAACAGTTGCAGTATAATGCTGCCATGTTGTGAAAAAATGAAGGTAATGTGAATGTTTTGTGTATACGGCCTTGCTTGACATTTCCATGGGAATGGCCGATAATGTATCCTGCATTTATATGCCCGCATGGAAAAACGAAGGAGGATTGGGCGTTGCCGCACACCATCACTGCCGTAAAACGCGGCAGCGCCGCGCACCTAAGCGGCGTCCGGCCGGGTGACCGGCTGATAAGGATCAACGGGGAGGAAATCATCGACCAGATCGACTATCAGGCGCTTTCCTCCAACAGCCTTGTGATCCTTGACGTAGAAAAAAAGAATGGCGGGAACGCCATTTTCACCATCCGGAAGGATGAATGCGAGCCGCTGGGCATTCAGTTGGAAGACACGCTGCTTTCCCGCCCCCGGAGCTGCCGGAACCATTGCGTATTTTGCTTTATCGACCAGATGCCTCAAAGCCTGCGCAAGACGCTCTATGTCAAGGATGACGACTGGCGGCTTTCGCTGATGATGGGCAACTACATTACCCTCACCAACGTCTCGGAAAGCGAGATGGACAGGATCATCCGCCGCCACGCCAGTCCCTTGTATATCTCGGTGCATGCAACCGACAGTGCTGTGCGCAGGCAGATGATGAAAAACCCTGGCGCCGGCAGGATCATGGAACACCTAAAACGCCTTTCTGATGCCGGTATCCGGTTCCATTGCCAGATCGTGCTATGCCCCGGCATCAACGACGGGCCTGTACTGGAAAGGACGCTCCGCGACCTGCTTTCCTTCTACCCCGCCGCCCGCTCCGCCGCCCTGGTGCCCGTGGGGCTGACCTCTCACCGGGAGGGTCTTACCCCCCTCACGCCCTATACAAAGGAATCGGCGTCCGAACTGATTTTGAAGATCAGGCCTCTGCAGGAGCAATTTATAAAAAAGTACGGCACCGCCTTCGTCTTCCCGGCGGACGAGCTATATTGCCTGAGCGGCCTCCCGCTTCCCCCGGAAGCGGAATATGAGGACTTCCCACAAATCGAAAACGGCGTCGGGCTTTTGCGGCTGTTTATCAGCGATGTGGAGCAGGCGGCGGAGGAGCCAATGGCTGCCCCTCACGATCTGCCGAAACGGATCACCATTGCCTGCGGCGTCTCCGTGGCGCCTTTTCTGCAGGAGCTGGCGGATCAATATGCCCCGCCGCAAGTAGCGGTGGACATCCGTACCATCCGCAACGATTTTTTCGGCCACACCATTACTGTAACCGGGCTGGTCACGGGCCGTGACCTGATAAAACAGCTTGAAAACGTGGAAACAGACCGTATCCTGATTTGCGCCGCCATGCTTCGGGCCGAGGGTGACCTGTTTCTGGACGGCCTATCGCTGGACGAAGTGAAGCAAGCCCTCCCCGCGCCGCTGTATGTGATCCCCAATAGCGGGAAAGCCTTTTACCGCGCCCTTTACGGCGTTACCAACGATCCGGAGGAACAACAAAATGGCTAAGCCCCTGGTCGCCATCGTGGGCCGCCCCAATGTGGGCAAGTCCACTTTCTTCAACAAAATATCCGGCAAGCGTATTTCCATTGTCGAGGATGTTCCCGGCGTGACCAGAGACCGCATCTATGCCGACGTTGATTGGATGGGCCGCAAGTTCACGCTCATCGATACGGGCGGCATCGACCCTCACAGCGAGGATGTGCTGCTTTCCCAGATGCGGCACCAGGCGCAAATGGCCATGGACATGGCTGATGTGATCTGCTTTTTTGTGGACGCCAGGGCCGGCCTCACACCGGATGACGAAGAGGTGGCGCGGCTCTTGCGCAAAACCCGCAAGCCTCTTTTGCTCGTCGTGAACAAGCTGGATTATTCCGGGATGGAAGATGTCCGTTATGAGTATTACGCGCTGGGCCTGGGCGACCCCATCGGCATTTCCAGCGTAAACATGCTGGGCCTGGGCGACCTTTTGGAGCAAATTGTAAACCACCTTCCCCCGCCTGACCCTGAAGAGCAGGACGAAGACGGGCATGTGCTGCAATTGGCTGTGGTAGGGCGGCCCAATGTGGGCAAAAGCTCGCTGGTGAACAAACTGCTCAATCAGGAGCGCGCCATGGTCTCCGACATTCCCGGTACCACCAGGGACGCCATCGACACGCGCTTTACCGGCAAGGACGGCACGGAATACAACATTATCGATACCGCGGGCATGCGCCGCAAGCGGTCCATTGAGGAAGACACGCTGGAACGATACAGCGTGCTGCGCAGCATCGCTGCCATCCGCCGCTGTGACGTGGCGCTGATTTTGATCGACGCCAGGGACGGGGTTACCGAGCAGGACACGAAGATCGCCGGCATGGTGCATGAGGAAGGCAAGGGTGCCGTCATCGTTGTCAATAAGTGGGACGCGGTGGAAAAGGATACCGGTACCCTGGAAACCTACCGCAAGGAAGTGCTGGAAGCGCTGAAGTTCATGGACTACGCCCCGGTGCTTTTCCTCTCGGCGCTGACCGGACAAAGGGTGCACACGGTGCTGGAGTGGGTGGACAAGGTATGGGCGCAGTGCTCCAAGCGTGTGCCAACCGGGCTTTTGAACGATGTGCTGGCGGATGCGCAAGGCGCATTGCAGCCTCCCGCTACCGGCGGGCGAAGGCTGAAAATCTACTACGCCACCCAGCAGGCCGTTTGCCCGCCCGCCTTTGTGCTGTTTGTGAATGACCAAACACTGATGCATTTTGCCTACCAGCGGTACCTGGAAAACCATTTCCGCAAAACATTCGGCTTTGAGGGGACACCCCTGCGCTTCGTACTTCGGGAAAAGCAAAAGGAGAATCAGCCATGAACCAGATTCTTTCCTATTCAGCGGCGGCTGTTGCAGGATATTTGCTGGGTTCCATCTCCACCGGCCTGCTCGTTGCCCAAACAAGCCCCAATGTTGATCTGCGCAAGGAAGGCAGCAAGAGCACCGGGGCCACCAACGTATTGCGCGTGCTTGGCAAAAAGCCCGCTGCCATCACCTTTGTGGGCGACTTTTTGAAGGTGCTGCTGGCCATGGTCATCGGAAGCCTGCTGGATAAACAGTATGGGGCCATGATTGGCGGCCTTGCAGGGGTCATCGGCCACAACTGGCCCGTCTACTATCAGTTCAAGGGCGGGAAAGGCGTCGCCAGCTCCGTGGCGGTGATGCTGTATGTGTTTCCCGTTTACGGTCTGATCGCCCTCTTGTTCTTCTTTTTGCTGGTGTTGTTGACCAAGTACATTTCATTGGGCAGCATGGCCATGCTGGCGTTGTTTGCGGTACTGGTGATCATACCCAACTGGGGCAATTGGCTCATTTGCGCCTGGGCCGTGGCATTGGCCGCGCTTTGCATTTTCCGGCACCGGGCAAACATCGGCCGGCTCATCAGAGGTACGGAAAACAAGCTCTCCCTAAGGAGCAAGTAATCTCGGGAAGAGCTTGTACGCTACTTATTCTCTTTGCCTATTCCCCGCATGACGTGTACCAGAAAGTCCTGGGCGTTGGCGATAAAGCTTACCACAGACAGGCTTCCCCTGTCCCGAAGCTTATTGACGGCAAACTCCGATATATCCACCGTATAAAAGAACACGGGCCTTATGACGCCTTCCTTCACGCAAAAGGAGGGCGTTATATTTCCTGTGGCAATGGTATGAAGCTGCGTAGCCATGCAGATGACGGTGGTAGCCTTCGTTACCAGATCACGCATGGCATCCTGCCCATCATATACGTTGGCATACACCTCCGGCAGCGGTCCGTCGTCCCGGATGGAGCCGGTGAGCACATAGGGAATGTTTTTCTTCACGCAGGCATGTATGATGCCGTCGCGAATCTTGTATACCTCAATGAATTGGGGGATGGAGCCGCAGCGGCGAACCTTGTTGATGACGTCTATGTGGTGATAGTGCCCGTTCATCATGGATTCCTGGGTATAAATATCCTGCCCCAGCGCCGTGCGGAAAAGCCCGCCTTCCAGATCGTGGGTAGCCAGCGCATTGCCTGCCTGCAGCCCGTGGACATAGCCCTGGCGGATCAGCTTCGCCATGGCTTCCCTGGCATCCGAATCAAAAGAGCAGGCCGGACCCAGCACCCAAAGGATGAATCCATGCTCCCGTTCGTATTCCAGGCGCTGATAGAGCTGGTCATAATCCCTGGAATAGGAGGTCTCCCGGGATCTGCTTGTACGGAAAGCAAAGGATTCCGCAGCTTCCCCCTCCCGCCCGAAGCCGTCGGGATGCACAAAAATCCCCTCGCTGCCGTTTTCCGTGCGCCCGACCACCACCATTTCCCCCGCCACAAGGCGGCGGAATTCGCGGATGGCTATTGTGCCGGCCGGCTCCACCACGGCCACGCAATCCATACGGGATTGTTCCGCCAGCATCCATCTGCCGCCTACCTTGAAATATTCGGGGAAAATCGTGGTGGCGTGATAATTTTCCGGCGCTACGCCGTTAACCGGCGCGGGCGCCAAAGCGGCGTTGGGTGCGTGAACAAAGCGGTCGGCAGAAAAATCCGGCGCATGGTAAACGGGCATGGAAAAGTGCATGGGAACACTCCTTTGCATAATGCAATGTATATCGTGCTTTTTATACATCATACGGCAACCCTTGCGAAAAAGCAATAAAAGAAAAGCGCCCTTCCCGCCGTTCCTATTAACGTACTCCGCTGCCATACGCCCCGTCCCTGTACAGGCAGCCGGATACCTGCTATAATGGACGCATTGCATCAAGGAGGAACCCATGGCATCGGCGATTTTGAATCCAGGCAGGGAAGCCCGCGTCTATAGCGGCCATCCCTGGGTATTCCGCAGCGATATTGCCCGCGTAGAGGGCCGGCACGAGCCCGGCGATGTGGTGAAAGTGGTGTCGAGCAAGGGCAGGTTGCTGGGCATGGCTCTATATAATCCCCAGTCGCAGATCGCGCTGCGGATGATGAGCCTCAAGGAAGAGGCCATCAATGCCGCCTTTATATTTGACCGGGTGAAGAGGGCGGTGGAATACCGCAAAAAGTTTGCGGACTTGAAAAGCTGCCGTTTGATCTTTGCCGAAAGCGACGGGCTGCCAGCCATGATTGTGGACAGCTTTGGCGATGTGCTTGTGCTGCAGTGCCTGTCCCTGGGCATGGAGCGCTTCAAGGCCGATGTGGTGAGCGCGCTGATGGAGCTTGTGCACCCTGCAGGCATCTATGAGCGCAATGACGTGCCCGTGCGCGCCCTGGAGGGCCTGGAGCAAAAGAAAGCGCTGCTGTACGGCCATGTGCCCGAACGGGTGGAAATGACCGAAAACGGCGTCCGTTTCCTGGTGGATGTCATTGAGGGGCAAAAGACCGGCTTTTTCCTGGATCAAAAAGAAAACAGGGCGGCCATCGCCCCGTTCGTACGGGATGCCAGGGTGCTTGACTGCTTTACCCATACGGGCAGTTTTGCGCTGCACGCAGGGCATTACGGCGCCAAGGAAGTACTTGGAGTAGACATATCGGCCCATGCCTGTGCCGTGGCGGGAGAAAATGCCGCGTTGAACGGCTTGTACGGCAGCGTGCGGTTTACGGAAGCCAACGCATTCGACTTTCTGCGCGCCCAGTACGATGAAAAAGAGCAATACGATATGGTGATCCTCGACCCGCCGGCCTTTACCAAAACGCGCTCCGCCGTGGAAGGCGCCACCAGAGGCTATAAGGAAATCAACCTTCGGGCCATGAAGCTTTTGCGGGACGGCGGATTCCTTGTCACCTGCTCCTGCTCCCAGCACATCCTTCCCGGGCCGTTCCTGGACATTGTGAAGGATGCCGCCCGGGACGCCAGAGTGCAGCTTCGGCAAATTGAATACCGCACCCAGGGACGGGACCATCCCATCCTTCCCGCCGCGCCGGAAACACAATACTTAAAGTGCGGTATCTTTCAGGTTTTCTCGTAAAAAATACGGGCGGCGCGATTCGCGCCGCCCGCTTTGCTTATTGATTATGCCACTTCCAGAGCAATCTCCATCATTTGCGTCAGCGCAGTCTGCCTCTGCTGGGCAGTCATTCCTTCCCCTGTGAAGGGGTTATCGGAAATGGTGCACAGGCACAGCGCGTTCTTGCCGGCCCTGGCGGCGTTCAGGTACAGTGCCGCCGCTTCCATCTCCACCGCCAGCACGCCCAGCTTTTGCAGCTTGCCCAAAGGTTCGGACTCATCATAGAAGATGTCGGAGGAGTAGATGGAACCTACCTTTACATCCACGCCGGTCTTCTTCCCCGCTTCCACGGCCTTTTGCAAAAGCGCGTAGGAGCAGGATGGGGCCAGGTTGCCGTTAAAGCCAAACTGAACCCCAAAATTGGAATTGGTATAGCAGCTCATGCCGGCCACGATGTCCTGCACCTTCAGCGTTTGGGAAATCATCCCCGCGGAACCGATGCGCAGTATGTTTTCCACACCGTAAAAATGGAACAGCTCATAGGAATAGATGCCGATGGAGGGCATACCCATGCCGGAGGCCATAACGGAAACGCGCTTGCCCTTGTAAAAGCCCGTATAGCCCTGTACGCCACGGACGTTATTGACCAAAACGGCTTTCTGCAAATACGTCTCCGCTATGAATTTGGAGCGGAGCGGGTCCCCCGGCATCAGCACGATCTTGGCGAAATCGCCTGCTTTGGCGGTAATGTGGGGCGTTGGGATGAAATCCATAAGTTTCCCTCCATGTCAGCAGCTTCCGCAAATTTTCATTTCAGTATACCATACCTTGCCATTGCCTTTCAATTGCCAGCCGCAGCGGCGTATGGAAAACCCTCCGGGATTATAACCCGGAGGGCAGCGGAGATTTGAAATTTCTAGAAAGCGAACAAGGGTGTGGACAAATACCTTTCCCCCGTATCCGGCAGGATGACCACAATGGTCTTCCCCTCGTTCTCCGGGCGCCTGGCCAGTTGAATGGCCGCCCACAGCGCCGCGCCGGAGGAAATGCCTACCAGAACACCTTCCGCAAAGGCAATGGCCCGCCCGGTTGAAAAAGCATCCTCGTTGGCTACGGATATGATTTCATCGTATATGGCTGTATCCAGCGTGTTTGGCACAAAGCCCGCGCCGATGCCCTGAATCTTATGGGGGCCGGACCTGCCCTGGGACAGCACCGGGGAATCGGCAGGCTCCACCGCCACCACCTTGATGGCGGGATTCTTCTCCTTCAAATATTTCCCCGCCCCGGATACTGTTCCGCCGGTGCCTACGCCGGACACGAAGATATCCACCTTGCCGTCGGTGTCCGTCCAAATTTCAGGCCCCGTGGTTGTATAGTGGACAGCCGGGTTGGCGGGGTTTTCAAACTGGCTGGGCATAAACGCGCCCGGAATTTCCTTCACCAGTTCTTCCGCCTTTGCGATCGCGCCCTTCATGCCCTTGGCGCCTTCCGTCAGCACCAATTCCGCGCCATAGGCTTTCAATAGATTGCGCCGCTCCACACTCATGGTTTCCGGCATGGTGAGGATGATTTTGTATCCCCTGCTGGCGGCCACGGATGCCAGGCCAATGCCCGTGTTGCCGCTGGTGGGCTCCACGATGACGGAGCCGGGTTTGAGCAATCCCTTTTCCTCAGTGTCGTCGATCATCGCCTTGGCGATGCGGTCCTTGACGCTTCCGGCAGGGTTGAAGTATTCCAGCTTGGCGATGATATCGGCCTTCAGGCCTTCCTTTTCTTTCACGTGCGTCAGCGTCAGCAGCGGCGTATTCCCGATCAAGTCGGTGATCTGCCGGTAAATGCGTGCCATGCTTTTTCCTTCTTTCATTATCTTAGTTTTCCTAGTGGATTAGTATGTATTATACATCATTTTCCGGAAAAAGTCAATAGGTTTTCAAAAAAACGGAGAAATTTTCCTATGGATGTCCCCTGCGGAAAGCATGCAATTGTCCGCCTTATCAAACATATGCGGGAATGGCTCCTGTGAACCATTCCCGCAAACACTGTGCTATTTTCCGTCCCGAAGGCGCAATGCAAGGGCCGGATAGTTGGTGATGATGCCGTCTGCCCCCAGGCCGAGCATCGCCTTTATATCCTGTTCACTATTGACTGTCCACACGTTGCAGGCGATGCCGGCGCGATGGCAATCCTCCATGTATCCTAAAGTATTCACGCTGCCGTATTTGGGATGCACGGCTGCACAGCCTAAGGATCTGGCGTAATCCCAGGGTTTGAAAAGCTTGTTGGAATACAGGATGCCGCATTTCATATGGGGCGCGATGCTGCGCATATGGGCCAGAGAATAATGGTTAAACGAGGAATACAAAACGCGTTCCTCCATGCCGTACTTCACAACCAATGCCTGGCACGCTTCCTCCAAACCATTGGGGTTTTCATCATTGGTTTTCAGCTCGATGTTGATGTGAAGCGGTGTCGGCTGAATCAGCGCCAATACCTCTTCCAGCGTGGGAATGGTTTCCCCTTTGAAAGCAGCCATGCCGCAGGAAAAATCCAGCCGCTTGAGCTGAGCCAGAGTCAAATCGCCAATCTTTCCTTTATAACCCGTCACCCGGACCGTATCATCGTCATGGGTGACCACTACCTGTCTGTCCAGGGTGAAGTGGACATCCAGTTCAATACCGTCCGCACCAACATCCGCCGCCAGCCGAAAAGCCGCCAGCGTGTTTTCGGGAGCATCGCCGGAGGCCCCCCGGTGTGCCCAAATCCTGGTAACCATTTCAATTCCTCCATCTATGGTTTCTTTAGGCAATACTCTAGCACGCCTTACAGCGCTTTGCAAGCAAACAAATCTCTTTCACCGCCATAGCTGCCGCGGCCAACCCAAAATCAAACTCCATGGTTTACCTGTGATAAGAAAACTGCTATACTGTATATAAGTTGAACGTTAAACTTCGCGGAGGTGTCCTGATATGGTATGGGAGATCACCAAGGAAGGCTTTGATTCAGCGCAAGCGGCGGAGTTGGGCAACCGATTCCTTTGCGGCAATGGGTATCTCGGTGTCCGGGGAACGCTGGAGGAATACACAAAGGAGCAGCTTGTGGCCGTCAACCTGGCAGGCATCTACCACCGCCACGGAGAAGGCTGGCGTGAACCGCTCAACGCCCCCAATCCGTTCTGCATCCAACCAAGCTTTGACGGCGTCAGCCTGAGCGTGCTTCAAACTCCTCCCCTTTCCCACCGGCAGGCGGTTGATTTTCGCCACGGCATTCAAATAAGAGATACCGATTTTGCCATAAGCGGCAAAAACATTTCCGTTTCTTGCCGGCGTTTTGCCAGTTTCCCGGATGTGCACTTGCTGGCCATGCGGTATTCCGTGTGCCCGGATTCGGATGGACTGCTGTCCATTACCTGGACCATCGACAGCGATGTATGGGATATCCATGGTCCGCATTATAGCAATATTTCCTCCGAATATGAAGCCGGCAGGCTTACGATATGTGCCTGCACGGACACCGGCGAAATGGTGGCCGTCAGCGGCCAATGCGTTTTGGATTTCCCTGCAGAAAAGCGATGGGAAGGCGACCGGCTTGCTTTTTTGATCCCTGCCAAAGCCGGGGTGACGTACAGCCTGGCGGTGACGGCCGCGGTGTATACCACCAAGGATACGCCCGATCCACGAAAAGCCGCGCGGGAAGCGCAGCTCCCGGAATATGAAGCAGCGCTATCAGCCCACCAATCTGCCTGGGAGTCGCTTTGGGAGCATGCCGAAGTGACCATTGAAGGCGACGAAATGGCGGAAACGGCGCTGAATTATTCCATGTACCATCTGATGTGCATCGCGCCAAGGCACCGGAATGACCTGTCCGTGGCAGCCCGTGGCCTTTCCGGCCAAACCTATAAGGGCGCGGTTTTCTGGGATACGGAAATGTTTATGCTGGACTTTTATCTTGCCTGCATGCCCGAAGCGGCCAGAAGCACGCTCAACTACCGCATCCAAACGCTGCCGGGTGCGCTTGAAAAGGCCCGGCAGTATGGATTCGAAGGCGCGTTTTACGCCTGGGAAAGCCAGGAAGGCGGCTTTGACGCCTGCTCGGACTACAACGTCACCGATGTGTTCACGGGCCGCCCCATGCGCACCTATTTCAAGGACAAGCAGGTACATATTTCCGCCGCCGTGGTTTACGGCCTGGTCAAGTACATGGCCTGGACCGGGGAGGAAGAATTGCTTCTTTCGGGCGCTTGTGAAGTGATTCTGCAATGCGCCCGCTTCTACTACAGTCTTTTGGTCAGACGCGTAGCCGGCGACGTATGGGAATTGCGGGATGTGATCGGCCCGGACGAGTACCACGAGTGGGTGGACAACAACGCCTACACCAACGAAATGGCCCGGTTTGTATTCAGGCATGCCATCCTTGCAGCCCAACGGCTCCAGGAACTGGATGCGGACGCCTATCGTGCGCTGAATAGAAAACTGGATTTTGAAAAGGACCTGCCGGGTTTTGAGGAAGCTTCCATCAAGCTCAAGGAACAGAAGCCCGATCCTAAAACAGGACTCATCGAGCAGTTCGACGGTTATTTTAAGCTGGAGGTTACCACGGTTAACGAAGTCCGTTCCCGCCTGAAACACCCCAAGGAATACTGGGGCGGGGCGTACGGCGTGGCATCCCACACCCAGGTCATCAAGCAGGCGGACGTGATGACCATGCTGTACCTGTTCAAAGACAAGTACTCAGCAGAAACCATTACCGCAAACTATGATTACTACGAACCACGCACGGAGCACGGTTCCTCCCTCAGTGCCTGTATGTACGCTTTGACGGCGTGTTTGACCGGCCGGCCAGAGGAAGCCTATCCCCTGTTCCTGAAATCCGCAAGGGCAGATTTGACGGGCGGCGGCAAGGAATGGGCAGGTCTCATCTATATCGGCGGCACCCATCCCGCGGCAGCGGGCGGAGCGTATATGACGCTGCTGAACGGGTTTCTTGGTCTGAACCCTGCCGCCGGTGACCTGACCCCAGCTCCCCGGCTGCCCGGCCACTGGAAACGGGTCAGGCTGCAAGTATGGCATCAAGGGAAATGGTATGCCATTGATGTCAAGGCTTAACATCATAGGAAAGGGACGGGAACAATCTCCCGCCCCTTTGTAATCTGGCTCCTGGCGCGTTACCGCAAACCATTGCTACGCCTCCATTCATCCAATGTGACCCGTATCGCGTCCATTCTTCTTTCCGCTTCCAATAACGCCCGTATCATGCGGATATCTTCCGCCTTTCTTATAAAATGCCATTTTTGCCGCGCACGCTTCAGCCAGGCCAGGTTGAAGCGCGCCACATGCTTATGCATACCTATCCTTCCTCTTTGCGGTGGGAAAACAGCATATATCTCTCTCCTTTTCTGCTTACTTGGATAAACAACGGCGGAGAAAAAACTCAACGCTCTCCCATTTTATCTTCGTTTGTTCTTGATGTTTTTTCAATTTCCACCCGCCAGTACACGCCATGATCGCGCTCCAGCAGATGCTCGCAGATCAATTCCCTGCGCAAGGTGCAAAAGTCTTCGTTCACATCCGCGATCAGGATGTTGACCTCTTTTTCCGTATATTTCCTGCCAGGTTGGAACAATTTTGCCAGTTCCTCCAGCACGATGCGTTTTTTCTTGTGCTGGACGGGCAGGCTCTTCAGCTTCCCATACACAAAAAAACTGTCCAGCACCTTGCGGCGGTATTCTTCCTCCCGCTGCTCCTCCACGCTTTTTTCCTTTGCTTCACTTCTCAAAAAGCTCTCGATCGTCTGCTTCAACGCCCCTTCCTTCAGGGCATAGACCGTATAGTACTGCTCTTTTTGGGAAGTCACCAAGCCAGCCGCCTCCAGCTTTTTCAAGTGGAAGGACACCGTGGAAGGTGATAGCGCCAGCCTTTTTGCAATCAACTCCACATACATCGGCTCCGCCTGAAGGCCCGAGAGGATTTGCAGCCTGGATTTGTCCGCCAGGCATTTGAACAGCTCCACAGCCTCGGTCATTGTCCCTGTCCCCTTTCTCCCATGGTGTCGCCCAGATGCCGTGCGATCTCCTGAAAAGCCGACAGCTTCATGTCTTCCACGGCAAGCCTTCGCGCGTCGCCAAACTGAACCGCCTGCTTTCTGGCTTCCATCCAGTTTTGAGGGATGACCGTCAAGTAATAGCGGTACGCCTGCACCGCTTCCTCGCCTTTCTTGCGGGAAGCGGCAAGCATCTTGCGGAAGACATCGTACACATTCCGCCGGGCTTTATAAAGGTTGGCTTCGTCCTGACGCTGATCCTCTTGCAGAAAAGCGATCTTGTGCTCCATTTCCGTAATCTTCCCTGATAGGAACCGGTCATGGAGATCAAGAATCAATTTCATGTCCATCAAAATCACTCCTTACATCCGATATTATACATATCGAAAATAAAGATGTCAATATGTTTCGATATTGGTAGAAATATTATTTTTCCAGATGAGCTGCTTTATTGGCAAACAGAACGGCTCTGCGGCCTTCCGTCAGCCGCCAGCCGTGTATACCTTTTTTCTCTTATTCTGAAACAAAACATCGGATTTCTCATGGATTTCTCATGAAATTGTCAGCGCATTCTCAAGCAGTGCAGCATGGTTCATGGTATCATGACACCATCGGCATTAGATGCTGATCACCAAACAAAAACAAAGAGACCGCAAGGAGGAAACATACCATGGAACGCTATACCATCGAAGACATCGAAATCTTGCGCCGCAAGAGCGGCATCAGCTATGAAGAGGCCGTCAACCTGCTGGAGTATCACAATGGCAACCTGGCCCGTGCATTGGTAGACCTGGAGCGCAACGGCCGTATCAAGCCCCAGGCCGAACAGAAGAAGGCCGCCTGCTGCCCCGGCACCGGTGCCAAAAAGGCTTCCAATTTCTTCAGCCGCCTGTACCGCTTCCGCCTGATCGTGAAAAAGGGCAATGTCACCATCATCAACCTGTCGCTGCTCTTCTCCCTGGTCGCGCTGCTTATCAGCCCCCATTTGTTCTTTCTG
The DNA here is from genome assembly GCA_023411395.1 of Bacillota bacterium. Taxonomy (GTDB): domain Bacteria; phylum Bacillota; class Clostridia; order Christensenellales; family Aristaeellaceae; genus JAEWAH01. Next base: position 108,490 of record JAEYOV010000068.1, read on the forward strand.
GGCTTGATCGTGCTGCTGGTGCTGGGCTACCGTGTCACCTTTGATACAAACAGCGCCGATTTTGCCAGCGACAACCTGGAATCCATGGTGAAAAACGCAGCCCATAACGTGAAAAGCACCGTAAGCAATCTGGCCAGGGATTTAGGCAGCGCCGAGAAGCAGACTGCTCCCAAGCAGGAGGATGACCGCAGCTTCTATCAGTCCGAACCCACCCGGCCCGCTCCCGCCGCCCAAACGCCCCCCGCTCCCCCGGCCCAGACGACGCCTGTGTCCGTGCAGTATCAGGATGACGGCAAGGTTGAAGTCAAGGAAGATGACGATGGCTACAGCGAGGCCACCATCGAGTAAATGTTTTTCATGGATACAAGGCAATGCATTTGCCTCCGCCGTCCGCAGTTTCGCCCTGCGGCGGCGTACACTTTCCATCATAGGCTGCCGGAAGCTTTTGTGATATAATATTTTTATGATTTTTCTCCGGAAAGGATGGCTCCCATGCCCAAGATCATGATTATTGAGGATGAACAGAAAATCGCACGCTTCCTGGAGCTGGAGCTCAAACATGAAGGCTACGAGGTACGCACAGCTTTTGACGGACGGACCGGTCTGGAAACATGCGAAAGCTGGCAGCCGGACCTGCTCATCCTGGACCTGATGCTCCCGGAGCTGTCCGGCATCGAGGTCTGCCGCCGCTTGAGGCATAGCAGCGATCTGCCCATCATCATGCTTACCGCCAAGGATGATGTCAGTGACAAGGTGATGGGTCTGGATATGGGCGCCGACGACTATATGACCAAGCCCTTTGCCATTGAGGAATTGCTTGCCCGCATCCGCGTGGGCCTGAAAAAGCACCGGGCCGGGCACAACAGCGCTCCTTCCTCCCTAAGCGTAGGCAAGCTGAAGGTGGATCCCGCCAGCTACAGCGCATCCTTTGACGGGGAGCCGCTTGGGCTTACAAAAAAGGAGTTCGACCTTCTGCGCTGCCTGATGGAGCATGCCGGCACGGCCATGAGCCGGGATGTGCTGCTCAACGATGTATGGGGCTATGAGTACGCCGGGGAAACAAACATTGTGGATGTCTATATCCGCTACCTGCGCCAGAAGATTGATGACCGATACCACGTGAAGTGTATACAAACCATTCGTGCCGTGGGGTATATGTTCCAATATGAAGACAAATAGCAAAAACAAACAAAAAAGGCGTCCGCGCCCGCATACCGGGGAAAGGGGCATCAACCGCGTCAGCAGCGGTATTCATGGACGCCTGTCAGCCTTGATGAGCAATCTGCGCTTTTCCCTTACGCTGCGAATCGCCATCCATTACGCGTGGCAGCTTTTGCGTACCACGCTGCCGCTGATTCTTTTGATGACGGTGGTTTTCGCCGCGGCCCAGGCGCCGGGCATCCTGCGTACCATGAACCGGCTTTCCACCCTCACGCCGGAGAATGGTGAAAGTTTCACAGCATTGCAGGTCATGGATCGTACCGCCACCGCGCAGATCACGCGGGAAATTGTCCCCTCGGAAGGATTCAGCCGGACGGGCTATATGCTTCAAAAGGCATTTTCCAGCGATTTGTTCCGCTGGCCGCCCGTTCTCCATTTGGCACGTCCCGTCGCAAACGGCACATTGACCGTATCCTATGACCTTCGGGAACGGCTGGAAGTATGGCTGTACCTTTCTTGCGGGCTTGTGTTCTGCGATCTGTGGCGTGTATGGCGGTTTTTGCGCAAGCGAAACAGGCTGAACAGAACAGTATTGAAGCCGCTCCGGGAAATCGCCGATCTGGCCGCGACACTCAGCGCCAATAACCTGTCCAACCGCATCAATATTGCCGGCACGAAAAACGAGCTTAAGGACCTGGCGGTGGTCATCAACAGCATGCTGGACAGAATCGAACTGAGTTACAACAGCCAGAAGCAGTTTGTAAGCGACGCCTCCCATGAGCTTCGTACACCCATTTCCGTTTTACAGGGATATATCAACATGCTGGACCGCTGGGGCAAGGAAGATAAGGCCGTGCTGGAGGAAGGCATTGCTGCCATCGCCCAGGAAACCGCCTGCATGAAGGAACTGGTAGAAAGTTTGCTGTTCCTGGCCCGGCACGATAAAAAGACGCTGCTGCTGGAAATGGAATCCTTCGACCCGTCGGAGGTGGTGGCCGCGCTGCACCGGGAGGCCAAGATGCTTTCCCCCGGCCATACCTTCCTTCTTTCCCCCATGGAGCATTGTGAGATCACAGCCGACAAAAACATGCTCAAGCAAGTGATGCGGGTCCTGTGCGACAACGCGGTGAAATATACGCCCCCGGGCGGCACCATCACCCTTGGCGTAAAAAAGACGATGGAAGGCTGCATGCTCTCCGTCACCGATACGGGCTCGGGCATCGCCGCGGAGGATTTGCCGAAAATTTTCGACCGGTTCTACCGGGCCGACAGAGTCCGCAAGTCAAGCACCAGCGGGCATGGGCTGGGGCTTTCCATTGCCAGGATCATCGTCATCGCCCATGGCGGGCGTATTACCGTACGCTCCAAGCTGGGCGCCGGCACCACGTTCCATGTCCATCTGCCGGAGAACAAGGAAAAGGCCGCGTTTTCGGAATTTGTATCCTGATATGCCTGTCCATTCAACAAACGCCCCTCTTGCGGTATGTTCGCAGGAGAGGCGGCTTCAAAGGAAAGGAAATGCTCCTTTCCTTATTTTTGTATCCCTGTTTCATGCAGCAGATTGAAATCCCTGGGCAGGCCGGCCGGCACCCAGAACATGGCGTAATGGATGCCCTGGCCGGTCAGCACGCCATCCTTATTGACTACATCGGCGATGACTTCGCTCTGCTTGACGATTTCCCGCACGTGATCCCGCACCTTTTCCGCCGCGCTTTCGGAATAGCTGTCAATGGCCAGGTATTGCTTTTCCCCATCCATGATGTGGCTGTCCACCAAAGCCACGATATGGCCCACCCGGAGGTTGCACAGGGAAACGCCTTTCTTTTTAGAGATATGCTCCCACAGTGTGTCCAAGTCGTTGCGCAGCCCATCTTCCTCATAGCGGAAGCCCATCTTCCCCGCTTCTCCATGGACCATCAGGGCATGGAGAAGCTCCGGGCGGTCGGTGCCGTCGTCTCCCCTGCCTCCCTTTTGCCGGGCGAAATCCGACAGCTTTTCCGGATCAAGGCGGATGCCGTGCATCCACTCCACGGCGTGGCACAGGGCGAAAATGCCGCAGCCCGCGCTGGAGAGCGTTGCGCCGGGGGCGGTGACATGGTCGTATGGATAAGACCAGCCCTTGTCGCGCTGGTTCAAAAAGCGCAAAGTGCGGCCTTCAAATGCAATTTCCTTTTCGGTGCCCGTCTTTTGCAGCATGATATTCCACCCTCCGTTCTCTTAGGCAAACTGGGCATCATAGAGCTTGCGGTAAAACCCCTGCCTGGCCATTAACGATTCGTGGGTACCCGTTTCCACAATGTTGCCGTCCTTCACCACCAGGATGAGATCAGCGTTTTGGATGGTTGAAAGCCTGTGGGCGATGACAAAGCAGGTCTTGTTCTGCATCAGCGCACGCATGGCCTGCTGGATCTTCACCTCCGTGCGCGTATCCACGTTGGAGGTAGCTTCGTCCAGAATCAGCATGGGCGCTTCCATCAGCATGGCCCTGGCAATGGTCAAAAGCTGTTTTTGACCTTTGGAGATATTGGCGCCGTCGTCGGTGATCAGCGTATCGTACCCCTTGGGCAGGCGCTTGATGTAGGAGTGGATGCGGGCCGCCTTGGCCGCCGCCTCCACCTCCTCCCGGGTGGCATCCTTTTTGGCGTAGGCGATGTTCTCAAAAATCGAACCGTGGAAAAGCCAGGTATCCTGCAATACCATGGCGTAGCTGCGCCGGAGGCTGCGGCGCGTAACGTTCTCCACGCCGCAGCCGTCCACCGTGATGCAGCCATCCCCCACGTCATAAAAACGCATCAGCAGATTGATGATGGTCGTCTTGCCTGCGCCGGTGGGGCCGACGATGGCAATCAGGCTACCGGGCTTGGCATGAAAGCTGCAATGCTGCAAAATGGGCTTGCCTTCCTCGTAGCCAAAGGACACATCCTCCGCCTTCACGTCCCCTGAAACCTGGACAAGGTCTTTGGCATCGGGCTTATCCGGTGCTTCCAGCGGTTCCTCCAGCAGGCGGAACACGCGCTCCGCCGCAGCCAGCGCCGACTGGAATTCCCCGATGATGTTGGCCATTTCATTGATAGGCCCGGAAAACTTGCGGGAATAGAGCACAAAGGAAGAAATATTCCCCAGCGTCATCGCGCCGTTCATGTACAGGATGGCCCCGAACACGCTGATCAGGGAAAGCGATATGTTGTTGATGAAGTTCACGCTTGGCCCGCCCATGCTGCCATAGTATTCGGCCTTGTAATAAGCTTCCACCGTTTCATCGTTCTTGAGGCCCACGCGCTTGATGGTATTCTCCTCCTGGTGGTAAGCCTTGAGGGTTTTCTGCCCGGTGATGATCTCCTCCACCAGCCCGTTGAGTTCCCCCAGTTTCCTGGACCGGGCACGGAACAGCGGCCTGGTATGACCAACGATGAAGCGGGTTAGCAGCATCGACATGGGGATGGTAACCACAAATACCAGTACCAGGACGGGCGACAGCGCAAGCATCATGGCAAGGGAGCCCACCACGGTGATTAACCCGGTGAATATCTGCACCAGGTCATTGGAGAGGGATGTATTGATGGTATCGATGTCGTAGGAGATTTTGCTGATGATGTCGCCGCTTTGGTGGGTGTCAAAATAACCTACCGGCATATCGGAAAGACGCTCAAACACATCCTTGCGCATCTGGTAGATGACGTTGCGGCTGATGGCGATCATGAGCACCGACAGCGCGTAGCTCAGCACCGATGATATGGCATAGAACAGGATCATTTGAAATACCAGCGACAGGATGCCCTGAAAATCCACTTTCCCCGTGCCCGGCTCGATCAGGTCAATGGCAAAGCCCGAAAGCCTGGGACCCAAAAGCGCCAGATAGTTGCCGCCCAGGGACAACGCGGCAGCCAGCAGCAGCAGCCATTTGTACTGATACAGATAGCGGCCCAGGCGGCGATAGACCGTTTTTTTACCCACGATCCGCACCCCCCATCTGGATGCGTTCAATTTCCTGGTACAATTCGCAGCTTTCCATCAATTCCGCGTGTGTGCCGTAGCCCACCATTTTCCCATCGTCCAATACAAGGATATGGTCACAGCGCATAACCGTGGAAACGCGCTGGGCGATCAAAATAGTGGTGGTGCGGCTGTAATGGGTGCGGATATCGCTGCGCAATGACGCATCCGTCTTGTAGTCCAGGGCGCTGGAGGAGTCGTCCAGGATCAGGATCTCCGGGTCTCCCGCCAGGGCGCGGGCGATCAGTATCCGCTGCTTTTGCCCGCCGGACAGGTTGGCGCCTTTGATGTTCAGTTCTGATCCATACCCTTCCTTGTCGGCAATGAAATCCGCCGCCTGGGCATACAGGGCTGCCTTTTCCAGCGCATCTTTGCCAATGGGCCGGCCCAGGCGGATGTTTTCCTCTATGGTATCCTCAAACAGCATGTCATTCTGAAAGACCACACCGAATTTCTCCCTAAGCTCACCGGGGTCAAATTCCTGTATATTCCTGCCGCCGATACGGATTTGCCCTTGATCCACGTCGTAAAACCGCAAAAGGAGCTGTGCGATGGTTGATTTGCCCGCGCCGGTAGGCCCGATGATGCCCAGCGTTTCCCCGCGCCTTACGGAAAAGGAAATGTCTGTCAGGTTATCCTCCTTCTTGTTATAGGAGAAGGAGACGTGATCGAACACCACAAGACCGTCATTTGCAGGCACCTGCGTCTCAGGCTTAACGGTCATTTCCTCCGGCACGGCCATTACCTCCGCAATCCGGTTGGCGGAAGCACTGGCCTTGGAATATATGGTAAAAATGCGGGTGACCATCATCACGGCGTTCAGTATGATGGTGAAGTATGACAAAAAGGCAACAATCTTGCCGACTTCCCCCACCCCGCTGTTGACCCGCACCGCGCCCACCAGTACCACCAAGGTCAGCCCCACGTTCAAAAGCAGGTTCATGGCCGGGCTGATGCCCGCCATGGTCATGCTGGCTTTCCTTTCCGCCTGGATCACCTGCTTGTTGACACCGTCAAAATGCTTCTTTTCATCCTCCGTTTTGGACAGCGCCTTGATTACACGGATGCCGGCGGCGTTTTCACGCACCACCCGCACCATGTTGTCCAGCGCCTCCTGGGACAGGCGGAACAGGGGCACGCCCTTTCGGGAAATGAAAATGGTGATGATCACAATAAAGGGCAGCGCGGATATAAGCACCAGCGTCAATACCGGATCCAGCGTAAGCGTGACCAGGATGCCGCCGATCAGCAGGATGGGCGCGCGGATGCCCAGGCGCTGCATCATGCCCACCATTTGATGGATATTGTAAGTATCGGATGTCATGCGGGAAATGAGGGATGGGATGGTGAATTGGTCCACCTGACGGTTGGTCAGATAAGCGATTTTGCGAAACAGGTCATAACGGATGCGGCGTGTCGTATCCCTGGCCACGGCGGAAGCCATGCGGTTGGCCAGGATATTGGTGACCACCGCAATGACAGAGCAGACAAGCATTACTACGCCCCACCAGATCACAGGGCCGATCATCCCCAAGGGAATTACGTTGTCAATGACATAAGCCAATATCCAGGGGAGGCACAGGTCCATGATGGTGCCGGTGAATTTGATAAGAAAACCCAATAACATTCTGGGCACATATGGGCGCAGGTACAGGAAAACGTGCTTCAAGACTTACCCTTCTTCTCTTGGACATCATATTAAGAACTATACGCTAGTGTACAGGAATTCAACCCTGTTTTCAAGGTGATCGATGGAAAAAAGACAGAAAGAATGCCTGGTACACCTAAAGCCGACAAAAAAAGCGCCCATATGAAAGGGCGCCCGATATGTCATGCCATCTCGAATCCGTTTCGTGTCAGCAGCGTATGAGGCTGTGTTTGCAGGTTGATAAGCCGCAGGGCGATACCCTGCTTGCCGGCGCTTTCCTTCAGGGCAACGAGTGCCCTCAAAGCCGAAGCATCCATGAAAGGTACGCCCTGCAAGTCCAATAGCAGGGTATTCAGCCCTTCCCGCTCCTTTTGGCTCATATCCCTAAGCTTTTGGGCCGCCACAAAAAATAGCGGCCCTTCCACCTTCATGTGCATCACACCATCTTGAACAGACGCCGCCTGCACAGCCACCATATTCTTCAGCCGGACCAGTACGAGAATGGCAGCCAGCACAAGCGCGGCCCCGATGGCTATCGCCAGATCCAACACAATTGTCAGCAAAAACGCGGTAAGAAAAACGGCGCAATCGCTTTTGGGAAGGTGCTTCATATCTTTGAAGTAGGCCCATTCTCCCATGTTGTAGGCCACCGTCATCAATACCGCCGCCAGCGCTGCCATGGGCACGTATTTTACATAGGGCATGCCCACCAGGAGAATAGCAAGCAGTGAAATGGAATGCACCATACCTGATACCGGGGACTTGCCGCCATTTTTGATGTTGGCGGCGGTACGGGCCAGCGCGCCGGTCACTGGGATGCCGCCGAAGAAGGCGGAGGCGATATTGGCCACACCTTGACTTACCAGTTCCATATTGGGATTATGGCGCGCACCCGTCATGCCGTCGGCCACCGTGGCGGATAAAAGTGATTCCACTCCGGAAAGGAAAGCAATCGTCAAAGCCGTGGGCAAAAGCGCAGCGGCTTTGGATAAAGACCATGCAGGCAGAACCGGCGCTGGAAAGGCGGCGGATATCTCTTTAAACCTGGTGCCGATGGTATCAGCCTGCGGCATAAGGAAGGCCAGAAAGGTCGCGGCAAGAAGCGCGACAAGCGTGCCCGGTATGCGTTTATTGATCCGCGGCCACAATACAATGACGGTCAGCGTAAATGCGCCGATCAGCAGCGTTTGCCAAGACATGGTGCCGATGGCATGGAAATACGCTGCCCACTTGTGCAGGAACTCCGCGGGCACCGGTCCTGTTTTCAGCCCCAGAAAATCTCCCACCTGGGTGGAGAAAATCACAACGGCAATGCCGCTGGTGAAGCCTGACACCACCGGGTAGGGAATGAACTCCAGCAGCTTGCCAAACCGCAAAACTCCCGCCAGAATCAACACCACGCCAGCCATCATCGTGGCCATGATGAGGCCGTCTATACCAAACCTTGAGATGGCTCCGGCGACAATCACCACAAACGCACCGGTAGGACCGCCTATTTGAACGTTGCAGCCGCCCAGCAGGGAAACAAGGAAACCGCCCACAATGGCGGTCACCAACCCCTTTTCCGGCGACACGCCGGAGGCGATGCCCAGGGCGATGGACAGAGGAAGCGCGATAATGCCAACAATGATTCCAGCCGTAAGATCCTTGACGAATTTTTCCCGGGAATATTGTTTCAGACAGGCAAAAGCAGCAGGTCTCATCCGAAACGGCTTCCTTCCTTGCGTATGGGTATTCGTGCACAACAGTGCATAGCATAGCACGGAATCCGGGCAAACGCAACGGAAAAAACCAACGAATCGACATGGTTCGAGCCTTGCAAATTCACCAAACAGGGATATATAATGGGGAGGAAGGGCTGATGCAGGATACGGCCCTGATACTGGCGGATGAACAGTCAAGGCTGAAAACGAAAGGAATATTTTATGAAAAAGCTATTGATCGTAGTAGATTATCAAAACGATTTTGTATCAGGCAGCCTTGGCTTTCCCAAAGCGGAAACGCTGGAGGAGCCGATCTGCCGGAAAATCGCCACTTACCGCAACGAGGGCCATGATGTGGTTTTTACATTGGATACCCATGGCGGGGATTATCTTGAAACGATGGAGGGCAAAAAGCTGCCCGTTCTCCATTGTTCCCGCAGCACGGAAGGATGGCAGCTATACGGCAAGGTGGCAGCACTGAAAGCCCCCGGGGATATTGTGTTTGAAAAGCCCACCTTCGGTTCCGCCGGCTTGATGACTTACCTTCAGGAAAATGCGTACGATTCCGTTGAGCTTTGCGGGCTGGTCACCAACATGTGCGTGCTCTCCAATGCCGTCATTGCCAAAACGGCCAGGCCGGACGCGGACATCATCATTGACGCAAGCTGCACCGCCAGTTTTGACGATGATATGCACGATAAGGCGCTGGATGTGCTGGCGGGGATACACTGCACGATCCTGAACCGTTAGCAGCCTGCCGCAAGAAAAGTCTTGCGGCTTTTTCATTTCCATGCTAGGATGAAAATAAATACGTATTGTTTTACAATTGGATGATTGGGACAGGAGGAACAGCTTTGGAAGGTTTTCACCGCATACGGGTCGACCGCCTTTCCGACAAGGCCGTACAGCAGCTTGTACAGCGCATCCGGGCCGGAGAGCTACCGGTAGGCACACGGCTGCCCAATGAAGCGGAACTGGCGGAGCAATTGGGCGTCAGCCGCGGCATCCTACGCGAGGCGCTGACGATCCTTCAAATGCAGGGCTATATCAGCCGTGCCCCCCGGGAAGGAACCGTTGTGCGCAGTACCAGCGGAAACGAAACGGGCAATTCCTTCGCGGCCCTGATGCGCTCCTGCGAGCACAAAAGCCTGATCGAATTCCGGGAAGCGGTGGAATGCCGGGCTGTGCGCAGCGTGATCCGCCTGGCTTCCCAAAAGGAGATCGACGGCCTCTTCAAACTTTTGGACGCCCCTTTGTCCTCATCGGAGCGCAGGCCGGATTATTACTTTCATTACTGTCTGGCGGAAATGTCGGGGAATCCCCTGTTCTGTGCCTTTATTGACCTGTACTATGATACGGTTCGTGAAAAAGCCATCGCCCTCACCAGCAACGAAAGAACACTGCAAATCCTGATCCAGGAGCATGGGCGCATTGCCGAAGCCATTCGATCAAGGGATGCCAAGGCTGCAGTCGCGGCAATGCGGAGCCATCTGCGTCGCGTGGAAAAAAACACATTCGATCCATAATAAAAAGGGAAAAGCAGCCCCAGTCTATGAGGATAGCCCAGGCGAGCAATAATACCATTAGATAATGCAAATGCATCGATGAACGCTTTCTCATGGAAAACAAGCAAACTCCGCGCGTTGTCATCCTGAGGAACGGAGTAACGAGGGATCTTGGCGAAGCACAAAGAACAAGATCCTTCACTACGTTCAGGACGACAGTCTGCGGGATTGGATTCCCTTTTGGAGTTCATGCTTATTAATGCATCATGTTTTTGATTGGCATACGTCATACAATCGTGCAAATCAAACAAAACGGTCAAAATGCAATGCATCTTGACCGTTTTGCTTGATTACTGTTTTGCCCCGCATTCCGGACAGAACTTTGTTCCGGGGGGCAATATCGCACCGCAGCCGGTGCATTTGGGTATGGCCTGGCTGGCGCCGCATTCCGGACAAAACTTGGTCTGAGGGGCAATGGCCGCGCCGCAACGTACGCATGCAACCTTGGCCGGCTGGGCTGGCTGCTGCGTCGCGGACTGAGCGGTTTGATTCTGATTCATCGCTTGCGTAAATATTTGCCCCATCGCGGCACCAGCGCCCATGCCTACCCCCATGCCAGCCATGGAACCGCCACCGGGGTTGTTGGCCGCCTCCCGAATCGCTTCCGCCGCCTGATACTGGGTATAACGGCCCATATCGCCCAGCACGCCCATGGAGGTGCGCCTGTCCATGGTCTTTTCCACTTCCTCGGGCAGGCTGATGTTTTCGATCACGAGGGAGGTAAGTTCAAGGCCCATGGCCTGCGCCTTGGGCTGCAAGGCATTTAAGGCAAGGGTACCCAGTTCCTCGTAGTTGGCCGCCAGGTCGAGGGCCGGGATCTTGCTCTCTGCAATGGCATCGCTCAAGGAGGACACCATTACACGCTTCAACTGCCCCTCCACGCCGCTGACCGTAAACAGGCTGTTGGTGCCGAACACCTCTTTCAAAAAAAACACGGGGTCCTTCACCCGGAAGGAATAGATGCCAAAAGCGCGCAGGCGGATCACGCCGAATTCCGCGTCCCGCATCATGACGGGATTGGCGGTTCCCCATTTCAGGTCCAGGAACTGGCGTGTGTTCACGAAATAAACATCGGCTTTGAAGGGTGAATTGAAACCGAATTTCCAACTTCTCAGAGCGGTCATGATGGGCATATTGGCGGTGGAAAGTTCATGGCGGCCAGGGCTGTACACATCGGCAATCTGCCCTTCGTTCATGAATATGGCTACCTGGCTCTCCCTAACGGTGAGCTGCGCGCCCATCATGATATCCTTGCCGTTCATGTCATAGCGGTGCACCATCACATCTCTGGAATCATCTATCCACTCGATGACGTCGATGAGCTGGCCCTTGATGATGTTCTTGAAAAATCCCATAGCTACCTCCCATGATCAAAAAGCTTTTGTAGTATTCTATGGCTGCCCGGCCAATACAGTGATGTTTTTCAGAACGCGGGTGCCGCTTAGGTGCACCTCAAGCGTGAGGTATTCGCGAATTTGTTCAATCGCCTCCCGGACATGGTCTTCCACCATACCGGTGAGGGATTCTTCCTCTTCCTTATCGCCCTGCCCTTCCAGCGGACAGGCCAGCAGGCGGATTAGTTGGGGCGTTACCACAGCCACACTGAAGGAGAGGCCATCCACTGCCGTGCCAAAGAAGTTTCTTAACGCCACTTCCAACCGCTCGCTGCCGTAATGCCACCGGCCCGCCAGATATTCGTCGCCCTGAGGCAAATCCATATCCAGCAGAACGCAGGGCTTGTCCATGTCAATCGGAAACCGCAGCAGGCGCATCTTTGCCAGGATGTCCCTGCTATCCGAAACGTTGCCGGACAGCAGGGCACGCATGAAATCATTGCGGCAAAGCTTCATCATATCGGCGATGCCATAATCCTCATTGGCAAAGTCGGCATGGGTACGGTTCAAAAGCACCCTAAGCTCGTTCAAAATGACCATCTGCTCGGAGACATTCCGGGCCAACCGAAAAATAGGCAGGTCGGGATAGCTTTGCTTAAGCTTTTGATAAAGCTCGCTTTCATCCTGTGCATTCAAGCGAAAAGCAACGGCATCCACATGGTGCTTTTCCAGGCAAGCAATGGCTTCCTGGGCACTGGCCGCCGTTCGCGGCGCGCGAAAGCCCCTGTTTTCCCAATCGGTAATTTCGGAAAACATATTCTGGATGTCGTGCTGATCGGTTGCCAGCAGCAGTTTATACATCAGCAATCCTCCATAAGCAGATAAATAAATGGGGATACGGAGTTATTATAACGTGAATAGGCATAAAAAACAATGTTTTTACGCAAAAGTGGCAATATCTCGTTCGTCCCTTTGCTTTTCCTCCTGCTTTCCGGGCGGCAGCGTGATATTCTCTTCCGCCGCCAGCTTCACCAACAGATCCAGCGCCTGAACGATTTGATCCCTATGGTGCTCGCTGATCACGCAAAAGCGCAGCCGGGCCTTGTTCCTTGGCACGGCGGGGAAAACAGCCGGAGGCACAAAGACGCCATGCTCCCTAAGCTTGTTGCTCAAAAGGAACGCATCCTCGTCCCTTCCCACCAAAATGGGGATGATGGCCGTTTCCAAGGCCAGGCAGGTGTTCAGGTTCCGCGCCTTGGCTTCTTCCATGAAGGCGGCGATATTCTCCCGCATGCGGGCCATGATGGCAGGCTCGCTCCGCAACAGCCGGATGGAAGCCAACGTAGCGGCGGCCAAAGGCGGGGAAATGCCCACGGAGAACACAAAGCCTGGCAGGCTGTAGCGCAGGAAATTGATCAATGATTTGGAACCTGCCAGATATCCGCCGCAGGTGCCCAGCCCCTTCGAAAGCGTGCCCATTTTGATGTCGATGTCAGCGCTTTCCAAACCGAAATATTCATCCACACCGCCGCCGGTCCTGCCGACGACACAGGCACTGTGGGCCTCATCCACCATCAGGAAGCAGCCATACTTCTTTTTCAGGGCTACAAAGGCGGGCACATCCGCGATGTCGCCGTCCATGGAGTAAGCGCCCTCGATAATGATGAGTACCTTTTCAAACTTGTGGCGCTGCAGCCGCAGGATGGTTTCCAGCGCCGCGGCATCGTTGTGCGGGAAGGGCTTGCACAAGGCGCGGCTTAGGCGGCAGCCCTGCTCAATGCTGTTATGGGCCAGGGAATCGTACACAATAAGATCCTTGGGCCCGCAGAAATTGCCAACAAAAGTAACGTTGGTAGAATGCCCGCCCACCAGCACCAGCGCGGCCTCGGCGTGCTTCCAGTCGGCAATCTCCCGCTCCAGTTCCTGGTACAGGCTCTTTTCCCCCGCCAGCAGGCGGCTGCCGCTGGCGCTGGTGCCATACTTGTCGATGGCGGCCTTGGCAGCCTCCATCACCTCCGGCCGGCCGGACATGCCCACATAATTGTAGGAACCGAAGTTCAAAACCTGCCTGCCGTCCATAAGGGATACGTCGCGCAATGCCGATTCGTGGCAGACGAAGTAGGGGTTGGCGGCTCCATGGGAAAGCAGCATTTTTTCACGCTCGTCAAACGCCTTGAATTCCGGTGTGTCACAAAAATCGGAAATGGGCGTTACCGGCTCCGATGAAACTACCGTTTCCTGGAATCCGTGCTGCTTTTCGTACAAAAGGCGGCTCAACCCGTTGATCGTCGTACAGCGGCCATACTCCTCCGGCTGGATCATCACGCCAAAGGCTTCCTCCACCTTGATGGAAGTGCTCAGCACCTGCAGGCTGTCACCACCCAGATCATCGATGAAGTGGGCGTCATCCTTGATCTGCTTCTCGGACATCTCCAGAACATCCGCATAGATCCTGCGCACCGTATCCTGGATGCGGCGCATCTCAAGATCAATGAGTTCCACCTTGCCTTCCGCTTTCAGGGCGGCGTAGCCGGGCATGGAGGCGATGGCGCGAATATCCAGTTCCCGGAATTTTCCGCTGTCTTCCAGAATCAGCCGCCGAAGCTCCACACGCTTGACCTTGATCCTGTTGACAAGGGGGAGCTTTTCATGGGCCAAAAGCACCTTGCCCACCTGCTTCAAAACCGGCAGCTTGCCGTTGATATGGGCAATGCGGGCGGAAAGGCCTTTGACAAACACCTCGTCCTCCGCCTTTTCGCCAAGATACAATACCAGGGTGATCTCCTGGTACAATGGGTTTTTCGGGTCCTTTGGCACGCCCAGCACGCACATTTCCTCAATGCCTTCCAGCAGTGCGTAGGCATCCTCCACCTCATCGGGATAGACATTTTCACCGGACTCGTTGACAATAACGTCCTTGACGCGGCCTTCCACATACATGCGGCTGCCCTTCTCCAGGCGCACTACATCGCCTGTATGAAACCAGCCTTCTTTATCCAGCGAGGGCGGCAACAGCTTGCCATCCACCAATTGGCCCATGTGCATCGAGCGGCCCTTGATGAGCATTTCACCCCGATTGAGCTGTTTACCGTCTGGAATCACGCTGTAGGTGATGTTGGAAAGCGGCCGCCCCACGGAGCCGGAAATGCGGGTGCGCAGCTTTTTGCTGACTTCCACGGAGGTGATGGCCGTTTCCGTCATGCCAAACCCGGATACCGTATAGTAGCCCAGCGCGCTCAATGTACGCATATGCTCCTTGGGCGTATGGGCACCGCCCAGGATAATGCACTCCACATCGCCGCCCAGAAGCTTATTAAGGACGGAGCGGAACAGTGCCTTGCGGGCAAATTTTTGTCCGAAGCGCGGCGCCACATGCTGCAAACCAAGGCTGGTGCCCTTGAGCACATGGTAAGCGATGCGCTTGCTCCGCTTCTCCTTGGCCACCTTCTTCTCCAGCGCAATGGCCAGATTGTTTGCCAAAAGGGGCACGGCCAGCAGCATATTGATGCGGAACCGGGTGGCCGTTTCCACGATGGTCTGGGGGGAACGGTCCTTCAAAAAGATGTTGGCGTAACCAAGAAAACTGACCCACATCAAGCACACCATGAAGCCGAATACATGATGGAACGGCAAAAACGCCAGGGAACGGCGGTTCCCGTCATTGACCACCTGGCGGTTCGCCTTGTATAAAAGCTCACTGGAAAGCACCTGCTGGGAGATGGCGGGACCATCGTATACAAAAATACGGCTGGTAGCGGTGGTGCCGCTCGTGCACAGCGCCACCTTGTCGGCAAAGACCGGCTTGAAATCACGGGGAGCCCGGGGTGCGGCTTTCAATTCCTCCAAAAGCACCGGTTGCACGCCCTTGGGCAGCACGCGGGGCGTTTTGGTGATTAGCAAGACTGCTCCCGCCTGCAACAGCATATGGTTCATCCGCTCATCCGGTAGGGTAAAATCCAAAAGTACGGCGTTGTAGCCTGCCAGAATCAGGCCCCAGAAAGCGGAAAACCATTCCGGACATGTATCCATAGCTATGGCAGCAAATTTCTCCTTATGGCCGCCGCCAAACCGCTTGAGCAGGCAGGCAGCGAAATCCTTCGCCTGCTGCTCGTACTGGGCAAAGGTGATGGCCACCTCCTTGCCGTCCTCCAAATACAGCGCAGCAGGAATGTTTCCGTAGGAGCAGGTCAGGCGGAACAGATTGGAAAGGGTCATGTCCTTGCGGAGCGCTTCACTGTGCTCCAATATGAGACTCCTTTTTTTCTTCATGCGCCGAAACTCCTTTTCCAAGATAATAGTGCGTAAGAATGAATTGCATGAGCCTGGCAGGAATGAAAGAATGAAGAATGACTGCCAGGTGCTGATCAAATTTTGCTATCCGTTTGCGCAGGGGCATTCTTCGCCTTTGAAGAAGGTGCGCCACCTTGTATCCCAGCCTGTCGGGATCGCTGCCGTTTTCCTCGTCATGGGCAATGGTGGCAATGCCCCGGCGGAAGCTGGCATCATAAGGAGAATTTGTGCTCATAACTCCCGCCCTGCGCCGGTAGGCCGCCGACCCTCCGCGGTGGTCCCCCGGTTCCACCAGGCAGACCTGTATGCCAAAGGGGGCTGTTTCCATGGCAAGGCATTCGGTATAGCCCTCAATGGCATGCTTGCTGGCGGTATAAGCGCTTTGAAACGGAATGCCCAAGAGGCCAAGAATAGAAGAAAAATTGACAATCCTGCCGTGGCGCTGCTTACGCATGAGCGGCAGCACAGCCTGAATCATGGCCGCCGTCCCCAGAAAATTCGTTTTCATTACGTTTTGTAGTTCATCCGCCGATGTTTCCTCGCAAGAACCCAGCACGAGAATACCGGCGCAATTGACCAGCGCATCCACTTTTGAAAAAATATTCAATGCCGTCTGCATAAAGAGGCGGATGCTTTCAGTGTCGGTTACATCCAAAGGCAAACGGTAGATGCCGTCATCTCCAGGCTCCGGGCCAGACACGAAGGACCGGGCTCCTGCGATGACAGAAAAGCCTGCCTTATGAAGGGCCAAAGCGGTATGGAGGCCCAAACCGCTGGAAGCGCCGGTGATCCATACAACGCCTTTTCCTATGCTGCTCCCTCCTATCCTCCCATACTCTCGGGCATACGGGAAAATTATACTTCACATTCTGTTCATATGCAAGTTTTATTCAATTCTTGCCGGAATTGCGCCAGAACACGGTATAATTCTTCACAATTTGCAACATTTCCTTGACAGAATACCGAACAGCGCGGCCGCTGAAAATCACCTTCCCCTTCCCCAAAGCATAAAGTGAAAACGAACACGGGCGTTCCCAGAGACTGGAATCGCCCCTTTTTGAGGTGAAGCTTATGTGCGGGATCGCGGGGGAAATCAGTTGGACCCGGGACGTACGGGAGGACGGGAAATTCCTGTCCGCCATGCAAAGGTCGCTTAACCGGCGGGGACCGGATCAGGATGGCATATACGTAACGCCGCAGGCCGGGCTTGTGCATACGCGGCTGGCCGTTATCGATTTGGAAAACGGCTGCCAGCCCATGCGCTTTTCCCAGGGGGAAGAGACGTTTATCCTGGTGTACAACGGAGAGCTGTACAATACCGAAGAAGTAAGAGCCGGCCTTACCGCGGAGGGATATGACTTCATCGGACACTCCGATACGGAGGTACTGCTCAAATCGTATATGGCCTGGGGCGAGGATTGCGTGAACAGGTTCAACGGCATCTTTGCTTTCGCCATTTGGAAAGAACGGGCCCATACGCTGTTTATCGCCAGAGACCGCATCGGCGTCAAGCCTTTTTTCTACTTATATAGAAAAGGTGTCTTTTTGTTCGGCTCGGAGCTGAAGGCGCTTTTATGCCACCCCATGGTTGAACCAAAGCTGGACGGGAACGGCGTGGCGGAGATCATGATGCTGGGCCCCGGCAGGACGCCCGGCTGCGGCGTTTTTCAGGACGTGCAGGAGCTGAAGGCCGGGCAATGCGGGCTTCTTGACAAGGAAAGGCTTCGCATTGACACCTACTGGGAACTTAGCGACCGGCCGCATACCGATTCCTATAAGCAGACGGTGGAAAAGGTCAGGGAACTGGTGACGGACGCCATCATCAGGCAGCTTGTATCGGATGTGCCCGTATGCACCTTCCTGTCCGGCGGGCTCGACTCCAGCATCATTTCCGCTTTGGCCGACCGGCATTTTTCAAAAAAAGGGCAGCAGCTTCACACGTTTTCCATTACCTTCAAGGAAAATGAGAAGTATTTTCAGGCGGGCAAATTCCAGCCCAACAGCGATGAACGATACATTGGCCTGATGAACAACGCGCTTATGGCCGTTCACCACAACGTGGAGGTGGATATGCCGGAACTGGTTCAAGCACTATATGAAGCCGTTGACGCCAGGGACCTGCCGGGCATGGCGGATGTGGATGCATCGCTGCTGCTGTTTTGCCGGGAGATCAAAAAGCAGGGCACCGTGGCTTTGTCCGGCGAATGCGCCGATGAGATCTTCGGCGGCTATCCCTGGTATACCGACCCTGCCGTCCGTGAAAAAAACGGCTTTCCCTGGGCGCAATCCACCGCGTACAGGATCAGCTTCCTGCACAACGATTTTGCGGCCAATTTTCCTTTGGAGCGGTATGTGCAGGCCAGGTATGAAAAGACTTGCGCCCGCGCTTCAAAGCTCCCGGGCACTTCTTCCGGAGAAGCGCGGATGAAGGAAATGATGAAGCTGAACCTGGATTGGTTCATGCAGGTGCTTTTGGACCGCAAGGACAGGATGAGCATGCACAGCGGCCTGGAAGTGAGGGTTCCCTACTGCGATTACAGGATCGCCGAATACCTGTATTCCGTGCCCTGGGAGATGAAATATGAGGATGGCGTGGAAAAAAGCCTTTTGCGCAATGCCATGGCGGATATACTTCCGCCGGAGGTTCTATGGCGCAAAAAAAGCCCTTACCCCAAGACCCATCATCCCGCCTACACAGCGGCGGTTTCCAGGCTGTTGCTGGAATTGCTTGAGCGTGATGATGCGCCTGTCTTCCAATTGGTCAAAAAAGAAAGCCTGGAAAAGCTGCTTACCGATAGGCAGCCCTGGCCCTGGTACGGGCAGCTGATGACCGGGCCGCAAACCATCGCCTACTTCCTGCAGGTGGATTACTGGATGCAAAAATACAAGGTGCGGCTGTCTTAGAAATCATATTTTGCCTGGGTATAGCATTTTTTCCAATATGGTTGAATGATGGCGGTACCGGCAATCCAGCCGGTACCGCCGCTTGTAAAAAACAAAACAACTGATGTGGAAATTGCACTCTTCTTAATCCCGGCGCCAATTGAGGCGATATATTATAATGTACATATTACTTGTGTCCACTTTGTACCGCCGCACCTTGATTTCGCTGGAAACTATTGCTATAATATTTCCATATATTGCGCCGCAAATAGTTTTTCGTCATTTTTCGTCACCATTCCAGTACAAAAGGAGCCCTCCTATGAAAAACGGTGTCAAAAGGATTCTAATGGCGGTCATGTGTCTTTGGGCCGCGATAACCGTCTCCTCATGTTCGGCTCCTTCGCAGCAGGCAGCCAGGAGCAGCCCAACCACCCTCCTTATATGGCATTATTACAACGGCGTGCAAAAGCAGCTTTTCGATCAGCTTGTTTCACGGTTCAACGAAACGGTCGGCGAAGAAATGAATATTGTGGTGGAAGCTGTCAACCAAGGTTCCATCAATGAGCTTTCTCAAAAGACACTGGATGCGCTGGCTCACAAGGTAGGCGCCCAGCCGGCGCCGGATGTGTTTGCAGCATATGCGGATACGGTCTATCAGGCTTCGCAGCAGGATAAGGTGGTCGATATCAGCGCCTATCTTACGCAGGCGGAAAAGGCTGAATATGTTGCGTGCTATCTACATGAAGGCGATCTTTATAATGACGGCGGCCTGTACATCTTCCCCATTGCAAAGGCAACGGAGGTATTGATTCTCAACAGTACGGATTGGCAGCGTTTTGCTTTGGCAACAGGCGCGCAGGAATCGGACCTTGCAACCTGGGAAGGCATTGGCCGCCTGGCGGAAGCGTATTACCGCTGGACAGACAGCCTGACGGAAACGCCGGAAGATGGAAAATCATTTTTCGGACGGGACGCCATGGCCAACTACCTGCTGGTTGGCTGTGCACAATTGGGGAAGGAGCTTTTCTCCGTCTCCGGCGAAAACGCATCCCTGCATGCGGATATGAAGGTTATGCACCGCCTGTGGGATTATTACTATATCCCCTACATCAACGGATATTTTGCATCCTTCGGCCGGTTCCGTTCCGACGATGTGAAAACAGGCGACCTGATTGCATTGGTTGGTTCCACTTCCAGCGCCGCCTATTTCCCCGCGGAAGTCACGCTGGCGGATGGCAGTACCTACCCCATCGATGCAAAGGTATACCCTGCGCCCAATTTTGAGGGTACTGCGCCCTTTGCCGTACAGCAAGGCGCAGGGATGGCCGTTATCAAATCCAATCCACGTACGGAGGCGGCTGCTGTTACGTTTCTCAAATGGTTCACAGGCCGGGAGCAAAACGAAGTGTTCTCCGGTGCTTCAGGCTATTTGCCTGTAAAAAAGCTGCCCCTTGAAGATAACGCACCGGAAAGCGCCTGGAAAGCTGTCGAAAATCCCATCGTCCGCGATGTGCTGCATGTGGGGCAGGAAATGTCGCAGGTATATGCGTTGTACACAGGCAAACCCTTTTCGGGAGGCAGCGAAGCCAGGAATATTTTGGAGACAAGCATGCAGGCAAAAGCTGCCGCTGACAGGCGGCTGGTTCTGGAGCAAATGGCCGCAGGCTATACAAGGGAAGAGGCTGTAGCCCATGTGAATACGAAGGAGAACTTCCTTCAATGGTATAGTTCCCTGGTCCGGCAGTTGGAGCTGGCGACCGGGCTTCGCCCGCGGGAAAGCAATCCGCGTTTCATGGTGGAATGATGGAGGAAGCGGCATGAAAAAACCAGGGACTAAGCGGACTAAAACGCTTTTCCGCAAGCTGCTCATGCAGTTCACCCTCGCGGTACTGCTGCAAACGGTCTTGTTTGCAGCAGTGTTCTTGGCCAGCGGCATTTTGCCGCGAATGGAGGAAAATGCGTACAGCCTGCTTACCCAGCGGACAAAAAGCCGCGCCGATGCACTGATCAATGCCATGACCCAGCGCTGGTCCAGGCTGGGCTCGGCAAAAAACCGCATCGAGGATGATGTGGAAAAGCTGCTGGCTGAAAAAAAAGCTTCCTGGGCGGATCTGCATGTGAACGCATCCCTTAATGAGCAACTGATCACCGCTGTGGCACCCGAGCTGATAACATTGCTCAGAAGCAACGGCGTAACCGGATCATTTATCGTGCTGGATGGGGCAGGTGTACCCAATCATACCGCTCAGGAAGTGCGCGCTGGCCTTTACATACGGGATTTGGACCCCAACAATGATGCCGCTTATTCCTTTACCGGCTCCGATCTGTTGATGGAGCGGGGGCTTTCTTCCATTTCCAAATCTTTGAATATTCCCCTGGACAGCTATTGGAGCGCCGGCTTCCGCTTCTCCAAGGACGGACTTTTACCCAATGAACAGTTTTACTTCCAGCCTTTCCGGGCTGCCTTGCAAAGCGACGCGCCGGATGACGCCGCCTACGGCTACTGGAGCCCGATTTTCTCTTTAAGCGGCAGCGACGGACAGGTCATTACCTATTCCATGCCGCTGGTCGCCTCCGACGGCGCGGTGTTTGGGGTGGTGGGCGTAGACCTGACGGAAACACACCTGCTTTCCATGATGGGCTATGGCGAATTGTGGGAGGACAAAAAGGGCTCTTACTGCCTTGCCATCACCGAAGATGGCGGGCAAAGTTACCGTCCGGTACTTGTAAGCGGCATCAGTTACCGGCGCTACTTTGGCCAGGCAAGTGCGCTGCTTCACGGAGGCAACGTTTCCGGCCAGGTGATCCGCCTGAATGACAGAGACGGACAAAGCGCCATGCTGGCCAATGTGGAAAACCTGCGCCTTTACAACGCCAATACACCCTTTGCCGGCCAGCAGTGGGTGCTGATCGGTATGGTAGAGGAAAACGTACTCCTCTCCTTCTCCGCCCAGGTGACTCGCATGGTTGGCTGGGCGCTGTCCCTGGCGTTCCTAATGGGGCTTGCAGGTTCGGCTGTATCCAGCCGCCTCATCACAAAACCCATCATTCTGCTGGCATCGGAGTTGAAAAAGAGCAATCCAGAAAAGACTGTCAGCCTTAAAAAGCTGAACATTTCGGAAATCGACCAGTTGACCGATTCCATTGAGGAGCTTTCCAGCGCCGTTGCGGAGTCGGCATCAAAGATTCAGAAAATCATTGCCATGACTGGCGCGCGCATCGGCGTTTTTGAGCATAGCAAAGACGCCCGCTCCGTATTTTTAAGCAGAAGCTTGTTTGAATTGCTGGGCCTAACGCCCTGCGAGGGCGATTACGGGTATTTGGACGTACAATTGTTTCACCATCAGATGACGGAGCTGGAACAGGCCAGGGAACCGAATGAAAAAGATATCTATCATATGATGCGGGATCAGGTGGAGTGGTGGATACAAATCCACACGGTGCATGAAGGGGATCAGGTACTTGGCACGGTCATGGATGTGACCCGTGAAATGCAGGAAAAGCAAAAGCTTGCATACGAACGGGATTATGATGTGCTGACAAGCCTCTTTAACCGCCGGGGTTTCATAGAACACGGAGGCAGGCTGCTGCTTGATCCCAAGGAAGCAAAGGTCTGTGCCCTTGTCATGTGGGACATGGATAATCTGAAGTATATCAATGATACGTACGGCCATAAAACAGGGGATGAGTATATACAGGCCTTTGCCCAGTGCCTGCATCCCGGCAAGCATGGCAATGTGATGGCTGCACGGCGTTCCGGCGACGAATTTTATGCGCTTGTTTACGGTTATGAAAACAGGACGGATGCCATGCAGGTCGTCATGTCCATCTGTCACGAGATTGCAAAGACAACCATCCCCTTGCCCAGCGGCATCCCCTACCGGCTTCGGGCATCCTGCGGCGTCGCCTGGTATCCTTACGACGCCACCATTTTGGAAGACCTGGTGCGGTACGCGGATTTTGCCATGTATCAGGCGAAGCATACGCGTAAGGGCGAGCTGCAGGAGTTCAACCGGCTTATGTACGACGGCAACGAGGTGCTTCTAAGCGGACAGGAGGCGCTGAACAACCTGATCGAACAGGCGCTGATCGACTATGCCATGCAGCCGATCCTCAATGTTAAGACTGGACAGGTTTTTGGCTATGAGATGCTGATGCGGCCCCGAGGCAATGATTTTTCCGGCCCACGGGACGTGCTTCGCCTGGCTCGCTCCCACGCCCAGCTTTGCCGTGTGGAGCGGCTCACCTGGTTTGGCGCCATGCAAACTTTTGTCAATTGTCTTCAAATCGGCAGCATACCATCGAATAGCAGGGTGTTTATCCATTCGATCCCAAGCTGCGGCATGAATACAAGCGATTTGAATTCCTTTGAGGTGCAGTTCCGCCCATACCTCAAGCAGGTCGTGTTGGAAATCGCCCAGGGTGACCCCTCCAGCGAAGGATTTTTACGGGACAAGCTATTGCTCACCGAACGCTGGAAGGCAATGGTGGCCATTGACGATTTCGGCAGCAATGATACGGGGGATGTTATGCTCACCACCTTGTCTCCCCAGCTTGTAAAAATCGGTATGTCCGTTATCCGCAACATCGATACGGATAAGGAACGGCAGCAAATGCTCTCCGGAATCATTGGAATCTGCCGGGAGCGCAACATCCAGGTAATTGCCGAAGGTGTGGAGACGCGGGAGGAAATGGAAGCTTTGATTTTCTGTGGTGTAGACTACCTGCAGGGCTATTACATTTCCCTGCCCAGCATGCCTCCGCTGATGCCCAGCCGGGAAGTCATCGGCCAGGTTTTTGATGCGTTGCAGAAGACGCCGCTATAAGAAGCATATCCACTGTCTTGTGTATTTTTTCCAATATCTTTGATTGATGTAAAGGGGAAAGCGCCGCCATGAAAATCGCCTATCCTCAAATCGGTATATGCGGGCTTTCCTGCCGGCTGTGCCCGAATTACCAGACGGACGCGGCCAGCCGGTGCCTGGGCTGCAAAAGCCCTGACAGAATCGCGTTGGGATGTCCCTTCATTACCTGCGCGGTGAAGAAGAAGGAACTGGAGTTCTGCTGGGACTGTCAGGAAAGAGGAACCTGCCCAAAGTGGTTTGCTCACCGGGAGCATGGCAAGCATAGAGATTCTTTTAAATGTTACCAAGCCCTGGAGAAGGACATCGCTTATATCCAGGAAAACGGCGTGGAAGCTTTCGAGCGGAAGCAGCAGGCAAGGGAGCGTCTTCTTTGTGAAATGCTCCGGGAGTTCAACGACGGACGCTCCAAAAGCTATTATTGCATCGCCGCCACCGTGATGGAAGAAAACGAGCTTGGCCCTGCGCTGGAAAAGGCCCGGGAAAATTCCGGCGGGCTCGATGCCAAGGCCAAGGCAAAACTCCTTCACGGTATCCTGGATGGGATTGCGGCGGATAGGCATTACCTTTTGAAGCTGAGGAAGTAAGGGACAGAAACTCCAGGTAGAATGCGCGGCAATATGACAGCCCGTGTGCATATCAAAGTACGCAAAAGATAGATGGCTGTACCGCTTGAGAATTGCCCGGCCAAACGATATAATATAGGCAGCAGCTTCCATGTTAATAAGCATCGGGAAAGGCGGTATTTTATGTCCCTGCAAGCATTGAAGGAACAGGTATTCGAAGCGAATATATCTCTTTGGAAAAGTGGATTGGTGGTATTGACCTGGGGAAATGTCAGCGGTATCGACCGTGAGGCTGGGCTTATGGCTATCAAGCCCAGCGGCGTGAGTTACGAGATACTCAAGCCGGCAGACATCGTATTGGTACGGCTGGATAACGGGCAAACGGTGGACAGCAAGCTGCGCCCCTCCAGCGATACGGCTACCCATTTGATGCTATACAGGGCCTGGCCTGAAATCGGAGGCGTCACCCATACCCACAGCCGCATGGCTACCGCCTGGGCGCAGGCCCGTATGCCTATCCCCTGCTACGGCACCACTCACGCCGACAGCTTTCATGGCCCTGTCCCTTGTGCCCGTCCCCTGACGGCGGAAGAGGTGGAGCGTAATTATGAGGGTGAGACAGGCAACCTGATCGTGGAAACGATGAAGGATATGCCGTGTCTGCACGTACCGGCCATCCTGCTAAGCTGCCACGGGCCCTTTACCTGGGGGCAGACGCCGGAAAAGGCGGTGGAGAATGCCATCATCCTGGAGGAAGTGGCAGCCATGGCGGCTATGACAAAACAATTAAGCCCGGAAGCATTCTCCTGCCCCGAGCATGTCAGCGAAAAGCACTTCCAGCGTAAGCACGGGAAGAATGCGTATTATGGGCAGAAGAAATAGCAAATACGATTTTGAATGCTTTATGCCAAATGCAAACGATATGGGTGAGGTTAAGCGAGGCTTGCAGAAATATACTCATAGATATGCACTATTATTTCGTATCAGATACCCTTGATGCAGGTATTGCCCCAAGGATGAGAAAAGCAGCACTTATACTCCTTCCGCCGTCTGCGGGCGGCACCTCCCTCACGGAGGGAGGCTTTCTGAGAGGCTCCTTCATTGAGGGCGGCCGCCCACAGATGGCTAGGAGAGGTTTGATAGCAAGGCGATAATCAATTTTTATCAGGGCAGTATAAATCATGAAAGAGCTCTACTCCATTAACGAAGAAAGCTCTTTTCTTAATCGAGTTAAGTTTTTCAGGGATTGGTGCGGGAAGGGGAATTTTTTCAAAAAGTCCCCTTCCCGCATATTTTCCCGTTATACCCCCGCAACCTCTTTGCGCAGGGCTTTGAGGCGCTTCATCACATCGTTCCCGCCGCGGCCGAAGAAGTCGTGGAGGATGTGATATTCATCGTAGAGCTTGTTGTACACCGCCACGTTTTCAGGGATGGGCCGGTACACCGTGTCCTTTACCTTGCCCATATCACGGGCAGCCTCAAACACATCGTCATATCCGCCGGCCGTTTTGCCCGCGGCCACCGCGGCAAAGATGGCGCTGCCCAGCGCCGGGCCCTGCTTGGAGGCGGCGATGCGCACGGGCATGTTCAGTACGTCGGCATAAATTTGCATCGCCATGGCGTTCTTTTGGCTGATGCCGCCGGAGGCGTACAGTTCCTCTACCGGAACACCGCTTTTCACGAAGTTTTCCACGATCATGCGTGTGCCGTAGGCTGTGGCCTCAATGAGAGCGCGGTAGATTTCCTCCGGTTTTGTCAAAAGCGTCATGCCCACCATCAGCCCGGTGAGGTCCACATCCACCAATACGGAGCGGTTGCCGTTCCACCAATCCAGCGCTACCAGCCCGCTTTCCCCTACCTTGAGGGCCTGCGCCTTTTCCGTCAGGTAAACATGAATATCGATGCCCTTTTCTTTTGCGGCCTTTACGTACTCTTCCGGGCAGCAGCGGTCCACGAACCACGCGAAATGGTCTCCCACACAGCTTTGCCCGGCTTCATACCCAAAGTATCCGGGCATGACGCCATCCTCCACCACACCGCACATGCCGGGCACATCCTTCTCTTTATCGCCCAGCATGATATGGCAGGTGGATGTGCCCATGATGGCCAGGAGCTTTCCAGGCCCGTCAATGCCCACCGCCGGGAGGCAGACGTGCGCATCTACATTGGCCACGGCCACGGCAGTGCCGGGGTTCAGCCCGCACCAACGGGAAGCTTGCGCCGTTACTTCCCCGGCCTTTTGACCCAGGGGAGAAATGTCAGTGGAAAGCTTGTCCTCCACCAGGTTTTCCAGCTTTGGATGGAGCGCCTTGAAGAAATCCTTGCCGGGGTAGCCCTTTTGCTTGTGCCAGATGGCCTTGTACCCGGCGGTGCAGCTGTTGCGGGTCTCCTTGCCGGTGAGCTGCCAGATCACCCAGTCCGCCGCCTCCATGATCCTGTCGGCGGCGTCGTACACCTCCGGCGCTTCCTCCACGATCTGCATTACCTTGGGCACCAGCCATTCGCTGGAGATTTTGCCGCCGTATCGGGGCAAAAAGTCTTCGCCACGCTTTGCGGCGATTTCATTCAAGCGGTTGGCGTGCTCCTGGGCAGCGTGATGCTTCCAGAGCTTCACGTAAGCGTGAGGGTTGTGCTTGAATTCAGGCAGCTCGCACAGCGCCGTGCCATCCTCCCTTACGGGAAGGATGGTGCAGGCGGTGAAGTCGATGCCGATGCCGATCACATCCTGAGCGTCGATGCCGCTTTCACGGATCACCTGGGGGATCGTCTTTTCCATGGCTTCAATGTAGTCCCGAGGATATTGCAGCGCCCAGTCCGGGGGCAGCTTCTGCCCATCCCACAGTGTTTCGTCCATGACGGCGTGGGTGTAGGGCCACACGGCGGAAGCAAGCTCCCTGCCGGTTCCGATCTCCACTGCCACCGCCCGGCCGGACAGCGTGCCAAAGTCCATGCCGATTGCGTACTTGGCCATAGTTCCCGCTCCTTTAAGTTATTTCATCAGACGGACAACGTTCCAGCTCAGGCCGGGCAAAGCGATGGTGAAGCGGCCATTGTCCAGCTTGCCGCCTTTGCCTGCTTTGGGGGAAACGTTGTCCGGGTCCAGCTCGGTGTTGACAGCCTTCACATCGT
>JAEYOV010000061.1 GCA_023411395.1 Bacillota bacterium
CGTCCGGTTGGTGTATCCTCTCTTTGTTGTAGATGCTTTGTCACAGAAATATCTTACAACAAAAAACGGGAGATAGCTCACGCAATCTCTCGTTTTTTTTTTTTTGCTGCCTTAGCACGACAGCCCCCTTTTTG
This sequence comes from Bacillota bacterium, assembly GCA_023411395.1. Classification (GTDB taxonomy): domain Bacteria; phylum Bacillota; class Clostridia; order Christensenellales; family Aristaeellaceae; genus JAEWAH01. Next base: position 135 of record JAEYOV010000061.1, read on the forward strand.
TTGTTCTTGATTTGTCTTCGACAATGGTGAGGTTCTACGGGGATGGAGAATCGCCGCACGTGGCAGTTTATTTCACATATGGCAACAGCTTTCCGTACCCCTTTGCTTCCATCTCTTCCTTGGGGATAAAGCGCAGCGCCGCGCTGTTGATACAGTACCGGAGCCCGCCCAGTTCCTTGGGGCCGTCCTCAAACACATGGCCCAGGTGCGCGTTGCCTACCCGGCTGCGCACCTCGGTGCGCACATGGAACAGGGATTTATCCATAAACTCCTTCACCACATGCGGATCGATGGGTCTTGAAAAGCTGGGCCAGCCGCAGCCGGATTCAAACTTGTCGGTGGAGGCAAACAGCGGCTCTCCGGTAGTGATATCCACATAGATGCCGAGGGCGTAGTGGTTATAGAATTCGTTTTGAAAGGGCGGTTCGGTGGCCGATTCCTGGGTTACACGGTACTGCTCATGTGTCAGTTCTTCACGCAGCTTTTGCTTATCTGCCATCTGGTATTGGGTGGGATCAACGCTGGCCTGTGCTGCCTTTGAAATCTTTTCCCGGCCAATATGGCAGTAGCCGTTAGGGTTTTTATCCAGATATTTTTGATGGTACTCCTCCGCGGGGTAATAATTGTCAAGTGGCAAAGATTCCACCGCCACGGGTTTGTCAAGGCGCGCTTGAAGTTTTCGCAATGAATCGCGGATGACCTGTTCATCCTCCGGCCTTGCGTAATAGACACCGGTGCGGTACTGTGTGCCCTTGTCACCGCCCTGGCGGTTGACAGAAGTAGGGTCGATGGAGTCGTAGTATAACTCCAGCAAAAAAGGCAAGGGGATCACACCCGGGTCATAGACCACCTTCACCGTTTCCGCGTGGCCCGTGTTGCTGTGGCAGACTTCCTCATACGTAGGGTTGGCCGTTTTGCCGTTGGCGTAGCCCACCTGGGTTTGCAAAACGCCGGGAATGGAAGCCATGTATTTTTCCGTGCCCCAGAAACATCCCCCGGCCAGATAGATTTCCCTTGCATTTTGGGCATTGTTCATTAATCTGTCTCCTTTTGCATGGTGCGCTTTCGTGTGGTAGCATGCCCCGATTCCGGATTATGAGAGCATTCTTACTATAGCGCATTTTGGCAATTCTGTAAACGCGGCGGAAAGGCGGCAAATAAAAGGAGCCATGCTCTGGCGGAAGGAAACCTTCCGGCCATGGACATGGCGTATTAAATATATTAAATAGTTGAAATCAAACATTTGGCCATCAGGCACATCATGTATCGGAAACCAGCCGCTTTTCACCCGTGATCTTCTGGATGGGCCCAATATCCTGCGTCACTTCCAGGGTGCCCAGGTAGTTTCCCTTAGAGTCCCTGACAGCATAGTAACGGATAAATATGAATTTTCCATGGAGATTCAACCAGAAATCTTCATGATCTTTCTTTCCGGTCTTGAAGTCCTCCAGGATTTTCTCCACGATGTGCATGCTGGCCGGGGGATGGCAGTTGACCACCTTGCGGCCAATGACTGCCTTGGTACGTGGAAAGATGCGCTCCGACCCCTCAGAGAAGTATTTCACTGTATCGTCCTTATCCACAAATGTGATATCGATGGGCAGCGCATTCAGCATGGCGGAAAGCTCCTCCGGCATAAACCGGCCGGTAGGCAGAACCACCATGGCGGAAGGCACATCCTCCTGCGCAAATTGCGCTTCCTCTTTGGGGACCGCAGGATGCCAGGCCGGCGGCGCGGGGATCAGGCAGTAGCCCAGGTCGACGCTTTCCCTGGCGATCTTTTCCCACTCCTCCTGGGTAAGCGTCTCCAGCACCATGGGCAGCAGGATGTTTTCTTCCTTGAAGATCATCTCCGATGTCTTTGTCAGGGCGAACTCCACCATCCGTATGATGCTTTGACTATCACTTCCCGCCTCGTTCATCAGGCGCAAAGCTTCCTTTACCATGGCACGATTATCATCGTCTACGCCCCACATCACCTTGGGCGGGGCGGTTATGCCGTGCTGCTCCATATACGGGAACAACAGGTTTTCTTTCTTCAGATAATGCACGTAAAGTTGCCTCATGGGCTCAAAGGCCTTTTGAAGCGCCTTAAGCCGCTCTTGGCTGGAATCTTCCTTGTATTCCTGAAGCTTGGGCCGGATGGTTTCCTCCATCACCTTTGTCAGCGCCTGGTTCTCTGCTTTCAGGGTATGGGCTGGGTGGCCGGGGATCTGCGCCGGGTCTTGGGGGCGGTGAATTTCCTCAATGGAGCCTTCAAAAACGGAGGCGTGAATGTCGCAAAGCTTACGAATCTCCTCCGGGGGAAGGCCGCCGGCGATGAGTTCATTTTCAGCCTGTGCGATTTCCTGGGCGGATACGCCATCGAAAGCCGCTTTGAACTGTGCCTTGACCTCTTCCGCCGGCTTGCCTTGATGCAGTTGGGCCAAAAGATCGCGGATAACTTTCTGCCTGTATTCGCTGTTGTTGATTTCACGGCTCATACTTCCACCTTCCTTTCCTTAACGGTGAATCCATGCTCACGCAAGGTCAAAAGAATCGTCTCCAGAGGGATCTTTTTCATGGCCGCTCCTTTATAAAGTGTCATGAATCTGCCCGCGGTAATCAACATACCCGGTTTTGTGATGTCTGAAAAGCCGATACCGTGCAATATGGGAACAAGCTCCGGGTAGGCGGTGCACAGCGTGTGGACCGATGCGTCAAGGTCAAGCACCTTGTCCATTAGGACGCCTCCTTGGGGAAGATAACGGTCAGCAGCATTTTGAATGCGTGGGAAGCAAATACGGCATGGGGCTTTCCGGCGGGCATCACCAGGGCATCCCCGGCTTTTAACGTGTGGACCTTTCCATCCACCGTAAAGGTACTCTCACCTTCCAGCACGTGCACCAGGGCGTCGCCCTTGGATTCGTGGGTGCTGATTTCTTCGCCCTTGTCGAAGGCGAACAGCGTGAGGCTTACCGCTTTGTTCTGCGCCAGCGTTTTACTGACCACCTGTCCGGGCAGGACTTCCACCTGCTGATTGAGATTCACCACGGATTCATGAGGAATGTTTTTCAAGTATTTTGCCATATTGAAAACCTCCTATTCTGAGAGCGCTTCTCCGTCGGTGGAAAGCACGACAACCTGCCAGGGAATCCATTTGCCGCTATCTTGCAAAGCCTTACGCACCGCGTATTCCAGCCCGCCGCAGCAAGGCACTTCCATGCGTACCACCTTCACGCTTTGAATATCGTTCCTTGTCAGTATGTCCGTCAGTTTTTGCGTGTAGTCACCCTCATCCAATTTGGGGCAGCCGATGAGCGTTACATGATTTTTCATGAAAGCCTGATGAAAGTTGCCGTGGGCAAAGGCCGAGCAATCCGCCGCGATGAGCAGTCTGGCGTTTTGAAGATACGGCGCGTTCACCGGCACCAGCTTCAATTGAATGGGCCACTGCCTCAGCTCGCTTTGTGGAGCGGCTACCTTGGTGGGGGATACCTCCGTTGATTCCTCCCTTGCGAAGGTGCGCGTCCTTGATCCAGGGCAGCTGCCGCCGGATGCGTGGTAGGCGGACTGCCTTTCCTGATAGGCTTTCACCGCAGCTTCGTCAAAGGCGGCGGCTTCCCGCTCCTCAAAGGAGATGGCGCCTGTGGGGCATACAGGCAGGCAGTTGCCCAACCCGTCGCAAAAATCATCCCGTATCAGCCGGGCTTTGCCATGCACCATGGCGATGGCTCCCTCATGGCAGGCCTTGGCGCACAGGCCGCAGCTGTTGCACTTTTCTTCGTCGATTTGAATCACTTGTCGAAGCATGTTTTTATTGCCTCCTTCTTGTATTTACGGTTTGATTGTAGTACACTGAGGATGACCGGTCTGTTGTTTTTGCAACAAAAGGAGCGCTGCATGAAAAATATTGTTGAACTCCTCAAAAATATGCCACTGTTTCAAGGCATTGGGAGCAAGGAACTGGATGCGCTGATAGGCTGCCTTTCGGGCCGCGAGCGGAGTTATGGTAAAAACGAGGCCATTTTCCGTGCCGGGGATGCACCCAAATACCTTGGTGTGGTGCTGGAAGGCAATGTGCGCGTATTTCGGGAGGATCTGCTGGGCAACAGGACCATCCTGGGGGAAGTTGGCCAAGGTGAGCTGTTCGGCGAGACTTTTGCCTTGGCCAGAGCCGAATCGCTGCCCGTAACGGTAACGGCAACGCAGCCAAGCCAGGTGCTGCTCATAGAGGGGTGGCGGATCACCGGTACATGCGCCCACTGCTGCAGGTTTCACACGCGGCTGATCGAAAATATGATGGCCATTCTGGCAAGAAAAAACCTGCTGCTCAGCGAGACGATGGAGGTTTTGTCCAAACGCTCTACCCGTGATAAGTTATTGAATTACCTCTCCGGCCAATCCCAGCGCGCGGGCAGCCTTACCTTTGCCGTTCCCTTCAACCGCCAGGAGCTGGCGGATTACCTGTGCGTGGACAGGAGCGCCATGTCCAGCGAGCTTAGCAAGCTGCAAAAGGAAGGCATATTGTCCTGCGACCGCTCAAGCTTTACACTGCATAAGGAATTGGATCCATCCTGAAAGAATTTATGGTTGCCAATTTCCTTCGGATGTGCTAAGATATGGCTGAAATTTCCGCAGGTCGTTGCGGCGCGAAAGGAGCTGTTGAGGAATGAAAAAGAGCAGTGTGGAGGGCTTTCCGTAAAACAGCATAGCCGCGGCATGGGTAAAATGTGCTTGTTTTTACCGCCGCACAAGACCTTTCGTGCATACTGTGATCCCGCAGGACACATCGAAGGATGTGTTTTTTGTTTGCCGCGGATACAGCCCGGAAGGGTGTCCGCGGCATTTTTGTGCCAATCTGGGGCTGTTTTTTTACGGGAAGCGGCAGTCAACCGGCAACAAAGAGTCACATTTGAGGAGGAAACGGATGAATTTCAGTCGGTTTGCTTTTCCCATGGATACAACTAAGGCCTGCGGAGAGGGCCTGATCCCCGCCCGGATCACCGCCGCTTTCAAGGAACGGTATGAGGTGGTCAGCGAAAAGGGCGCGAGCTTCGCGGTACTCAAGCGCGCGGCGTATCAAGGCAAAAATGCGGCGGAGGAGTTTCCGGCGGTGGGGGATTATGTATCCCTGCGCTACGAGGAAACGGGAGACAGCCTGATCGTAAAAACGCTGCCCAGGTCATCGAAATTTTCCCGCAGCAACTTTTCCGGCCACGCGGCAGGCTATGTAAAAACGGTTTTGTCGCAGACGGTGGCCGCCAATTTCGACTATGTGTTTTTGATGTCCTCCCTCAACCATGATTTCAATGTGGCCAGGATGGAACGCTACCTGGCCATGGCTTACCACAGCGGCGCGCAGCCCGTGATCATATTGACCAAGGCGGACGCGGCGGTGGAGCGGGCGGAGAAGCTGAACCGGGCACGGGCCATTGCCGGTCAAGCGCCCATTCATGTCATCAGTGCCCATACAGGGGAGGGTATTTTGGAGCTTGCCGCATACTTTGAGCCGGGGAAGACAGCCGTTTTCCTGGGTTCCTCAGGCGTTGGCAAATCCAGCCTGGTGAACGCGCTGGCGGGCCAGGAGGTTATGCCGGTCAATGACATCCGGGAGGATGATTCCAAGGGCCGCCATACCACCACCCACCGGCAGATGATTTTCCTGCCCGGCGGGGCGATGGTGATCGATACCCCCGGCCTTCGGGAACTGGGGATGTGGGAGGCGGAGGAAGGCCTTTTGGAAACGTTTGCCGATGTGGAGGCATATCTGGGCCGGTGCCGCTTTTCCAACTGCTCCCACCGCGGTGAGCCGGGCTGCGCCATACGGGAGGCTGTAGCCCAGGGAAAGCTGGAACAGGAGCGGGTGGACCGCTACCGGCAGCTTTTGGGCGAAACGAGGTTCAGCGCAAAAAAGGCCAAGCCAAGCAAAGATGCGTCCGGAAAGCGGCCGCGCAGCAACCTGTGGCCGGCGGAAGAATAAAAAGAAAATAGCGGCGCAAAAAAGCCGGGAGGCATCCAACCATGGAGCCTGCCCGGCTTTTTTCCGCTGCTCAGCGGTTTGCCGCCGAATAATTGTCCTTGAGGAACGTGATCCATTCCTGATAGACCGTTTCCCGCGTTTTGCCAAACGCGGCGCTGTAATCGCCTGTTTTCAAAAGCGTCAAAACCTTGTCCCAGCCGTAATTTTTGTCCAGATACTCCATGTAGGTATGGGCGAAATAGTAACCGCCCATGTTGGAAAAGTCAACGGGGCTTTTCGTGTCCGTCTGCGCAAGGGTTGGGATGGGGGAGTTGTCGAACAGGTCATTTGGCGGGGCTCCGTTGGTCAGGTACAGCGCTGCCCCTTCATTGAGCCACAGGGGCATTTTGGAATTCAGGATGGAGTTCAAAGCGTGCACCATTTCATGGGGCGCGGCATACTTCCTTCTGTCGTAAGCCTGCGGGTTTGTGACCCCGGCGGGGGAGGCCAGGATGACCGTACTGCCCCGGTTGTCGCCAATATACCAGTTCAGGTTCAAAAAAAGCGCGATGAGGCCGTACTTTTTCGTTTGGAAGGTGCTTTGCCTGTCATAGATGTACAGCTTCAAATCCTGCTTTTCAGGGAAACCCAGCTTTTGCGTCAGCCTGCCGGCTTCCGCTTCCGCCAGGGCAAACACATCCCTGGCGGCATCTTCTTCGTTTTCGTAATAAACGGTGATCCAATCGCCGGCAAGCGCGCGCATTTTGCCGTTGTCCAGCCGCAGCGTGGGGAGGAAGGACGCGGCAAACAACAATGCGAGGACCGAGAGAGTAAGACCGGTAATGACCAGTGGCTTTTTCAATTTCTTCCGCATGGAATGATACCTCCAGTTTATATGCCCGGATATTATACCACAAAGGGAATGAACCGTTTGGTGCGCTTCATGTACAAATCATAGGCTGTGCCGAATTCCCGGAGCATTTCTTTTTCCTCCCGCCTGGCCAGGCGAACGTACATGAACACCATCACCGGAAAGAGAATCAAAAGCGGCAGCGTAGCCCACTCGATGAGCATGCCCAAGGACAGGAGCAAAAGGCCCGTGTACTGGGGATGGCGGATATAGCGGTAAATGCCCGTGGTGACCAGTTCGCCCTTGCCCTTATCCCTGGACCAGTAGGCCTTGTGGATCTCCCGCCAGCCGCACAGGATGAGTGTCAGCGCGATGACGGCGCAGGCGATGTTGATGTACATTCCGAGAAATCCGATTTGGTTGAACAGGGTATGCCCCCACAGAACACCTTCCGGCAGGTTTTTGCCCGCGATCCAGGAGATTACATACATGCTGAAGGGGATGCCGTGCATCTCGATGGCAAAGGCGAGGACAAAGGCCAGGTAAGCGCCCTTCGGCTTTTTCTCCATCTTCCGGTAAAAGGGCAGAAAGAAGAGTACGACCGTGTAGACGGCAAAGAAAAAGAGTACGCCGCCCCAATTGTAAAAATGGCTTTCCAAAGTTTCCATCATGCGTGAAACCCTCCCGTATTCTTGCAGCCGCGCTTTTTCGGCGGCTTCATTACAAGAATAGCAAAGAAAGCTGAAGCGCATCTTATCGAAACCTTAAATCCACCTTAAGCTTTGGGAAGCATGATGAAAAAAGAACAGCCTTTTCCCGGGGATGTTTCCAGGCGGATGCTGCCGCCATGCAGGGAAATGATTTGCTTTACGATCGCAAGCCCGAGGCCCGTGCCGCCGGTTTTGGAGTTTCTGGCGGCATCCGCCCGGACAAAGGGCTGGAAAACCGTTTGAGCCAGTTCCTCCGCCATGCCGGCGCCGTTGTCCGCGAAGCATATCTTGAAGGAATCCTCTTTTGTTTTCAGGGAAAGGGATATGCTTGTACCCGCGGGATTGTATTTCAGCGCATTGGCGAACAGGTTTTGAAAGACCCTGTCCATGGCATCTTCATCGATTTGGGCCCATGCCTCTTCCTCCGGAACGTCAAAATCATAGGCAAAGCCCGCGCTTTCCAAACCGGCGACATGATGGGCGGCTACCCTGCGCAGGTATTCGCCCAAGTCCAGCCGGCTTTTTTTAAGGCGGTATTCCGGGCTTTCCAGCTTCGAAAGTTCGAACAGGCCCGTGATCAGCGTGTTTGCCCGCTGCCCGTTGTCCCGGATGGCGGCTAAATAAGTGCGCTGCGCCTGGGCAGGCTCGTTCTGATGATTGAGGCCGTATTCCGCATAACCCATGATGGCGGTGAGCGGGTTTTTCAGATCGTGGGAAATATCCAGCACCAACTGGCGCCGGCTTTTTTCCGCCCGCTCCCGGAGGGCGGTTTCCTCCTGCAGCTTTTGCGCCATTTCGTTGAACGTGTTTTGCAGCTCCAGAAATTCGTTTTTCAGTTTCAGGTCCACCCGCACGGTCAGGTCGCCTTCCTTCAGACGGCTGGTGCTTTGGCACAGCTTTCTCAAGGGCCTTGTGATGGTCAGCGCCGTAAGGCGGGAAGACGCCGCCGCGGCCAGGGAAAGCAAAAGCAGGTACAAAATGACCGTGGCGACGATGGCGCCTGTAACGGCCTGCGTGTCTTTGGAAGGGTATACCATGTTGCGGGCAATAGAAAAGTCGATGCGCAGGGAGGTGGGGAAGGTGATGACGAGCCAGTACCGCCCTTCCTTACTGTAGGCGGTGTCGTGGCTGTAGGGCACGCCCACGGCCCGGCTTGACGCAAGAAAATCCGTGAACTCCCCGGGCGTCAATGCGGTTTTGTGAAATACATCCAGCCCTTCGGACCGTACGATCTCGTATTGATCGCTAATCACCTGCACGCCTCCGCCGTCTTCCAAAACGCCGGAAACGTCGATTAGCCGGTAGTCCTCCCGCAAAAGCGCCCGGGCGGGATGGCGGTTTTTGACAAGCACGTTGGAAAGGATGCTGCCGGCAAAGTCCAGCGCGGCAAAGGCGATCAGGGCAATGATGGCGGACAGGAGAAGCATCAGGCCGTAATGCAAAAGGAAACCGCGGTGCATTTTATGCATTATGGCTTTTCTCCTCCATCCTTAAAGAACCTGTAGCCGATGCCCCGCACCGTTTGGATGCAGGATGGATTTTTTGGATCGGCTTCGATTTTGCTTCGCAAGTGGCTGATGTGCACCATGACGGTGTTGTCGTCATAATAGGTATCTTCGTTCCATACGGCCTGGTATAGCTGCCGCTTGGTGAACACGCGGCCGGGATTTTCCATCAGATGGCAGAGAAGCAGAAATTCCTTGGCGCTCAATTCCAGCGCTTCCCCGTTCATATAGGCCATACAGCCCGCCTTTTCTATAACAAGCGGCCCGGCCTGAAGGCGCGCTCCGGCTTCGCTTTTTGTATCTGTATATTCCCGGCTGCGGCGAAGGCGCGCGGCGATGCGGGCCATCAGCTCCGCCGTACTGAAAGGCTTGGTCATGTAGTCGTCCGCCCCCAGGTTCAGGCCAAGCACCTTGTCCATTTCCTCGCCCCGGGCCGTGAGCAGTATGACGGGTATATTGCTTGCATCCCGAATTCTGCGCAGAAGGTTCAGGCCGTCCAGCCCCGGCATCATCACATCCAGAAGGGCAAGATCGATTTTTTCCCGCTGCAAAAGCGCCCAGGCCGAAAGGCCATCCGGCGCCTCCAGCACATCATAGCCTTCCTCCATGAGGTTCATGCGCAAAAGAGCGCGCAGGTCCTGCTCGTCTTCCGCCACCAGTATTCTCATATAGGCCTTTCCTTTCACGAAAAGCTGCTGTATGGAAAGTATAACACAGACGGGAAATATGGGAAAGAAGCGGTTTCATGCCTCGCAAAAAAATTGCCGGATTCTGGCGAAGGGCGATTGAATTCTACTATATATTGTGCTATTCTTGTCTGGGACTACGAAATATATCGTACATAGGAGGCTTTCGTATGAAAAAGTGGATCGCAATCCTGTTGGTTGCCATTTTGGCGCTGTCCGCAAGCGCCGCTGCCCTGGCGGAAACCAAAAAGATCGACAAGCTCGTGGTAGCCTATGTGCCCTCCCGCGATCCCCAGCAGATTATGGACATGTCTGCTCCATTGGGCCAATTGCTCAAGGATGAACTGCTTGCCCAGGGCGTGGAAGTAGGTTCTGTGGAAGTTGTGGTGACTACCAGCTATGAAGCGGCCGGCGAAGCCCTGTCCGCCGGAACCGCCGATGTGGGCCTCATTCCCGGCGGTACTTATATCATATATGACGATGGCGCGGATATCATCCTTACCGCCACCCGCGACGGCCTGAGCAAGGATTCCCCCGACGCCAAGGATTGGAACGACGGCCAGGAGACTTTGGGCGTCAAGGAAAACCAGGTGAAGTACTACCGCGGCCTGATCATTGCCGGCCACACCGAAAAGGCACAGGCCCTGGCCGCCAAGGTCAACGCGGGCGAAGCCCTGACCTGGGAAGACGTGGATTCCGTCACCTGGGCGGTACAGGGACCCACCTCCGGTTCCGGCTACATTTATCCCAGCCTGTGGCTGTATCAGCAGTTTGGCAAGACCATTGTGGACCTGACCACCGCCGTGCAGTCCGACTCCTACGCCACCTCGTTTGCCCGCCTGGCCGCCGGTGACTGCGACGTGCTGGTGGTGTATGCCGATGGCCGCCGCGATTACGGTGACGAATGGATCGGGGAATGGGGCCGCAAAGATTCCATATGGGTTGCCACCGAAACAAACGTGATCGGTGTCACCGAGGGTATTTACAATGACGGCGTGGCCGTGAGCAAGAACTCACCCATCATGGATGAAACGCTCATCGCCGCCCTGCAGCAGGCGTTCATGAATATGAACACGACCGAAGTAGGCCAGAAGGTCATCTCCATTTACAGCCATACGGGTTATGCGCCGGCCACTTCCGCCGACTATGACGGCGCCCGCGCCGTTCAGGAAATGCTCCGTTCCCTTCAGAAGTAACCCGCATCCGAAAAAGTCCTTCGCAGGGGGATGGGCTCCTTAGAGTTCATCCCCTTGCGGACGTTGATCCCTTCTATCCATCCTATTCCCCGGGAGGCATTGCGCTATGATCCGGTTCGACCATGTGAGCAAGGTATATCCCAACGGGCTGAAAGCCTTGAGCAACGTAACCCTGGAGATTGACCAGGGAGAGTTTGTGGCCATCATCGGCCTGTCGGGAGCGGGAAAATCCACACTCATCCGCCTGATCAACCGCATGCATGACGTGACGGAGGGCAAGCTGACCGTAAATAACGTCAACGTGCGGGAATTGCGGGGGAAAAGTTTGCGCAGGTTTCGCCGGGGAATCGGCATGATCTTTCAATCCTTCAATCTTGTCACAAGGACCACCGTTATCAAAAACGTGCTGGCGGCTTATGTTCCCGACATGCCTTTCTGGCGGGTGCTGATCGGCTTCTTTCCCAAGGCCGCCAAAATCGGCGCGCTGGAGGCGCTGGATAAGGTGGGTATTCTGGAAAAGGCCTACATCCGGGCCGACCAGTTATCCGGCGGCCAGCAGCAGCGGGTGGCGCTGGCCCGGACGCTGGCGCAGGGCCCCAAGATCATACTGGCGGACGAGCCTGTGGCCGCGCTGGACCCGGTAACAGCCAAGCAGGTGATGGATGATTTCAAGCGGATCAACCGGGATATGAACATATCCATCCTGATCAACATCCATCATGTGGACCTGGCGCTGCAGTACGCCGACCGGGTGATTGGCATCCGTGCCGGGGAGATCGTCTATGACGGGCCGGTGAAGGATGTTACCAAGGAAGTACTGGACGCCATTTATGAAGGGAACAGGGAGAAGGCGGTGACGGCCGTATGAAGCTGTACGACCGCATCTTCCCGCCCAAAAAGATCATATTGCCAAACGGCAAGGCGGTTTTCAAACCCCGCACCCGCGTGCCGCTGGTACTTACCCTGTTCGCGGCAGCCGTTTATTTGTCGGTGGTGATGACCAGGATCGATCTTCAGGTTTTGAGCCGCAACTGGCAGAAATTTTTTGATATCCTGATCGCCATGTCCAAGCCCGACTGGGCGGTGGCCAACAAGGTATGGGAACCGCTGTTTGAGACCGTCAAGATGTCACTTCTGGGTTCCATCATCGGCTGCACGGCGGCGCTGCCCTTTGCGGTGGCCGCATCCACCAATATCGTGAAGGCCAGGTGGGCCACCATTTCCATCCGAGTTCTGGGCTCGGTGCTCCGTACGCTGCCTACGCTGGTGATTGCGCTGCTGGCCGCGTTCATCTTCGAATCCAGGCCTTTTGCCGGCATGGTGGCCATCGCCATATTCACCTTCAGCATCGTCATGAAGATGCTCTATGAGCAGATCGAAACGGTGGAAATGGGTGCCTTTGAGGCGGTGGAGGCGCTGGGCGGCACGAAGGTGCGCTCCTTCATGTCGGCCGTGCTCCCCCAGGTGCTGCCCTATTATCTTTCCTCCTGCATCTACTGCTTTGAAATCAACGTCCGCCATGCGTCCATCCTGGGCTATGTGGGGGCGGGCGGTATCGGTGTGCTTACAAAGCAGATCATAGGCTGGCGCGAATATGACGGCCTGGGCACGCTGCTGATCATGCTTTACGGCGCCGTGTTCATACTGGAAAATGTGAGCAAGGCCTTGCGCAGGAGGCTGGCATGAAAAACTGGCGCGACATGACCCGTGTGGAAAAGCAATACGAGAAATCGCCCCGCGCGTGGCTAGTGAAGCTGATGGCGCTGCTTGTGGTAATGCTTTTGATTGCCTGGTCCGGCCAGACACTGAACAATGCTTCGATCAAGGGAAACAGCGCCAGCGTGGTGAAAAGCATTATTCATGGCATACTGAACCCTGATTGGTCGCTTTTCGCGCTGACGAATACGGGGATTCCCTATTTGATTCTGGAGACGGTATGCATCGCTTTTCTGGGCACGCTGATCGGGGCCATCCTGGCGATCCCGCTGGCTTTCCTGGCATCCGATAACGTGACGGGGAAGGCGCCGGCATATGTCATCCGCATGGTCATTATGGCCATACGTACCGTTCCCGCGTTCATCTACGGGCTGATGTTCATCCGCGCCACGGGCCCCGGCCCTTTTGCAGGGCTTTTGACGATGGGCCTTTCCTCCATCGGAATGATGGCGCGGATGTATGTGGAGGTTATTGAGGATCTGGATACCCGCATCCTGGAATCTTTGGACGCGGCGGGCTGCACAGCCTTTCAAAAGATACGCTACGGCATCATTCCGCAACTGATCTCCAGCTTCATGTCCACTGCCATTTACCGCTTTGACATCAACCTTAGAGATGCCACGGTTCTGGGCTTGGTGGGGGCGGGCGGTATCGGCACGCCGTTGATATTTGCCATGAGCACATACAAGTGGGACCAGGCGGGCGCCATGCTGCTGGGGCTTATTTTGATTGTGCTCCTGGTGGAGCTTATTTCTACCCGCCTTCGGGTGAAGCTGGCGAGGGGCTGACCATGGCGCTAAAACTCACCGTTTACTACACTTCCGACATCCATGGATTTGTTTTCCCCACCAGCCATGCGGATGACAAAATCCGCCCCATGGGGCTGTTGGGAATGATCCCGCAATTTCAAAAAGACGGGAACACGCTGATTCTGGATTGCGGGGATACCATACAGGGCTCTCCGCTGACGTATTATTGCCGAAAGCAGGCGCGCAAAAGCCCCATGATCCCCGTGATGAACGCGGCGGGGTACGATTATGTAACGCTGGGGAACCATGATTTCAACTTTGGCTATGAGGCGATGGGGGATTATCTGGCCGGCATACAGGCCCTATGCGTCTGCGCCAACGTAAAGGACAGGTCGGGCAGGCTGCCCATTGTCCCCTATGCGCTGCACACGCTGGAAAACGGCCTGCGGGTGGGCCTTACAGGCGTTGTCACCCATTGGGTGAACAGGTGGGAGCAGGAGAGCACCCTTTCCCACTTTGAAATCACCGATCCCCTGGCGGCCGCAAGAGAGGCGCTTCATAAACTGCGGGGCCAGGCCGACTTCACGATCTGCCTGTATCACGGCGGGGTGGAAAAGGACCTGGAAACGGGCAGGCTCCTTTCCGATACGGATGAGAATATCGCCTGCCGCATATGCGAGGAGCTGGATTTTGACCTGCTGCTCACAGGGCACCAGCACATGCCCTTGGAGAACAAGACATACCATGGTACCCATCTGGCCCAGCCGCCGGCCAACGCCACCCACTTTTTGAAGGTGGAGGCCAGGGAAGATGGTACCATTACATCCGGCCTGGTACCATCCGATCCCAATGTCATGCCCCCTCTGGCCAAGGAACTGGAACCGCTGAAAAGGGAATTGGACGGCTGGCTGGATGCGGCAATCGGCAGGCTCAACATGCCCTTGTGGCCGGGGGATAAGCTACACATGGCGCTTTATGGCGCGCCCATCGCGACCTTCTTCAATCAGGTGCAGCTTGACGCTTCCGGGGCGGATATCTCCTGTACCAGCCTGCCCAATCAGATGCGGGGATTTGAAGCTTTAGTCACGGTGCGGGACGTGGTGGCCACCTATGTATACGCCAATACCCTGGTGGTATTGCAGGTGAGCGGTCGGGCGCTCAAGGAAGCGCTGGAGCGCTGCGCGGCCTATTTTGCAGTTTCCCCTCAGGGGAAGGTATCCATATCAAAGGACTTTCTGGAGCCCAAGGTCGCCCATTACAACTATGACTTTTTCACCGGGATAGCATACACCTTCGATTTGAATCTTCCCATTGGGAGACGGGTTAAGAGCATTACCCGCGGCGGCGCGCCGGTGGAGGATGATCATCAGCTCACCCTTTGCATGAACAATTACAGGTCTTGCGGCACAGGCGGCTATGAGGTCTATTTGCGCTGCCCGCGCCTTCGGGAGATCAATACGGAGGTCAGCGAGCTTTTGCTTGATTATCTTTCAAAGTCCGGCTGCATCACTGTAAGCGGAGAATCGCCCCTGACCGTGCTGATGCCAGCGGAAAAGTAGAATACGATTGGTTATTTCTCACAAAAGCCAATTTTGCGCAGTCACTTGGGCAAAAATGTGGTATATAATACGTGCCGGTGAAAGACCGGCTTACAGATGGGGAGGATGCAGGGTGTACAGCGTACGGGAGATAGCACCGAAACTTTACTGGGTTGGCGGCAGCGACAGAAGGCTGGAACGGTTTGAAAACATGTTTCCCTTGACCAATGGCGTAGCCTACAACTCCTATCTTCTGCTGGACGGGAAGACGGCGCTCATCGACACGGTGGATTCCTCCATCAGCGCGCTGTATCTGGAGAATGTCACCCATGTGCTGAACGGGCGTGAGCTTGATTATCTGGTGATCAACCATATGGAGCCCGACCATTGCGCCAACATCGAGGAGATTGCAAGGCGTTATCCCAAGCTTCAGGTGGTGGGCAACAAGAAAACGTTCCAGTTCTTCGAGCAGTACTACAGCCTGGATCTTTCGGACAGGATGCTCATTGTGGCGGACGGCCAGGAGCTGAGTTTGGGGGAAAGCACGCTTCGGTTTTCCTACGCGCCCATGGTCCACTGGCCGGAGGTGATGTTTACGTATGAAACATCCCGGCGCGCACTGTTTTCCGCGGATGCGTTCGGCGCGTTCGGGGCATTCGCCGGCAACCTTTTTGCGGACGAAATGGACTATAACAACGCCTTTCTGGATGAATCGCGCCGCTATTATGCCAACATCGTGGGCAAGTACGGCCCCCAGGTGCAAGCCGCGCTGAAAAAGTTTGCCGAAGTTCAAATCGCCATGATCTGCCCGCTGCACGGACCCATCTGGCGCAAGGACCTGAACGTGATCCTTTACAAGTATGATTTGTGGAGCCGTTACGAGCCGGAGCAAAGAGGCGTTGTCCTCTTTTACGCTTCCATGTACGGCAACACGGAGAATGCCGTCAGCGCCCTTGCCAACAAGCTGGCCCAGCGCGGCGTACGCGACATGCGGATGTACGATGTATCGAAGACCCATCCCAGCTACATCGTTGCCGATGCCTTCAAGTACAGCCACATGGTGGCGGGCTCGCCCACCTACAACCTGCAGCTTTACCTGCCGATGGATATGCTTCTTCGCGACATGGCCGCTTTGGGGCTGAAAGGCCGAAAAGTCGCTTTGATCGGCAACCACAGCTGGTCCAGCGCGGCCCTCCACACCATGCAGGAGATTTTCTCGGGCATGAAGGATATGGAAATCATCGGCACACCCATGGACATCCGATCCACTTTAAAACCCCAGCGGGAGGAAGACCTCGACCGGTTGGCCGGGGCCATCGCCGAATCCGTTTTGCAGGGGTGAACCATTTTTCAAATTGCAAGGAGGAAAAACATATGTTCAAGCAGATTGAACTGGTTTATGCGTTTCATGCCCTGGAACCCCACATTGACGAAACCACCATGGTGACGCATTATTCAAAGCACCATGCCGCTTACACCAACAACCTGAACGCGGCGCTGGAGAAGGCGCCGGAGCTTGACGGGAAATCCATCGAGGATATTTTGAAAAGCTTATCCAACGTGAAGGACCCTGCCGTCCGCACCGCCATACAGAATAACGGCGGCGGATATTACAACCACAACCTGTATTTCGGCATCCTTTCGCCCATGGCGTCAGCCGCGCCGGAAGGAGAACTGGCGGCCGAGATCAACAAAGCCTTTGGCAGCGTGGACGCGCTGAAGGAAAAGCTGACGGCGGCGGCCATGGGGCGCTTCGGTTCCGGCTGGGCCTTTTTATCGGCGGATGCCAACGGCGCATTGAAGGTATCTTCCAGCCCCAATCAGGATAATCCCTTCATGGAGGAGGGCGGCTTTACCCCCATCCTGGCCATCGACGTGTGGGAGCACGCCTACTATCTCAAGTACAAGAACCTGAGGGCGGATTATCTGAAAGCCTTCTGGAACGTGCTGGACTGGAAGGAAGTGGCCAAGCGCTACGGGGCTGTCCGTTCCGCCAAATAATGGCAGCATCAAAAAAAGTCCGCGTAAAGCGGGCTTTTTTTGATCATGAAGGAAACTGTTCTGCGGGGGAGAAATCAGTAAGTGAAATTGGTTAAAAGCGTGTTCAGTGCGCTTTGGCATGCAATCATGGCAATGACTGCCCAGGCAAGACTTACAATGCCAATGACAAGGCCGGCAATAGCCATGCCCCGGCCGCCCTCGCCGGTAACGGCGATTTGGTTTTTGCCCACCACCGACAGAACAAGCCCTACAATGGCCACGATTCCGTAATAGGGGAGAATCAGGGAACATAGGGAGACTACGAATCCCGCAATGGCCAGACCGTTGTACTTGACACCTTGCTGCATGCTGCAATCCTCCATACTGCTAATTGATGATGGCCGAACAAGTGCTTGAATGGCTAAAATTATACAGGAATATATGGAAAAGCGCAACATTTCCTCCCTCAGTATGCAGAATTTCCCCGAAAACACACACGGTTCAGGAATGCGTTGTAACTGAACGGTGGATAAAAATCCCGTATGCCCGGGTCCATTCGGGGAAAAGGTAAGGAAGAATATGAAAACCGGGCAGATTGTATGCGGGCGAGAGGAGCAATTTCTTGCACGGGTATTTTGAGGGATGGTATTTTAAGCAGCAGGCGGAGCAGGGAACGCTTGCCCTGATTCCCGCCATGCACCGGGACGCCCGGGGAAACCGCTCCGCTTCCGTTCAAATCGTGACGGAGGATGCAGCGTATTGTGTGGACGTACCGTGGGACGCGTTTCATTTGGACAGGCGCGGTATGCGCATTACCGCGGGCAACAGCCTGTTTTGCGCCGATGGCATCCGGCTTGATATCCGCACCGGTGACGTCACGGTACACGGGAATGTGGCTTTCGGGCCGCTTTCGCCCATACGGTATGACATCATGGGCCCTTTCCGGTATGTGCCCTTTATGGAGTGCCGCCACAGCGTATTCAGTATGGCGCATGAAGTTCGCGGACGCATTACGGTCAATGGGAAAGAGTATAGCTTTAATAATGATCTTGGCTATATGGAGGGGGACAGGGGAAGGTCATTTCCCAAACGGTATATGTGGACGCAAAGCGTATGGCGGGGAAAATCGCTTTGCTCCCTGATGCTTTCCGCCGCGGACATTCCCTTTGCTGGGAAGCGCTTTACAGGCGTGATCGGCGTCGTGCTGCTTGATGGCCGGGAGTACCGGCTGGCCACCTATCTTGGGGCAAAGGCCACGCATATCGGAAACGGTGAAATTTTTATACGGCAGGGCGGATATACGTTGTCCGTCCGGCGGATGGACAACGGGGCCATTCCGCTGCGTGCGCCCGTTCTGGGCGGTATGACCCGCCTCATACGGGAGGCGCCCTCCTGCTGGGTGCATTACCGCTTTGTAAAAAATGAGGAAGTCCTTCTGGACAGAATCGCCGGCCAGGCCGGGTTTGAATACGAATACGACACATAAGAATATCGGAGCAGCCAGTTTTCCGGCCGGAGGCATTGAAAAATGCGCCGGCCGGATTCTTTTGCCCTTTCCGCTGCTTTCCTGCCCAAAGGCACTTGTCATGGCTGCCGGAATAGAATGGAATCGTATCCTCACCAACACCGGCCTTGATATCCGCAGCCTGATTTATTAAGCTGATCATATATTTTATATAAACCATTCCGCGCCGCAAACCGTGACCATGAACAGCAATGCGGTGGCGCCGTCACTATACCGATGAAATATGTGCGGCTTTCGGTGCAGGCTTCCGCCAATACGGGCATTGCCGGCTATTACAATGGCCGCGCCTGAGGGTGGCGGGAAAGGAGTCTGAATACAGGGATGCCCTTTTTGCATTACGCTTGCGACGCCGTTTTTGTTTCACAGGACAGCCCGGATCAAAACGATTCTTTTTCGCCTGTTGTGTGCGTGGGTTTTTCGGAGCATAGGCTGTCCAAGCCTATGGCGCACGCCGCGTATGGTCAATATATCGGCCTTATTCAATTTCCGCCTCTGATACTGCCCGAGCATCAAAAGGTCGTCTCCGTGCGCCTGTGCATGCTGGTCTGCTCACCTTGCTCCCATGATGTATGGGTGGGTGTGTATCAAAATGCTGCCCCGTTTGACGCAGGGACGGTAACCTACAGGACAAGGCCTGCGGCTGCCCCGTTTCCCATTGCCTCTGTAAATGTGACGCCTCGCAACCGTTTGAACTATGTGACCTGTGACATGACGGCGTTTATGAAGGACCGCCAGGGGATGCTGCCGGGGCTTGGCTTTTCCTTGATGGCCGCGGGTCATAGACCCGGAGTGGCCGCTTTTTATGCCCAGGCGCGGGAGTATATGCCCTATCTGGAAATCACCTGCGGCCAGGACGCGGAACAACCCGGCAGTCCGGGCAGCGGTTTTTTGGAAAATGTGTTCAGGGAACGGGTGTTTGAGCTGCGCGGGATGGAGCGGGCGCTGTATAGCCCATCCCTAAATACGGCAGGCGTCAGGACCATCACCTTTTTTGTGAGGAACGAGGGTGATCATCCGCTGGATTTTCATTTGCAGTTCAGCCCGGACGGCATGGTATTTTTGGATGACAAGCAGAGTTTCCGGCTGGAGGCGGGGGAAATGAAGGCTGCGGCGCCTTATCTGTTTGGAAAATTCATGCGTGTCTGCCTGAATCCCGTTCAGGACAGCCAATACACCGCGGCCCGTGTCTGGTGCCAGGCGCAGACGAACAATTACATGGTAAAGGGCAGCTTTCAGGAGGCGGACAGCCCAAAGGAAGGCGGCGCCTTTGCCATGTGATTTTTCGGCGCAGACCATCCTTAAGCGCCGCCACGAAAGGAGAAGACCATGAACAATCTTGTTTTCAATACCACTGCAAACGAACTGAGAACCGCAATCTATGCGCAGTCGGGCAGTGATTTGCAACTGGTGCAGCTGGACGGTTCAAACAATTTGCTGGTAGCCGGTACCGTGACGGTATCGGAGATCACAAACCCCGTAACCATCGGCAACGCGACGCTGACGGTAGAGGGTACTGTAACGGTATCGGAGATCACAAACCCCATAACCATCGGCAACGCGACGCTGACGGTAGAGGGCACCGTAACGGTATCGGAGATCACAAACCCCGTGACCATCGGCAACGCGACGCTGACGGTAGAGGGCACTGTGACCATCGGGGCAAGCACTTTCACCTCCGATGCTGTGACCAGCACATCCGTTACAGGCACCGGCGTCATCTTTGCGGACACGGATATTTCCACGCTGAAGGTGGCCTCCATCTTTGTCTATAACGAGGATACCACGCCGATCACCATATCCCTGCAGATCAGCCCCACGACGGATACCAACCTGTATGTGGATGATCCATCCTATACGGACCAGGTGATTGCCGCCAACGACAGCCTGTATATGGCTGTTTCCAGCTTTGCGCACTATATCCGCCTGCAATATAACCTGGGCGCCGAAACGGCCACGTTCAGCGCTTATTTCAACGCCCAGGCATAGCAATTTTTCCAAATCAGGCCCATGGGCAGGCGGCTGGCCGGCCGCCTGCCCTTTGAAAGGAGAAAACAAAGTGGCGGCGAAAAAGCCGGGCATCAGCCTTTGCATGATCGTAAAGGATGAGCAGGAGCTTTTGGAAGAATGCCTTTTAAGCGTGCAGGGCGTGGCGGATGAAATACTGGTGGCTGACACCGGCTCAACGGACTTAACGGTTCAAACCGCGGAGCGCTGCGGTGCGCAGGTGTACGGCTATCCCTGGGATTTCAGCTTCAGCAACGCCCGCAACTTCATCATGGAAAAGGCCTCCTGCGAATGGATCCTGCTGTTGGACGCGGACGAACGCCTCTTCCCGGAAGACAAGGCACGGCTCCTGGATTTTGTAAACAATACAAGCGGCGACGGCGCACATTTCAAAGTGTACAACCATTTCGGGTCATACGGTGACGGGCTGTATACGCTCCATAATGCCCTGCGCCTGGTACGCAACAACGGGCTGTACCGCTTTGTGGGCGATATCCATGAACAGATCGCCCGAACCGGCCGCGAACCTATGGACGGCCTTTTTGCCGTTACCGATATCCGCCTGCATCATCTGGGGTATCTGGACAGCGTTGTCAAAAGCAAGAACAAGCGGGAGCGGAACATTCCCCTGCTGATGGGCGAACTGGAAAAAGACCCGGACAACGCCTTCATGCTGTTCAACCTGGGCAATGAATACATGGCCCAAACGGAATATGAAAAAGCGCTTAAGTGGTATGGGAAAGCACGGGAGCGCTACAGAACGCAGGAGGCTTTCGGCCCCCATCTGCTATTTCGGATCGCGCTGTGCCATTACAATCTGAACCGGTATGCGATAGCCGTGAAAGCGCTGGCGGAAGGGCTGAATGTCTATCCCGGCTGCACGGACATGGAATACCTGCGCGGCAGGGTGTATATGGACTGGGGCCGCGATTTTCTGGCCGCCGAAAGCTTCCAGAGAGCCATCGCAATGGGCCAGCCGCATCCTACGCTGCGTTTTTCCGACGACTGCGCCACCACCAAGCCCCTGTTGTCTCTGGCGGACCTTTTCATGCGGCAGCACGACTATGAAAAGTCGGCGGCCTATTATACGAAAGCCGTCCAGGCTGACAACAACCTGCACGGCGCGCTGTATGGCATGGCGGACGCGTACCGGAAAATGGGCCTTCCGCCGCCGGAAATTGAAAGCAGGATATCGGCCTTGTTTGCCAGCCCGGGCCATGTGCCAAACCGCCTTATGCTCACGGCTGTACTGCTTTCCCAAAAGCTGTGGGAGCTTTGCCCAAAGCACCTGACGCTGCTTGACGGAGAAGATGGCTATGAAAGCGAAATAGCTATTCTGTGGGGGGAATATTACCTTTGGTCAGGCGATTATGAGAATGCTCTGGTGCATTTATGGAAGGCGGTGCGTGGCAAAGGGTCTTACCGCGTGCTTTTGCGGACGGCAAGGGAAAGCGCCCTGATGCTGTTTGTACTTTTGCTGATGCAAAAGCCCGTCCAGACGGAGGAAACGGATGAAGCCGCCGCGGCCGTGGGGCGGGCATTTGGGCGCCTTGGGGAATCGCTTTGCCGCCAGGTATTGTCTGTTTTGGCGGGCAGTAAGGAAAATATGCTGCAGGGGGAAGAGCCGAGGGAGCTGCTTGCCCTGTTTTCGGCGCTTTTGAAAATCATGCTGGAGTGCGGCGCCTTCGATCTGTTTGAAAAAACGCTGTATGTGTACAATTACATCGACAGCCCCGGGGTTTTGCTTTCGCTGGCGCAACTGTATCTGGAATGCGGCTTTCCGGTGCTGGCCGGCCAAACAGTGCTGCGCTCCGTCAAGGAGCTGGATGCGATCGATGATACGGGCACGCGGGTGCTGCTGGAATCGCTTTTGCAGAGGAAAGCAAGGGGATACAAATCCGGTCTTTCGTAGATTCCCTTGTCGCCGGCCGCCTCCTACCGGACGTAGGCAAAAAGCATCCACAGGATGACCACCAGGGAGAGTACGATGGAAGCGACGGCGATATTGCGGTGAAAGGCGCGGGAGGAGGCCAGTGCATCTCCCGTCAGGTTTTGCCCTGCGATCCACAGCCCGCAGATCAGCGTGGAAAGCAGCAGAAGAATATCAATAATGGCTACGATGATGACGATGGTTTTCATTTTTCTTTCTCCTTTTGGGGGGCGGGGGAGGCAAGCAGCACATCCACCAGCCTGTTTAGAATTTCGTCGCGCTGGGATTTGTCAAAAGGGTCATACCCGGTATAGCTGTGGAACGCGCCATGCCGCACCAGGGCCGATTGCAGTCCGGTGATCAGCATGAAGGACAGGAGCCGCAGGTCCCTTTCATCCCTGTCCGGCAGGATGGTACGCAAAAGGGGTAGGATCATTTGGGGAACCTCCGTGCCTCCCTGCAGGAGGGCATGTTCCAGCGTTACTTTTGTAAACTGATAGTAGCTGACCACCATGTCGGACATTTGCCGCAGCATGTTTTTCAGCCGGGATATGGGGTCGGTTTCACCGACGGGCGGCACCAGCCACTTTCCGGCTTCCATGCGCATGATTTCATCCACCGCCGCATGGACCAGTTCATCCTTGGAACCATAGTAATAGCTGACCAGGGCGGCATTGATGCTTGCACGCCCGGCGATCTGACGTACCGTAAGGCTTTGGGGGTCCTGCGTCTCCTTTAGCAGCGCTATCGCCGCGTCCATCAGCGCCTGTTTGGCATCTTCATTGCGTGGGATGGGCTCACACTCCTTCCTGAATGTTTAAATATGTTTTAAACATGTTTAATTCTATTGGAATGTGAATGATTTGTCAATGCTTTTTCAAATATTTTTTTCAGTCCTGTCTTTACAAACGCATCATTCTTGCGTATAATAAAAGAGAACAAATGTTCTTGTTATGTAAAATCAGTCATTCCTGCGGAAAACGGGCCGCCAAAGCATACTGCTGAGGGACGGACAATGATTGAGGCGGGTGAAACCTCTTGGATCTGATGGACAAGCTTACGATTCTGGCGGACAGCGCCAAATATGACGCCGCCTGCACCTCCTCCGGGGTGGACAGGCCCGGCAGCAAGGGTATTGGCAGCGCCGTGGCGGGCGGCTGCTGCCACACGTTTGCGGCGGACGGGCGGTGCGTGTCGCTTTTGAAAGTGCTTTTGAGCAACCACTGTATTTACGATTGCAAGTACTGCGTCAACCGCTGCTCCAATGATGTGCCGCGGACCGCATTCACGCCTTCGGAGCTGGCGGAGCTCACCATCCAATTCTACCGCCGCAATTATATTGAAGGACTGTTCTTATCCAGCGGCGTATTGAAAAGCCCCGACCATACCATGGAACAGATGATACGGGCCATTGAAATTCTAAGGTGCAAATACCAGTTCTGGGGCTACATCCACTGCAAAACCATTCCGGGCGCGTCGGGCGAGCTCGTTCACCGGCTGGGCGTTTTGGCGGACCGGCTCAGCATTAACATAGAGCTTCCCAGCGAGGAAAGCCTTGTGAGGCTGGCGCCCAACAAAACGAAGAAGGCCATATTATCGCCCATGGCGCTGATCAGAAGCGGGATCGAAGATAGCCGCCAGGAGATTATGAAATTCAAAAACGCGCCCCGCTTTGCTGCCGCGGGGCAGGCGACGCAGATGATTATCGGCGCCAGCCCGGAAACCGATTATCACATCCTCAAGCTGGCCTCCGGGCTGTATGATAAATACCGGCTGAAGCGCGTGTTCTATTCCGCTTATATCCCGGCGGTGGAGGACACCCTTCTGCCGTCGCTGAATACCAAGCCGCAGCTTTTGCGGGAGCACCGGCTGTACCAAGCCGATTTTTTGCTCCGCCAGTACCAGTTTACAGCCGATGAAATACTCAGCGAGAAGGCCCCCAATTTCAACCCGTATCTGGACCCCAAATGCAATTGGGCTGTACAGAACATGCATCTTTTCCCGGTGGATGTGAACACCGCCTCGCTGGCGGAGCTTTTGAGGGTGCCTGGGATTGGCCCCACCAGTGCCCAGCGCATTGTGACCGCCCGCAGAAACGGCAGGCTGGACTTTGCGGCGCTCAAGCGCATCGGTGTGGTCTTAAAGCGTGCCCAGTATTTCATCCGTGCCGGGGACATGCCCTGCGGTATAACGGCCAGCCGGGAAACAACCGTACGGGCGCTGATCGACCCCAATTTGGGCGCCTTCGGCATGGAGCAGCTTTCGCTGTTCCCTGCCATAAAGGGTATGGGTATGAACCTTTGGGCAGGCGGGAAGACGATGAACATCAAAAGCGCGGTGGAGGAGGCGGTTTTGTGCCTGGCGCAAGGCCATTAACGGAACCCAGTGACGTGGTGTACCTGTACGACGGCAGCCTGCCTGGTCTCTTTTGCTGCATTCATGAAAGCGTGTACACCCATGAGCTGCCCTTTGCCATCCAGGCGGAAGGAGAGGCTCAAATGGCGCTTTTTTTCCGCAAGCGGGTGAAAACGGATTTGGAAAAAGCCCAAAGGGTCAGCAATGCCATGATGGAAAAGGTTTCTCTTCGCGCTTTTGAGCTGATGAGAACCGCATTCTATAGCTGCCTGAAGGAAAAGGAAACCGCCCTTTTACGTTTCGCGCTGCTGGCGTTTAAAGAAGGGCCGAAGGTCATTCAAATGCTGGCACACCCGGACGTGGCCGCGTTATTGGAGGCGGAACGGCACCTGTTGCGGGAAGGCCATCTGCTGACGGGGTTTGTGCGCTTTTCCGATTGTGATGGAAAGCTGGTGGCCGCCATCAGCCCCAAAAACTTTATACTGCCATTCATCGCCGGCCATTTTGCAGACCGCTTCAGGAACGAGACATTTGCCATCTATGACAAGACCCACAAGGCGGCGCTATACTATCAGGATGGGAAGATGGAGCTTGTGCAGCTTGAGGAAGCGCTTTTTCCCGAAGCGTCTGAAACGGAAGAGCAATACCGCGCCCTATGGCGGCAATTTTACAAGACCGTGGCCATTGAGGACCGCTACAATCCCAAATGCCGCATGACACACATGCCCAAACGCTATTGGGAAAACATGACCGAGATGCGGGATCTGCTGTAAATTCAGACAAAACAAGGTCAAAAAAGTCGAGCGCGCGGAGGCTCGATCGTTTATAATGAAGCTGCTTCCGGAGGCAAAACAATACAGGAGAAAAAGGCTATGGATTATTCGCTGTGCATTCTGTCGGTGGTCACCTTCATTGAAAAACGGGTCAGGGACGGCATGGATCCGCAATTGCTTGAGCAGGCCACAGGGTTTTCCTACCGTCATTTGCGGGAGGTGTTCAGGGAGCGCACCAGGATGACGCTGGCCAGGTACGCCCTGTCCAGGCGGGTCGCCCACGCCGCATTTGACATCAAGCATACGGGAAAAAGCCTGACGGATATCGCAGGGGAATATGGGTTTGAAGCCTATGATTCGTTTTCCCGGGCGTTTTTAAGGGAAACAGGCGTCTTGCCCAGCCTTTTTCGCAAAACAAACATCCCTGTGGGACGAAAAAAATTGGCTGCAGGCGCGTATGGCCCGGCCATACTGCCGGGTGATATGCCTGCAAGCAGCCGGACGGAGGCGGAGAACATGACAAAAGATATGGAAAAGACCGCGGGAAGCTGCATCCTGTATGGGGTGCCGAAAGTGGAATACACCTATGAGGAATGTACGCCCTTCCCTTCCTGCCTGAAGGCCTGCCTGAACTATATGGGCCAGCAGGCCGACTATTCCAGCCTGATGGCGGTAAGCGGCGCGGCGTTCCGGCTGCGCTGGAACGTGGACAGGTGGGATGGCGGAAACGTAGACATTCAGTATGTCTACGAGGACCCGCTGGAGGCTTTCCGCCGCTCCTTTCAGGCGGTGGGGCGCAAGGTGCGGATGCTCCCGCGTGAGGGGAGCAGCAAGGAGCAGTTCATGGCCTTTATCCGGGAGGAAATCAATTTTGGCCGGCCGGTGATCGCCCTGGGCATCATCGGGCCGCCGGAGGCCTGTATCCTCACCGGGTATATGGATGACGGGAAAACGCTGCTGGGCTGGAACTTTTTCCAGGGCAATCCGGAGTTTGACCGGGAGCGGGAGACCCATGAGTGCGGGTATTTCATTTCCCATGCCTGGTGGGAAAACGGGTGCACCAGGCTTTTGATGGCCATCGGGGAGGAGGCGGGGGAGCCTGCTTCCATCCTGGAACTGCTTGAAAACGCTGCCGAGGTGCTGACGAAGGAACGCATCACCGTTTGTGACCCCGGCGCCTCAGAAAAGCGTGTTTATGCCGGGGGCCAGGCCGCGTATGACGCCTGGGCCGGGGCCATCGGAAATGACCGGGAGTTTCCGCAAAACGCGGTGCTGCCCCTTTTGTTCGAACGCACCATGTGCCAGACAGACGCCCAGGTCATGGTAGGGGAGGGCCGCTCCCACGCGGCCTGCTGGATGCGGAAGGTGGGGGAAAGACATCCGGAAATCAGGGAGCTGTGCGTAAAGGCGGCCCAGCAATTCCGGGAAGCGGCGGGCTGCGCGATGGAAATGTACAAGGTCAAGGGTGGTTTCGAGCAGAACGAGCAAAATATACGCACCCTCGCCCGGCCCGAAATCCGCAAGCAGATCGTGTCCCTTATCAAAAAAGCGAAGCATCACGATCAAATGGCCTGTGAGCACATTCTGAACATGCTGGCAAAAATCTCATGATTCTGGCCGCCGCGGGGATTTCCCGCGGCGGCAGTTTGCATTCACCGGAACGGGGAATATCTGCACACATTCCATTCTTGATTAGAGAACGTTTGTTTGCTATAATGAGGTAAATGTTCTACAGGAGCGGAGAAGGAATGGCGGGGGATGCGGGGAAGACATATGTCCGGGTGGAGGCGTGGTTTTCGGAGGACGGCGCGGTGCACCCAACCTGCGTCATCTGGAACAACGGCGCGCGATACCCTGTGGAAGGCGTGCTGGACGTCCGCCCCGGTGTCAGCCTTCCGGCAAACGGGGCGGGCATGCGCTATACGGTACGCATTGGCAGCCGTGTGACCCACCTGTTTCGGGCGGGCACCCGGTGGTTTGTGGAGCAAAGACATCCCTGATTTTCTGGGACCTTCTTTTTTGGTATAATGATTTCAATGAATAGCAAAGGAGCATTGCCATGAAGCATGTGTGGATGTACGATACGTCTTTGGGCCAGGTGGCCATTGCCGAGAAAGACGGAAAGGTGACAAATCTTTATTTCTCCGGGGAGCATATCCCGCCCGAAATGCAGCGGGAGGAGACGGGAACGCTGAAAAAGGCGGCGGAACAGCTTCAGGAATACCTGCAGGGCAGGCGGACTGTTTTTGATGTGCCGCTTGCGCCGGAGGGCACGGCCTTTCAAAAGCAGGTATGGGAGGCGCTGGTAAAAATCCCCTACGGGGCAACCTCCTCCTACGGAAAGCTGGCCGGGGATATCGGCAGGCCCGGCGCGGCCAGGGCTGTGGGGCTGGCCAACAACCGCAACCCCATACCGGTGATTATCCCCTGCCACCGGGTAATCGGCGCCGACGGCAGCTTGGTGGGCTATGGCGGCGGTTTGCCCATGAAAGAAAAATTGCTGGCGCTGGAAAAGGGAAAGCGGTAGCAAAAAGGGGCTGTCGTGCTAAGTGCAAATAATGTATAAGGTTATGTAAGGTGAAGGATTCCGCGTCTGCGGACGCGTCCAAAGGGCTTTCCGGTCGCCCTTTGGAAACCTTCGGATGCCATCTTCTTGCATATTTATAATATTATGCGACTATCGCGACATCGCCTTTTCATTTGGATCAAAGTACCTTCCTGTGTTCCCAGCGGCCGGATTTGTACCGTGCAAAGAAGGCGGCCGAGCGGGCAACCCAGTCGATCATCATGGCGACCCAGACCCCCATGACGCCCATGCCGAAATTCAGCACCAGCAGGTAGCTGAATCCGATACGGAATATCAGCATGGACAGGGCGGAAACCACCATGGTAAAGCGCACATCACCGGCGGCCCGCAGGGCGTTGGGCAGCGCAAAGGAGGATGGCCAGAAGAACGCGCAGACAATGGTGTAGGCCACGATCAGTTGCCGGACGGTGGCCGCTGTTTCCGGGCTGAGATCATAGCTATTGATCACATAGGGGCAGGCCAGCAGGATCACGCCTACCAGCAGCGCCATGGTCAGGTAGGCAAATCCCATCAGCTTTTTGATGTACCGCTTGGCCTGGCCGTACTCCCCGGCGCCGACGCACCGGCCAACCACCGTGATCAGCGCCAGGCCAACCGCGGAGCCGGGGATGGTTTGAAGCCCGGAAAGGCTGCTGGCTACCGCATTGGCGGCGATGGCTGCGCCGCCAAGGGAAGACACCAGGCTTTGCAGCAGGATCTTGCCCAATTGAAACAGGCTGTTCTCCAGCCCGTTGGGGATGCCTATGCCCAGAATCCGTTTCACCATCATGCCATCCCACTTGAATTGCCAGAGGGAGGGGATGCGCAGCAGTTGGTTGTGGGGGTCCTTGAGCAAACGCAGCATGATCACCGAGCCCGCGGCCCTGGCCGAAAGCGCGGCGATGGCGGCCCCCGCGACCCCCAGACGGAAAACATAGATCAGCAATGCGTTGCCGGCCACGTTGAAAAGGTTGATCAGCAGCGTGGTATTCAGGGAGGCTTTGGAGTTGCCCGCGGCCCGCAAAAGCGCGGAACCGCCGCTATAAACGGAGAGGAAGGGAAAGCTGAAAATGATGATGAGGAAATACGTACGGGAATAATCCATCACGGCCGTTTCCACGCCGGGGAAGACCGCCGCCAGCAGGCCGCGGTAAAACGTAAGGGACAGCCCGCTGATCAGCAGGGAAACGGCCAGCATGACGTACAACAGTTGCTTTGCCGCCTTGCCCGCCATGTCCATCTCCCTGCGGCCAAGATACTGGGCCGTCACCACGGCGCCGCCCGTGGCCAGGGCGGAAAAAACGTTGATCAGCAGGATGTTGATGCTGTCCACCAGGGAAATGGCGGATACGGCGTTCTCGCCCACGGAAGATACCATGATGGTATTGATAATGCTCATGGCCACGACCAGCAATTGTTCCAGCAGCAGGGGGAGCATCAGCCTGCGCAGTTCCTCGCGCGAGAACAGCATGGAGTGGTCATCATTGCGGTTGCCTGAAAATAAACGCATTCGGATTCTTCTTTAACAAATTAATGAGGCCCGCGGAAAACAATCAGCGGGATTCAGCCAGAAAAACGGGGTTTGTCCAGGCCCGGCGGCCCAGTTCATCCACCGCGACTGCCCTTATGTACCGGTAATGATCCGGAACCTTGCATTCCGCCCGGGTGAGCGGCATGCTGCCGCGGCGGACAATATGGTTGGGCGCCTGGCCATAGGTGAACAGAACCCGGTCACAGGGGGAACAATCCACCGCCGCCACGCCATCCTTCACATAAAAGTCAAAGATTTCGGGGCCGCAGGAGGAATAGAAAGCGCCATTTTGCAAGGCCGCAAGGATGCCGGAAACGGTATTTTCGCTGCTGACGCGCACCCAGCCCTTGCAATGGTGACCCATTTCATGGCCGTCGTCTACGGCAACGCCATAGATTTTTCTGCCCTGCATCAATAATTCGTCCCAGTAGGCGGCGTTTGTATCCATCTCATTTTCCAGGGCACAGCCGCTGTTCCAGATTTCCATGGCAAAATTGCCCTGAAGCTGTTCAAACTCCCTGGCCGGGGTGCTGCTCCACTGGGGATGGCAGTAGAAGGTGATATTGCCATTCGAATGGATCATGTCCAGCACCTTTTGATATTCCTGTTGATCACGCACCACGCCGCGCTCAAAGGACTGATCCTGGCCAAAACCGTTCCCGTCCTCTTTGGCGGGACCCAGGCAAACGGTATGAAAGCAGTGTGTTCCGGGGCCTTCCATTTTCCGGTCCATTTCCATGCCCGGCAGGATGGTGATGGGACTATCCAACACATAATTCCGGTAATTGTACAGCCTGTGATCGGTAAGGGCCAGAAAATCATAACCGTGGGCGATATACGACCGAATGACTTCCTCCGGCGTGTCCATCCCATCGGAGCGGGTGGTATGGGTGTGGAGGTTGCCTTTCAGAAGCGGGCTTTGCCCGGCAAACGCGGCTTGGCGGATCATGGCGTTCTCCTTGCAAAATTCTTTCTGACATACAGGGATTGTATCATAATCTCCGCGCAATGCATAGCAAGCTGCGGGGAATTATGCTAAAATACCCAAAGGCGGATATGCCTGATGACAGGCCATGAAAGTGTATGGAGGAAAACAGGGTGGAGAGGAAGAGCATCGTAGCGCTGGTGCCTTGCGCAACATATGAGGCGGAGAGCGTATACCGGGCGGTGAAGCAGGGCATATCGCTGCTGGGCGGCATGGAAAAGTTTGTGTCCCCAACGGAAAAGGTGCTTTTGAAGCCGAATATGCTGGGCAAGGCGGACCCTGAACAGGCCATGACGACCCATCCCGCCGTGTTTGGGGCGGTGGGCAGGCTGCTTCGTGAAAGCGGATATGCGCATATCACCTACGGGGATTCTCCCGGCCATACGTTCACCAATCTGCAAAAGGTGGCGGAGGCCTGCGGCTTTCACGCGCCGGCACAGGAAATGAACATCCCCATGGCCGACTTCATCCACGGCAGGCAGGTGTCATGCCCTGAAGGCCGCATCAGCAAAAGCTTTCTCGTCTGCAACGGGGCGCTGGAGGCGGATGCCATCATCAACCTGTGCAAGATGAAGACCCACGCGCTGGAGTGCATCACCGGGGCCGTGAAGAACATATACGGCTGCATTCCGGGTGTGAACAAAGGCGCGGGACATGCCAAATACCCTGACGCCATCCGATTCGCCCGGATGCTGGCCGATCTGAACAAAGCCATAAAGCCGCGGCTGCATATCCTGGACGGCATCGTAGCCATGGAGGGCAACGGCCCTACTTCCGGCACGCCAACAAATATGGGCATTTTGATTTTTTCCTCCGACTCCGTGGCGCTGGACAGCGTTTTCTGCCAACTGGTCCACCTGTCACCGGCCCTTATTCCCACCTGCACCGCCGGCGAACAGGCATCGATTGGCCGATGGCGGGAGGAGGAGATACAGGTGCTGGCGCCGGAGGGGGAGTTGTCCATCCGTGAGGCCAAGTTAAGGTATGGCAAGCCTGATTTCAACGTGCGGCGCAGCGGCATGCCCGGCGGAATCTTTAAAAACCTTGTCCGCCTGGTGCCCGGTTTGCAGGACAGGCCTGTGGCCGATCCCGCTTTGTGCATCCGGTGCGGCGCCTGCGTCAAAAGCTGCCCTGTGGATGGAAAGGCGATTTTCCTGGAGGCCAAGCAGGACATAGCGCCCAGGTATGATTATAAGAAATGTATCAGATGCTATTGCTGCCAGGAGATGTGTCCTGCGAAAGCCATTGCCGTGCGGCATCCCATGAGGCGCAGTCAAAAAGCCGGGAAAGCGTGAATGCTTCCCGGCCTTTTATTTCATGGGATCACTTTGTGCTGGCGCGCCCCAAATACGCTTCCCGCACCTTCGGGTTTTCCAGCAGCTCCCTGCCGGTGCCGGTGATGGTGATCCGGCCCGTTTCCAGCACATAGCCCTGATCGGCGATTTTCAGGGCGGCGTTGGCGTTCTGCTCCACCAAAAGGATGGTGATGCCTTCGCCGTGAAGCTTTTTCACGGTGCTGAAGATGTCGCGCACCACCAGGGGCGCAAGGCCAAGGGAAGGTTCGTCCATCATCAGAAGCTTCGGACGGGCCATCAGCGCCCGGCCTACCGCCAGCATTTGCTGCTCGCCGCCGGAGAGGGTGCCCGCGTGCTGCCAGTGGCGCTCCTTCAGGCGGGGAAACAAGGTATACACCTTTTCAATATCGTCGGCAATGCCGGCGGCGTCCTTGCGGGTATACGCGCCGACTTTGAGGTTTTCCAGCGTGGTCAGGTTGGGAAAAACCCGGCGGCCTTCCGGCACCAGAACGATGCCCCTTTGAATCATCTGCTGTGTATCCAGGGCGGTGATATCCTGCCCTTCGTATTCGATGCGCCCGCCGGCCATGGGCACAAGGCTGGTGATGGCCCTAAGCGTGGTGGATTTTCCGGCGCCGTTGGCCCCGATGAGGGAGACAATTTGCCCCTTTTCCACCTGGAAGGAGATGCCCGACAGCGCCTGGATGCCCCCATAGTTGACCTTCAGTCCCGTTACGTTCAGCAGGCTCATGCTTCTTCCACCCCCAGATAGGCCGTGATCACGTCCTGATTGTTTTGTATTTCTGCGGGCGGGCCGTTGGCGATCAGCTTGCCGTAATCCAGCACATAGATGCGGTCGGAAATATCCATCACAATCTGCATATGGTGCTCGATGAGCATGATGGTGAGCTGCAAATCATCACGAAGCTGCTTGACAAAGGCGGTCAGGTCCTCCGTTTCCTTGGGATTCATGCCCGCGGCAGGTTCATCCAGCAGCAGCAGTTTGGGGCGTGTTGCCAGCGCCCTGGCGATCTCCAGGCGGCGCTGCTCGCCGTAGGGCAGGGAGGTGGCCAGTTCGCCGGCCAGGTGGGCAAGGCCGACACGCTCGAGCAACTCCATTGCATGCTCCCGCATATCCTTTTCCTCGTCCCGATAGTGCTGGATGCTGGTGGCTGCTTTCCACAGGTTGAATTTGGGAATACCGGTAATGGCATGAAACAAGTCGCTGTTCAAATGCAGATGCTGTGCGATAAGCACATTCTCAAGCACCGTCATGCTCTTGAAAAGCCGAATATTTTGGTATGTCCTGGCTGCGCCAAGCGCTGTGATCCGGTCGGGGCGCTTGCCGGTGATATCTTCCATTTGACCCTTGCTGTCCGCAAGAAACACCTTGCCAAAGGTAGGCGTATATACTCCTGTGATCATATTGAAGGCAGTGGTCTTGCCCGCGCCGTTGGGGCCGATGATGGCTACGATTTCTCCCTGCTCCACGTGCATGCTCAAATCGTCCACGGCCACAACGCCGCCAAAGCGCATGGTGATATGGGAGGTGTTAAGTACGCGCATTACTTTTCGCCTCCCTTCTTGTTCGCGGGCCGGAAGGGCTTCGCTGCGATTTCCCCTGCGGCTTTCAATACGCGGCCGCAGGCGGCCCAGGAGAACTCCCTGGAGCCGAACAGGCCCTTGCGGTAAAAGAGGATCACGCACATCAAAAGCAGGGAAAAGATCACCATACGGAGCCCGGCGATGGCGGGCACCTGTGTAAATCCCAGGGAGAAGCCGCCATCCAGCCAGCGGAGCCATTCCTTGGCGATGGTGATGACGAACGCGCCCACGATGGTGCCGGATATGCTGCCCATGCCGCCCAGCACCACGATGAGCAGTATGTCGTACGCCAGTATGAAACGGAACAGCAGGGGATTGATGGAGCCTACCACGCTGGCCAGCAGCCCGCCGCCGATACCGGCCAGGACGCTGGAGAGGATGAAGGAGAACATCTTGTGCTTGAACAGGGATACACCCATGCCCTCCGCCGCCACCTCATCGTCCCGGACAGCTTTGAATACACGGCCGTAGCTGGTATTCATCAGCCGCCGCATGAGGATGACGGCCAGGATCATGATGCCGAAGGTCCACCATAAATTCGCCGTGGGCGGAATGTTTTTGATGCCCACCGCGCCGTTGGTGATGGTTTGCATGTTGGTGAAGATCACCCGGACAATTTCCGAAAATCCCAGGGTGGCAATGGCAAGGTAATCACCCCGGAGCCTTAAAACCGGGAAGCCGATCACAAACGCGAACGCGCCGCTGGCCAGGCCGCCGATGAGGAGGGCTATGGGGAAGGGAAGCTGGATGGCGCCCAGCCAGGGGGCAATGGGCTCCAGGTAGAAAACGCCCGCCTTGGCCTCGGGCGACATGAACAAAAGCGTGGTGACATACGCGCCGATGGCCATAAAACCGGCTTGCCCCAGGGAAAAAAGGCCGGTAAAGCCGTTCACCAGGTTCATGGAAAGCCCAAGAACGGCATAGATGGCGCACATGTTCAGGATACGGATCTGATAGGGGTCGCCGATCTGCTTGCCGCTTAGCAGCAAGAGAAATACAAGGACAGCCAGCAGCGCTGTTGCCGTCAGCAGCGCATACGTGCGGCTTTTTTTTGTCATCCGGGAGGCGATGCCCATAAAGGCGGGGGAAGCGTTTTTCTTCATAGCCATCCCTCCTTACACCTTGTCGGTGACCACTTCGCCCATCAAGCCGGTAGGCTTGGCCAGGAGAATGACGATCAGCGCCACAAAAGCAAACGCGTCCTTGTACCCCGACAGCGACGGTGCAAAGAACACGATCAATATCTCCATAACGCCCAGGATCAGCCCGCCGATCACCGCGCCCGTCACATTGCCGATACCGCCGATGACCGCGGCGATGAAGCATTTCAGGCCCGGCATCATGCCCGCGTAAGGCTCGATGCGTGGATATTTCAGCCCCCACATGATGGCCCCCACGGCGGCCAGCAGCGAGCCGATGCCGAAGGTGGCGGCGATGACCTGGTTGATGCGGATGCCCATCAGCTTGGCGGTTTCAAAATCCTTGCTCACGGCCCGCATGCCCATGCCCACCTTGGTATGGTGGATCAAAAATTGAAGGCCCAGCATCAAAAGGCCCATGATGACGGGCACGAAGACGGATAGCCACTTGAAGCGCAGGCTCCCCAAAACAATATTACTGTCAAAAATGGGCAGGCTGGGAAACTGCCTGGGAACGCCGGTGAACAGAACCGTGGCAAGGTTCTCCAGCAGATACGAAACGCCGATGGAGGAGATGAGCAGCGATATGCGGGGCGCGCTGCGCAAGGGGCGGTAAGCGGCGCCTTCGATCAGCATGCCAAGCAATGCCGTAGCGGCAAGCGCCAGCAAAACAGCGGCCCACCACGGTATGAAGAATACGGTCACACCAAAAAAAAGAAAATACATGGACATCATGAAAATGTCGCCATGGGCAAAATTGATGAGCCTCAAAATGCCGTATACCATGGTATATCCCACAGCAATCAACGCGTACAGGCTTCCCACCGTCAAGCCGTTGATCAATTGCTGAAGGAAATTGACAAACGTCATAGGCACGCACCGTCCTCACCGCAGGCTCAAAGCCACTTCGCGTCTTTGATGCGCCCGGCCTGCACAAATCCCAAGACAAAGGATGCGGGCGGCGACAAAATCGCCGCCCGCGAGGGGTGTTCTTTAGGATTTATTCCACGACAACCGTATCGAGGTAAACGAACTTGCCGTCTTTCACCGTCTTGATGACGGCCATGTTCTTGATGGCGTCGCCGTTTTCGTCAAACTTCAGCGCGCCGGTAACGCCCACCATTTCCAGGGAAGCCAGGGCATCCCGAAGCGCGGGCCCGTCGGTGGTGCCGGCTTTCTCGATGGCCCTCACGGCCGCCATGTAAGCGTCAAAGCCCAGCGCTGTCACGGCACCTTTGGGCTTTTCGCCGCCAAACTTAGCAGCATAAGCCTCCAGAAATTCGGTGCTCTCGGCGGTAGGCGCGGCATCGGCGTCAAAGAAGGTGGTAAAGCGGCAGGCTTCCACAGCGGCCCCGCCCACGTCGATGATGGCCTGGGTCTCCCAGGTGTCGCCGGCCAGGAAGGGTACGTCGGCGTAGCCCATGTCGCGGGCCTGCTTCATCAGGAGGCCGGGCTCCAGGAAGTCGCTGGGCATGAAGATGACGTCGGGGTTGGCGGCCATGACCGTGGTAATCTGGGAGGAGAATTCCTGGTCGCCCACGTTGAAGTAGGCTTCCGCGACGATGTTTTCAGCGCCGAAGGCTTCCACAAAGTATTTGCGAAGGCCGATGGCGTACACGTTGGAGATGTCGCAGATCACGGCAGCCGTCTTGGCGCCCAGGTTGTTCTTGGCGTAATTGGCCAGCAGCGTGCCCTGGAAGTCATCCAGGTAGCACACGCGGAAGTAGTACTCGTTGCCCAGGGTTACGTTGGGGTTGGTGCAGGAGGTGCCGATGGCGGGCACCTGGGCATTTTTGAAAATGTTGCCGCCGGCGATGGATAGGCTGGAACCCCAGGAGCCGACCACGATATCCACCTTTTCGGCATCCACCAGGCGGGCGGCGGCGGTTGCGGCTTCCACGTCGTCAGACTTGTTGTCCACCGGGACCAGAACGATGGGACGGCCCAAAACTTCGCTCACCAGAGAATGGGCGACCTGGATGCCTTCCAGCTCCATCATGCCGCCGGCGGCCTTGGCGCCGGTGAGGGGCTCGAATATGCCGATTTTGATGGGTTCCGCTTCCGAAAGCGCTAGCGCGGGGACAAACAGGAGCATAGCAAGAACGAGGGCTACGACCTTCTTCATAGAGTCTACTTCCTTTCAATTGTCTTCCCTTGGTGCTGTCATCTATTATAATCATTAAAAGTGAAATATGCAATAGATACGGTGGATGGATGAAAGAAAGTACAATATTGCGGGCTGCCAACGTGAAAAAACGACGCTTTTTTACAGGCACATTGCAGAATGTTGATAAGAAAAGGGCCCGGCAAACCACCGGGCCGCATAGGGGAACCATGTCTACTTTTCCGCGTTTTGGGCGAACCGGAAAGACAGCCTGCTTACAAGGAAAAACAGGAAAGCCAGCAGCAAAAGGCATAAAAACCATGTGAGTCCGTCTGTTTGCAACAATCCGTCCCGTAATGCAAGGCCCGTCAGCCCGCCGCCC
This sequence comes from Bacillota bacterium, assembly GCA_023411395.1. Taxonomy (GTDB): domain Bacteria; phylum Bacillota; class Clostridia; order Christensenellales; family Aristaeellaceae; genus JAEWAH01. The sequence goes on from JAEYOV010000061.1 coordinate 37,200, forward strand.
ACCGCACAGCCGGCTACCGATCCCATGGCCAAAAGAAAGAGGGCGGTTTCACAAAGCGTGTGGAGGAGCCTGTTTTTTCCAAGCGGTATAAGAACGCGGCGGATCAGCCCCCAACCTGAAAGCCCCGAAGCCAGAGCCATTTCCAGGGTGGATTCATCGATGGCATAAAACGCACCATACACATGAAAGGTCAGATGGGCCGTCGCGCCCAGGGACAAAAGCAACGCTGCCGCCGTGCCGTACGCCATACCGGAGGTGCGCTGCATCCATAGAAGGAGCATGGGCATAAGCCCCAGATACCAAAGGGAACGGAGGCAGGGCAGCGCCTTAGTACCGGCGGGCCGAGGCTTTGCGCTGCGGGAAAGCAGCGGATGACGCCGGAAAAACAGCCACAAGCCCAGGGAGCCGCCTGCGATGGAAGCAATGACAAGGGGAAAAAGCAAAAGGAACAGCGTCTGCAAAAAGGCGTTCACAAGCGGGGCCGCCTGCGGGAAGGGATAGTCATACATCCTGGATCACCTCCGCCCGGTAGGTATGCGCCTTTAAGTATCCCAGAACGGAAACCATCAAAGCCGGTTCCGCGTTGAAGGAAACATACATTTTGCCAAGGGGCTTTCCGCCGATGTATTCGATGCGGCCCTGCAGAATGTTGAACTCCACGCCAAAGCGCTGGGCTGTTTCGTACAGGATAGGTTCGTTGGCCGGGTCGCCCATATACTCGATGCACACGATGGTGCCGCAGGCGTGCTCCTTCACATCGGGGGGCAGCCCGAAGGATAACTGCTGGGCAAGAAACTCCCCGGTGAAGGGGTGCCGGGGGGTGGAGAACAGGGAAAACGTATCATTCAATTCGACCACCCTGCCATCCTGCATCATGGCCGCGCGGCCGCAAAGGCGCTTGACCGCGTGCAAATCGCAGGTGGACAGCACAAGCGTTAATTCAAGTTCGTTATGAAGGTGCTTCAGCAGGTTCAGTATGTTTTCCCCGGCGGCAGGCGTCAACCCCCGGGTAGGTTCCATGCAAAGCAGTATCCTAGGACCCGCGGCCAGGGCCCTGGCGATGGCACCCCGCTTTTGCTGCTCCATGGTTAGCGCACCGGGATAAGCGCCGCCCAATCCCTCCAATCCGGTGAGCGCCAAAAGCTTACCCACCCTGCCGGAGGTTTTTGCGTCCGTTAAGCCGGATGCACCGAGCGGGAGGGCGATGCTGTCCCGCAAAGGAAGATTGTTCATCAATGCGGGAGAAGAAAGTACCATGCCCACCTGATGGCGCAGGGCGGAAAGATCATGTCCGCTCAAGCGGGTCACGGAACGGCCATCCATCAATACATCGCCCCGGGTGGGCGTGACCAATCCGTTCACCGTGCGAAGGAGTGTGGATTTGCCGGCCCCTGCATGACCGGCGATGCCGAAAATCTCCCCGGCTTCTATGGTGAAGGATACATCCTCCAGGATAAGCGGCCTGCCGTTTTTTGCAGCGTTTGCAACGGACACGTGCTGAAAAGCGATCATGAAAAGTCTATCCTCCCGCATGGACGGTTTGGGTCAGATGACGTAATTGTCTGCCGCGTGGCGGTTGTAATCCTCCACCAGTTCGGCCAGGGTGATATGGTCCACCACCTGCTCGATGGCATCATTGATGCGGGTCCATACGTTGTTCACTACCAAATGGGCGGCGATGTCGCCCGTTTCCTGTCCGCTGTCCACAGGGCTGACCACCGACAGGTCGCCCTCCATGGTGCGCAAGATCATGCCTATGGTGTATTCGCCGGCGCTGCGGGTAAGCTGGTACCCCCCTTGTGCGCCTCGCACGCCCCGCAGGTATCCGGCGCGGCTTAAGGGGGTGATGATCTGCTCCATGTATTTTTCCGGAAGCTCCTGGCGGCTGGCCACTTCCTTCAAGGGAATGTAGGAGCCGTTGTTGTGCAGGGCCAGGTCCAGCATGAGGCGCATGCCGTACCGGCCTTTGGTGGAAATCTTCATGGACGGGTGCCTCCCACGATCCAATTACAAAATTCCTATGGAAATACCATGAAAGTATGCTAACATTGACGGCAGCATTTGTCAACGGGCACGGGAAAGATGCGGAAATTTGGGCGGGTGTACGCAAATGCCTTGACAGTCCATTTCCAAATGGCATATCATGGATTCGTTTACAACAATACATAAGGAAGCGATCGCATGTCTGTGGAACGGGTGAAATCCTATCTTGCAAAATACCGTATGGACGGCCGTGTAATGGAGCTGGCGCTGTCCAGCGCTACGGTGGAGCTGGCGGCCAGGGCATTAGGCACACAGGAGGCCCGGATCGCCAAAACGCTGTCCTTTCAGGGGCCGGAGGGGCCCATCCTTTTGGTGGCCGCGGGGGATGCGCGCATCGACAACGGGAAGTTCAAAGCCGCATTCGGTTTGAAGGCCCGGATGCTTTCCCCCCAGGAGGTAATCGAAAGCGTGGGCCATGCGGTGGGCGGCGTATGCCCCTTTGCCATTGAAAACCCGGCGGTAAAGGTGTATCTGGACGCATCCCTCAAGCGCTTTGAAACGGTGTTCCCCGCCTGCGGCTCCGGAAACAGCGCGGCGGAGATGACGCTTTCGGAACTGGAGCTTACAAGCCAATGCGCTGGCTGGGTGGATGCCTGCAAGGGCTGGCAGGAGGAATCAATATCATGACAGGAAAACAGGAAGCAATCGTTACGGAGGAATTGACCGCCCGGCATATGGGCAGCGGATGCCTTGCCGTTTTTGCCACACCGGCCCTGGTAGCGCTGATGGAAAACGCGGCCTGCAACGCTCTCATTGGTACGCTGGAGGATGGCGTGACCACTGTCGGTACACGCATCGAGGTGAGCCACGAGGCGGCCACGCCCCTTCACATGCGGGTGTGGGCGGAAGCAAGGCTTGTTTCTAAGGAGGGGCGGGCATATGAATTTGAGATCACGGCCTATGACGAATGCGGTTTGATCGGCAAAGCCTTTCACCGGCGGGTGGCCGTCAAGGCAGCGCGCTTTCAAGAAAAAGCGGACGCAAAGCGGGCATAAAGCGGAAAGAACCCGGATCAACCGGAGCATTTCCGCCCATTAAAGAAGGAATTTCCCGGCGGATTTCCCAAGGATGAAGGACGGATGGGTTAAAACATGCAAACCACTTTCCTGCGCAGGACATGGGTGGAGATCGACCTAAGTGGCATCGTGCATAATTATAAGGAAGCATGCAGGCTTTGCGGGCCTAGAACGAAGGTGACCTGCGTTTTAAAGTCCAACGCCTACGGCCACGGGGCGGCGGAAGTGGCGAAGGCGCTTTCTGATGCGGGAGCGGAAAGTTTTGCGGTAAGCTGCGCCCGAGAAGCCTTTGAACTGCGCAGGGCGGGTATTTCGCAGGAGCTTTTCATCATGACCGTTACCGAGGAAGAGGCGCTTGAGGAGGCCATTCGGCAGGATATCCAACTGACTGTGACATCCCTTCAGCAGGCCATTTTGGTGGATCGGGCCGCTGCCATAGTGCGGAAAACCGGTGTTGTCCATATCAAGGTTGATACGGGCATGCACAGGCTGGGTTTTGTACCCGGTTCCCAGGCAATGGAGGACATACTGGCAATCGGCCGGCTTGCGCATGTGCAGGTGCAGGGACTGTATTCCCATTTGGCGCTGTCCAACAGGGAGCGGGATGAAAAGCAGCATGATTTGCTAAAGGGAATGCATGATTCCCTTGCGGAACGCGGGATGCGCATTCCCGAGATGCACCTGTGCGATTCCATCGGGTTGGTTCGATACCCCCAATGGCAGTATGACCGGGTGCGCACCGGGGCGCTGCTTTTCGGCGTGCGGCCCATGGGCAGCGAAAAAATGGATTTTGACTGCCGGGAGACGCTGCGTTTCAAAACCGTTGTCGCCCAGGTGATGAATGTGGCTGCCGGGGAGACGGTGGGGTACGACAGCGATTCGCCGCTGACACGTGATTCCCGGGTGGCCACGCTGTGTGCGGGCTATGGCGACGGGTATCCCCGGTGCATGTCCCGTGTGGCCAGCGTGCTTATTCGGGGGAAGCCGGCTCCCGTGCTGGGGCTTGTGTGCATGGACCAGATGATGGTGGATGTGACGGATAATCCCGATGTGAAAGAGGGGGATGAAGTTACGCTGCTGGGGGGAGGCATCAGCTACATGCAGTATGCCGCGTGGGCCCGCACCAACAGGAATGAAGCCATCACCATCATCAGCCGCAGGCCGCCGCGGGTGTACATGAAGGACGGGCATATCGTGAAGGTGCTGGATTATCTTTCGCAGGAAGAAGGGATACGGTGTGAGCTATGATTTTGTGAAGCAGAGGGCCGGTGAAATCGCCCCCTGGATCAAAGATATTCGGCGGGAGCTGCATATGCAACCCGAGCTTGGGGGCCAGGAGGAGAACACCCAGCGCTTTATCCTTGCGAAGCTTTACGAACTGAATATAGAGACATTCACCTATCCCGGCCAGTACGCTGTGGTGGGGCTGATCCGCGGAACATTTCCCGGGAAAACCATTGCCTTGCGGGCGGATATGGACGCGCTGCCCGTTCAGGAAGCAACGGGATTGCCCTTTGCCTCCCGGATTTCTGGGAAAATGCACGCCTGCGGCCACGACGCCCATATGGCCATAGCGCTGGGAGCGGCCAAAATATTGACGGAAAACAGGGACCGGCTCCATGGACAAGTGAAGCTGCTCTTTGAGCCGGCGGAGGAAACCACTGGCGGCGCGAAGGATATGGTGGCCGCGGGATGCCTGGAAAACCCCCATGTGGACGCGGTGTTTGGGCTGCATATGCTGCCGGACCAGCCGGCGGGAGTCGTATATACGAAGCCTGGCTGCGTCAGCGGCGCCAGTGACGATATTCAGATCACGGTACATGGCACAGGCTGCCATGGGGCGTATCCCGAGCGGGGGGTGGACGCCATCGTCATCGCAGCACAAATCATTGTGGCCTTGCAAACACTGGTGAGCCGTAACATATCGCCCCTGGACAGCGCGGTGGTGTCATTTGGTAAAATCACGGGCGGCACTGCCAAGAATGTTATTTGTGACCGGGTGGAAATCGGCGGCACACTTCGCACGCTAAAGCCGGAGACAAGGGCGATGCTCAAGGCAAAGCTTGCCAGGATACCCGCGGCCATCGCCGGAGCCCTGGGCGGCCATGCGGAAGCCGTGCTCAAGGATGGCTATGGAGCTGTGTACAACGATGAGCCGCTACACGAACAATTCCTGGCGCTGGCCGCAGACATGGCGGGCAAGGAGAACATTGTGCCCCGCGTGCATCCCAGCCTTGGGGTGGAGAGCTTCAGCTTTTTTGTGGCCAATACCCCCGGTGTATATTACGATCTGGGCTGCGGCATAGGTTCCGCGCTGCATACCTGCGATTTTTTTGTGGATGAAAGCTGCCTGCAAACAGGCGCTGCGCTGCAGGCGGCCATGGCGCTGGACTTTTTGAAAGGATGAGACATCAAATGAAACGTATTTTTCTTTCCGCCGACATGGAGGGCACCTGCGGCATCGTTCATTGGGAAGAGACGGGCAAGAACAAGCCGGACTACACACCCTTTGCCCGGCAGATGACCAAGGAGGCGGCCGCCGCCTGCGAGGGAGCCATTTTGGGCGGAGCGGCCGAGATACTCGTCAAGGACGCCCATGATTCAGCCAGAAACATTCTGACGGAAGAGCTGCCGGAGCAGGCGCGCATCTTCCGCGGCTGGGCGGAAAACCCGCTCAGCATGATGGCGGGACTTGTCGAAAGCTTTTCCGGCGTTTTTTTTACGGGCTACCATTCCGCTGCTGGCATAAACGGAAACCCTCTTTCCCACACCATGAACACTAAGAACATTTTCGTGAAGATCAATGGCGAACTGGCGTCTGAGCTTTTGATCAACAGCCTTGCCGCCGCCATGCTCAAGGTGCCCGTACTGCTTGTGACGGGGGACAGGGCGCTTTGCGACTGGATCACATCCGTCAACCCCAATATCCTCACCGTGCCTGTGAACGAAGGAACGGGCAAGGGAGCCGTTTCCATCCACCCGAACGTGGCGGTGCGGCGCATCCGTGAAGCGGCGCAAAAGGCAATGGCTTTGGACGGAAGCAGGTGCATGTTCCCGTTGCCCGGGCATTTTGCTGTGGAAATCTGCTACAGGGACCATGCGGCGGCCTACAGCAACAGCTTCTATCCCGGATGTGTCCAGACCGACGCCCGGACGGTGCGCTTTGAGGCGGATGACTATATGGAGGTTTTGCGCTTTTTCCACTTTTGTCTGTGATCGGGAGGAAGGATTATGGAAATCGTACGGTTCGACAGGGGAAAAGATGCGCACAGGCAGGAGTTTGCCGATCTTTTAATCACTTGCTTTCCCCATTGTTACGCGGACTGTGCAATGGAGAAAGTGGAAAAATACCTTGGGGAAGACCGCATAGCGCTGATGGCTTTGATGGATGGGTGCCTGGCGGGCTTTGTCGGGGCGGCTCCCCATTATGGGGTAACTGGATGGGAGCTGCATCCTCTGGCGGTTTTTCCTGAATTCCAAGGACAGGGCATTGGAAAAGCGCTTGTCAGGGCGCTGGAGGCGGAGGTATTAAAAAGGGGCGGTATCACGCTTTACCTGGGCACGGACGACGAGTTCAATAAGACATCTCTGTCCGGCGTGGATCTGTATGACAGGCTGTGGGAAAAGATCGCAAGCATACGGAACCTGAAAATGCACCCGTATGAGTTCTATCAAAAGCAGGGCTTTCAAATTGTTGGCGTGCTGCCGGATGTCAACGGTTTTGGTAAGCCGGACATCTATATGGCCAAAAGGCTGGCTGATCCAAAGGCATAATAAATCCGCCGCACTTCAGGCAAAGAAGCGCGGCGGAATTTTTGTGCTCCGTATCAGACAGCCGCCATGGCCTGGCGGATATCTTCTATGATGTCGTCGATATGCTCCAGTCCCACGGAGATGCGGATGAGGCCGGGGTTGACGCCGGCGGCAGCAAGCTGCTCCTCGGTCAGTTGCCGGTGGGTGGCGCTGGCAGGGTGCAGGACGCAGGTGCGGATGTCCGCCACGTGGACCTCCTTGGAGGCCAGTTGCAGGCTGTCCATAAACCTGACCGCCGGTTCGCGGCCGCCCTTCATCACAAAGGAGATGACGCCGCAGGCGCCCTTGGGCAGGTATTTTTGCGCCAGCGCGTAATAGCGGTCGCCGGGCAGCGCAGCGTAGCGTACCGATGCCACATGGGGGCAGCTTTGCAGGTATTTTGCGACTGCCAGCCCGTTTTCGCAGTACTTCATCATGCGCACCGGCAGCGTTTCCAGCCCCAGGTTCAGCAAAAAGGCGGAATGAGCGGCGGGGTAGCAGCCGAAATCCCGCATGAGCTGCATCCGGGCCTTGATGATGTAGGCCATTTTGCCAAAGTCGCGGGTGTATATCACGCCGTGGTAGGATGCGTCCGGCTCGGTGAATTCCGGGAAATTTCCATTTGCCCAGTCAAACGTGCCGCCGTCCACGATGACACCGCCCACCTGCAATGCGTGGCCGTCCATGTATTTGGTGGTGGAATGGATGATGATGTCCGCCCCGAATTGGAAGGGCTTGCACAGGATGGGCGTGGCAAAGGTGTTGTCGATGATCAGGGGCAGGCCGTTTTTGTGGGCGATGGCGGCAAACTTTTCGATGTCAAGAACGCAAAGGGCAGGGTTGGCGAGCGTTTCGCCGAAAACCGCGCGGGTGTTGGGCTTGAAAGCGCTTTGGATCGTCTCTTCGTCCGCGTCGGCGTCCACGAAGATGCATTCAATGCCAAGGCGTTTGAGTGTTACAGCAAACAGATTCACCGTACCGCCGTAGATGGTGGAAGCACAGACGAAGCTTTCCCCGCTTTTGCACAGGTTCAGGATGGACAGAAGCGACGCCGCCTGGCCGGAGGAGGTGCACATGGCCCCTACGCCGCCCTCCAGGTCGGCGATCTTTTTTTCCACCGCTTCCACCGTAGGGTTGGAAAAGCGGGAATACATGTGGGCGGTGGGCATGTCGAAAAGCGCGCCTATTTGCGCCGTGGTATCAAAAACGTAGGTGGTGCTCTGCACGATAGGAGCTACCCTGGGCTCTCCGTTTTTGGGGGTATAGCCGGAATGAAGGCATTTGGTTTCGTCGTGAGGCATAGAGTGAGTCTCCTTTTAAGTGATTTGTATATATTGTGTGTAAACAGGATTTCGCGTCTGCGGACGCGGCCAAAGGGCTTTCCGGCCGCTCTTTGGAAATCTTCGGATACCGTAGTGGAATGTTACGATACCAATATATCTTCGTACTCTTCCCATTCACGCTTGTTGGCGTGGATGAAATGCCCCGGCCTGATCTGCCGGAAGAAGGGCGCATCCGTTTGATAATCATGGATGGACGGGTCGTACACCTCCAGCACCTTCTGCTTTTCCACGATGGGGTTGGGCTGGGGGATGGCGGAAAGCAATGCCCTTGTGTAAGGGTGGAGGGGATGCTCAAACAACGCTTCCGTATCCGCCATTTCCACCAGAACGCCTTTGTGGATGACGGCGATACGGTCGCAGATAAAACGCATCACCGACAAGTCGTGGGAGATGAACAGGTACGTCAGCCCATGCTTTTTTTGCAGGTCGCTCAATAGATTCAGCACCTGGGCCCGGATGGATACGTCCAGGGCGGAGATGGGTTCGTCGGCGATGATGAATTCCGGTTTCATGATCAGCGCCCTGGCGATGCCGATCCGCTGTCGCTGGCCGCCGGAAAACTCATGGGGGAAGCGGCTGGAAAACTCGGGCAAAAGCCCCACGTCCTGCAGCGCGTCCATGACCATGTTCCGAAGGTTTGCCTTGGGGATGCGGCGGCCCTGCATGCCCTCGGAGACAATGTAGTCGATTTTGGCCCGCTCATTGAGCGAGGCCATGGGGTCCTGAAAGATCATTTGAATCTTGCGGGTGACGGCAAGGTCGTCCTCTTTGTTCAGCTTTCCGCTGATGATTTGGCCGCCAAACTTGATTTCCCCGCCGGAGGTGGGATGCACCCTTACGATGGCGCGGCCGATGGTGGTCTTGCCGGAGCCGGATTCGCCCACGACGCCGAAGGTTTCGCCGCGGAAGACGTGGAACGTTACACCCTTTACGGCCTCAAACCTGCGGCGGCCTCGGCCGAAGGTGACAGACAGGTTGTTGACTTCCAGGAGCTTTTCCCGGTATTCACTTTGCATCACGGGAAACACCTCCCAGGCTTTTGAGTTTCAGGATGGATTCGGGCGGGGACACCTTGGGGGCGCGCTTGTCCAGGAGCCAGGTGCGGGCCAGGTGGGTGGGGGATACCTCAAAATACGGCGGCTGCTCCACATGGTCGATCTTCAGCGCCATGGGGTTGCGCTGGGCAAAGGCGTCGCCTGGAATTTGCTTGAACAGGTTGGGCGGCGTGCCCTGGATGGAATAGAGCTTTTCCCCTTTTTGCCCAAGCTGCGGTAGCGAGGACAGAAGCGCCCAGGTGTAGGGGTGCCTGGGATCGTAGAAAATTTCGTTCACCAATCCCAGCTCCACCACATCGCCTGCGTACATCACGGCCACCCGCTCGGCGATGTTGGCTACCACGCCCAGATCATGGGTGATGAACAAAAGCGTCAGGCGGTATTTTTCCTTCAATTCTTTCAGCAGATTCAATATTTGCGCCTGAATGGTCACGTCCAGCGCGGTGGTGGGCTCGTCACAGATGAGAATTTTCGGCCGGCAGGCGATGGCGATGGCAATCACGATCCGCTGGCGCATGCCGCCGGACAGCTCATGGGGGAATTGCCTGTACCGCCGCCTGGGGTCGTCGATGCGCACATCCGCAAGAATGCGGATGGCCGCCTCTTTGGCTGCCGCGCCGGTGAGGCTGCTGTGCAGCTTCAGGGCTTCGCTGATCTGCGCGCCGACGCTCTTTAAGGGGTTCAGGCTGGTCATGGGGTCCTGGGGAATCATGCAGATTTCCCGGCCCCGTATTTGTAGCCAGTCGCGTTCCGATTTGAATCGGGCCAGGTCTGCGTAGCGGCGGCCGGTTTCGTCCATGCCGTACAGGGGCGGCTTTGCGTCCTCGGGCACAGGCAGGCCGTAATAGCGGATGGAACCGCCGGAAATAAAGCCGTTGGGGTCCAACAGCCCAATGAAGTTTTTGTTGAGCACCGATTTGCCGCTGCCGGATTCGCCCACGATGGCCAGGCTTTCCCCTTCATACACGTTCAGGGAAACGCCCCGTATGGCGTGGAGGATGCGGCCCCGGAGGCTGAATTTTATGTTCAGGTCCCGGATGGAAAGGATGGGCTTTGTGTTTTCCATGATCCATCCCCCTTTCCTCACAAGTGATTCTTGGGATCGGCGGCATCGGAAAACGCGTTGCCGATCACATAGAACGAGATTGTCACAATGGACAGGATAATGGTGGGGTAGATGAGCTGGTAGCGCAGGCTGGGACTCATCATCAGTTGGCGGCCGACGTTGATCAGATTCCCCAGGCTGGGGATGGTGGCGGGCACGCCCAGGCCGATGTAGGTGATGAATACCTCGCTGCCGATGGCGCCGGGGATCGAAAGCGCCATGCGCAGCATGATCACCGACACCAGGTAAGGAAGCAGATTTTTCACAATGATTCGCGGTGTGCTTGTGCCAAGGCACCGGGAAGCCACGTTGTAGTCCCGGTCACGGATAATCAGAATTTGATTCCGCACAAACCTTGCCATACCAATCCATCCGGTCAGTGACAGCGCCAGGATGATGGTGGAAATGCCGGGCCTGAAAATGAAGGAAACCAGGATCAATACGATGGTGGTAGGGATGTTGTCCATAATGTTGTATATTTCCGTGAACAAAAAATCCAGCTTGCGAAGATACCCCCACAGAACGCCCATAACGATGCCGATGAACGCTTCAATGACGGCTACGCTGATGCCTATGAACAGGGAGGTGCGGGTGCCCGCCCAAAGCCTGGCCCACAAGTCCTGGCCGATGGAGTTGGTGCCCATGATGAAGGTGCTGCTTGGAGGCTGGTTCTTGTAGGGCAATCTCGTCACGGGATTGTTATTTACCACAAAGGGATCAAACTGACCCGGCAAAATGGGCTGAATGAAGGTAAACAGAAGGATGCTTGCCACGACGATCAGCAGGAACATGGCCACCCTGTTTTTGGAAAAGGCCTGGACGGTGGAACGCCAATAGGAATACTGGCTGATGCCTGTACGCTCCGTCTCCTCCAGGTTAAAGGGGGCGAAGGTAAACTTTTCCGCCTCGGTCAGGGTACCCGAAAGCTGCTGGCCGATATGCTTCTCCAAACGCTCTACCTTGGGATGCTTCAAAATCGCCATCAGCGGCTGCCCCCCTTCTTGGCGAAGGTGATGCGGGGGTCCAGCGCCACCATCAAAAGGTCGCCCAGAACAAGACCTATGACGCCTACGCAAGCATACAAAAGCACAATGCCCTGCACCATGGAGTTGTCCTGCTTTTTGATGACGTTGACCAGCAGCCCGCCCATGCCGGGGATGGAGTACAGAGATTCGATATAGATGGAGCCGATGACCGTGTTCAAAAAGGAGGTGGGCAGGTATTGGGCCATGGGCACAAAGGCATTGCGGAAGATATGGCGGAACATGATCTTGTTGCCGGAAACGCCTTTGATGCGGGCCAGCATCACATAATCCTTGCGGCTTTCATCCACCATGTAGCGCCTGAGCCACATGGCGTAGTAGGCGATGTTCCCCAGGGACATGGAAAAGACGGGCAATATCCATGACACGGGATTTTGGGCGTCAAAGAGCAGCCTGATATGAAAAAGCTCCGTTCCGTACAGCTGGATGAACAGATAGTACACCGCCGCCGGAACGGCCTGGATCAGCACGATAAAACCCGTTCCGATGTGGTCGAGCAGCCTGCCCTTGTACTTGGCCATCAGCGTGCCCATGGGCAGGCCTACCAGCATGGAAAACAGGATCGACAAACCGCCCAATTGGATGGAAACAGGTATTTTGGGCGCGAGAATCTCCGCCACCGGCACATTGTTGCGGTAGACTTTGGATATGCCAAGATCAAAGCGGGTGATGAGGTTTTTGAAGAAATTGAAAAGCTGGATATGCAGGGGCTGGTCGAGCCCCAATTGCTTCAGGCCGTTGGTAATCTGCTCCGGGGACAGCTTGTCAAAATTCTGAAAATAACCCTCGATGGGCATCATGCGGACAAGGATGAAGGTGGTGGTCAAGACCAGCATAAGGGTGATCAAGGAGCGCAGGATCCTTTTGACCAAGTATTTTGCCATGCTTTCAAACCCCTTTGACGAATGTGAAGCCGCGCTGCCTTTACGACGAGGAGGAACCCCCGAATCCGGGAGTTCCTCCCCAGCATGTCATCCGCCCTGAAGTGGCCTCCAGGGAGACAACAGCCGCGATGGTATCACTTGTTGACGGCATCCAGCCAGGCCTGGCGGTTGGCGGCGTCTTCCTCGGGGGTAATAAAGTGGTCATAGAGCACCTGGCCCTTGAAGCGGAGGGAGGACATGCCAAAGGAGGCAAATTGTCCCTCGTAGATGTTCAGCTTGGTCGCCTGGTATAAGGCTGGCTCGATGAAGTAGGGAATCACGATGGCGTTGTCGATGAGCATGGCCTCGGCGGCGGCAAACTTTTCATACCGGGCCTGCATGTCGAAGACTTCCGCCTTGGCGTCGGTAACGGTGGCATAATAGGCGTCCAGGATGGCCTTGGTTTCCAAGAAGCTGCTGTCCAGCATCTTGTACATGAAGTTGTAGTTGTTCCCTACCGCAAAGGGATCGGACCAGGTTTCGGGATCCTGATAGTCCGCGCCCCAGTTGCAGCGCATAAAGGAGTAGACGCCGGAGCGCCGGGTCGCGGTGAGGAAGGATTCCGAGGGACCCGGATAGGGGATGCACTCGATATAGTCGGCGCCCAACACGCCCTCCAACTGCTGCTTGAGCAGGATGGACTCATTCTCCCAATCAGCGTAATCGCTGCGGTAGGTGAGCACCATCTTGATGGGGAAGGTAGCCCCGGCGGCGGTGAGTTCCTCGATGGCCTTTGCCTTGTACTCCAGCGCCTTTTCCGGATTGAAGAAGTTGTTCCTGGTTGAGTCAAAGGCAGGGAGAGCGGTAAAATCGACGCCGTCTACGGAGGTGAAGGTACTGGGCGTGATGGTGTACTGCACCACGGAGGCGGCATCGTCGGAAGCCAGCGCCACCATGCTGTACAGCCGGTCAAAAGCGCTCATGACGGAGTGGCGGAAATTGGCGTTGTTCACGGCGAGGAGCCAGTTTTCCGGGCCGTACTCCGCACCGTACTGGGGATCGAAGTTGAAGCAGTAGAAGTAGGAGAAGTCGGGCACCGCGCGGCCCCTGGAGAGGTACTGCGGGTTGTTGGCCTTCCAGTCGTCGATGATATTGTTGCTGATTACGGCATAATCCACCTCGTCCCTGAGCGCCAGGGTGGGAGACAGGGTGTTGGCTTCGGCGTTGTAGGTGCGCTCGATGCGGTCGATATGGATGTTGGCGGCGTCCCAGTTGTTTACATTCTTCACGTAGGTGTGCTTCACCTGGGGCTCAAACTCGGAGAGGATATAGGAGCCGCAGTAATACATCTTGTCGTTGGATGTACCGAAGGATTGGCCCAGTTCCTCAAGCAGCGGGCCATAGGCGGGCAGGTAGCAGACATAGGTCAGGGAGCTGAGAAAATAAGGGATTGGCTTTGCAAGGGTGTATTGAAGAGTGTAGTCATCCAGCGCCTTGACGCCTACTTCATTGAAATCGGTAATTGCCTTGTCGTAGTATTTCTTGGCGTTGAGGATCTTGTCTTCATCGCCAAAGAGCAGTTCCGCGGTGGAGCTGTTGTTCTCGGCAGTCAAAATGTACTTGGCGGCGGACACGAAGTCGTTGGCGGTGACTTCCGCTACCTCGTTGCCTTGATAGTCATACCACTTCACGCCCTGGCGGAGGTGGAAGGTCCAGGTAAGCGCATCCGGAGAAAGATCCCAGGAAAGGGCCAGGCCGGGGATCAGGTTGCCGTGGGGATCATATTCCACCAGTGAGTCGATGAGGTTGGTGCTGGCCGTATAATCCCAGGTGGTTGAGGTGGTCAGATAGTTCAGGGTAGATACCTCCGAAGCGTACAGCGCACGGTATACCGCCGGTTCCTCCGCGAAGCTGAAAGCTGTCATCGAACACAGCAGCGCCAGGCACAAGGCAAATGCGAAAACCTTTTTCATGAAATGCCCTCCTCTTGCAATTTTTTACCGACAGGATGCATGGGGTTCTTTACCGTTTTTACCATCGGTTTATCCTTCTTTAAGGATACAGCCATGCATATGGGATGTCAAGGGAAAGGATGCATTTTTCTTGTATACAACTTGCAGTTATAAGCTTTTCGGAAGATTTATTCCCGCGCCGGATGAATTATGGCGTATGAGCGCAGGCATCCACGAAGGATTCAAATAGGGCCTTCGCCGCCGTGTCCGCATGCCACATACGCTCGGGGTGCCACTGTACGCCCAGGAAGAAGGGATGATCCTTTTTCTCGATGGCTTCAATGAGGCCGGAAGCTGACCTGGCTACAACTGCAAGGCCCGGCGCACAATCCTTCACTGCCTGGTGGTGAAACGTATTCACGGGGAGGCGGGTGGCATTCACAATGCGGTGAAGCAGGCTTCCTTCTTCTACAATTACATCGTGGGCAGGGAGATGATCCGGCAGCATTTGCCTGTGCTGCTGCTGGAAGGCCTGCGCGTTTTGCAGGTAGATGTCCTGATACAGCGTGCCATGAAGGCCAACGTTCAATAATTGGAGACCCCGGCACACCCCCAAGACGGGCTTGCCTGTGGGGAGGACGGCATTGAGAAGACACAATTCCATGGCATCCCTCAGCGGGCTTAATTCCCCGCAGCACTGCAGGGTGTCCTCGCCATAGCGGGATGGCGAAACATCCACGCCGCCGATGAACAAAAAGCCGTCCAGTTCATGGGCGGCCTGAAGCCACATGCCCTCATCGCCTTTTATGGGCAGCAGCAGCGGAAAGCCGCCGCAGGCAAAAAGGACCTCCATATAATTGGGCGTGATGCTTAAGCTTGGGCTTTCCTTGGAAATGTGGCCTGTGACGCCGATCTTGGGTCGTTTCTTCATATCAATAGCCTCGCAGTCAGGTATCAATTAAGATTTGATCCTTTTCGACGCCGCCGAAGCCTTTCCTGCCCGAAGGGACGATGCCGCATAGAAAAACACCCGGAGAACAGGATTTGATACGGATGGTACGAAAGATGCAAATGCCGGACTGTATAGCTGAACATCATTGGTTTCACTTTGGAAAACCATGTCCATCATCAGAAAGGGAAAAACGTATATACGCATAGGATTCTGCGGGAGGATATCCCTTGCAGGCTGAGCAAAGATTGATTTGGGTATTGACAAGGTGAGCTAAATGGCATAAAATCTTTGTTGAGAATAATTCTCGATAAGGATGATCCTTATGAATGCCAGAAATACGGTGCAGCGCAGGCTGGTGCTGGAAGCAGCCAAGAAATTGTATCACCCTACCGCGGAGGAAGTATACGGGAAGATCGTAAAAGACCATCCCAATGTAAGCCGCGCCACGGTATACCGCAACCTGAACGTATTGGCCGATGCGGGGCATATCCGCCGGGTACAGCTATTGGATGCGGCCGTCCGCTTTGACGGCAGGCTGACGGAGCATTATCATGCCCAGTGCCGTACATGCGGCCAGGTGCTGGATGTGATGGAGGAAGGATGCCTGGGCAGCCTTGGAGCCGCGCTTGGGGAACAGGGGTTTGAGGTAGAGACCCGTGAGGTTCTGTTGCGGGGCCTCTGTGCGGACTGTAAGAAGCTGAATAGGGAGACAGGACAAGAGGACGGCGCGTTTCATGGGTGAATCCCTTGAAATATATATTTTTCTGAGGAGGAGACGCAGCTTATGAAGGAACTCAAAGGAACCAGAACGGAAGCGAACCTGATGGCGGCCTTCGCCGGAGAATCCCAGGCACGCAATAAGTATACCTACTATGCCTCCCGGGCCAAGAAAGATGGTTACGAGCAGATTGCGGCACTTTTCCAGGAGACGGCCGACAATGAAAAGGAACACGCCAAAATCTGGTTCAAGCTCCTGCATGGCGATGGCGTTCCCGAGACGGCCGTCAATTTGAAGGACGCCGCCGCCGGCGAACACTACGAGTGGACCGACATGTATGCCAACTTTGCCAAGGAAGCCAAGGAAGAAGGGTTTGACAAGATCGCCTTCCTGTTCGAGCAGGTGGCGAAGATCGAAAAGACCCACGAGGAGCGGTATTTGAAGCTGCTGAGCAATGTGGAGGGCGGCCTGGTCTTCTCCAAGGAGGGCGACACCATCTGGCAATGCGCCAACTGCGGCCACCTGGTCATCGGAAAGAAGGCCCCGCAGATGTGCCCGGTGTGCAACCATCCACAGGCGTTCTTCATGGTTCGCGCGGAAAACTACTGAGCCAGGAGCGGTGCCCCCGGCACCCCTGCCAAAGGGACGAAGCCCCTTTGGAAACCCAATTTTAAACCGCAGGGGCGATCAATGATCGCCCCTGCGGTTTAATGGGGTTCAAATGCTTCCGTTAAGTCACTACTTCATTGATCATTATTTTGGGATTCCAAAGGGATATATTCCTTTGGTGGGGGCTGTCGTACCAAGTACAAATAATGTATAAAGTTATTCAAGAAGAAGGATTTTGCGTCTGCGGACGCAACCAAAGGGCTTTCCGGTCAATCCAGCCCGCTCAATAGTCGCATTGTCTCGCTGCCGCTCGCACTGCTCCTTTTCGCGGGCCTCCTCCATCCCTCCCATTCCCGCCACAGGCGGGGTCGGGGTTTCGGAGCCTTTGGAAACCTTCGGACGCCATCTTCTTGCATATATATAACATAATGCGACTATCGCGATAGCCCCGTCTTTATTTCACAAACCTTGCACGCATGGAGGGGCAGGCAGCGCAGCCGCCCTCGCCGGTTTCCCGGAGGGAGGCGGGCATGGCGTCGCCCACTTCCTTCATGGCCAGGATGACTTCATCCGGGGGGATGGGGCAGGTGATGCCGGAGAGGGCCATATCCGCCGCGGTGAAGGCGTTGCCGACGCCGCCCACGTTGCGGTATACGCAAGGCACCTCCACCAGGCCGCCCACCGGGTCGCACACCAGGCCCATGGTATTCATGAGGGCGAAGGAGCAGGCGTCGGCGGCCATCGAAGGCGTACCGCCCATCAGCTCCGTAAGCGCGGCGGCGGTCATGGCTGCGGCGGAACCGCTTTCAGCCTGGCAGCCGCCCTCTGCGCCGGAGATGGTAGCCTCCTGGGCGATGACGCGGCCAACGGCGGCGGCGGTGAACAAAGCGTCGGCGACGGATTCATCGGAGAGGTTCTTTTCCTCCTGCACGGCAAGCAGCGCCGCGGGCAGGATGCCGCAGGCCCCGGCGGTGGGGGCGGCCACGATCTTGCCCATGCAGGCGTTGCATTCCGCAACAGCCAAGGCGTAGGCCGTGGCCTTGCCCATGATGCTGCCGCACAGCGAGCCTCCATGCATGAACTGGGCATACAATTTTGCCGCCTGCCCGCCCGCCATTTGGGAAACGGAACGCAGTTCAGGGTCAAGACCTGCCTGTACGGATTCACGCATTACCTGAAGGTTTTTAATCATGCGAAGGGTAAGTTCCTCGGGGGTGATGCCATCCTCCCTGGCCTGGGCTTCTTTGGCGGCGGCGGCGATGGTGGTTCCCTGGGCGGCCCGCAGCAATTCGGACATGGTATATTCCATGGTCGTTACCTCTTTTCCAGAAAGGCAATGGAATCAATTTCAGGCAGACCGCGCAGCTGATTCAGCAGCGGTTCCTCCGGCTTGCCGTCCACCTCCAAAACCATGACGGCCTCGGCCCCCGCCTGCCTGCGGAATACGCGCATGGTGGCGATGTTCATCTTCCGCCCGGCAATCAGCCCGCTGACCCGGGCGATGACGCCCGGCGCGTCATGATGCTGGATGACAATGGTGTTTTCCGTGCCCGAAAAGCCTACCTCCAGCCCGTTCATGGACTGGATGCGGATGCTGCCGCCGCCGACGGAGGCGGCCTGCACGGTGATGCGGTGCCCGTCCGCGTCCCTGGCTTCAATGACGATGGTGTTGGGGTGGGCGTTGCGAAGCTGGACGGATGAAAAGCGCAGCACCATTCCCGCTTCCCGGGCCAGGGTGAGGCTGTCCCGCAGGCGCACATCATCCACATCAAAATCCAGAAGACCGCCCGCCACCGCCCGGTCGGTGCCGTGGCCCGCGTATGTTTTGGCAAAGGAGCCGTGAAAGCCGATATCCGCCTGCACAGGCTGCGCGCCCAAAAGCTTGCGCACCACCCGGCCGATGCGGGCCGCTCCGGCGGTATGGGAACTGGAAGGGCCGATCATGACCGGCCCGATCACGTCAAACAGATGCATGGAAGTCCTCCTGAATAACTTGCCAGGTTGTCCAGCATGAGTATACCCAATCGGCAGGGATTGTCAATCATGGGCGGCGCTGGTGTACAAAATTCAGGGGAGGCGGTATAATGGCCATATCTTTTTTCATGGGAGGTACAAATGATCCGCAACATTGTTTTTGATATGGGCAACGTACTTCGCGATTTTGCGCCCATGCGTTCCATTCTTCCCTACGTACAGGGGGAGGATGCGCTGCTCATCCGGGAGGAAATGTTTGGCAAGGAAGAATGGCGCCTGCTGGATCGTGGCGATATCGCCTATGAGGAGGCGGTGTTAAGGTGCAAGGAGCGTCTTCCTCAAAGGCTGCACACGGTATTGGATGAAATCGTGGCCCATTGGCACGAATACATGCCGGAAGATCCTAAAATGGTGGAGCTTGCAAAGGCATTGAAGGAAAACGGATACCGCCTGTACCTTTTATCCAACGCCAGCGTGCGCTTTTCCGCATACCAAAACAGCTTTGAGGCCTTGAAGTATTTTGAGGGCGCCATCGTTTCCGCGTTTTACCATACGTTGAAGCCGGAGGAGAAAATTTACCGCATCCTGTTTGATACCTATCAATTAAAGCCTGAGGAATGCTTTTTCATTGACGATAATCAAGACAATGTGGAGGCCGGGCGCAAGCTTCACATGGAAGGTCATGTGTTTTCGGGGGATATGGGCGCTTTGAAAGCCGCTTTTTCCGCACATGGCATAAGGGTGTAGAGGGAGCCTCTTTTTCTTTCCGTGTTCTTGTTTTTTCTTTCGCACCGCTTACACAAAGCTTGTTGCTGCCATACAGCGGTATTCTACACTTGCATTGCATCAAGAAATGAAATGCAAGGAGAGAAAAAGATGAAGAAGCTCATTTCCCTGGCCGTTTGCCTTACGCTGGCGCTGACCTTGGCCGTGGCCGCTTTCGCCGCGGAATTTGACAAGACCCAGGAAATTACCGTAATTTCCCGTGAAGCCAGCTCCGGTACCCGCGGAGCCTTCGACGAGTTGATGAACATCCTGGTCAAGACCGACGCCGGCACCGAAGACCGCCTGTTCGCCGAGGCCGTCATGGTCAGTTCCACCGACGAAGTATCCGCCAAGGTTGAAGTGGACGCTTACGCCATCGGCTACACCTCCCTGGGTTCTGTCACCGAAAAGGTGAAGGCCGTGGCTGTGGACGGCGTGGAAGCCACCGTGGAAAACGTGAAAGCCGGCACCTACAAAATCGCCCGCCCCTTTGTGCTTGCTTTGCCCAAGACCTCCGAAAACGCCCTGGCCAAGGACTTTCTCACCTTCGCGGCCTCCAAGCAGGGCCAGGAAATCATCGCTGCCAACGGCTTTATCACCGTGGCCGATGAAGCCGCCGAATACGTGGCCTCCGGCCTTGCCGGCAAGCTGACCTTCTCCGGCTCCACATCCGTGGAAAAGGTTATGGAAAAGCTGAAGGAAGCCTACATGGCGCTGAATTCCGGCATGGCCCTGGAACTCACCTACAACGGCTCCTCCGCCGGCATCAAGGATGTCACCGAAGGCAAGGTTGATGTGGGTATGTCCAGCCGCGGGCTCAAGGCCGCGGAAGCCGAAGTGCTTGATCCCACCGTGTTCGCCCATGACGGCATCGCGGTTATCGTGAACAACACCAACGAAGTTTCCGCCCTCACCAGCGAGCAGATCACCGCCATCTTCACCGGCGAACTGCGCACCTGGGACGCGGTGGAAGTGGCCGCCCAGTAAACAGCATACAGCCCTCCAGGGGGGACGGCAAAGCGCCGTCTCCCTTTTTGCGCTTTGACTGAATATAATCCGCTCTTTCGCAAATCTTACAATGCTATGGCAGCCCGCGCACAAAATTCTTTTATACTGACAGCGTATAGAATGTAAAAAGAAAGCGCGGGGAACGAAGAAACATGAGGAAGCGTGCCATCTTGGAAAAAGGGAGCAAAGCGCTGTTTTTTTTGTCCTCCCTGATCTCCGTGGCGGCGGTATTGTGCATCTGCCTGTTCATATTCGGCGGCGCAGTACCGGCTTTCCGGGAGGTGGGGCTATGGAAATTCATTACCGGCACGGGCTGGAAGCCCAACAATGACCCCCAGCAGTTCGGGATCGCATACATGATCATCGGCAGTTTTTACGTCACCGGCGGCGCGCTGCTCCTGGGAGTACCCATCGGGCTGCTGGCCGCCATCTTTATGGCAAAATACTGCCCCAGGCGCATCTACGGGGCGTTCTCACAGGGCGTGTCGCTGCTGGCGGGCATCCCCTCCATCGTATATGGTTTCTTTGGCATGATGATTATCGTTCCCTTTATCGCCGGTCATTTCCCGGGTAACGGCAACAGCGTGCTGGCGGCGTCGATTGTACTGGCCATTATGATTCTGCCCACCATCATCACTGTCAGCGAAAACTCCATCCGGGCGCTGCCGTCCTCCTATTATGACGGGGCCATTGCCTTGGGCGCCACGCATACCGAGGCTGTATTCTTTGTACTTGTCCCGGCGGCCCGCCGGGGCATTGTCACCTCCGTTGTGCTGGGCATGGGCCGGGCCATCGGGGAGACCATCGCCGTGGGCATGGTGGCGGGAAACAGCAACATTCTGCCTGCGACCATCTTCAAATCGGTGCGCACGCTGACGGTAAACATTGTTTCGGAAATGAGCTACGCCAGCGGGCTGCATTATGACGCGCTGATTGCTACCGGCGCGGTACTGTTCGTATTCATACTGCTTCTGAACATTTCGCTGAATCTGATTACCAAGGGGGGCAAGGCGAATGAGAAAGGCTAAAACGGCGCTGCTGACCGGCCTTTGCTGGCTGGCCATTGCCATCGCTCTGGGCGCGCTTCTATGGATCGTGGCCTATATCTTCATCCATGGCGTGCCGCATATCAATTGGGAAATCCTCTTTGGCCCCTATACCTCCGACAATCCCTCCATGCGCTTCGCGATTGTGACCACGCTGATTCTGGTGACTTTGTCTTTGCTCATTGCGGGCCCCCTGGGAGTGGGCTGCGCCGTATACCTGTGCGAATACGCCAAAAAGGGCAGCCGGCTGGTGAGGATAATCCGCTTGGCTACGGAAACGCTGGCAGGCATCCCCTCGATCATCTACGGCCTTTTCGGGGCACTGTTTTTCGGCACGGCGCTGCACATGGGCTACTCCCTGCTGGCGGGCATCCTCACGGTATCCATCATGGTGCTGCCCACCATCATCCGCACATCGGAAGAAGCCATCCTGTCCGTGCCCGACCTGTTTAGGGAGGGCAGTTTGGGCCTTGGCGCGGGCAAGCTGCGCACGGTGATGCGCATTGTGCTCCCGGCAGCGTCCAGGGGCATTTTGTCGGCGATGGTACTGAGCACCGGCCGTATCATCGGCGAAACGGCGGCACTGCTCTTTACCCTGGGCAGCGTGGCGAAAATGCCGCAAACGCTGATGGACTCCAGCCGCACGCTGTCGGTGCACATGTTCATCTCCACCAGGGACGGCGGCATGGCCGGGCGGAACGTGGCTTTTGTGGCCGGCGTTACGCTGCTGGTACTGGTAACGGCCATGAACCTGTTAACGAAGTATTTCAGCAAGAAGGCAGGGAAGTTCGGTGAAAATTGAGCTTGAACACATCAATCTGTTTTATGGGACGCTGCAGGCGCTGAAGGACGTATCGCTTTCCATCCGCGAAAAGGAGATCACCGCGCTGATCGGCCCCTCCGGCTGCGGCAAATCCACGCTGCTGAAAATACTCAACCGCATGAATGATTTGGTGGAAGGCGTAAGGATAGAAGGAAAAGCGGTGCTGGATGGCAAAAATATCTATCAGGAACTGGATGTAACAGATTTGAGGCGCCGGGTGGGCATGGTTTTTCAAAAGCCCAATCCCTTTCCCATGAGCATATACGACAACATCGCCTACGGCCCCAGAACCCACGGCATCCGCAAAAAAGCCGAACTGGACAATGCCGTGGAAAAGAGCCTGCGGCAGGCCGCCATCTGGGACGAGGTGAAGGACCGGCTGAAAAAAAGCGCCGTCAGCCTGTCCGGCGGACAGCAGCAGCGGGTGTGCATCGCAAGGGCCCTGGCCGTGTCTCCGGAGGTGCTGTTGATGGATGAACCCACCTCCGCGCTGGATCCCATCTCCACCAGCCGCATTGAGGATCTGATGATGGAGCTGAAAGCGGATTATACCATTGTAATCGTGACGCACAACATGCAGCAGGCGGCACGCATTTCCGACAGAACGGCATTTTTCCTCCACGGCGAAGTGATCGAATACAACGATACCCTGACGCTGTTTGCCCATCCCAAAGAAGCCAAGACGGAGGATTATATCACAGGGAGGTTTGGATGATGCGCAGCAAGTTCCAACGGGAAATGCAGGAATTGAACGAAGAATTGAAACGCATGACCCAATTCATTGAAGATACGCTGACAAACGCCATGGAAGCCTTGCGCACCGGCAGCCAGAGCCTGGCCCGGCAGGTGTATGAAAACGACCATATCGCCGATGAACTGGAACTGTCGATTGAACGCAAGTCGCTGTTGATCCTCCTGTCGGAGCAGCCGGTGGCCAAGGACCTGCGCGTTATCTCCACGGCGCTGAAAATGATCACCGATATGGAGCGCATATGCGACCAGGGGGCCGACATCGCCGAAATCGTGCTGCACCTGGGGGAGGAGCCCAACGCCAGGCCGGCCCAGTTATACACCATGGCAGAAAAGTGTGTCATCATGGTGAATGAGGCCATCCACGCCTTTTTGACGGACGATACCATGCTGGCCGAGGCGGTGATCCAGTCGGATGATGAAATCGACCGGCTGTTCATGCAGGTGCGCGGCGACCTGGTGGAGGATATTTTGAAGGACCCCGGCTGTTCCAGCCGTAAAATGGATGAACTGATGATTGCCAAATACCTGGAGCGGATCGGGGACCATGCGCAGAATATCGCCGAATGGGTGATCTTCGCGGTAACGGGTGAACACAAGAACAGACAAATTCTGTGAGGTGGGGAAATGGCAAGGATTTATATTGTGGAAGATGATGAAAACATAGGCGAACTGATTGCCGCAACGCTTTCGGCGGCGGGCCATGATGCGACGCTTGTCACGAACGCGGACAAGCTTGCGGAACGGGTGAAGCAGGGCCTGCCCCAGCTTATGCTGCTGGACATCATGCTTCCCGGCAAAGACGGCTGGTCCATTTTGAAAGCCTGGAAGGAGACGGCCGAGACCGCTGCCATCCCGGTGATCATCCTCTCCGCCAAGGGCGAGGAGATCGATAAGGTGCGGGGCCTG
This sequence comes from Bacillota bacterium, assembly GCA_023411395.1. Taxonomy (GTDB): domain Bacteria; phylum Bacillota; class Clostridia; order Christensenellales; family Aristaeellaceae; genus JAEWAH01. The sequence goes on from JAEYOV010000061.1 coordinate 60,966, forward strand.
GAGATGGGCGCGGAGGATTACATCACCAAACCCTTCGGCGTGCTGGAGCTGCAGGCCAGGGTCAAGACTGCTCTTAGGCGCATGGAGGACGGGGGCAGCATTCTTCGTTTGCAGGATCTGACCATGGATTTTGACAAGAAGGAAGTCAAAAAGGACGGCGTGCCGGTGAAGCTGACCCACCAGGAATTGGAGCTGCTGGAATACCTGAGCCGCCATGCGGGCTTTGTGGTCAGCCGTGACAGGCTCCTGGAAAACGTGTGGGGGTATGATTTCAGCGGGGAAACCACAAGAACGGTTGACTTTCACGTGCGCTCCCTGCGCATGAAGCTGAATGACAGCGCCGATAATCCAAAGTATATCGAAACGGTGCGCGGCTACGGCTACCGCATGAAAAAGGACTGATCCGGCATTATGAAGCGGTATGTGAAACGCCTGATCTATATTGGCGCGCTGGTCATCATGCTGACGCTGATTTTGGGCTGCATCGTTGTGTTCAACAACGTCCAGCAGGAGACGGTGCTTGGCAACCTGAAGGCGATGCTTCATACCGCGGGCACATTATTGAAGCTTCCGCCGGATGACATCGGAGCGCTGACCTCAAGGATCGCCTCCGGGGATAAAAGGCTGCGTGTCACTTTTTTGGATGGGGAAGGGAACGTGCTGTCCGACAGCGTGGCGGACGCGGATGCCATGGAGCCCCATGGGGGCCGGCCGGAGATCATAAAGGCCATGGCCGGCCAGATGGAAACGGATATCCGCAGGAGTGCCACCACGGGGCTGCAAACCATTTATGCTGCGCAAAGGGTAGACGACGGCCTGATTCTGCGCCTTTCCTATCCCGTATCCACCACTCAGGCGTTTTTGGGGCTGCTGCTGCCGGTGGTGGCGATTTTGACGCTGGCGGTCATTGCCGCTGTTCCCTTTTTTGCAGGCCGCCTGAGCAACAAGGTGACCCATCCCCTGATCCTGATCAACAATGCGCTCATGGGCAAGGGCGATGAAAACCTCCTCCGGGAGGACGCCGGGCGGGCGGAGGAGGAGGTCAGGCCCATCCTGACAAACATCAGCTATCTGATTGAGAAGCTGAAATACGATTTTGAAGAAGTGCAAAAGACGCACAGGCTCCGCACAGACTTTGTAGCCAACGCCTCCCATGAACTCAAATCGCCGCTCACCTCCATCAAGGGCTTTGCCGAGCTTCTGGCGGGGGACATGGTGCCCGATGCCCAGAAGCAAAAGGTGTACCTGAGGCGTATTGTTACGGAAAGCGACCGGCTCTTAAACATCATCAATGACATCCTGCGCCTTTCCAAAGCGGAGAGCAAGGTGGTGGAAAAGGCGGAATTGGTGCAATTGCAGCCCATGGCCAGGGATGTTGTTCAGGCGCTGGAGCCGCTGGCCCGCTCAAGGGGGATTACCATTACCATGGACGGCGCCGGAGTGGTGATGGCCAACCCCAGGGATGCATGGGAGCTGGCATACAACCTGGTGGATAACGCTATCCGCTATGGAAAGCAGGGCGGCCGTGTGATGATCCACCTGGGGGATTGCTTTCTGTCCGTGGAGGATGACGGCATCGGCATGGAGGAGGAGCATCTGTTGCGTATCTTCGAAAGATTCTACCGCATCGATAAATCCCATAGCCGGCAGACGGGCGGCACAGGGCTTGGCCTTTCCATTGTCAAGCATATCGCGCAAAACTACGGCGCGAAGGTGCAGGTGAAAAGCCGGCCGGGGGAGGGCAGCACCTTCTCCGTGCAGTTCCCGTGTGACATTGTGTTGGAGAATCCGGATGCGTAAGAATATGAAGGTTTCCGGGGACGCGGGGAAGGCTTCTTTATTTAAAGGAATGCCTCCCCGCCCGCATACCTTCGGAAACTCCCTGTAAAATCTCGCAAAGGCTTTCCTCCGGCCGGATTTTTGTATATAATATCAGTTGGAATGCTTTTTACGGAGGGAAACCATGCGGCCTACCTATGAACAATCCTGGGAGCTTTTGCGGCGCTACAACAAGGAACCGTTTCATCTCCAGCACGCGCTTACGGTGTCCGGGGTGATGGAGGAAATGGCAAAGCGCCTGGGCTATGAGGAAGAAAAGGAATTCTGGTCCATCGTGGGCCTGCTGCACGACCTGGATTTTGAAATGTATCCCGGGGAGCACTGCATCAAAGTTCAGGAGATCATGATGACGGAGGATATCGACGAGCAGATTATCCATGCCTGCGCGTCCCACGGCTACGGGATTGCGGTGGACATAAAGCCCGAGCATGAGATGGAGAAGGTGCTCTTCGCGGTCGACGAGCTGACGGGGCTGATCGGCGCGGCGGCAAAAATGCGGCCTTCCAAGTCTGTGCAGGACATGGAACTGAAATCTCTCATGAAGAAATACAAATCGTTAAGCTTTGCCGCGGGATGCTCCCGCCAGATCATTGAACAGGGGGCCGATATGCTTCATTGGCCGCTGGAGGAGCTGATCGAAAGGACGATTGCGGCCATGCGGGTGCATGAGGAAGCCATCAATCAAAAAATGGAACATATCCGCCGGGAAAGCGGGGAAAGCGCTTGAACGCATTGACCAGAACGGAGCTTTTGCTGGGCAGGGAGGCCATGGAAAAGCTGGCGGGCGCCAGCGTGGCGGTGTTCGGCGTCGGCGGCGTGGGCTCCTATTGCGCGGAGGCGCTGGCCCGGGGCGGCATCGGGCGCATCGACCTGATCGACGACGACTGCGTGTGCCTTACGAACATCAACAGGCAATTGATCGCCACCAGAAAAACCATAGGGAGGCCCAAGGTGGAAGTCATGCGTGCCCGTATGCTGGAGATCAACCCCAAGGTGCAGGGGCAGGACTTTCAATTGTTCTATACGGCCCAAAACGCGGATGCGTTTGACCTGACCCCTTATGATTACGTGGTGGACGCCATCGACACCGTGTCCGCAAAATTGATGCTGGTGGAGAAGGCGCAGGCCGCCGGGATCAGGGTCATCAGTTGCATGGGCGCCGGAAACAAGCTGGATCCCACCCGCTTTGAGGTGGCGGATATTTATAGAACCTCCGTTTGCCCGCTGGCCAGGGTGATGCGCACGGAATTGCGCAAGAGGAACATTCCTTCCCTGAAGGTGGTATACTCCAGGGAGGCGGCCAGGGAACCTATTGAAACGGAGGAAACAAGCTGCAAACACCATTGCGTTTGCCCGCCAGAGGCGAAGCGCACCTGCACGGTTCGCCGCCAGGTGCCCGGAAGCATCTCCTTTGTGCCTGCCGTGGCGGGGCTGATCCTGGCCGGGGAAGTCATCAAGGACATTGCGGGAATTCGTTGAGCATATGGAAGCATCGGGCGGCCATCGCATATGAAGCGAAGGCCGCCCGGTTTTTTATATCCAAAAGCATTGATGGAAACAGACCGGGATCAAACCGAAGTCTGATAAAACAAATATCAAGCCGGACGGATTCCCGGCTTCCGCGCCGCTGCCCGGTTTTTTTATAGCGAATCTTCCGCCAGCCCGTACACAGGAAGGTGCTCGTTCAAAAATCTGCCGATGGCTTTCATGGACATGCGGCTTTCGGGCCAGCCGAACACCTGGAACACATGGCACATGCCCTCCCAGCACATAAGCGTCACCGGAACACCGTCGCGCCGCATGGCCACGGCCAGCGTTTCGGCGTCGGATAGCAGCAGCTCCTTGGTGCCGGCGTGAATCTGAACCGGCGGAAAGCCATGGAAATCCGCGTGGATGGGGGAAACCATGGGGTCCTTCATCAGGGAAGCATCGCCGCCCACAAAGGCTGAGGCGGCCTCCCGGATGGTAGCCATATTCAGCGTCGGGTCCACACCCTTCAGTTCCAGATAGCTTTCACCCTTAAGCTCCACATCGCCCCAGGGAGACAGCAAAGCGATGCAGGCAGGCATGGGACGCCCTTCCTTTTTCAGCTTCAAGGCCAGGGCCAGTGCCAGATTGCCCCCTGCGCTTTCGCCCGTGAAGGCGATGTTTTCAGGCGCGTATCCCTGGCTCAGAAGATGGGTGTACACTGAAAAAGCATCTTCCAATTGCGCGGGGTATGGATATTCCGGCGCCAGGCGGTATGCGAAGGTGATCACGTTCAGGCAGCTGGCAGCGGCAATGTGGCTGGCCAGCACGCGGGCCTGCAGGATTCCGCCGGATACGTAAGCGCCGCCGTGCATGTGCAAAACAATGGTTCTGTCATCGATCAGGCATCCGGGGGAAACCAGGATGGCGGGAATATCGCCGACATTCATCGGTTTTCCCCTGGTGCCCAGCATGGGCAGCCCGGCCACCCGGTCTGCCGTGGCATCCATATGCATCATGCGGTCGCCGAGCATGCCGAACAAAGCCCGGTTGCTGCGTATGGCATTGATGATCCACTGGCTGATTCTGGTAGGCATACAAACCTCTTTGAAGCAGGTTGGAATAGGTTGCACCATGATATCAGCATACGCCGCATTCCGTGCAAGGTCAAGCTTTATTTCCGTGGAAATGCTTTTCCCAAGGCGCAGAACATGGTATAATCGACCTGTGAGAACCGGAAAGGAACAAATGCTTGCTGTGGAGAAAAAGCGGGACACGCCCACCAAAAACTGGTTTCGCCTGGACAATGCGGGAAAGCTGTACCCGGCCATTAAAAATTCCCGCTGGACAAGCCTGTACCGCATATCTGTGGCGTTTACCGAGCCTGTGGAGCCGGTGGCCCTGCAGCAGGCGGTGAACGATATCCTGCCCCGCTTTCCCTCCTTCACGGTGCGGCTCCGCAAGGGCGTATTCTGGTACTATCTGGAGGAGAACAGATCGCCTTTTTCCATTTTGAAGGACGAGGGCCATCCCTGTATCCGCATGCGGCGGAAAGAAAACGGCGGATATCTGTTCCGGGTCCTGTACCATGACCGGCGTATTTCCGTTGAGGTATTCCACGCCATTGCCGACGGCAGCGGCAGCATTGTATTTTTGAAGACGCTGGCGGCACAATACCTCCGCAGGCGCGGGTTTGACATTCCTGCCACCGACGGCGTGCTGGACATAAACGCGCCGCCCGAAAAGGAGGAGGTGGAGGATGCCTATAGCCGCCTGCCCGCGGGCTATAAGGCCAAACGCAAGGAAAAACGGGCCTATCACTTGACGGCAACCAGGGAAATTTCCCATACGCTGCATTTTGTGGCCGCCAGGGTCAGTGTGGAGGCGCTGAAGAATGTTGCCAGGGCCTATGGCGTCACCATCACGGAATACCTGACGGCGGTGATGATCTACGCTATTTACAGCGCACAGCAAGGCGGGAAGCGGGACAAGCAATCCCCTGTGAAGGTTTCCGTTCCTGTAAACATGCGAAGCTTCTTTCCTTCAAAGACGCTTCGGAACTTTTCCTTCTTTATCAATCCGGGCATCGATCCGCGGATGGGGAGCTATACATTTGAAGAGGTGCTACGGCTGACCCATTATTATATGCGTTATCACCTGAACGACAAGTTTCTGGCGGCGGGCATCGCCACCAACGTGGCCTCGGAAAGGAACATACTCATACGCGTCTGTCCCCTGTTTTTGAAAAATCTGATCATCAACGGCATCTTCAAGCGCGTGGGGGAAAGCGGTGTCTCGGCTACCCTGACCAACCTGGGTCCCATGGCGCTGCCCAAGGAGATGCTGCCCCACGTTGCGCATGTGGAAGTGATTCTGGGCGGCGCTTCCACGGCGCGCTGCAACTGCGCCGCCGTCAGCCTGGGTGATGAAATGACGCTGGTCTTTTCAAGAAACATACGAGAATCAACATTGGAACGGGAGATGCTGCGCTTTTTGGTGAAGGCGGGGATTCCCGTGCTGGTGGAAAGCAATCAGGAGTGAAGTTATGTCCTATTGTGTGGAATGCGGCGTAAAGCTGGGTGAGGCGGAGGAAAAATGTCCGCTGTGCGGAACGGTGGTACAGAACCCCATTCATCCCTACAGCCCCAGAACGCCTAAGCCTTTCCCTGTGCGCACGGAAGAACAGAACCTGCAAATCGACCGGCGCTATCTGCTGGGGCTGATCAGTATGGCCATGCTGCTGCCCGCAGCGCTGTGCATGGTTTTCGACCTTTTCTTTGGCGGGAGGATCACCTGGTCCTTTTACCCGGTGGGCGCGCTGGTGCTTTTGTTTGTGGCGCTGGCAGTTCCCATCCTGGTAAAAAAACACCGCATCTATGTCACGATTGCCATAGATTCCCTGGTGCTGCTCGGGTACTTGAAAATGGTGGAGCTGCTTTCAGGTGCGGAAGGGTGGTTCACGCCTGTGGTATTCCCGGTGATCATATTGGTCGCGCTGATGGTATTGGGCATGACTGCAAGCATCCGCCAGCATTTGATCAGGGAGCTGTCCATCCCGGCCACCATCCTTACGCTGGTCGCCCTTCTTTCCCTGTCGGTAGAGCTGCTGGTATCCAGCCAAATGTTCAGGCAGCTTCAGGTGGTCTGGTCGCCGTTTGTGATGCTGCCCTGCGGCTTCATCGCCCTGATGCTGTACCTGGTCCAATCCCATAAGCCCCTGCGGGAAGAATTGAAAAAGCGGCTGCATATTTGATTTGAATAAGCCGCCTTTTCATGGATGAAACTGGTATCACGAGCCGTTAACTCCTTGAAAGCAAATGTGAGGAAGGAAGCTGCTGCCATGGATCTGATGAAAACCTTGCTGGTGTACATGTCGCTCGTCTTTTCCACCTCGGTGATGACGGCGCCGCCGCCCAGCAGCGTGCCGCCGGCAACGGTCCCCACGCCTACGGCGGTGGTTACGCCGTCGCCGACGCCGTCTCCTACCCCCACGCCGACGCCCACCCCCCGCTCCGAGCCCACCATTACGCCCTCGCCGGACTACAAAACGCTTTCTGTAGGCTCCCGCGGCGAGGATGTAAAAAAGCTGCAAAGGCGGCTGGCAGAATTGGGTTACCTGACGGGCACCGTGGACGGCGCCTATGGCAACCAGACCAGGCGTGCTGTGGAGCGTTTCCAGTATTATAACGGCCTGTACGTGGATGGCGTTGCCGGGCCTCGCACCCAGACAATTCTGTATGAAAGCTATGACGTGGTGTACGCG
>JAEYOV010000082.1 GCA_023411395.1 Bacillota bacterium
TATGTAAAGGGTAGCGGAGAGGGGAATTTTTGAAAAAATTCCCCTCTCCGCACCTCACCCCAAAAACTTCATTTTTTTATGAAAAGGATTATTTATTTGCATCCTGCCCTTCCCCGCAACGACAACGGAAAGATGCAGGATGCTTTTTTTGTCTATGTCATAAAGGGATTCCAAAAGGCAGAAGCATTAGTACCGTCTATCAAAACCCCTGGGAGGTGTCGGAGGGGCGCACCCCTCCGACTGTAAATCCGAAGCCAGCGACATGCGCGGTGGCTTCGGAAGGATTTCGCAGAAATCCATACCTTACAGAATTTCCTGGCCGTAGCCTGCACCGTTCAAGCACAGCGCAGACCGGGGCAGGCTACAAGGAAATTCTGCAAAAATCGTGAAAAGCGCGCAGCGATTTTCACGAGGCGGTTTACAACACTGTTACACTGAACACGATCAATATATGTTACAATCATACGCGTATGGAAGGATGTGGATTCATGGCGCGTGTGCTGGTGGTGGATGACGAGGCGGCCATCCGGGAGCTGATTCAGATGCATCTGTGCCTAGTAGGCCACACCGCGGTTCTGGCGGAGGACGCGGACACAGCGGAAGCGGAACTGAATAAGGGCGCGGACATCGCGCTGCTGGATATCATGCTGCCTAAGCGGGACGGGTTTGCCCTGGCCCAAATGTGCTTTGAAAAGGAAGTGCCGGTGATCTTTTTAACCGCCAAAACGGCGGTATCCGACCGGGTGCGGGGGCTTAAAATGGGCGCGGACGACTACATATTGAAGCCCTTTGAGCCGGCGGAGGTGCTGGCCCGCATCGACGCGGTGCTGCGCCGGGCCGGGCGCCAGCAGGAAACGTACCAGGACAAGCGCCTGAAGGTGGATTTCCAGGCGCGCCAGGCCTTCCTGGACGGGGAACCCCTGTCCCTCACCGCCCAGGAGTATGATCTTTTGCGCACGCTCATCAGCCAGCGGAACATCGCCCTCAGCCGGGAGCAGCTTTTGCGCATGGCCTGGGGGTACGACTACGCCGGCGAAACGCGCACGGTGGATGTGCACATACAGCGCCTTCGGCACAAGCTCTGCGCCGGCTGCATTGAAACGGTGTACAAGTTCGGCTACCGGTTTACGCCCATGGGGAGGGAAACGGCATGAAGCTAAGACACAAGCTGCTGCTCATGATGCTGGCGGTGTTCCTGCTGCTTTTAAGCGCCGGGACGGGGATCATCATCCAGCAAAGCTTTTTATCGGCCATCCATACGGAAAAGGACAGGGCGCTGACGGAGTCGGCCATCATCGCCTCGGTTCTTTACCAGCGGGCAAAGGATCTGGATATCCAACCCCTGCGGGACGAGATGGCCAAGCAGGAGGCGTTTTACAATGCCCAAGGGGTCAGCCTTTCCATGCTCAAGGATGGGCGCACCCTCTGGGGCGGGGAGGTGGAAACGCCGGAGATTCTACCGGATTCCGGCATGCGCCGCTACCTATTGCAGAACAAAACCCTGCTCATCGCACAGAAGCTTTCCGATTCCCTCACCCTTTTGTACGAAAGGGATCTCAAAGGCCTGTATGAAAACCGGGACGCGCTTTTGTCCCTGGCGCTTGTGCTGTGCCTGTCCGGCTCGGCGTTCATTTTGATCAGCGCCCTGGTCATTGCCAAGGTCATCATGCGGCCGGTGGACACGCTGCAAAAGGCGGCGGCGAAAATCGCTTCCGGCGATTATACGGTATCGCTGCCTACACGCGGCCAGGATGAAACGGCCGAACTGGCCCGGCAGTTTGAAAAAATGGCGTTGGCGGTAAAGGCCAGGGAAGTGGAACTTACGGAGCAGGCGGAACGGAAGCAGCTTTTCATCGACAGCCTGGCCCACGAAATGCGCACGCCCTTAACCGCCGTCATGGGCTACGCCCGGTACCTGCAAAGCGTGGACGCCGGCGGCGAGGAAAGGGAAAAAGCCCTTTCCTATATCGCCGGGGAGGCCAAGCGCTTAAAGAGCCTGGATGAAACGCTGATGAATTTGACCCGCATGACCCATGACGGGGCGGAGCTTTCACCGGTGGACATCCACTCTTTGATTGAGAAGGCCGCAAACCAGGCTCGGCCCCTGTATGAAGAAAAGGGCGTCTCCCTTTCCGTTCAGGCGGAGGAAGGCGCCTTCATGGGGGATGAATCCTTGCTGCTTTTGATTGCGGGCAACCTTCTGCAAAACGCCCTCACCGCCAGCCGCCCCGGCGATACGGTTCTTCTTTCCGGTTCCGATAACCGGCTTTCGGTGGCCGATACGGGCATCGGCATGACAAAGGAGCAGCTTCAAAGGGCCTGCGACCCCTTTTACAAGGCCGACAAGGCCCGCACCCGCAAGGCCGGCGGTGCCGGCCTCGGGCTGACGCTGGTGCAGCATGCCGCGAATCTTTTGGGCGCGCGGCTTAACCTCACCTCCAAACCGGGGGAAGGCACCACCGCCAGCGTGATCTTTGACAACTCCGTTACAACCGCGTGAATACTCCGCAACGCATACCGGGGTAGAATAAAGCTACCAAATCGCGGAAGGAGAAATTCCATGCAAGCAAAAGCAAGCGGAAGGCAGACACTTTTTGTGCTCATTGCGGTCTTTACACTGATCACTTTTTTTACGGGCGGCTTGTGGGCTTACGTCGTCAGCGCGGACGCGGAAACGGGCATACAGGAAACGGCGGAGGCGGCGCTGCCCAGGGAAAGTACCATCGCCATTACCTGGGAGAAGTATGACAACTACCCATCTGACGCCACGGAAGAAGACCTTGAATTCTGGTTCCAGGGGTTTGGGCTTACCCGGGAGGAAAAAGAGAGGCTTATCACGCTGCAGGCTGCTTACGCATCCGGAACACGCCCGGTGGGAAAGGCCCCGTCCATGCCGCTGCAAACAGGATTCGCCATTGTTGCGCTGGACCCCGCACATTATGCCGGGATGGAAGAATACTATTTCCTTCCGGGGGAACGGCTTTCGGAAGAGCAGCTTTTGCAGCTCATTGAGTACAGTGAGAATAAAGGATTGCCCTTCACCCAAGATACGCTGACTGTGAAGAATTGCATGCGGGGCGGCGCGGTGGAAGCCAACCGCTTCCGTTCCGCGGGTGAGAACTTGAGGCGTGAGGCGTTGTCCAAACGCATCATGGAAGAAGGCCTGCGTCCCGAAACGCCAGGCCCGGCGGAAACGGTACAGCCCATATCCGGTGTGGCGGACATTCCTCTGAACCCGGACATGAACAGCGGGCTTGATTCGTTCCGTTTTTACCCAATCCGGGAATTGACGGATGAAGAAATCATAAGTGAATTGTTTCTTCGTAGTGGCACGAATGCATATTTAGACCCCACAAGCGACGAAAGCCTCAATCCAACGCGGGACATTCTGAAAGCGCGCCGCACGCTGGAAGATGTGCTGTTCATGCCCTTGTCTTCCTACAAGGACACGTTTCATTACTCAGTGGAGGAAGGCACCGGGGCAAAGCTTTTTCAGATTACTTTCAAAACCCCCAAAGTCAATGGACGGGAAGCCATGTACTGGCTCACTATGGAAATGCAAAGCGGACAATGCCGCAAGATATTTGTTACAATGATGGATGACAGCCTGTACTATTATGAAAACGGTACACTCTTTTATGGCAGAGCGCCTGATTTGGCCAAACAGCATGCGGTGGATCTTTCAGACCAGCGTTGTGCCCAAAGCGCGCTGGAAGCCGTGAAAAAGCTGACGCAGGCCGAGGTGAAATCGCTGAAATCCTTGACTGAAGTATCCATCGGCAACACCTATGACCAAGGCATGTACGTGGCAGTGCAAATGGCGGATGGAACGGCTTATCTTGCAGCCATCCGCTACGAGGATGCTGTCGTCACTGGCATCGACTATCTGCCCGATGGGCTCGAAAAATGGCTGAAGGACAGTGGCATGACCAACATTGGCTGAATCATACGGGATGGCAGCAAGGCTGCCATCCCCTTTGGAAAAACCATGAAAGGAGCACTGGCATGCAAGCGAATGTAAGCAGAAACCAAACCCTTTGGGTGCTGCTTTTAGCCCTTGCACTCATCCTTCTTTGCACCGGCGGCCTGTGGCTCTACGTCCAAAGCGCCGGCGCGGAAACGGGGGTGCAGGAAGCATCTGTGGCGGAGCTGCCCGGGGATAATGAAATCTCCATCACTTGGGAGAAGTATGACAACTATCCTCCCTTGGCGGAATCGGCGGATATAGCATATTGGACGGAGGGGTATGGGCTCACCCAGCGGGAGAAGGAACGCCTGGCCTCACTGAAAGAAATGTATGCAAACGGGGAACGCCCATCCGGAAAGGCGCCTGCGATTCCCGAAAAAACGGGGTTCGCCATCGTTCCCCTTGACCCCGATAGCTTCGCGGGCGTAACGGAGTACTATTTTCTTCCCAACGCAACGCTCACAGACGAGCAGCTTTTGCAGCTTATCGGTTATGGCGAAGAAAGAGGGAAGCCCTTCACCGCGGATACGCTGACTGAAAAAAACAGCGTGCGGAGCGGCGAGACGCAAGTAAACCGCCTGCTCTCCGCCGGGGAAGCGGAGCGACGCCGGATCCTTGCCCAGCGCATTTATAAGGAGGGCCTGCGGCCGCAGCAAAGAGGGGAATTGACGCTGCCCATAAAAGGCATAGCAGACATCCCGATGGACCCGGGCTTCAGCGCCGGTATCAGCAATTTCAGGTTCCTCCCCATCCGTGAACTTGAGGATGAGGAACTATTGCAAACGCTTTACCTGGATGAAGCATCCGGATACACCTATCTGGACCAGGCAAAGCTGGAGGAAATGAACCCGGCCAAGGACAGCGCGATGGCAAGGGCGGTCCTGGAAGAATTCATGGACATGCCCATGGCATCGGAAAACTACCTGCTTTCCTACATGCAAAATGAGGCCACAGGCGAGATACGGCTTCACGCCCATTTCCAGACGGCCGAAATCAATGGCAAACGTACCAATTACTTTGCCCGAATGGATTTACAAACCGGCTGGTTTATCCACCTGGGCCGGCTGGATCAGGACATTCGGCTTACCTCCGGGGCTGTGCCACAGGCCTTGCCCAAGGAGATGGCCGGGACGGATGACCGGAAATTTGAGGAAACCGCAAGGACCATCGTGGAAAAGATTACAGGGATCAAGGCGCGTTCCACCAGGATGACCAATATCACCACCTGCGTCTCGGACGATAAAACCCTTACATTCGAACCCGCCCAAGCGGTTTATGTTACGCTGGAAGACGGAAGCGTCTTTCGGGTGGGCATATGGCTATCAAACGGCATGCTGGAAAGCCTGTCCCTTCGGGATGCCCTGGGCCTGCCTGTGCTCTAGGTGCGGAGAACCGTATACAAACTCCCGTCATTATCAAAAATACCCCGGCCTGCCATCCCTCCATGGCAAGCCGGGGCACCTGTGTTTATCTACCCAAAACCGGGATTCGCAAGGGATTCTATCCCTTGAGCGGGTTCCCCAAGGGCAGAGCCCTTGGGTCACTTCCTGTTCGCCTTCATGCGCATGTCATGGTTCAATTGCCGCTTGCGCATGCGCAGGGATTTGGGAGTGATCTCCAAAAGCTCGTCGTCGTCAATGAACTCCAGGCACTCCTCCAGCGTGAGCGGGTGCACGGAGATCAGGCGCAGGCTTTCCTCGGCGGAGGCGGCGTTGCGGGTGTTGGTCACGTGCTTTTTCTTGCACACGTTCACCACTAGGTCGCCGGGCCTTGCGTTCTGGCCGCAGATCATGCCGGCATACACGGGGATGCCGGCGCCAATAAACAGCGTGCCCCGGTCCTGGGTATAGAACAGGCCATAGGAGGTGGATTCGCCGGTTTCAAAGCACACCAGCGCGCCCACGTTGCGGTGGGGGATGTCGCCCTTCACCGGCTCGTAGCCGTTGAACACGGCGGACATGATGCCCTCGCCCCTGGTATCGGTCAAAAATTCGGAGCGGTAGCCGAACAGCCCGCGGGAGGGGACCAGAAATTCCAGCCGCACCCGGTCGCCGCCGCCCATGGAGGCGAGCACGCCCCTGCGGCGGCCGATCTTTTCAATCACAGCCCCGGCGTAGGCCTGGGGCACGTCGGCCACCATCCGCTCCATGGGCTCGCACATTTCTCCGTCGATTTCCTTGTAAAGCACCTCGGGCTTTGATACCTGGAACTCATACCCCTGGCGGCGCATGGTTTCAATGAGGATGGACAAATGCAATTCGCCCCGGCCGCAGACCTCAAACGTGTCCGGGCTTTCGGTTTCGGATACGCGCAAAGATACGTCGGTTTGCAGCTCCTTGTAAAGCCGTGCCCGAAGGTGCCGGCTGGTAACGTATTGGCCCTCCCGCCCGGCAAAGGGGCTGTCGTTCACAGAAAAGCTCATCTTTACCGTGGGCTCGCTGATGCGCACAAAGGGCAGCGCCTCCACCTGCGCGGGGTCGCACACCGTATCGCCGATGGACAGGTCCTCCATGCCGGTGAGGGCCACGATGTCGCCCATGGATACCTCCTGGGCAGGCAGGCGCTTTAAGCCGTCATAGCGGAACAGGCCGTTTAAGCGCCAGGGGGAGCTTACAAAGCCGGTTAGGTGGTTGGCGTGGACGACGGTCATGCCCTCGCGCAGCGTGCCCCGGGCGATGCGCCCCACGCCGATGCGCCCCACGTACTCATTGTAGTCGATGGTGGAAATCAGCACCTGGGCGGGGCCGTCCATCTCGCCCACAGGAGCCGGTATGAACTGCAAAATCGCGTCGAACAGGGGCTTCAAATTTTCCTCCGGTTCGGCCATATCCAGCGTGGCGGTGCCCTTTCGGGCCGACACGTACAGGATGGGGTGCTCCAGCGTGCTTTCGTCTGCGTTCAGGTCGATCAAAAGGTCCAGGATCTCCCCCACCACTTCCTCGCAGCGGGCGTCGGGCCTGTCCACCTTGTTGATGACGATCAGTACCTTCAAATGCAATTCCAGCGCCTTTTTCAAAACAAAGCGCGTCTGGGGCATGGGGCCTTCAAAGCTGTCGATCAAAAGCAAAACGCCGTCCACCATTTTAAGCACCCGCTCCACCTCGCCGGAAAAGTCGGCGTGGCCGGGGGTGTCCACAATGTTGATGCGTGTGTCGCCGTAATGCACGGCTGTGTTTTTGCTCAGGATCGTAATGCCCCGCTCCCGCTCCAGGTCGTTGGAGTCCATCACCCTATCTACGACCTGCTGGTTTTCGCGGTACACGCCGCCCTGCTTGAGCATCTGGTCCACCAGGGTGGTCTTGCCGTGGTCCACGTGGGCGATAATGGCAATATTACGGATGTCTTCCCGGGTCATAAATACTTCCTTCCCAAATAGCCCGCAGTACGGGCGGAGGTCATTGTTCCATCAGTAGGGGCGATTATCAATCGCCCGCCAAGGCCGGTACGTGAAAGCGGCTTTCCTCAACCAATCATCACACACTGTCATCCTGAGGAGCAACGCGACGAAGGATCTTGCGCTGGCACGATAGATAAGATCCTTCACTGCGTTCAGGATGACAGCCTACGGAAGGTATGCTATCAAAGTTTGGCTCGTGTTCCGCAGCATGCGGGCGATTGATAATCGCCCCTACGATAGGCGGGGATAACTATCCCCCCTACGCGTGCCTTGCCGCGGTTTCTGCCAATTGCAGGCCCGGATTGTTCTCCATCGCCAGGCGGATGCTCCACTCGTTTTCAAACAGCAGCACATCGCGCTCCTGGCTGTCCTTGGCCCGCCCGCTGGTGGAGGTGAGCTTCAGTTGATCCACCGGCTTCGGGCTGGATGATACCCACCGCACAAACCGGAAGGGCAGGTTCTCCATCAAAATCTCCGCGCCGTACTCGCCCTTTAAGCGGTAGGCCAGCACATCGAACTGCAAAACGCCCACCACGCCCACCAGAAAATCCTCCCGGCCCGTTTCGGTCCGGATGAAGGTTTGTATGGCCCCCTCCTGGCTTAACTGCGTGATGCCCTTCACAAACTGCTTGCGCTTCATGCTGTCCAGAGGCCGGACCCTTGCAAAATGCTCCGGCGCGAACACGGGTATGTCCTCATACCGCATCCTGCGCCCGATGCAAAGCGTATCCCCCAGCCCGAATATTCCAGGGTCGAACAGGCCAATGATGTCACCGGCCCAAGCCTGATCCACCGCTTCCCGCTCGTCGGCCATAAACTGCTGGGGCTGCTTGAGCTGTATGTCCTTGTCGGTGCCGCTGTGCCACACCGTCATGCCCTTTTCAAAGGCGCCGCTCACCACCCGCAAAAACGCCAGCCTGTCCCTATGCGCGGGGTTCATGTTGGCCTGTATCTTGAAGATGAAGCCCGAGAACAGCGGGTCTTCCGGCTGGATTTCGCCCTGATCACTCTTTCGTGATAAGGGCGGCGGCGTGAACTGCAAAAAGCGCTTGAGGAAAGGCTCCACGCCGAAATTCGTGATGGCCGAGCCGAAGAACAGCGGCGTCAGCTGCCCCTGGCGCACGGATTCCAAATCAAACGTGTCCCCCGCCACATCCAGTAGCTCGATTTCAT
This sequence comes from Bacillota bacterium, assembly GCA_023411395.1. GTDB lineage: Bacteria > Bacillota > Clostridia > Christensenellales > Aristaeellaceae > JAEWAH01. Next base: position 8,538 of record JAEYOV010000082.1, read on the forward strand.
CCTTCAGCCGCTTTACATAGTGTGCCTGCAAAACACCGTTCAAAGCGGGATCGTCAAGGGCGATTTCTGTCTTTTCCACCTTTTTCTTGCCGTGGTCACCGCCGGTGTACAGTTCAATGATTTCGCTGTCCCGGTGGTACACGCCCTGAAAGTCCCCGTCCACGCCGATGGGCCAGTTGATGGGGCAGGAGCGTATGCCCAGCACCTGTTCCAGCTCCTCCATCAGGGCAAACGGGTCCTTGGCGGCCCGGTCCATCTTGTTGACAAAGGTGAATATGGGTATATTGCGCAGCCGGCACACCTTGAAGAGCTTGATCGTCTGCTCCTCCACGCCCTTGGCCGCGTCGATGAGCATCACCGCCGCGTCGGCCGCCACCAGCACGCGGTAGGTATCCTCGCTGAAATCCTGGTGGCCCGGCGTATCCAGTATGTTGATGCGAAAGCCGTCAAACTCAAACTGCATGGCGCTGGAGGTGACGGAGATGCCGCGCTGCTTTTCTATCTCCATCCAGTCGGAGGTGGCGTGGCGCTCAGCCTTGCGCGCCTTCACGCTGCCGGCTTGCCGGATGGCGCCGCCGTAGAGCAGCAGCTTTTCCGTAAGCGTGGTCTTGCCCGCGTCGGGATGGCTGATGATGGCAAAGGTGCGGCGCTTGTTCACTTGCTCGTGAAGCGCCGCCGAAAATTCTGCAGTGCCGGGGGTGGACAGCATGAAAATACCTCCCAAGGTAGTGTGGAAGCCAATTTGTTATTTTACTATAGGAATGGAGGGGATGTCAAACGTTTTGGTGAGGAGGCATAAGAAAAGTGAGCAGGTGAAAAGGAGGGCGATAAGGAGCATATTAAAAAGCCTTCTCCTCCGAGGAGAAGGTGGCGCAGAGCGCCGGATGAGGTGTATTACGACACTGCTTAATAATGCTGCTTCGGCAAGTTGCAAGCAACTTGCCTGTGACAGGGGGCGTTTTCTCTTTCGTCCCGAAAGAGAAACAGAAAGGGCGGGGGGGGTAGCGATTCCCCCCAGACCCCCACAAACGCCAAATTGGTGGCGCGCTTCGCGCGCGAAATATATCGAGACAGTATTGCTCTAGTGCGTGTAATGATTATCACGCGATATCCTCCAAAATGTGACACGATGGTACGCATGTCAACTTGCAGTTTTGTTATAGACCCAGAAAGAATATAAGATTAGAAAGGCTGCCATTTTGAAAGATGTGAACAAGAGAGTTATTTATATATGCTTCTGCTTGATATATGAATATTTAGAAAATTGAAATTTGTATTAATTGTATACATTGAAACACAATTCGGGAAGGAATATTCATCTTCTGCGATGTATCATATAACCATAGCTTGCAAATGAAGGGAAGAAAGAATTATGAGTGCGTTGTCTTGGGTAAAACTATTGACTCCATTGAGGCAAAGACCAACTACTGCACCAGAGGGCCATCGCAATGCATTTGAACAGGACTATGATCGCATAGTCGGATCGTCCTCTGTTCGTAGGCTACAAGATAAAGCCCAGGTATTCCCCTTGCAAGAAAATGACTTCACAAGAACACGACTAACCCATTCAATTGAAGTGTCTGCAGTAGCAAAATCATTAGGCAAAGCGGTAGGAAGGAAAATTCAAGAACAAGACACATCATTTATGGGTACTGATACAGAAAAGTTAACAGCTTTATTACAGACCGTGGGCTTAATTCATGATTTAGGGAATCCTCCTTTTGGGCATTATGGTGAAACAATAATTAGAGAATGGTTTAAGAGTTTTATGGAAGGTCAAGGTTCTAGTATATCACTGACTGAAGAACAAAAAAAAGATTTCTTGCATTTTGATGGCAATGTGCAAGATTTGCGTATAGTTGCCAAACTGCAAATGCTTAATGATGAATTTGGGGTAGGCTTTACCTATGCTACATTGGCATCATTAATGAAATATCCATGGAGTTCAAGTACAACTCCTGTAGCAGGTAAATATGGATATTACCTTTCTGAAAGCAAGTTGGTTCATGATATTTGGGAAGCTACTGGCTTATCAGAAGGTATCCGTCATCCTGCGACATTTTTATTGGAAGCAGCAGATGATATTGTATATATTTGTGACGACATAGAAGATGGTGTTAAAAAGGAGTTGATTGATTGGCCTCCACTATTACAGAAAATCAGAAATGATTTTAGTGGGGAATTCTACAGCCCAATGTTTGAAAGATTTGACAAGATAAGCTCAAAAATGAGATATGATATACCTGAACACACATTAGCAAGTGTACTCAATTTCAAAAATATTGCTCAAGGTTTTATGTTTAATTATGCAGTAGAAAATTTCATGCAAAACTATACAGCAATTATGGATGGGCACTTTGGGATTAAAGAGTTGCTAAAAATAGGTGAAATTGAACGCTTACATAAATATCTCAAGGATATTGCTAAGGAACATTGTTTTAACAGTCGAGAAGTGATTACCTTAGAATTGATTGGGGACACTGTGATTAAGGGTTTGTTCAATTTCTTCATACAAGCTATGTTTAAGGAAGTAGATGAAAACAGCGCAAAAAAGTACGAAGAAAAACTTTATATCCTAATTTCTTCCAACTTCAAGTACATTGCCAAATTTGATTACGATAAAGGTGAAGTAAGAAGCTTTAGTCAATTGAGCACTTATGAAAAAATGCAATTGGTCACAGACTATATCTCTGGAATGACCGATTCGTATGCGGTCAAATTATATCGAGAATTAACAGGTACAAAATTGCCATAATGGAGTTGACTTTATATGGAAGACATTGTAAAAAGATTGAAAGATTACCCATACATTTGTGGTTTGCTTGATAAAACTTCGTATCTTGGCGAAACTATGCTAATTGGAGGAGCTTTGCGTGATTATATAGAGAACTCTCTCAAAATACCCCCGAGAGATTTTGATATAGTCGTCGATACAGATGACATTTATCTCGCGAAAGTCCTCAGTTCATATTTACCTCAGAAAAATAGGTTTGGTGGATATAAAATCATAAATAATAACATGAACATAGATATATGGTGTTTGAAAGATACTTGGGCTTTCAAAGAAGGAAAAATTGCATGCTCTCCAGTGGAGTATAATTACAGACTGAAAGATACAGTATTTTTAAATATAGATTCTATTGTTTATAGCTATACCAAAAAGATTTGGTATGATGAAAAATACAAAGATGCAATGAGCTCAAGAATGCTTGATGTTGTGCTAGAAGAAAATCCACAACTTGCGCTTAACATAATTAGAATTATCATCTTTAGAAGAAAATATGGCATGAATGTATCCCAAAGACTAACAGCAATAATATGTAACTATTTAAAACATGAAAGCAGCCCGTTTTGCATACTTAATCAAATCCAAATGGATCACTATAAAAGAATCATATTTACCGAAAGATATTTGCGTGAAGAAATAGACAGAATATGTGGATCAGATGGCAGTATATTATGACGAAATTATTGCAGATATTTTTCTTCCCGCCGGATCAAAGGCCCAGTATGGATTGCATGCTTGTCTGAAACGCCCAGTTCCATCGTGCTCTGATTAAGAACATCCGCTTGTCCCTGAATGCTCTTGCCAAATCATCCCTTGTGAGGTGACCCCACCATGCACATCAGACGCTTTTCGGAAACCGACGCGGACAGCGTATGCGCGGTCATTGAACGCAACCTGCGGGAAGTGAACAGCAAGGACTACCCCGCCGAATACATTGAAGCCAATATCCAGTCCCACAACCGGGCCGTCATTTTGGACAGGGCCAAAGACGCCCACATGTATGTCGCGTGCGAGGGTGACACCGTTCTTGGCTGCGGGGCCATTGCCGGGTACTATGGCAGCAGGGAAGAAAGCATATTGCTCACCATTTTCGTGCTGCCCGAGCTTCACGGCCGGGGCATAGGCCAGGCAATCGTCCACGCGCTGGAAAACGATGATTATTTCCGCCGTGCAAAGCGGATCGAAATCCCCGCCTCCATCACGGCCTGCGATTTTTACAGAAAGCTGGGCTATGATTACAAGGGCGGCGTCAAAAGGGTGGACGAAGGCGGCTGCATCCGCCTGGAAAAATACAACCATCCAAGATAGCGGCTTTCCCATACAAGGCCAGCTTTCATGCCATTCCAAAACACAAATGCATCCATGGTTTCGCAGTAGGGCGGGGGCTTGCCCCCGCCGCATGCAATGATACCATTCGTCTTGGCTTGTGCATGGCATAAACGGCGGAGGCAAGCCCCCGCCCTACTCATGCGTGGACGGTAAGGTAGGGCTTACTCATCAATATAAGAATGCATGAAAACCCAGTAAAATCAAGTGATTAGTGGTATAATGGATGCAAGGAAAACGGGGA
>JAEYOV010000084.1 GCA_023411395.1 Bacillota bacterium
CAAGGTTGGGGGGGGGGGGGTTTCGCTCGGGGGGGCGGGTTTTTTTAAAAAAACCCCCCCCCCCCGCCCCCACCCCAAAAACTTCAAAATCATCAGTAATGCGAAATATCCTTTCGTATCAGCAAAAATAACTGCGTACCCTGCTTTAAAGCATTGACAAACAAAAACTGCCGTGCTATCATACCTGCGTAATCCCACAATCGCATAGCACTTGAAGCTTCTTCGGGGCAGGGTGAAATTCCCTACCGGCGGTACAGCCCGCGAACTGCGCACTTAACGTGCGCGGCCGATCTGGTGAAATTCCAGAGCCGACAGTAAAGTCTGGATGAGAGAAGAACCTTTGCAAAGTATGTTTTGCCCCTGAACAGCTTTCAGCTTCAGGGGCGTGCATATTTTAAGGAGGCATTGCGATGAAACCCAAGGCGTACTTCACCCCGCAAAGAATGACCCGGATTGCCCTGTTGGCGGCTATTTCCGCAGTCCTGTATCTTCCCCCTTTCAGCATTCCGGTCATTGGCTTTTATAAGCTGGACCTGAGTAATCTCCCGGTGCTGCTGGGCGGGTTCTCCATGGGTCCGGTTTCCGGATTAATGATTTTAGGAATCAAGAGTTTATCCGGCCTGATCCATACGTCCACCGGGGGCGTAGGTGAACTGGCTGACTTTATGTTGGGTGCCGCCCTTATGCTGCCTGCGGTGTTTATCTACCGGATGAACAAAAACCGCAAGAGCGCCCTGATTGGCATGGTAGTGGGCACAGTGAGCCTGACGGTTTGCGGCGTCTTGGCCAATGCCGTTATTTTGATTCCCTTCTATGTAACAGTGATGCACTTCCCCATGGAAGCAATCGTCAAGACTTTCACGGATATCATCCCCTATATTGACAGTCTGGAAAAAGTGCTGATCCTAATCACAGCCCCATTTAATATCCTGAAGGGCGTTGTGCTTAGCGCCGTCACTTTCCTCCTGTACAGGCATCTATCACCCGTGCTACACGGGCGCGGAACAAGAGCATAACACCAAGGAGTGATCCCTTGCGGTACGTGACCCATTCCTCCAAAGAAACGCGTTCACTGGGTGAGGAGCTTTCAAAGCTCCTGCGCCCGGGGGACGTTTTGGTGCTTCGGGGAGAGATGGGCGCGGGCAAGAGCGAGCTCACCCGCGGCATCGCCCGGGGGCTTGGGATCGGCGGGCCCATTGCCAGCCCCACCTTCACCATTTTGCAGGCATACGATTCGGGCAGGCTCCCTCTGTACCATTTTGACTGGTACAGGATAGGTGACCCGGAAGAGCTGTACAATATAGGCGCGGAGGAATATCTCGCGGGCGAGGGCGTTTCGGTGGTGGAATGGCCAGAGCGCGCCCCCTGCATGCTGCCGGAAGCGCATTTGCAGATTTCCATTGCCTATGGCGCAGGGGAAAACGAGCGCGTCATCGAAATCACTCCCGTGGGAGGCTATGCAAACGCGCTTCTTGGGAAGGATACATTTGAAGCATGAACATACTGGCGCTGGATACCTCCGGCCCGGTGGCCGGCGTTGCCATTTTGAAAAACGGGGAGGCCGCCTATGAGGCGATGGCCGTGAACCGCTTCACCCATTCTGTAAGCCTGATGCCCATGGTGGAGGAAGGCTTCCTGCATACCGGGCTTTCCGTAGCGGACATCGATCTTCTTGCGGTGACGGTGGGGCCCGGCTCCTTTACCGGCGTGCGCATTGGCGTAAGCACATTAAAAGGCCTGGCTCACGGGGCAAAAAAGCCTTGCGCCGGCATCAACGCCCTGGAGGCGCTGGCAGCCGGCATCCCGTTTTTCGATGGGACCGTCTGCCCCATTCAGGACGCCAGGGCGGGCCAGGTTTATGGCGCGGCCTTTCAAGCCGGCATGCCTCCCAGGAGGCTGATGGCGGATGAGGCGCTGAAGCTTGAGGAGTACCTTGGCAGGCTGCATTCCCTATCCGGACCCTTTTTGTTTGTGGGGGACGGCGTTGCCGTTCACCGGGAGGCGATACAAGCCGCCCTTGATGATAAAGCTGTTTTTGCATCGGCCCATGTACGGTTCCTGCGGCCGCTCAGCGTGGCGCTGCTGGCCGGCCATTACCAGGACCAGGCGGTGGATTATTTGACGCTCATGCCCTATTATCTGCGTGCGCCCCAGGCGGAGCGCCAGCGCAAAGCCCGGGAGGATATCCATGGAGCCTAAAAACACCGTTGTGCGGCGGATGACTTTGAAGGATATCGACGCCATCCACAGCATTGAAGTGGACTCTTTTTCTTCCCCCTGGAGCCGGGGCGCTTTCGAGGATGAACTGACGGAGAACAAGTGCGCCCGATACCTGGTGGCGGAATCGGGCGGGGAGATTGTAGCCTACGCCGGAGCCTGGCTGGTGCTGGACGAATGCCACATCACCAATATCGCCGTGCGCAGGGACAAGCGCGGCAAGGGATACGGGCGGCTGGTGACGCAAAAGCTGATCCAGTACGCCACCAACCTGGGCGCATCCTATATGACGCTGGAGGTGCGCCGTACCAACTATACCGCGCAAAGCCTTTACAAAAGCCTGGGCTTTGTGCAGGTGGGCTGCCGCAAACGGTATTATGAGGACAACGGCGAGGACGCCATTTTGATGGCATGCCAAACCCTGCCCCCTGTGGAAGCTGATTTTGTGGAAGAGGAAACGGTGGAAATCTGATATTTTTTTTCAATAGATGAGAAACTCGCACTCCAGCCGGCCATTGTACAACCGGCGCTTTTTTTGCGCCCGTCGGCCAAAATGGCGCTCAAAGCCGGGATGGCTTGACAAGACCCCCATGCGCCAGCCCGCATGCCGGTTTAGAAGGCCGTACATTTGTCCATACAAGCTCTCGGCGCTCTTTTTGTCCCCCAGCCGCTCCCCGTAGGGAGGATTGGCCAGGAACACGCCGTTTGATTCCTGTAGCTTTAGTGTACGGAGGTCTTTTGCAAATACGCTGATACATCCTTCCATGCCCGCCTGGGCAATGTGTTTCCTGCTTAGTTCAAGGGCGGCGGGATCGATGTCGCTGCCGGATATTCCTTCAATCCTGCCGGGATCGTAGGCGGCCTTCGCCTTTTCACGCAAGGCTGCCCTCTCCCCCGCCGGGAACAGCGGCCACTGATCGCAGGCAAAATCCCGGTTCAGCCCCGGAGCACGGTTGCTTTGCATCATGGCCGCCTCAATCAAAATCGTACCCGTGCCGCAGCAGGGGTCGTGCAATACCATGCCCGGCTTCCATGGCGACAAAAGCACCAGGGCTGCCGCCAGCGTTTCCCGAAGCGGCGCTTCTCCGTTCCAGGTGCGGTAGCCCCGGCGGTTCAAGGCCGCGCCGCTTATGTCAATTGTCAGCCTCGCCACATCGTTATGCAGGCTGACGTCGATGGGATATGCGGCGCCCGTTTCAGAAAACCAGCTTGTTTTGTAATGCTCCTTGAGCCGCTCCACCACCGCCTTTTTGGTGATGGCCTGGCAGTCCCGCACGCTCATCAACTGGCTCCTTGCGCACTTGCCCGAAACGGGAAAGGCGGCGTCTTTGGGCAGATAATCCTCCCACGGGACGGCCTTCACCGCCTGAAAAAGCTCCTCAAAGGTGAGCGTTTTCGCTTCCGCCAAAACAAGCAGTACCCGGTCGGCACAGCGCAGCCACAGGCAGGCTTCATATGCCTCCTTGGGCGATGCTTCAAACCGCGCCCCGCCCAGCTCCGCCTTCGCGCTTGAAAGGCCGAGCGCGCGCAATTCATCCGCCACCACGCCCTCCAGACCGAAGGCGGCGGTTGCGATAAAGATCAGCTTGTCTTGTACGGCCATAATGTCCTCCTTGTGCGTTCATCCATTATAAGGATGGCGGGCAGGAAAGTCAACGAGGGACATTTTGACCAAAAACAAAGCGGAAAACCCGTGCTTGTGTATTCTTCAGGTTGACGGTATAATAAAAGTTGGCATTTTATACATAGGAGGCGAAGGCATGTTTGCCCAGGTGATCGTGGACATCGTACACGAAAACGTGGCCCATGTCTTTACCTACCGGGCGCCGGAGGGGATGGGCGTCTGCCCGGGAACGCGGGTGATGGTGCCTTTCGGCCCCAGAAAAGTGGAAGGATTGGTCCTCTCCCTGTCCGAAGATACGGACTATCCCAAGGAAAAGATCAAATCCATTCTGCGCCCGCTGGAGGATTATCCGGCGGTGCTGCCCGCCCTGATTGATTTGGCCCGGGAAATGGCCGAGTCGAGCCATTGCCCGCTGGCGGAAACGCTGCGGTTGATGCTGCCCGCCGCCATGCGAGGCGGCAGGGTCAAGGAAAAGACGGAGCCTGCCGCAAAGCTCAATATTCCCGGGGAGGATGTGGAGGCGGCGGCCTTCGCCCAAAAGCGTTCCCCGCGCCGGGCGCTGCTATTGACGCTGTTGAAGGATGGCAACACCCATCCCGTCAAGGAACTGGCGCTGATGGTGAAGGAGCCGATGGAGGCCCTGAAAAAGCTGGAGGCCATGGGGCTTGTCACCCTTTCGGAGGAGGAAGTATTCCGTTCCCCCTACGAGGACATGGTCATGCGGGAGGTTGCCGATCCGCCCCTGATGGCCGCCCAGCAGGAAGCGCTTTGGGAAATGGAACCCGCCCTTGCAAAAGGTGCTGGAGCGTTTCTTCTCCACGGCGTAACAGGCTCCGGCAAGACGGAGGTTTACATCCGCCTGGTGCGCAAAACATTGGCGCAAGGCAAGGGCGCCATCGTCCTGGTGCCGGAAATTGCGCTGACGCCCCAAATGGTGCAGTGGTTCAGGGACCGCTTCGGCCCCGTGGCGGCGGTGCTCCATTCCCGCCTGACACCGGGCGAGCGGTTCGATGAGTGGCGGCGCATAAGGCGCGGCCAGGCAAGGGTCGTGGTGGGGGCGCGCTCGGCGGTATTCGCGCCGGTCAGCAAGCTGGGCCTGATCGTTGTGGATGAGGAGCACGAGCAAAGCTATCTAAGCGAGCACCACCCGCGCTACGACGCCCGTGAGGTGGCGCACAACAGGTGCCGGCGGGAAGGCGGCGTGCTGCTTTTAAGCAGCGCCACACCCAGCATATTGACCTTCGCCAGGGCTTCACGCGGCGATTACACGCTTTTGGAAATGCCCAGCCGCGTCATGGACCGGCCGCTGCCTGAGGTGCATGTGGTGGACATGCGCAAGGAGCTGTCGGCGGGAAACCGCTCCATTTTCAGTGGCCTCTTGCTTAAAAAGCTGCGGGAATGCATGGATCGCGGCAACCAGGCCATGCTGTTTTTGAACAGGCGGGGTTACCAATCCTTCGTCTCCTGCCGGAGCTGCGGCCATGTGGTCAAGTGCGGCCAGTGCGATATCGCCATGACCTATCACCAAACGGGCGGCGATGGGCGCATGCACTGCCATTACTGCGGGTTCGTGGCCCAGCCACCTGATGTTTGCCCCCAGTGCGGCAGCAAATACATCCGCTACTTCGGCCTGGGCACCCAGAAGGTGGAGGAGGAAGTGCAAAAGCTGCTGCCCGGCGTTCCGGCCTTGCGCATGGACAATGACACCACCGGCGGGAAGGATGCCCACCACAAAATGCTTTCCAGCTTCCGGGCCGGGGATTACCGCATTTTGATCGGCACGCAGATGATCGCCAAGGGGCTGGATTTTCCCAATGTGACGCTGGTGGGCGTTGTGGCGGCGGATATGACGCTGAACCTGCCGGATTACCGCAGCCCGGAGCGCACCTTCCAGCTTTTGACCCAGGTGGCCGGCCGGGCCGGGCGCGCCCGGGAACCGGGGGAAGTGGTGGTGCAAACCTACAAGCCGGAGCACCCCGTGATCCAGTCCGCCGCCGCCCAGGATTACCGGGCCTTTTATCAAATGGAATTCCAACGCCGGCGCACGGGGCTGTATCCTCCATTCACGGTGCTGTGCCGCCTGCTGGTGGAAAGCGAGCAGGGGCAGGACGCGCAAAAAACATGCCAGCGCCTTCATGAACAATGCCAGGCATTTTTGAAGGAGCATCCCCCCCAGGAAAAGCGCGTGCTTTTGATGCGCATGGATGCGGCCCCTGTCAGGTTGATCCGGGGCAAAACCCGCTACCACGTACTCTTCAAGCTGTTTGAGCACCCGGATATTATCCCCCTGGCCGGATTTTTAAGCGATCTGGCCCAGGCGGAAAGCAAGCCGGAATGCCAGGTATATTTTGAATGGAACCCCGCATCCATGATGTAGGGACCGGAAAGGACAGTCACATGGGTATCCGCAATATTATCAAGATAGGCGACGAAGGCTTGCGCAAAACGGCAAGGCCTGTTGCCAAGTTTGACCTTCGGCTCTGGCTTCTGTTAAAGGATATGGCCGACACCATGTACAAAGCGGAAGGCGCGGGCCTGGCCGCGCCGCAGGTGGGCATTTTGCGCCGCGTGGTGGTGGTGGACGACGGAAACGGCCTTGTTGAACTGGTGAACCCTGAAATCACCGCCACGGAGGGCGAGCAGTGCGGCCCGGAAGGCTGCCTGAGCATTCCCGGCCGGCAGGGCCTTGTCTGCCGCCCCCAAAAGGTCACCGTCCGCGCCCAGGACAGGCACGGCAAGTTTTTTGAAAGAACAGGCGAAGGCTTGCTGGCACGGGCGTTTTGCCATGAGATCGACCATTTGAACGGCGTTTTGTATGTGGATCTCATGGAACGGGAGATTTTCCCCGACGAGGAGCCTGAGGATGAACGCGACGAGAAAGCTTTGAGGGAGTGACGGGATGCGAATTGTATTCATGGGCACCCCTGACTTCGCCGTGCCCTCCCTTCAAGCGCTGGCGGAGAACGGCTATGAGGTCGCGGGCGTGTTTACCCAGCCGGACAAGCCCAAGGGGCGCGGCAATAAGCTGACCCCGAGCCCGGCAAAGGAGTGCGCTATCCGCCTGGGCATCCCCGTATTTCAGCCCAACCGCATCCGCAGGGACGGCGTGGAGGATCTTAAAAGCCTTTCGCCTGACCTGTGCGTTACCGCCGCCTTCGGGCAGATTCTGTCCCAGGAGATATTGGATATTCCCAAAATGGGCACGGTGAACGTACATGCTTCCCTCCTCCCCCGGCACCGGGGCAGCGCCCCCATCAACTGGTGCATTCTCATGGGGGAAGAAAAAACGGGCATCACCACCATGTTGACCGACAAGGGCATTGATACGGGGGATATGCTGCTTCAGCGGGAAATGACCATCCTGCCGGAGGAAACGGCGGGAGAATTGAGCAGCCGCCTTTCCAAACTGGGCGCGCTAACCTTATTGGAAACGCTGGCCCTGTTAAAAGCAGGCAACTGCCCCCGCATCCCCCAGGATCATGAAGCCCATACGTACGAGCCCATGCTGAAAAAGGAGATGGGGCTCATAGATTGGCGGAAAAGCGCAAGGGAGATAGTCAACCAGGTGCGGGGGCTTACTCCCTGGCCCGGTACATATACTCCCTTCCCTGAAGGAATATTGAAGGTTGCGAAGGTCAGGGCGGAGGAAGGCTTATCCGGCGTCCCCGGCCAGGTGCTTGCGGCCGATGGAAAACAGGGGCTTATCGTGGCGGCGGGAAATAGCGCGGTGCGCATTTTGATGCTGCAGGCCCCCGGAGGAAAGCAGATGGATGCCCGGGATTATCTGCGGGGCCACCCGCTTGCAACAGGAACGATATGGCAGGAGAATCAGGAATGAGCGATACAAGAAAACCCCTCCCTCCGAAAAAGAGTCCGGCCCGGCCCCGCGGAAATAAACCAGCTTATGGGCGCCCTGCGGGCGCTAGGCCTGCCGGCGATAAACCTGCCTATGGCCGTCCTGCAGGCGCTAGGCCCATCGGGGATAAGCCTGCCTATGGCCGCCCTGCAGGGGCAAGGCCTGCCGGGGATAAGCCTGCTTATGGCCGTCCTGCCGGGGCAAGGCCTGCCGGGGATAAACCTGCCTATGGCCGTCCTACAGGAGCAAAGCCCGTCGGGGATAAGCCTGCCTATGCCCGCCCCGCAGGGGCAAAGCCCGTCGGGGATAGGCCATCCTATTCCCGCCCCACAGGGGCAAAACCGACCGGAAATAAACCTGCCTATGCCCGCCCCGCAGGAGCAAGGCCTGCCGGCGGCAAGCCTGCCTTTGGCCGTCCTGCCGGGGCAAGGCCTGCCTTTGGAAAGCCTCCCCTCCGTACACACAAGGGGCCGGGAGAAAAAAGCGCTCCCAAGCGCTTCCGCCCTGCCGGCGATGCGGCCCCCATTCCCGTAACCATGTCCCTGGGCGCAAGGCGGCTGGCTCTTGACGTTTTGCAGGATGTGCACCGGGACGGGGCGTATGCTTCCCTTGCCCTGGATAAACGGCTGAAGGAAAGCCGCCTGGCCGCCATCGACAAGCGGCTGGCGGCCAACATCGTATACGGCACGCTGGAAAACCGCATCCGCATCGACTTTGCGCTGAACAGCCTGCTTTCCAAAACCGATGTGGACCCACTCATCCGGGACATTCTGCGGCTGAGCGCCTATCAGATTCTGTTTTTGGATAAGGTACCCGACAGCGCCGCTGTAAACGAGGGCGTGAAGCTTTGCAAGGAAGCCGGGATGGAGCCGCTGTCCGGCTTTGTCAACGGCGTATTGCGCAACCTCTCCCGCCAGAAGGAGGAAATCCCCTGGCCCGGTCGGGAGGAAAACGAGGCAAGGTATCTTTCCATCCTGCATTCCGTGCCGGAATGGCTGGCGGAGCGGCTGATAGAGGCGTATGGGGCGGAAATTGCGGAAAGCATCTGCTCCCACCGCACCGAGCAGCATTTTACCCCCGTGCGGCCGAACCGCATGGCACTTGAAAATGAAGCCTTTGAGCAGCTTCTTGCAAGCAAGGTCTGGAAGGCAGAAAAGGGGCAGGTCCCCCACGTGTGGCGGATCGGCGGCGCGGCTGACATCGGCGCCGATGCCGATTACCGCAAGGGCCTATTCTCCATCCAAGGGGAAAGCAGCGTGCTGGCCGCGGAAGCCGTGGGCGTCAGGCGCGGCATGCAGGTGCTGGACGCCTGCGCCGCGCCGGGTGGCAAAGCCGCCCTGATGGCGGAAATCATGGATGGTACGGGCCGTGTGCACGCCTGGGACATTCACGATCACCGGGTGGCGCTCATCCAGGCGGTAGCCAGACGGCTGCATTTGGAAAACCTGCGCCCCATGGTGCGGGACGCCACCCAATACCGGGAGGAGCTTTCAGAGACGTTTGACGCCGTGCTGATCGACGCGCCCTGTTCCGGCCTTGGCGTGATGCTGGAAAAGCCGGATGTGAAATACAGGCAGTCGCCGGATTCGGTGGCGGCGCTTGTGCAGACGCAAAAAAAGCTGCTTGATGTATGCTGCCGGTATGTGAAAAGGGGCGGCGTTCTGGTGTATGCCACCTGCTCCATCCTGCCCGAAGAGAACGGGGGGCAAATCGCCGCCTTTTTGGCGGCGCATCCGGAATATGCGCCGGCCCCGCTGCCGGATGCCATTCCGGAAAAATTCCGGCAGTTGTATGGCGATACAGGCTTGCAGCTTTTTGCCCACCGGGATGGGCTGGAAGGCTTTTATATCGCGCGTCTTTGCAAGAAAGGGAACTGAATGGATAAACCCCAATTGCTGGGCTATCTGCCTGAGGAGCTGGCCGCCCTTTTCAAGGAGCAGGGGCAGCCCGCCTTCCGGGCGGAGCAGGTGTTTTCCTGGCTTCACCGCGGCGCAGGCTACGCAGAAATGTCCAACCTGCCCAAGGCCCTGCGGGACTGGCTTACGGAGCATACCATCGCCCAGCCGGTTTCCATATTGCAAACTCATGTATCCCAATTGGACGGCACGGTAAAGTTCCTGTTTGGGATGACTGACGGCAACTGTGTGGAAGGCGTGCTGATGCGCTATCATCACGGCCACACGCTTTGCATTTCCACCCAGGTGGGATGCCGCATGGGCTGCGCATTTTGCGCCAGCACCCTCGGAGGGTGTATCAGAAGCCTTACAGCGGCGGAGATGCTGGGGCAAATCCAATGCGCCAACCGCTACCTGAGCGGAGAAGGCCGTGTGCACAACATTGTCTTGATGGGCAGCGGAGAGCCGCTGGACAACTACGAGAATGTGATGCGCTTATTCCGGCTGGTGAACCACGAAAAGGGCCTGAACATCAGCCTGCGCAGCGTTTCGCTGAGCACCTGCGGCCTGGCGGACAAGATCCGCGATCTGGCGGAGGAAGGCTTCCCGGTCACGTTATCCATTTCGCTGCACGCGCCCAATGATGAAATCAGAAAACGGACCATGCCTGTGGCCAAGGCCTACCCCATGGACGCGCTGCTTGCGGCCTGCCGATATTATATAGAGAAGACAGGCCGCCGGGTGATTTTTGAATACGCGCTCATCGACGGGGTCAACGCGGAAACAGCCCACGCGGAAGAACTGGCGTCCAAACTTCGCGGCATGCAGTGCCACGTGAACGTAATTCCGTTGAACCCCGTGGCGGAACGGGATTTGAAGGGCGTTTCGGAGGGAAGGATCGAGGCCTTTTTGCAGACCCTTACCCGCAAGCATATTTCGGCTACGCGCCGACGGGAAATGGGTGATGATATTCAGGGCGCCTGCGGCCAACTGCGCAGGAAAACGCTGAATATAGGATGAACGTTTTGCTATACCAAGGAGGGATACCATGATTGTGGCAACCAGGACCCACGCCGGATGGGTGCGTCCCAACAATCAGGATACGCTGCTGATGAGTGGCAGGCTGTACGGCGTCGCCGACGGCATGGGCGGCCATAACGGCGGCGAGGTGGCCAGCACGGGAGCCGCGGCGGTCATCGGCGATATGCTCGCCGGCCTTGAGCCCAATGAAAAGCGGCTTGAAACAGGTATCCAGGCAGCCAACCGCAGGCTGTACCAGCAGCAGGCGGAGGACGCGGCCCTTGCCGGGATGGGCACAACCGTCACGGTGCTCTGGGAAGGCGACGATACGGTTTATATCGGCCATGTTGGCGACAGCCGCGCCTATTTATTGCGGGACGGCGTCTTCACCCAGGTCACCCAGGACCATTCCGTGGTGGCGGAGATGATGCGCCAGGGCATACTCACCAAGGACAAGGCAAAAAAGCATCCCTACCGCAATGTGATCACACGGGCTGTCGGCACCGCGGCGGGCATTGAGGTGGATGTGATCTGCCGGGACAAACGGCCCGGCGACATCTGGCTCATCTGCTCCGACGGCCTTTACGGCATGGTGGAAGAGCAGGATATTGAATACACGCTCAAGACGCTCCCCCTGGAGGAGGCGGCGGAGCATCTTTTGAAGCTGGCGCTGGATAACGGCGGACGGGACAACATTTCTCTGGTGCTGCTGATGGTTGCGGAGGTGGCACAATGACGGGACGCATCATTGCCCAGCGGTATCAAATACTTGACACCATCGGCAAAGGCGGCATGGCCATCGTCTACCGTGCCATCGACACCCGTACCGGCCACAGCGTGGCCATCAAGGTTTTAAGGCCGGAATTCAACCAGGACGAGGAGTTTTTAAACCGTTTTCAGCGGGAGGCCGAGGCCGCCAGCAAGGTATCCCACCACAATATCGTCAACCTTCTGGATGTGGGCATGGATGGGGACAGCCGGTATCTTGTGATGGAGTACGTCCAGGGCAAAACGCTCAAGGAAGTGATCCGTCAAAAGGGCAAGCTCCCCTACACCACCGCGGCGCAGATCGCCATCCGCATCCTGTCCGCATTGCAGCACACCCATAGGAACGGCATCATCCACAGGGATATCAAGCCTCAAAACATATTGGTTCAGTCTGAGGGCCACATCAAGGTCGCGGATTTCGGCATTGCCCGCATGGCCAACAGCTCCACCCTCACCAAGGGCGACAGCGTGATGGGCTCCGTGCATTATTTCTCACCGGAGCAGGCCGCAGGCGAAAACGTGGCCGAAACCAGCGACATCTACAGCGTGGGCGTAGTGCTGTATGAAATGCTCACCGGCCAGGTGCCCTTTGACGGGGACAGCCCCGTGGCCGTAGCCATGCAGCATCTGCACAACAGGCCAAAGCCCATTCTGGAATCAAGCCCCGAGGTGCCCGCCGCCGTGGCCCATGTGGTGGCGGTGGCCATGGAAAAGGAACCCAGATACCGCTACCAAAGTGCGATGGAAATGGCCACGGACCTGAAAAAGGCGCTGGAAGGCAAGACTGTGGACATGCCGGACCAACGCGGTGACAGCCAGCCCTTTGTGCCCATAAACGGCCAGGGCACAGGCCCCCAAAAGACGGTGAGAAGCGATACGGCCCGCAGGCGCAACGCGATCCAGCAGAAAGCCAAAATCCGTTTGCGGGTCCGCAAAACGTTCCGCTGGATCCTCACCATTCTCATGGCCGGGCTGGTCTTCTTCGGTTTGTATCTGGGCGGCATGGAAATCTACAGCAGTTTAAGCTCCGGCACCACCGCTCCTGACCTGATCGGGCGGGACGAACAGACAGCCATCAGCATGGGCGCACGGGCGGGACTCAAGACAGAGGTATTGTATATACACCATGCAACCATCCCCGCCGGCGTGGTCATCCTGCAAACGCCGGAATATGATACGGAAATGCGCAAGGGTGAAACCATCGTTCTGCACATTTCCAACGGCCCCGACCCCAATGTCCGCCTGATGCCAAGCGTAAAGGGCATGCTTTACGGCAACGCCGTGCTGAGCCTGCAGAATCTGGGCATCGGCATGGTTGTCACGGACAAGGTAATATCTACAGAGCCCGTAGATACCATCCTTTCCCAGACACCGGCAGCCAATGAACCCTACAATACCGGGGATACGGTACAGGTGGTGGTATCCGGCGGCAGCGCCATGGTCCCGGAAATTACCAATCTGACTGAGGAAGAAGGCCTGGCGGCGCTTGCGCAAAACGGCCTGGTATCGGGAGAGAAGCTGACGGAGGAGGTAGCCGACAGCGCGCTGGACGGGAAAATCATCGACCAGCATCCCAGCGCCGGCGTGCAGGTGCTGCCGGGCACGGTGGTACGCTTCACCGTGGCGGAGTCGGAGAGCAGGCGCCACAGGGCGACAGTGACGCTTACCATACCTGAAACCTCTTCAGGCGTTCACGTAAAGGTAACGCTGGTGGACTTGAACGGCGTGGAAACCGAGAAGTATGGCGCCGTCCATGCGGCGGATAGCGATCCAAACCCCCAGGTCGAGCTGAGCAGTAACATGCCGGGGGTTATGACCTACAAGGTATATTTTGACGGCGTCTTTTCCTACGAGGATACCGTAACGCTCAATTAGGAGGATGAAAGGCTTCACATGGAAGGCAGGATCGTGCAGGGCTTAGGCGGTCTGTACACCGTACGCGACGCGGAGGGAGCGGAATATGTGCTCAGGGCCAAGGGCAAGTTCCGCCGGATGAAGCTCACGCCCCTGGTGGGCGATCATGTGACGTTCACCCCCGGCGCGGGCGACGAGCACGGCTGGGTGGAGGAAATCCTGCCCCGCATTTCCGTAAGCATGCGGCCCCCGGCAGCCAATGTGCAGCTATTGATCGTGGTGGTGGCACCAGCGCCGGCGCCTGATTTGATGCTGGTGGACCGGCTGCTGGTAGGCGCCCGGCAGCAGCACATGAAGGCGCTGCTGATATTGAACAAGCGGGAACTGGACCCAAGCCTTCATGAACAACTGGCGAAAGAATACGAAAAAGCGGACGCTCCCTTCCTGCCCGTGAGCGCCCTTCAGAAAGAAGGCCTGGAGCAGCTACGTGAACAAATGCGGGGGAAGCTCTGCTGCCTGGCCGGACAGTCCGGCGTGGGCAAGAGCACCCTTCTCAACGCGTTGTTTGGGCTGTCGCTGAAGACGGGCGAAATCAGCCAGAGGATCGAGCGCGGCCGCCATACCACCCGCCATGCGGAGCTGCTGGAGCAGGATGGCCTTGAGGTGCTGGATACGCCGGGCTTTAGCCTGTGGGAAATGGCGGAGCCCATGGACCCGGTGCTACTGCAGGAATATTATCCGGAGCTTATCCCCTATCAGGATCAATGCAAATTCTCCCCCTGCTACCATCAAGCGGAGCCCGGGTGCGCGGTGCTGGCGGCGGTAAGCCGGGGGGAGCTGAGCTATGAGCGCATTGCAAGGTATCACGCGCTGCTGGGCGAATGGAAGCAGATGTGGAGGGAACGGTATGATTAAGATTGCCCCGTCGGTGCTGGCGGCGGATGTCCTGCGCATGGGCGAGGATGTGCGCCGCATGATTGATGCCGGGTGCGACTTGTTGCATGTGGATATCATGGATGGAAACTTTGTGCCCAACCTTTCCTACGGCCCGGCGCTGGTCATGGCGCTGAAAAAGGAAGCGGCGCTGCCGCTGGACGTGCACCTGATGGTTCTACACCCGGAGCGCTTTATCGACACCTTTGCCAAAGCGGGCGCCGCCATCCTCACCGTTCATGAGGAGGTGGATCATCCCCTGCCCGCTTTGCTGGACAGAATCCACAGCCATGGCCTTCTGGCCGGCGTATCCATCAAGCCCGCCACACCCGCAAAGCGCCTGGAGAAGTATTTGCCCCTGATGGACCTGGTTTTGATTATGACGGTGGAGCCCGGCTTCGGCGGACAAGCCTTCATGCCGGAGATGGTGCAAAAGATACGCGATCTTAGAAGCATGGGCTTTGGGGGCATCATTGAGGTGGACGGCGGCGTGGGGCCGAATAACGCAAAACTGCTCATCGACAGCGGCGCCACGGCGCTGGTGATGGGCACGGCGCTGTTTGCGGCCGCTGACCCCGGGCAGGTCATGCGGGATATACGGGCCCTGGAAAAAGCGCATGGATAACCGGGAACAAAACAACTGTGCTGTCTCCTGCTGTTTTACCGGGCACAGGCCGGAACATTTGCCCTGGGGCCGGGATGAAGGCAGCCAGGATTATTCGGATTTTTACCTTCGGCTCAGCCATGCCACTGAAACGATGATTCAAAGGGGGTGCCGCATCTTTTACTGCGGCATGGCCCAGGGCGTTGACATCATGGCTGCCCAGATCGTATTGGGCTTCAGGGAAGCCAGGCCGGAATGGGGGCTGAAGCTGATTGCCGTATGCCCCCACGCCGGGCAGGCGGCCCGCTGGAGCGCAAAAGACAGGCAGATGTATCAGTTCCTTCTTCATCACGCAGATGAAACGGTGGTATTGGCCCAAGCCTATACCCCAGCCTGCTTCCACCAGCGCAACAGGTATATGGTGGACAGGAGCGGTTATGTCATCGCGGGGTTTGACGGCATTACAAAGGGCGGCACAGCCTCAACAGTCCATTACGCCAAGCGCGTTGGCCGGCAGATACTGGTGGTGCCGCCCGCATAAAAGCGTTTCTTTCCTGCCATGATACCCTTAAAGGGGGGCAGGAAATGACAGACCAGCGTTTTCTTCGGGATCAGCAACAGCGGGAAGGCGAACGGAAGGAAAAAGGCATTGGACGGATGCTGCTGACGCCTCCGGCCAAGAAGCTTCGCATGAGCCGGAGGAAAGTAGAGCATTGACAGGCGCACAAAAGCCGGGGCCATAACCCCGAGCGGTTATGTGCGTCTTTTTTCCATGCATATCCAACATTGGGACGGAAGGAAACCGGCATGATTGGCAGAAAAGCGGCGGACAAAAACAGCATCGTAAACAAAAAAGTCAAAAGCATCAATGAAAAGCACAAACTGGAGGAGCCCACCGTTTCTCTGGATCAGAACATGGCCATCCTTCAGGCGCTGTTTGTGGATGTGGATATACTGCGTGTGAAAATCATAGAAAACAGGCACCAAAAAACATTGCGCTTTGGTATCGCTTTTTGCGACGGCGTGGTGAACACTTCCATTATCAACGACAACATATTGCGGCCTCTGATGATTTCCGAGGCTGCGCAGCCCGGTCCGGCATTGATGGATGTGCTGATGAGCCAGGTGGTCCAGGTGGCCGAAACGGAAGAGACGGCGGATTTTGTGAAAATTATCGAGGCAGTCAGTTACGGGGATACCGTGCTGTTTGCCGACGGCATTGCCAAGGCGCTGATCCTCAACACAAAAGGCTTTGCCACAAGGTCCACCACTGAGCCTGAGAACGAGCGAACCTTAAGCGGACCTCGGGAAGGGTTTACCGAATCCATTATGCAGAGTCTTTCTTTTATCCGCAGGAAAGTACGCACCAACGAGCTGAAAATGAAATTTCTTTCAGTGGGAACAAGAACCAAAACAAGCATCTGTGTTTCTTACATCAACGGCCTTGCTGATAAACGCATATTGGATGAGGTCTGCAAAAAACTGAATGAAATCGACATTGACGGCGTATTGGACAGCAACTATATCACCGAACTGATCCGTGATAAAAAGTGGGCACTGTTCCGCTCCACAGGGTATACGGAAAGGCCCGATGTGGTGGTGGGAAGGTTACTTGAAGGGCGCGTTGCCATCTTCATTGATGGCACGCCTTCGGTGCTGACGGTACCATATCTGTTTATAGAGAATTTCCAGAGCAATGAAGACTATTACCTCAACTTTTACTACTCCACCTATTCCAGACTGCTTCGAATCATCGGTTTCTTTTTAACCGTTGGCGTGCCCGGCTTTTATATTGCCATTGTGGCCTTTCACCACGAAATGATACCTACGCAATTGCTGATCAACGTTGCTGCTGAAAGGCAAAGCGTACCATTGCCGGCTGCCATAGAAGCGTTCATCATGCTGGTAATATTCGATATTCTCCGGGAAACCGGCATCCGCATGCCCTCCAATATCGGTCAGGCCTTGGGCATTGTAGGCGCGCTGGTCATCGGCCAGGCGGCCGTGGAAGCCAAGATGGTAGCGGCGCCTATGATCATCGTTGTCGGAATTACCGGCATCACCAACCTGCTGGTGCCAAAGCTCAACGCTCCTGTGATCTACATCCGCTTCTTTGTCTTGCTGGCATCCTCTATCTTTGGCTTCTTTGGGTTTGTGCTGTCAACCTCCTGCATGCTGATCCATATATTCAACCTCACTTCCTTTGGTATCCCCCAGGTCACGCTTGACGGAAACTATCAGTATCAGGAAATGAAGGACCTGGCGTTCCGCTCTCCATGGTGGTGGATGCGTACCCGGCCCAGGCAGCTTTCAGCAGACAATGTTCGCATGAAGTATCAGGGTGGGGATAATAATGAATAAAAAGACAAAATTAGCCGCCTTGAGTCTTGCACTTATGTTTGTGCTAAGCGGTTGCTGGAATTACCGAAGCTTGAGCGAAATCGCTATCACCGCAGGCATGGCCATCGATATGGACCCTGAAAGCGGTGAATTTGTCGTCGTTTGCGAAGTAATGGATTTGTCAGGAGACATGAAATCAGGCGGACCCAAAACGAGTTTGATCGAAAGCAAAGGCAAAACTGTCTTTGACGCCTTAAGGAATGCAAAAAAGCGGCTGGAAAAAAAACTATACTTTGGAAACATGAGCCTTGTTGTGGTCAGCGAGGAGCTTGTCAAAAAAGGGCATGTCGCGCATATGCTCGACTGGTTTTTGCGGGATGCCGAATTGCGTGAAACTGTGTACATGGTTGTCTCCCAAGATAAGACAGCGGCGGAGCTGTTGGATAGCAAAGGGATCAATACGTCGATTGTTTCCTTTGAGTTAAGCAATATACTCAGGGATGATCAAAGCGTTACCTCCTCAACCGTCAGCTCCATGTTGTACCAGGCATTCAATATGCTCCACGCAGAGGGCCTTCATATGACGTTGCCCGCCTTCCACGTTGTCACAAACAATGATGAGCCTGTTGCCGAAGCAAATGGTATTGCCGTATTTAAAGAAGATCAATTTGTCGGATACCTGACACCGGAAGAGTCTAAATACTTCCTTTTTATTACGAATGAGGTGCAGGGAGGGATCCTGCCAGTATCTCGAAAAGGAGGCTGGAAAGACGACACTTCATTGGAAATTTCCGAAAACAAAACCAAGAATTCTTACAAAATCGAGGACGGTAAGTTGAGGGTGACTGTCAGCACTGAAACCAATGCTTTTCTGGCAGAGATTGAAGAGAAATTTGATTCACTAGACCCGGAAAAGATCACATCTTTAGAGGCTGCGGCTGGAGCCGCGCTTAAGAATAGAATGGAGGATGTGATCAAAAAGGTGCAAACAGAATACCGTTCCGATATCTTCGGGTTTGGCGATATGATCCACAAAAAAAACCACAAGCTGTGGGCTCAAATATCCGGCAATTGGGATGAAATCTTTCCATCACTGGAAATCTCGGTAAATGCAAAAGTAAACATTGTGAACTCAGCCTATATCAAAGATACAGAGCAGGAGAAAGACAAGTGATTACCGCAATTGTCGTTGTTCTGTTTGCCTTCATCCTTGCGAAAGATTTTATTCCACATTTGAAAAGCACAGGGACCAAAGACAAATTCGTATATTGCGCATTGATGCTTGCAAGCTTCAGCGTGCTGATACTCTACACATTCAATATACCAATTCCTTCGCCCTCCGGACCGATCAGGAATCTGATTGACGCCATATTTCCTACATTGAATCAATAACTATCAGGAATGCCGCTATTGAGAGGATAGAGTCATGCGCAAGGAAACTTTCACACTCAGCCAGGTGGTTTTCACATTAGTCCTGTTTCTCTTCGGCAGCAGCGTTGTCTTGGGCGTAAGCGGCGAAGCGGGGCAGGATGCTTGGCTATCCGTTTCGCTGGCCGGTGTGATGATGATCCCGCTGATGCTTATGTACGCCAGGATCATGCGCTTGTTCCCGGAAACGGATTTCTTTGATATACTGGAGATTTTGTTTGGAAGCATTTTGGGAAAAATTTTTGTACTGCTCTTCACTTGGTATGCCATTCATTTATGTTCTCTTGTAGTGCGCAATTTTACCGAATTTTTACAAATCGTCTCCATGCCGGAGACGCCCCAGCTGCCCATGATGATAGCACTCATCAGTTTAACGGCGTATTTAGCCGCAAGCGGCGTAAGTGCTCTGGGCAAGTGGTCCACCGTCATATTTCCTATCGTTATGGCGGTAGTAGTATTCACCATCATACTGGCGCTGGTGGATTTGGAATTTTCCAATCTACAGCCGATGTTTGAAGCGAAGTTCGAGAAAGTGGTTACAGGTGCTTACTATACGTTGACTTTCCCGTTTGCAGAAACAGTGCTTTTCTTATGCCTGGCAGGCGCGGTAAAAAAGCAGGTAAGCCCGTATAAGTTATATTCGTTTTCAATTTTCTTTGGCTGCATCGTTTTGGTTTTGATCGTGTTGCGAAACGTTATGCTCCTTGGAACACCCATGGTTGGTGCTTCCTATTTTCCTTCCTATACCACAGCCAGGCTCCTTCACGTTGGCGATTTTTTAACCAGAATCGAAGGAACAATCACCATGAACTTCTTGCTGGCGGGCATCGTAAAGATTACGGTATGTTTGCTCGCCGCAGCCAAAGGAATGGCCAAACTGTTCAACATTACGGATTACAGACGGATTATGATGCCTGTCGCTATGCTTAGCCTTGCTCTTTGCGCCATTGTATACAAGAGCGCTATGGAAATGTTTGGTTTCCTCAGCTATTATGCGATCTATGCGATACCGTTCCAGATATTGATCCCGGCAGCGGTGTGGATTACGGCCGAGATCCGGGAAAAAAAACAAGCTGCGGCTTGAAGTGCACTCTGGATAAAAACCCATAGCATAATCAGCGCTATATCCGCCCGCACAAATGAGCAGATATAGCGCTGTTGCCGAGTGGCGTTAGCATATCAGGACAGGCTGACTTCCAGCCGCACGCAGCGGCCCAGGCACGTCACTTCGTTGACGGCGCAGGTTTCAGCGGCATATTCCCTGTCGTAGCTCTGCAACAGAAGCTGGAAGTTTTCCAGCTTTTTCACTTTGCGCAGTATCCGCCGGCCCTTTAATTCCACCAGCATGATGGCCCCGTCGATGGGGCTGCCCGCCGGAACGACAAGCGTCAAATCGCCCTGGCAGACGCGGAACCCACGCAGCGCATCATCCGGCACGAGGTAATAATACACCTTGTCCGGCGCGGCGTTTTCGATCTGTCCGTTCAAAACGGGAAGAAGCCTGTGATCGATTTCCTTCATGACCGCGTTGTACACCGGCACGCGCTTTAAAACGCTGGTGAGGGCATCGAGCCAGATGGATCCGCCGATGCCATCCCCGGTGCTGGCCAGCGGCTCCTCCGCCTTTTTCGCCTTGTTATCCTGCGCGGCCTTTTGCAAAGCGGGTTGCACGGTTTGCAGATCCACCGTGGCGGCGATATCGTCCAGGGTAAAATCCGCCTCCGTCTGCTGCCTGAGGCCGATGCTTTTCAGGATGCGGCGGGCCTGGTCATCGGCAATGATGCGCGTGCCCGCCTCCACATCCGCAAGGAAGCTTTCCGCTACGCCGCACTTTTTGGCTACCTGCTTATAAGTCAGCCCCTGGCGCAGCCGTTCGGTTTTGATAAGATCCCCCAACCGGCTCATAGACCGTTCCTCCCAATATGTATTGTCTGTTATTCCGTGACCGTTTCATAGGGCCAGTCGATGATGCCGCCAAAGTCGTACACCTTGGTATACCCCATGGCAAGCAGTTCCTCACTGGCGCTTTTGCTTCTGTTGCCGCTGCGGCAGTAGACAAGGATCAAAGCGTTTTTGTCGGGCAGCTTTTCTCCCGCCTGCTTTTTGATTTCCGTGTTGGGCAAAAGCAAAGCATTCGGGATATGCCCCTGATCAAACTCTTCCTTCGTGCGCACATCCAGAAGGATTACATTCTCCCGTGTATCCATAAGTTCCTTGGCTTCATCAGGGGTGATCTTTTTATATTCCGCAGCCTTATTTGGCGCGGCGCAGCCTGACAGCAGCGCAAGGCAGCACAAAAACAGGACAAGCCTTTTGATCATTGGTGATTCTCCTTCCAATAATATAGCCGGGCCATGCCAGTATACCATAATTTCATGATGCAAAAAAGGCCCGGCGTACAATCGTTTCTTGTCAAAAAATCTGCATAGTCCGGGACAAAAGCCTTTTCCCCCCAGGGAAAGTATGCTATACTACGCAGTGTGTGTTTTATAAGAACATTTTCCGGTAAGGAGGATATGATGCCATGCAATACTCCAGAGAAGTTGAAGAAATGGTATGCGTCAAGAAGGGCCCCAACCATGGCCCCGCCCCCATCCCCGAGGAGGGCAAATGGGTGCAGGCCAGGGAAATCAAGGACATTTCCGGCCTGACCCACGGCGTGGGCTGGTGCGCGCCCCAGCAGGGCGCCTGCAAGCTGACTTTGAATGTGAAGGACGGCGTGATCCAGGAAGCGCTGGTGGAGACCCTGGGCTGCTCCGGCATGACCCACTCCGCAGCTATGGCCGCCGAGTTCCTCCCCGGCAAAACGGTTTTGGAAGCTTTGAATACCGACCTTGTGTGTGACGCCATCAACACCGCCATGCGGGAGCTGTTTTTGCAGATCGCCTATGGCCGCACCCAGTCCGCTTTCTCCGAAAATGGCCTGCCCATCGGCGCCGGCCTGGAAGACCTGGGCAAGGGCCTGCGCAGCCAGATCGGCACCATGTACGGAACCTTGGAAAAGGGCGTGCGCTACCTGGAAATGGCCGAGGGCTATGTTCTGAAGCTGGGCCTGGATGAGAATAAGGAAGTGATCGGCTACCAGTTCGTGCACCTGGGCAAGATGCTGGAGGCCATCAAGAAGGGCACCGATCCCAAGGAAGCCTATGAAAAGAACGTGGGCACTTATGGCCGCTTCGCCGAAGCCGTCGAATTGATCGATCCCCGCCACAAGTAATACAGCGCAAGGATGAGGTGAGAAAGCAATGGCAACCTTTGAAGGATATGAAAGACGAATCGCGAAAATCGAAAAAGTGCTTAACGAATACGGATTTTCCTCCCTGGATGAAGTCAACGCGATGCTGTTGAAAAAGGGCATCGATGTGGGCGCCATCGTCCGGGGCATTCAGCCCATCGCCTTTGAAAACGCTGTGTGGGCCTACACCCTGGGCGCCGGCATCGCTGTCAAGAAGGGCATTACCTCTGCCTCCCCCGCCGCCGAAGCCATCGGCCTTGGCTTGCAGGCTTTCTGCATCCCCGGTTCCGTGGCCGACCAGCGGGCCGTGGGCCTGGGACACGGCAACCTGGCCGCCATGCTGCTTCGGGAAGAAACGAAATGCTTCTGCTTCCTGGCCGGGCATGAGAGCTTTGCCGCCGCGGAAGGCGCCATCGGCATCGCCCGCACCGCCAACAAGGTGCGCCGTGAGCCGCTGCGCGTTATCCTCAACGGTCTGGGCAAGGACGCCGCCTACGTTATCAGCCGTATCAACGGCTTCACCTATGTGAAGACACAGTATGACTATTACACGGGCGAATTGAAGGTGGAAAAGGAAATTGCCTTCTCCTCAGGCGAAAAAGCCAAGGTGCGCTGCTACGGCGCGGACGATGTAAGCGAAGGCGTGGCCATCATGATCAAGGAGGGCGTGGACGTTTCCATCACCGGCAACTCCACCAACCCCACCCGCTTCCAGCATCCCGTTGCCGGCACCTACAAGAAGTGGGCCGTGGAAAATAAAAAGAACTATTTCTCCGTGGCCTCCGGCGGCGGCACCGGCCGTACGCTGCACCCGGACAACATGGCCGCCGGCCCCGCCAGCTACGGCATGACCGACACCATGGGCCGCATGCACTCCGACGCACAGTTTGCCGGCTCCTCCTCCGTGCCCGCCCACGTGGAAATGATGGGCCTGATCGGCATGGGCAACAACCCCATGGTTGGCGCCACCGTGGCCGTGGCTGTGGCCATTGAGGAGCACAGCAAGTAATATCAAGTGACATACTTGTAAAAACAGGCCCTTCCCAATGTCTGGAGGGGCCTGATTTTTGTATATCCTTTCATTTCATTGATTCCCATGATATGATGTACCAAAAGGCCTCCAGCGCAAATGCGTTGGGATTTTGCATCGGCACAAAGGAGAACCCATGAAGCGCATTGCCTATAACAAGCTGGTCAGGGACAGGATTCCCGAAATCATTGAAGCGTCCGGAAGGCAGGCCGTTACCAAAGCTGTAGATCAGGAGGCCAGGCTCCTTTTGCTTCATGAAAAGCTGAAGGAAGAATTGGCGGAATACCTGCAAAGCCATGCGCTGGAAGAGCTGGCGGACCTGCTGGAGGTTATGCATGGCGTGGTTGCCTGTTCAGGGCATACGTGGGAGGACTTGGAGTCGCTTCGCCGTGCAAAAAAGGAGGAACGGGGCGGCTTTGAGAAAGGGATTCTGCTTTTGGAGGTCATTGATACGCCAACAAATGCATAGGGAAGAATCTTTATGCATTAAAGCCTTCAAGATTCTTCACTGCGCTCAGAATGACATATCACCGAACAAACAACGTTTGCTCAAGGGGAAAGCTTGATGATTCGCTTTATTGACGGCAAAGGCGGCGAAACCTCAAACTGTTCCGCCGCCTTTTATCTTCACCTGGGGAGCCAGGAATTCATCTCTTTTGGAAAAATGAACTCCAGAATCTAATGCCATGGAAGACTATCTCCAGGTATCCAATATCTTGATAAACCCTTCCATAAAGCCAGGCAGGCGCACATCCTGGGCGGCCACACAGTTCAATTTGGCAACCACCTTGCCATCCAGCAGGATCCGCACGGTACCCAGCGTATCGCCTTTTAAAATGGGGGCCTGCACGGATTCAGGCAGCTCCACTTCCATGGCCAACTGCTTTTCCTGGCCCACCCGAAGGAGCATGGAAAGCCCGCTGCCCAACGCCGTATCCACCGTATCCCGGGAGCCGCGAGTGACCTGCACCTGCTGGCCGAGTAGATCGCCCTCCCGGGCGATGGTCACACGGCGGTAGGTGGAAAAGCCGTAATCCAGCATGGCCCGGGCCTCGTCAAACCTGGTTTGGCTCCTGGGGTTGCCCAGCACCACGGCTACCAGGCGCATACCGTTTTTTTCGGCCGTGGCGCTCACGCAAAATTTGGCCTCGTCGGTGGAGCCTGTTTTGAAGCCGTCGCAGCCCTTATAGAAGCGCACCAGGCGGTTGGTATTGGTCAGGTCTGTGGTCCGCCCGCTGGGATGCTTGAGGGTGTCGATCCAAATGCTGGAGTATTTGTGATAGGCGGGGTGCTTGCCCACCTCGCAGGAGAGGGTGGCCACATCCCTGGCGGTGGTGTACTGCCCGCTTTGGGGAAGGCCGGTACAGTTGACATAGTGGGTGTTGGCCATTTGAAGCTCAGCCGCGCGGGTATTCATGCGGTCTACAAAACCCGCCTCCGAGCCGGAGGCGTGTTCCGCCAGCGCGATGGCCGCGTCGTTGGCGCTGGCCATGATGGTGGCCTGCAAAAGCGTCTCCAAAGGATAGGTGGCCCCCGCGTCCAGCAGCGCCTGGCTGCCCTTGGCGGCGGCGGCATTCCTGGACACCGTTACCTGGTCGGCAAGCGAGATCGCGCCGCTGTTGATATCCTCCAGCAGCAAGAGCGCCGTCATCAGTTTGGTGATGGAAGCCACCTGGCGCTTCTCATCGGCGTTTTTTTCAAAGATGACGGTACCGGTAGACGTCTCCGCCAGCACGACAGACGGAGAAGTGAGGGAAATGGGTTCCCCCGACTCCAGCGGCGCGGCCCCGGCCGCGGGTATGATGAGCAAAACGGCCAGCAATGCCGAAAAGAAACGCATGCCTTTTCCCATGTTGTATCCCCTTCCCAAGTCAAGCGGTATGCGTTCTTATCATGCCCTGACATAGCCGGGAAAAGGCATGGGATTTTTTGGCTGCCTTACATATCCCGGATCACAGCGTCAACGAGCGCCCGGAAGGTATCCTTCACCAGTTCACCCGTGGCCATGACCTCCTCGTGATTGAGCGGCGCGTCCAAAACGCCCGCCGCCATATTGGTGATGCAGCTTAGCCCCAGCACACGCATGCCGCAATGCCTGGCCACAATCGTCTCCGGCACGGTGGACATGCCCACGGCGTCTACGCCCAATATTCTGGCCATGCGTATCTCCGCCGGGGTTTCAAAGCATGGTCCGTTGAACCAGCAATATACGCCCTTTTGCAGCCTGACACCCAATTCGTCGGCTTTTTGGTGGGCCAAAGCGGCCAGGTCCCGGTCAAAAGCATAGGTCATGTCGGGAAACCTGGGCCCGAATTCGTCCAGGTTTGGCCCGCGCAGGGGATTTCGCCCGGAAAAATTGATGTAATCGGTGATCTGCATCAGGTCGCCCGGCTGAAAACCAAGGTTCACGCCGCCGGCGGCGTTGGTGACGATCAGCGTTTTCACGCCCAAGAGCGCCATTGCCCGGACGGGCAATGTGACTTCGTCCAAATCATACCCTTCATAGGCATGAAAGCGCCCCTGCATCATGCACACGCGCTTGCCGTGCAGCATCCCCGTATGCCACACGCCGGCGTGGCCGGGCACGGTGGATTCCGGGAAGCCGGGGATATCGCTGTAGGGAATCGATTCTTTGTCCTTCAAAGCCTTTGCGTACTCCCCCAGGCCGCTGCCCAGGATGACGCCGATTTCCGCGCGGCCGCAGGCTTCCTCCAATACCCGCGCCGCCTTATGGATTTTTTTGAGCATACCGCATCCTCCGTATTACCATATTTCGTTCAGGAACGATTTCGCCGAAAACCGCTGCGGAAGGCCCAAATACTCCGCAACGGTCGCGGCGATGTCGGCGTACGTATCCCGCACGCCAAGATCCGTAAGCTTATTCATTCCCCTGTGCCAGCACAGGATGGGCACATGCTCCCTGGTATGGTCGGTGCCGGGGAAGGTGGGATCCACCCCATGGTCGGCGGTGAGGATCATCAAATCCTCCGGGCCCATGAGCGCAAGCATCTCCGGCAGCTTTGAATCAAAGTATGAAAGGGCCTGGGCATAGCCCGCGGGGTCGTTGCGGTGGCCGTAGACCATGTCGGTATCCACCAGGTTGGTGAACAATAGCCCCGTAAAATCCTCGCACATGTAGGAAAGCAAGGCCTCGATGCAGGCGGGATTCCCGGCGGCATGGTTGCTTTTGGTAAGGCCCCTGTGGTTGAAGATATCCTCGATTTTGCCAACGCCCAGAACCTGCATGCCCGCCGCCTTCACCGCGTCCAGCAGCGTTTCCCCGGTGGGGTTAAGAGAAAAATCACGCCGCCTGGGGGTGCGCACAAAGTTCCCCGGCTCCCCGGAAAAAGGCCTGGCGATCACCCGGCCCACCGCGTGTTTCCCCGTGAGGATGCGGCGGGCGGTTTCGCAGATTCCGTACAGCTTTTGAGGCGGAAAGACGGATTCGTGGCAGGCGATTTGAAATACGCTGTCCGCAGAAGTGTACACGATGGGATACCCGGTTTTCAAATGCTCCGCGCCCAGCTCTACCAGTATTTCCGTGCCGGAGGCGGGCTTGTTGCCCAATGTTTTTGTGCCGATGGCGCTTTCAAAAGCGTCCATCACCTCTTTGGGAAAGCCGCCGGGATACGTGGGAAAGGGCTGCGTCAAGGTCAGCCCGGCCATTTCCCAGTGGCCGGTGGTGGTATCCTTCCCCGGCGAACGCTCCCTGGCCTTGCCGAAAGCGCCCTTTGCGTGCTTGTCCGCGGGATAGCCCGCGCCGTCGATATGCCCCAGGCCTATTTTTGCCATGTTGGGCAAGGCGGGGCCGGCCGCCGCCACCACATGGGCAAGCGTATTGGCGCCAGCATCACCATACGACGCGGCATCGGGCAGCGCGCCCACGCCCACGCCGTCCAGAACGGTCAATATCACACGTTTCATAAATAACCTCCTTGGAAGTTCGTCCCACCTGTATTTTACACAGGGCAGGCAAGAATGAAAAGGCTTTTGCGGAATTTTAAGAAGGCGCATAAAGGCGCAAACATGCATAAGCCGGCGCGGCTTAGGAAAGCTAACGTCATTATCAACAGCAAGGAGGCTTCTTATGAAACCCAAGCCAGATGACCGCAGCGACAATGTGGATAGAATTCAAAGGAACATTGATATGACCATTCACAACATGGAACTGGCCGATGATATGATCGACCGTACCTCCGACCCCAAAACAAAGGAAGCGCTGGAGGACAAGAATGTCCGCCGCCGCCACGCACTGGACGACATGCGCCATGAGATCAAGGACGAGGCACAGCATCAAAAGAGCCAA
This sequence comes from Bacillota bacterium, assembly GCA_023411395.1. Lineage (GTDB taxonomy): Bacteria > Bacillota > Clostridia > Christensenellales > Aristaeellaceae > JAEWAH01. Next base: position 27,111 of record JAEYOV010000084.1, read on the forward strand.
AAAAAGAATACGTGATATGGCCGGCGCCGCATGTGCGCCGCCGGTTCAACTGCAAAGCCTTCAGGGGCTGCCGTGCCAAGCGCAACTTACATTGTGCAACTGGCGCGGCAGCCCCTTCTATTGCCCATTGGCCTCAAGAAAAGCGTCGAAATATTGCTGCACCTGTTCATCCGTAAGGCGGAAGGCATCCTTAATATGCTCCACCATTTTGACGGGCCGTTCCCGGACGTTTTTACGGAGCAGATCCACGTATGCCTGCCATCGTGCAAGGCTGGTATCCGGCCAGCGCTTTACATGGTCCGTCATCAGCGGCCCAATGACGGCCGCCCATGCGTCCACCTTGGCCTGAAGGTCTTTGGCGAGGAATTTGCCATATAGAATTTCCCCAAAGCGGGTCAAAAACAAATCCCGCATTTGGGGCACCCGCATCAGCGCCGCGAAGGGCTCATGAAAAAACCTGTCCATTTTTTCGGTGGCCTTTGTCATGTACAGGTTCAGCGGATGGCGCCACAGATTATCCATGCAGCCGTCCATGTCAAACAGCGCCAGCTTCCATTTGCCGCCGGGTACCTTGTAATAGCGCACGTTGTGCATATCGGAATTGCCCGACACAATTTCCAGAATGGCATGGTCAAAATAGCTCATCACATCCAGCCTGTCCAGCACGAATTGCAGGTTTTCCGGCTTGTTCAGATCCTGCCGCCTGCAAAACTGTACCAGTTCCTCCATTTCACCGCGGCTGCCCTTGACAACGGACCCCCTGCTGCGAAGAATGGTGATGCCGTCGATGATATCCTCATCGATGACGCCTTCCCATTGGGCGATGGAATCCTGGTTGATTTTCTCCCGGAGGTTGTAATGGCCCCAGTACTTCCCGTTGATATAGACCACCACCGGCACCGCGTCCTGGTACAAAACGTTCAGGCCCTGGGCCAGGGATGTCAACAGCTCATCCTTGAAGCGCGTGCCCCTGGATTCCGTACCGCCGGAGCGCAGCGTCAGCGCGTTGTAGGAATCGTAATCCCTGTTGGGAAAAGGGTTGAAGTAAAACCTGTCCGCCCCCAGCGCGCCCCTTGCGAAGATGGAAACCGTCTTTTGCGGCCGCGTGAGCCCCAGGCCGCCGCTGGTGCTGAAAGAGGCCAGCTGGCTTAAAAGCGTTTTCCCTTTGTCAAAATACTGCACATGCATGGGGTATTCCCAATTCTGCTGATAATTGGGTGTGCTGCCGCTGCCCTTGACAAACAGGCCCATGCCAGGATCGGTAAGATATTTTTCATCGGTGATCAGCGCCACCACCGGAACACTTGCATCCACATGGAAAAGATAGCTTGCCGAGGCCACGGGCGAAGGCAGCATCCCCTCCTGAAAGGCCCGCGCACGCAGGGCTGTATTTTCTTCAATCGCAATTGGACCCGTGTACACGCTTGATTCCCGGGTAGGCGTGGAGCCGTCCAGGGTATAACGGATCACCGCACCTTCCTCCGCGCTGAGAAGAGCGGTTACGGGCGCGTCATAGAGCCCGCCGGCCTCGGAGATAAGCACCTCCCCCGTGCGCCCTGAAAAACCGGAGGCGGGGTTTTTCGCCCTTGGCGTCTGCTCCTCGAAAAAGCAGAATGTACCCTGGCCGGTTACGCGCCCATAGGCAATGTTGCCATACTGGCGGCCCAGGGATACGCGGTCAACGATCCCCTCCCCATTGCTCAAAAGCACCAGGCCGTTGGTTTTGGAAAGCTCGAACCCGGCATAGTAGGTGCTGGGCCTGCCGCTGACTATATCCCTGCCGGCCATATGGATCAGCGCATACGCGCCCGGAGCCAGCGTCGCGCCCTTGGGGAAGGTCCACTTTTTTGGGCTCAGTACATCATCGGAAAGGAAATAGTCGGTCAGGCGGATTCTTTTTTTTGTAGCGTTGTACAGCTCCACATAATCATACGCATTGCCGTTGGCATCGAACGTGCCATTGGACGCAACCACCTCGCTGATGTAAAGCCCGGACGGATTGCTTTCAAATACAGACTGCTCGCAGGCGGCCTTGTCTGTGACCACGTTTTTTTCCCCGGGGGTGGGCGTATAGGTTTCCTGCCAGATGCCGCCTTCAAACGCCAGTGACACATCGTTTTGCTGTGGGCCGAAGGCGGCGTAATGAATCGCCCGGCCTTTGGGATCGCTCAGAAGCACGCGTTCGCCGTCGCCGCTCAAGCCGAATCCCGTAGTTTCATCCCCAAGGTATACGGCAAGATACCCTCCGGCTGGCAGCGCAATATCGGGAAAAATCCATTTATACGGCTTGTCCGGATTGTCGGAAAGGCCATAGCCTTTCAGATTCACAGCCTCATCCCCCGGATTATTAAGCTCGATAAAATCGGCTGTTGCGCCATCCGCGGGCAGCAGCGTATTCACGGCCAGAATCTCGCTGATGTACGGGCCGCCAGGCAGCGGGACGCCGTTATCCTCCAGGACGCGGCCGGAAGAAAAACGCTGGTTGTAGGTCATGGCGGGAACGGCCAGTGTCTGGCATAATGTTCCGCTCCCATCATACAGGTAGAGCGTTTCCCCTTCCGCGGCTATCTTGAAGGGCGCTCCCCCCTTTTCCCCCGTGCAGTAAACGGTCACGCTTTCACCGGGGGCCAGAAGGGCATCTTCAAACAGATATGCGTCCGGCCCGCCATCGCAAAGGGTATAGCCGCCGATGTTGACGGGCTCGCTGCCCGTATTGGCAATCACCGCGTAATCGTGTGCCCGCCCGTTTTGATCCAGCTTCAGCGTGATATTCTTGGAAACCACCTCGGTGATCCGGAGTTCGGCAGCGGCTGAAGCGCACAGAATAGCCAACAGCAGCAGCAAAACGGCAAAGCAGCGTTTCTTCATAGGTATCCCTTCGTATCCCTTCCCTTGCATTTGGGCTACATATTCTATATCCTTTCCTGCACTACCTCTTTTTTACATAAAAACGGAGGGAACCTAAGCTGTTCCCTCCATCAAAGCACAAACCATGTCACCAGGTGCTGGGATCGCCCTGGGAAAGGATTCGGATATATTGGGCCCGCATATAACCCTCTTTTCCGTCCACGCTGACATGGTACCAGCCGCCATCCAGCGTTTCCAGCACCTCCACCTGGGTGGTGTTCAAATACTTACCCAGGGGAGCGGCGCTTTCCGATGGCTTGGAACGCAGGTTCAGCCTGTCGGAAGAAACGGGATTCGCAATCACGCCGTACAGCTTGCCGCCTGTATCCCCGCCGCCCAGGTTCAAATATTGCCCCTGGACAAAGCCGCGCACGGTCTGCCCGCGCAGCGCCGGGATGCTCTCGTTTTCGCCGATGCGCACAGCCACGTAATACCACGTGCCCGCGGAGCCCAATATGTCCATCCGCGTGCCGTTTGGAAAGCGGCCCAGCGTGGGCACGGCGGTGGAAGGATACGAATACACCATCAAAAAGCCGCCGTCCGCATCATCGTCCGCGACGCCCCACTGAAGCGGGATCAATTCCCTTTTTCCCGGCTCCCCATCCACCTGAAGGCCGGATTTTTCCATATACCCTTCCTTGTCGTAGATGCGCACGCGGCAGAAGCTGCCCGTGCTGCCCAGCACTTCCACCACCGCGCCGTTTTTGTACTGCCCCAATACGGCCGAACGGTTTGACGCGGATTGAAACAGTTTCAGCATGCCACTGGTGGCGGACAGATTTACCGCGGCGAATTTGCCGTTATAGCGGATATCCCCTTGCAGGGCGATATACTGCTTTTGCATATAGCCGGTTTGATTGCCCACCTGCACCTTGTACCAGCCGCCGGAAGACTCGCCGGTGATGCGCACCAGCGTGCCTGTGTAATACCTGCCCAGCGAGGCGGAGCTTGCGGAGGGCGACTTGCGCAGGTTCAGCCTATCGGTAACGCCGGGGTTTTTGACCACCCCCACCTGATCGGGGAAAGTGCCGGGGGGCGTGGCGGTTGGGCCGGGAGACGGTGCCTGCTGCCCGTCTACGGAAAGGTACGCGCCCAGCATATAACCCGTCTTGCCCTGTACGGACACATGGTACCAGCTGCCCGCCACACCCAGGACGGTGACGGAGGTGCCGTTGTAATACTTGTCCAGGGACCGGGCGGCGAAGCTGGGCAACTCCCGCAGGTTCAGGCGGTCGGTTGCCTTGGGGTTGCACACGGTGGCCGTTGGCATCAAGATGGGAATATCCCAAATCTCCGGGCCGAAGTACAGGTACTTCTTCTGCATATATCCTTCTATGCCCGAAACCTTCACCTCACACCAGTCGCCCAGGGTATCATCCACGATTTCCACCCGCACGCCGGTATAATACTTGCCCAGGGAAGGCGCGCTTGCGCTTGGGCGGGTGCGCAGATTCAGCCTGTCAGCCGGATTGGGGTTGTTAACCACCGCCACCGGAAGAGACGATGCCGATGACAGCGCCGGGGGCAAGGCAGCAAAAACAAGAAGCACGCACAATAACCCGGCCAGCAGCCTGAAACCATTGGTTCCCCGCAAAGCACATGATGATTCCATATTCTGAATCCCCTCCCATGATAAGGCTCCTTTTTCTGTCCATTCAACGCAGCAGGAGGGGTGGTTTATTCCCAGATATTCGGCATAAATCCAGTGTCTTGAAAGTGTTACAACTTTATCATAGGTCGCATTTGGCACCGCTAGTGCGGCGGGGGCAAGCCCCCGCCCTACCCTTATATATTATCCAAGGCAAATGATACGGGAGGCGGGGTTCCGCAACCCCCCGAGACGGAAATGGGAGGGGTGAAGGAAGCGGCTGAAACAGAGCGCTGGCCGCGGGAGCGTCCGGCGCGACAATTGAAGCGGCGGGGGCAAGCCCCCGCCCTACCCTTATATATTATCCAGGGCAAATGATACGGGAGGCGGGGTTCCGCAACCCCCGAGACGGAAATGGGAGGGGTGAAGGAAGCGGCTGAAACAGAGCGCTGGCCGCGGGAGCGTCCGGCGCGACAATTGAAGCGGCGGGGGCAAGCCCCCGCCCTGCGCTGGCGCGATTGATGCATATATGTTTTGGAACAGTATGAAAGGCAAAACCGGTCCGGATGCGCCGGCATCCGGACCGGGGCCTTTTATGGAACAGGAATGATATGGGAAGGCGCATAAAGGCCTTTGCATTTACCGGATGAGCTCGCCCAGCTTGTCCACCAGCAGGTGGATTTGAGGCTTTGACAATTGGAAATCCGCCCCGACCTCCTGGCCCTTGAGAATCATTTCATCCGAGATCAGGGAGGAGAAAATAACAACCGGAATCCTTAACAGGGTTTTGCTCTCCTTGATGCGCTTTGTTAAATGATGCCCGTCCATTTTGGGCATTTCGATATCCGTAATCACACAGCTTACCTGCTTTTCCGCCGGGCCGTTTTCTTCTTTCAGCTCCTGAAGGTATTCCCAGGCGTCCTGCCCGTTTTCCTTCATGACCACATCCATATAACCAGCCTTGTGCAATGCCTCCAGAATCATTTTGCGCAGTACAATGGAATCCTCCACCACCAGAATGCGGTGCATGGAATCCGGCTGGGCCGGGCTATGGATCAAAGCGGCGTCAGCCGCGACGCTGGAGCCCGGATTGACATCCACCAGGATTTTTTCAAAATCCAGAATGGATATCAGCCTGCCGCTTATTTTGGCGACGCCGGTCACCACGCCGTCGTTGCCGCCGAAGATCGCCGGGTTCGGCTTTTCAATCGCTTCCCAGGAAATCCAATGGATGCCCACCACCTGATGCACATGGAAGGCGATGTCTGTCTGGTTGAATTCAGTGATGACAAAAATATCCTGCTCCGGCCGTTCGGAGGGGGAATGCTTCAGGTAAGCGGCAAGATCGATCACCGTCAGCAGCTCATCCCTGGGGCTTACAACGCCCTCCACGCAAGGCTGCGCGTGAGGCATGGTCTGGACCGGCCGGTACTGGATCAGTTCCCGCACCTTGGCCACATTGATCCCGTAGCTGTTTTCCCCCACGCAAAATTCCAGCAGCCCCAATTTGTTGGTTCCGCTCTCCAGCAATATTTTATTGTCGGTTGGGTTCATGATCGATACCTCAATACTTTCCCAAAGCAGAGGCGGATTTCAGCTCTGCCTTGTTCGCTTGATACGGTTCCTTGAGCAGGGAAATGGCCGCGATGGTATCCTTTTGGAAATCAGTGTCGAGCTTGAATTTCCCCACTTCATCGCGCAGCGTGGCGGCCTGCGCGGACATTTCCTCGCTGGTGGCCGAATTTTCTTCCGCGGTGGCGGCGTTCATCTGCACAACGGAGGACACCTGGGTTAAGCCCTGCTTGATCTGTTCGATGGCGGCGGCCTGCTGTAAAGAGGCCTGATTGATTTTGGCGATGCTATCGTTGGCCATATGGGCTTTGACTTCCACATCATTGAGAATTTGCGCAGTCTGCACCGCAATTTGAGATCCCTCTGCCACAGTGTCTGTGGAGCGCCGGATCAATTCCGCTGTCTGCTTAGCCGCCTCCGCCGATTTGGCCGCAAGGTTGCGCACCTCATCGGCCACAACCGCAAAGCCTTTGCCGGCACTGCCGGCACGGGCTGCCTCGATGGCGGCATTCAAGGCAAGGATATTGGTCTGGAACGCAATATCCTCAATGACCTTGGTGATGCTGGCGATCTGGCTGGAGGAGGAGCCAATGTTCTCCATCGCCTCGGTAAGCCGCTGCATATGCAGGTTTCCGGCATTGATGCCCGCCCCGGCCTGCTCCACGTACTGGGTGGCCACCGTAACATGGCCGGAGTTTTCGGCGGCCTGATCAGCAATTTTCGTAACGGACGCGCTCAGTTCCTCAATGGAGGAGGCCTGCTCCGCCGATCCTGCCGCCAGCGCCTGCGCCCCGCTTGATACCTGGGCTGCGCCGGTGGAGACTTGACCGGCGGCGGTGTTGATGGTGAGCAGGGTATGATTCAGCGAAGAAGAAATCTCCTGAAGCGCCGCCTTGATGGGTGCAAAGTCACCCTTGTAATCATTCTGAATGGCTACACGCAGGTCTCCTTCCGCAAGCTGGCCTAGCACAGAGGATATTTCCTCCACGTAATTCCGAAGCACGCTTGCGGTTTTTTGAAATACCCGCGCCAAATGTCCAAACTCATCCTTGGAGACATGAACAGCCTCCGCTTGCAGTTCGCCGCGCTCCATGCTCTCGGCGATGCTGATGATGCCCTGCATCGGTCGCAATGCCCTTTTCAGAATCAGTACGACACCCGCGCCGATGACGGCCATTTCCAAAAGGCTCAGCAGCAGGACAACAAGCAAAATGCTGTTTACCTTCGAAAGCGCTTCGGGCTTTGAAACGGCAAACAGGCTGGCAAGCGGCTCATTCAGCCCCTCAATCCGGACAGGCGTCTGAACGATATAGGCATCCTCCCCCAAAATATCGTCCGCATGCTCCCACTGCTTCCCTTGTCCCGACGCGGTCATGGAGAGAATTTCGGAACGTTCCTTCCGGTCTTTCATCCCTTCCCCGAACGCACTGCCCATGAGGCCTTTGTCCCGCGTATTGGACAAATAAGCCCCTCCATGGGAAAGCGTGTAGCTGTAGGCCTTTTGATACTCACCCAGACTGTAATTCAGCCCATTGATGGTATCGGCCATGACATCGCAATTCGTTACGCCCAGAAACTTCCCCGATTGGGAGTACATGGGGTTGCTGATGGAAATCAGCCAAACTGTCTGGCCGTTGGTAAGCTCATAGGGGTAAGGCTCCGTCATATGGGGAGCGTTTGTTTTTTTTGAGGTCGCGTAATAATCGCCATCCCGATAAACGGCGTAATCATTCAGAATATCGGTGACCAGCCCCGTTTCCGTACGGTATATGTAATATGAATAGCCGTCAGGCGTATCCGGGAAGGCGAGGTTCGGTTCCCAGGCGGTATAAACGCTGAAGATGCGCTGATCGTTCAAGACCCCGTTCATGATCGCACCCATCAGTGATTGCTTGTCCGGCGGCGCCATATCGGTGGCGACTATCTTGGACACGGCTGTGGCGAGCGAGGATGCCTGGGTCTGCATGGTATTGAAATATTCCTGTGAAAGATTCGCATTATGCTCAGCCAGAGACGCTATTTCCTTTTTGATGTTATTGTCCATCAGGCTTGTCAGCTGCGAAGACAGAACAAGCAGTATGACGGCCAGGACGACGGCTATCATAACCAATAGTTGAAGCAGCATCCGGAAGCTTAACCTGTCTTTGAGCGCTACCGCTTGGGTGTGTGAGATGTTTTTTAACCGATCCTGTTGCTGTGAGTACATTGTCTTGCTCCTTATGAATGAATGCTGCCGGCCTGACAGCGGACATTTGAGCTGCCCGGCGGCTTAATATTTTCCAAGTGCGGAGGCGGATTTCAGTTTTTCCCCAGTTTCCGCATGCGGCTTGGGCAACAAAGAGATCGCTGCGATATGATCCGGCTCAGCGCCCGGCTCCAGCTTGAATTTGCCAACTTCCTCACGCAGCGTAGCGGCCTGCGCGGACATTTCCTCGCTGGTGGCGGAGTTTTCTTCCGCGGTGGCCGCGTTCGTCTGCACAACGGCGGATACCTGATTGATGCCCTGCTTGATCTGTTCGATGGCGGCAGCCTGCGTGAGCGACGCCTGATTGATTTTGCCAATGCTTTCATTGGCCAGGCTGGCCTTTTCACTGACCTCCTGGAGTATCTGCGCGGTTTGCGCGGCAATTTGAGAGCCTTCGGCCACGGTTATCACCGAGTGCCGGATCAGTTCCGCGGTCTGCTTTGCCGCTTCCGCCGATTTGGCGGCAAGGTTGCGCACTTCGTCCGCCACAACCGCAAAGCCTTTGCCGGCGCTGCCGGCCCTGGCCGCTTCGATGGCGGCATTCAGGGCAAGGATATTGGTCTGGAACGCGATATCCTCAATCACCTTTGTGATGCTTGCGATCTGGTCGGAAGAGGAGCCGATGTTGGCCATCGCCTCGGTAAGATGTTGCATATGCCGGTTCCCGGCAGTGACGCCCTCGCCGGCCTGGCCGACGTACTCGGTGGCGATTTTGACATTCAAGGAGTTTTCGGCAGCCTGCGTGGCGATCTTTGTGACGGATACGCCCAGTTCCTCAATAGCGGAAGACTGCTCGGCCGAGCCTGTCGCCAGCGCCTGGGCTCCGCTTGCCACCTGGGCGGCGCCGGTGGAGACCTGCCCGGCGGCGGTGCTGATGGTGAGCAGCGTTTGATTCAGCTTAAGCGCCGTATTCTTCATCGCCTGCTCGATGGGATCAAAGTCGCCGATGTAATCCAGGCCGATGCTGAGCCTCATGTCACCGCGGGATATCTGGTCAAGCTTGTCTGTGATATCCCGGATATAGGACGCGATCATGGCGTTTGTCCTTTTGATGCTCCTGGCCATGCTACCCAGTTCATCCCGGCTGTCGTAGGAGATTTCCGCCTGCAGGTTTCCTTGTGCCATTTGCGCGTATACACCGTCGATTTCCCTGACCGGGCCTACGATTGATTTGCGGATGGCATATACGATGGCCACCGTCATAAGGATGGAGGCGGCGGCGATGGACAGAAGCAAAATCCAGGCGGTATTTGCAGCGGCTTCCCCCACCGCTTCCTGGTTTTTCGCGTCCCCGTCCGCCGCAGCGGAAAGCTCCTTCAAAATAAGCTCGATTTGTTCAAGAACCGGCGCGTATTGTTTGAAAAACACATCCTGCGCCTTCAGCGCATCCAGGATCGCGGCGCTCAGCAAAAGATCGGTAATCTTAATCCGGACAGCATCCGCCTGTTCAAACAATGTCTGGACATTTTTGATTTGTTCCGCATGATCCTGATCCACGTAATCACTGGCAAACCGCCCGATTGTATCATGCGCCGCCTGCGCATCCACACCGGCCTGATCCAGATGCGCCCTGATCTCCTGCTTGTCTTTTTTGACCAGCGCAAGCAGAAGGTACCGCTGGGTGGAGGCCATATCCCTGCGAATGGACCAGGTATGGCCGATGCTGGGCACGGTGCGCTCCCCATATAACGCAATTTGTTCTCCCATGGTATTGATACTGAACAGGGACAGCCCAATAATCAACAGCATTAAAACGAGCACGAGGCCACAGCCGATGACTAGTTTCATGGTAATGGATAAGTTTTTCATCCTCATTTCCCCTTACGCTCCCGATGCCCTGGCGACGGATAAGGGCTTCGTCTCATCATGCGTGTGATCGGGCCGGATTTATGCAGTCTCACACATTTCTATATTTCGCAAGCAGCGGTGCAGTTTTAAGCGCCGCATTGTCCGGCGCGTGTTCTTTTTAGAAGGAAATGGCAGCGCTGCTGTCCGCTTCATGGCTGGAATCCAGCTTGAATTTTCCAACCTCTTCGCTTAGCGCGCCGGCCTGCGCGGACATTTCCTCGCTGGTGGCGGAGTTTTCTTCGGCGGTAGCCGCGTTTGTAGTAACAACGGAGGATACCTGGCTCAGCCCCTGCATGATCTGGTCGATGGCGGCGGCCTGCATGAGTGACGCCTGCTCAATGCCGGTGATGCTTTCGTTGACCAGGCTGTCCTTCTCCTGAGCGCTCTGCAAGATCTGCGCGGTCTTCCTGGCGATTTGGGTGCCTTTCTCCACGGTGGCAGCCGAACCCTTCAACAGTTCCGCGGTCTGCCTTGCGGCTTCCGCCGACTTGGCGGCCAGGTTGCGGACCTCATCCGCCACCACCGCAAAGCCCTTGCCGGCGTTCCCGGCACGGGCCGCCTCGATGGCGGCGTTCAGGGCGAGGATATTCGTCTGGAACGCGATATCCTCGATGACCTTGGTAATATTGGTGATCTTATTGGACGCGGAACCGATATCCGCCATCGATTCCATCAGCCGTTGCATATGTTCGCTTCCGTCCCTCATGTTTTCGCTTGCCTGGCCGACATACTGTGCCGCAGCCTTGACATGGGTGGCGTTCTGCGCGGCCTGCCCGGCGACCTGCTTGACGGAAGCGCTCAGCTCCTCAATGGCGGAAGCCTGCTCCGTCGACCCTGACGCCAGCGCCTGGGCGCCGCCGGCCACCTGGGCCGCGCCGGTCGCAACCTGCCCGGCGGCAGTGTTGATGGTGGTCAAAGTCTGGCTCAGGGATGCGGATATCCCAAGCAGGGCGGTCTTGATGGAAGCGAATTCCCCCTCATAGGCATGGGAGAGCCGTATCCGCATATCCCGCTGCCGCATGGTTTCCAGCACCAGCGTGATTTCGGCAATGTAGTTGCTGTACTCGCCGAGCCTTTTCAAAATCTGCTCCATTGCGGCGGAAAGCTGGCCCACTTCATCCCTGGTGAACGTTTTTTCATCCATCGCGAGCGCCAATTCACCCTTGGCGATCCTTTTGCTGATGGCGGTGATGTACAGAATGCTCTTTTTCAAATAACGGATGACAAGCACCGCAAGCGCCGTCAGCGCCAGAGCAATGAGCGCGGCAATGGTTAGGGATGTGACTGTGGTATTTTCAATCCGGCCCTGAATCGCGGTTGTGCTGTTTTGAGCGTACGCCTCGAGCAGCTCCGTCATCAGATTGATGGATTCTCTGGCCGTATTGAAGGCGGCAAGGTGCTTTTGCGCATCGCCGTCCGCGTTGGTCACGGCGTTTGTCAAGAACCATTCGCTGTAGCCGTCCGCAAATTCCTTTTCAAGCTGCTTGAGCGTGACGCCCGTCTCAGGATGTTTGAATGTCTCATACAGGTCCTGGTTCGCCTGGATTTTTTGGAAGGCTTCGCTCACGCGCGTTTGCACCTGCTGCGCGTTTTCCGAAAAATCGCCGGCAATGCCTTTCACCGCCTCCTGTGTGCCGGCGCCCGGTTCCAAGCCCTTTAAAAGCGCAAGCTCGTTTTCCGCGCTTTCCGTGAAGCCGGCCACCAGGCCTTCCAGCGCCTGGGACGGCCTTGGGGCAGCCCCCTGTGCCTGTAAAAGCGCAAGCTCATTCCCCGCGTTCCTGGCAAAATCATCCACAAGGGTTTCAAGCGCCGCCGGCGCTCTCTGCTCCTGCATTTTTAATATCGCGATCTCCTGCTGCGCGCTTTGAGAAAAATCGGTCACCAGGCCTTCCAGCGCCTGGGACGGCCTGGAAGCGGTTCCCTGTTCCGTCAAATAAGCAAGCTCCAGGCCGGCCTTTTCCGAAAAATCGGTGACGAGGCCGGCAAGGGCGGCCGCTTGCGCCGCTCCGGTTTCCTTCTCCCGGATCAGCGCAAGCGCGTCCTCCGCCACATAGGCCTGGTAAAAATCCCTGTCGGCGTTAAGCAGCAGCGCCGCCGGAACAAACAGCTCGTCATACAGCGTCGTGCGCGTATCGCGGTTCACGGAGTTCAGCATAAAGATGAATACCAAAGAAAGGGCAATCAGCGCGGCCAACGCGGGCACGCTGATCAGCAGCAGCTTCTTGGTAATGGACATATTTTTCATGATCATCCCTCCTGAATCGCGTTGTAAGGTGCTTAGTATTTCCCCAGGGAGGAAGAGGCGGCGCTGTAAGGCGCCTTTTTCGCCTTGAGCGGCTCCTTGAACAGGGAAATGGCCGCCATGCCGTCGTTTTCATAGCTGGAATCCAGCTTGAACTTCCCCACTTCCTCGCGCAATGTGGCGGCCTGCGCCGACATTTCCTCGCTGGTGGCGGAGTTTTCTTCCGCGGTGGCCGCGTTTGTCTGCACGACAGCGGATACCTGGTCGAGCCCTTGCCTGATCTGATCGATGGCGGCGGCCTGCTCCAAAGACGCCTGGTCGATCTTTACGATGCTTTCATTGACCAGGTTGGCTTTTTCTTTTACATTCTGCAAAATCTGCGCGGTCCGCGCCGTGATCTGCGTGCCTTCTTCCACGGTGACGGCCGAGCGGTGGATGAGCTCCGCGGTCTGTTTCGCGGCCTCCGCCGACTTGGCGGCCAGGTTGCGCACTTCATCCGCCACAACCGCGAAGCCCTTCCCGGCGTTTCCGGCGCGGGCCGCCTCGATGGCGGCGTTCAAGGCAAGGATATTGGTCTGGAACGCAATATCCTCGATAACCTTGGTAATGTTGGTGATCTGGTCGGACGCGGAGCCAATGTTTGCCATCGCCTCGGTGAGCTTTGCCATATGCTCGCTTCCGTCCTTGACATTGGCAACCGCCTGCTCGACGTATTGAGCCGCGCCTTTGACGTTGGCGGAATTCTGTGCGGCCTGGCCGGCGATTTTTGCGATGGAGGCGCTTAGCTCTTCCACCGAGGAAGCCTGTTCGGTCGACCCTGTTGCCAGTGCCTGGGCCCCGCCGGCAACCTGGGCCGCGCCGGTGGAAACCTGCTCAGCGGCGGTATTGATGGTCAGCAGCGTATGGTTCAGCGCGGCGGCTGTGCTTTGCATCGCCTGCTTGATCGCGGCAAAATCGCCGATGTAATCCATGTCGACGTTGATCTGCATATCCCCGTTTGACATCTGGCCGAGCTTTTTAGAGATATCGCTTATGTAGCCGACAAGGAGGGCATTTGTCTTTTTGATGCTCCTGGCCATGCTCCCCAGCTCGTCCCGGCTGTCATAGGAGATTTCGGCCTGCATATTCCCTTTTGCCATTTCAGCGTATACGTTTTCAATCTCCCTGACCGGGTTGAGGATTGATTTCCGGATGGCCAGCGAAACCGCGACAGTCAAAAGGATAGAGATGGCAGCGGCAATGATGAGAAGAATCCAGGCCTGGTTCTCGACGGCTTCACCTGCTTCATGCTGCGCTTGGGCTTGCTGGCTCTCTATTTCCCCGAATTTTTCCAACGTTTCCTCGACCTTGTCGAGAATGGGCGCATATCGCTGAATATAGAGTTCTCTGGCCTTTTTCAGACTTTCTTCCGTCGATTCAGTAACAAGCGCCGTATACTCGCTTCTGATGGATGCCGCGCTATCCAGCATCGCTTTGATGCTCTGAATCTGTTCGTCAAGGCCGGCGTTTCTTTGATTGGCGGCATAAGCCGCCAAGGCGGTATGTACGGGCTGGGCATCTGCGGTTGCCAGGTCCAGTTCGTTTTTGATGGACTGAGCGTCATCCATGGCTAAAGCTCTTAGAAAGTGCCTTTGCACCGACGCCATGTTTCTACGCATGGACCAGAGGCCATCCATGTTCGGGACCGTAAAATCAGCATACAGGTCCATTTGTTCAATGGTTCTGTTGATGCTGAGCATTGAAATCCCCATGGATAAAAGCAACAGAACAAGCACGATGCCGAAGCCAACGATCAGTTTCATGTTGATGGTCAGGTTTTTCATGAAGTTGCCTTTGGATACCCTGACCTGCGGGTTTTCGATCTTAAGTTGCATGGTTTGCATTCCTTTCGCATTAAAAAATTATGTCATGAGTTTCCCGGGTATTGGCTTTGCCTGGGGCGTTCATTCCCTCCGGATGAACAAGACAGGCTCTGCCGGCTTCAGCCGGCCGGTTTCCTGGGTAATCTGATGTACATCCGCCTCCTTACCGCACGATCGGCTGGCGGTAAACCGCCACCGCGCCGGTTTTCACTTCCATGGCTATGGTTCTGCTTTCATTTCCCCGAAGGTCCGCCCTGCTGATCATAAGGCCCATGTCAAGGAGGGCGTATTTGACGGCGTCGATGTTCTTCCGGCCCACGTTGTAAATATCCCGGTCCAGCATGGATTCAGCGCCGCCATACAACTGGATGTTGAGTTCTTCCTTCCGGCAGCCGTATTTTTTACACAGGGAACCTATCAGCAAGGGGATGCCCGTTTCCGCAAAATAGCCGGGCCTCTCCCATCTGTCCTTGTCCTCAAGGGGGGAGGGAAGAACCACATGGATCATTCCCGCCGCCTTTTTCACCGGGCTGTAAGCCGTGACCGCGACGCAGGACGCCAGCGCGTAAGTTCTCAAAATGTCGTCTTCCCTGTCGGTGACGATGTACTCGCCCATGCCCACTACATGCTCCATCGCGTCACCTGCTCAGGATTCTGGACAGTAGCTGGGGGATGGTTCCAAGCGCCGCCTGCGTTTCCACCGCGCCGATATCAAAGGCCACCTTGGGCATGCCGTATACCACGGATGAGGCTTCGTCCTGGCCGATGGTCCTTCCTCCACGATGCCGCATGGCAAGGAGCCCTTTTGCGCCGTCTTGCCCCATGCCGGTCAGCAGGATGCCAACGGCACCGGCGCCCGCTTCCTTCGCCGCCGATTCAAACAACACGTCCACCGATGGACAGTGCCCGTTGACCTTTTCCCCCTGGAAGCACTCCACCTGGTACCTTCTGCCCACTTTTTTGATCCGCATATGTTTGTCCCCCGGCGCGACAAGCACCTGGCCGGGGTCTGCGTAATCCCCCGACTGCGCCTCCTTGACGGTGAGCGCGGTTTGGCTGTTCAGCCTTTCGGCAAACATTTTGGAAAAAACGGGCGGGATATGCTGCACGATGACAATCCCCGGCGTGGTGGGCGGGAGGGAGCTTAAAATGCTGAATATGGCCTCGGTCCCCCCGGTGGAAGCACCGATGGCGATGAGGCTGTTTTCGCCATGGTTCAGATTCCCCGTAACCTTCCCCGCCGTAGTTCCCGGCCTGGCAAGCGGAGCCTTGACGGTGGACGCCATCTTGATTTTTTGGATCAGGTCATGGAGGAAAACCTCCATCCCCTTGGGGGATTGTTCGGGCTTCACCACAAAATCAACCGCGCCCGCTTCCATGGCCTCAAAAACCGCCTTGCTGACCGCGCTGACCATGATCACCGGAACGAAATATTGCGGCAGCAGCCGGCGGACAAACTCAATCCCGTTCATTTTGGGCATTTCCACATCACAGGTGATAACATCCGGCCTGGTCTGAATAATCTTGTCCCTGGCCTCAAAGGGGTCGCCCGCGGCGGCAACTACCTCTATCTGCGGATCGGAGGATATCCCCCTGGCAATCATTTCACGCGATAAACGGCTATCGTCAACGACCAGTACCCTGATTTTTTTTTGTGTCTCCATCCATCACTACTCCTTTCGGTAAACGGCGGGCATCACATACCTATACCGCGACGTTTCACGGTTCAGCCCCTCCGAATGCCCCACGAACAAAAAGCCGCCGGGTTCGGTAATGTCATACAGCCGCCGGACCAGCCTATCCTTGGTGTCGTTGTCAAAATAGATCATGACATTCCTCAGGAAGATCACATGCATTTTCCTTTTGAAGGGATATACGGCATCCATCAGGTTCAGGTTGCCGAATATGACTTCGTTCCTGATCCTGTCGTTCAGGATATAGTTTCCGGCGTCATATTCCCGAAAGTACCTTTGCCGCCATAGCGCCGGCAGCTCCGATACCTTTTCCCTGGCGTAAATGCCGGCCCGCGCCACGGCCAGGGCGCCGGAGGAAATATCGGTAGCCAGGATTTTCGTATCCCACGCCGCTTTCTCCGGGCCGAAAAACTCATCCGTGAGCATGGCCAGCGTATAGGGCTCTTCGCCCGTGGAGCAGGCCGCGCTCCAGACGCGCAGGTCCCTGTCCTTCACCGTATTCTTCAGATAGGGCAGCACCTTGCCCTTGAAGAAATCAAAGTGCGCCGGTTCCCGCATGAAAAAGGTGTAATTGGTGGTGAGCTTGTCCAGCATCGTGACTGCCGCCTGCCCCGTTTTGTCGGCCGCCACATACGCCATGTACTCCGACAGGCTGTTCATGTTCATACCGGAAAGCACAAGGTTGAGCCTGCCGGCCACCAAGGCCATTTTCTCGTTCTTGAAATGAATGCCGTAATTGGCTTTGATATAGTCGGCAAACCGCCTGAATTCCTGTTCATTGATGGCTACCACTGATTCCCCCGCCTTCAGGAGAAGGAGGCCCAAAGGCTCTCCCCCATGCCTTGTTCTTATGAATCAAAAGCTTCAACCGCGCCCGGCCTTATGCCATGGCGCCCAGCGTTTCCAGCGCCTCGTCCGATAAAAGCCTTTGGCAATCCAGCAGCAGCTTGACGCCGTCGCACGATTTTCCGATGCCCTTGATGTACCTGTGCCCGCCCTTGCTGATCTCAGGAGGCGGCGCGATTTCCTCGTCCGTGAAGGCGAGCACTTCCGACACGCTGTCCACGATCAGGCCGATGGAAACATTGTTCGTATCGATGACGATGATGCAGGTTCTGTCATCGTATTCCCTGACCGCCTTTTTAAAGCGCAGCCTGGCGTCCATGATGGGGATGATCTTTCCCCGAAGATTGGTGATGCCCTTTACATATTCCGGCATTTCGGGAACCTCGGTAATCGGCTGGATTCCGATGATTTCGGTGATATGCCTGATCTCCATGCCGTATTGCTCATTCCCCATGGAAAAAATCAGATACTTTCCCTTTAACGTATCCTCGTCCTGCTCCATCAGGTTCAAAATATCCGCCTGCGCCATTTTGAAAGCCTCCTTCGCATAATTGCATGATAAATTGCCTTGTGAATTTCACATGCTGATCAGCCCGCTGATATTCAGGATCAGGCTGATGCTCCCATCGCCCAGGAGCGTGCAGCCGGCCAGCCCGTCCACCTTCTTCGTATTCTTGATATAGGCCGGCAGCGCCTTGACCACGACCTGGTGCTGGCCCAGGAGCTCGTCGGCAAACAGGCACAGGCTCCTGCCGTCCTGCTCCACCATGAGCATGATCCCACGGGTCAGGTCCGTAACGTCGGTTTTCACGGCATACGCCTTGTGCAGGCGCAGGATGGGATAGCATTCCCCCCGGACCATGATCATTTCGTTATCATCGGGGTCTATCACAATATCCTTTTCCTTGGCCTGGAACGTTTCCTGGATGGAGGTGGTGGGAAGCGTATACTTGGCGCTGCCCACCCTGATGTTCATGCCGTCGATGATCGCCAGGGTCAGCGGTATTTTCAGCGTGGTTACCGTTCCCAGCCCCTCGGCGCTGTCGATGGACACAGAGCCGCCCACCTGTTCTATATTCTTTGTCACAACGTCCATGCCGACGCCGCGGCCCGAAAACTCGGTGACGTTCTCGTTGGTGGAAAAGCCGGGCAGGAAAATGAGGTTGTAGATTTCCTTGTCCGTCATCTCGCCTTTGGGTTTTGTGAGCAGGCCCAGCTTGATGGCCTTTTGAAGTATCTTCTCCTTGTCAAGGCCTTTGCCGTCATCCCTGACGGTGACGATGACATCGCTGCCGGCGTTTTTGGCTTCCAGCGTGATCTGCCCCACACTTGGCTTTCCGCTGTCCTCCCGCGCCGCAGGGGATTCGATGCCGTGGTCAACGGCGTTCCTGACCAGGTGCATCAGCGGGTCGGAAATATGCTCGATGATGTTCTTGTCCACCTCGGTTTCTTCCCCGAGCAGTGTAAGCTGTACCTCCTTGCCAAGCTTCCTGCCCATATCCCTGACGATGCGGTGCATTTTATGGAAGGTGGCCGCCAGGGGCACCATGCGGATGGACATTACCATATCCTGCATCTCGCCGATGATTTTGCCAAGCTGCCGCGCCGCCTTGTAAAAGCTGTTCAGCTTCAGGTTCTTCAGCTCGGGGTTCTGGGTGACCATCGCCTCGGCAATCACCATTTCGCCCATCAGGTCCATCAGAATATCCAGCTTCGCCACATCGACGCTGATGATGTTTTGATGGGCGCTCTTCTTTTCCGTTTGCCCGCCGGCCGCCTGTTCCTTCTCCGGCGTCTTCGGCGCCGCTGCCTCAGATTCCCGCGCAGCCGCGGGGGCGGGTGCGGCCTGCTTTTGATCTGCCTGATCTTCCATAAGCTCGGTCAGTTCCAGATCGCGGATAAACGGGGTATGCATAAAGTAATCATGCAGCTCCGCAAGGCTTTTGGGGGACATAAGCTTCACCCTGAAGCCCTGCTCCCGTATCACCTGCACGGTGTCGTTGTTTTCGAGGATATCCTCGGGAGAATAGCTGAAGTCGTCCGAAATGGCCTGTATGTCCTGGACGATGGCATAGGCACGGATATTCTCCATTTCACAGCCGTCCTCAAAATAGAAGACAGCCTCATAGCCCTTTGCGTCCTCAGAGCCGGCGCCGCTTTTTTGGGGCGCGGAATGCTGCTGCGCCGCTGGCGCTTCTTCCTTTGCTGCGGGCGCTTCCTCCTTTGTTGCGGGTGCGCCGGCATTTTGCTTTTCGCCTTTGATGGAGGATAAAAACGCTTTGATGTTTTCAATCAGGCCGGCGGGGTCGCCGTCAAGGCCGCCTGCGTTTTTGACTTTCTCCGTCTCCTGCTTGATAAAATCCACCCCTTCCAGAACCAGGTCCGAAAGAAGCGCATAATCCACGTTTTCAGGCTTTTCTTCGCGCATGCAATAGAAGAGGTCTTCCATGGCGTGGGCCAGCGATGCGATGTTGTTAAAGAACATCATGGCGGAAGAACCCTTGATGGTATGCATGATCCTGAAGATTTCATTGACAGCATCAGGCGTGAAGCCGCTTTCCTTTTCGCTGGCCAGGATCAATCCTTCCAACTGCTCAATGTTCTGCGTGGTTTCATATATAAATATGTCCAGCATGGGTTCGTTTGAAAATCCGTTGTCCACCCTGCTTCCTCCTCCTGTAAACGGAATAATGAATCGTACTTCTCTTGACTCGCAATAAAATGCTTTCATTACGAAACAGCACAACGATTTCTGGATAGTACTTAATATATATTTCGACAAAATCAGCACTGTTTTCAACTTTTCACGGCGTTAAAACCCCTTTTCCTAAAATATTTCTTGCAGATCGCTCCACTTTATGCTTCTTATATTACACAATTCTGCAAATTCCAATAATTTGAAATACAATTGCTGACAAAAATATGAATTTTCCATACAACTCTCAGAAGACAGAAAAACCGTGCCGCTGCTTTGCCGGCCATGCGGCCCCTTGTGAAGGGATGTGCAATTTCTGTTTAAACAGGCATATTGACTGGCGGCTATTCCGGATATATGATTTGGAACAGGGGGTGAATGAATGGAACTGGATTTAAGGAAACTGGAACCACGACAGGCGCATGATTTGCTGACGGGCAGCATCATACCCCGCCCTATTGCCTGGGTATCAACAATCAGCAAAAGCGGCAAAGTGAATCTGGCGCCCTTCAGCTTTTTCACAGGCGTGTCCTGGAATCCTCCAGTCCTGGCGTTCTCGGTTGTCAACAGAAGCGACGGTTCCAAAAAGGATACGGTCATCAACATAGAAGAAACAAGGGAATTCGTCATCCATATTGTTTCCACTGATTTGCTGGCCGCCATGGAGTGTTCGGCAAGGCCCATACCCTACGGAGAAGATATTTCATATGTTAAAGGCATAACGCTGTTACCTTCCAAAACAATCAGGCCATACCGGATACAGGAAGCAAAAGTATCCTTCGAGTGTGTTCTTGACAGGATCGTAACCGTGACTGAAGGCGCGGACGCGGGCAACCTGATTATCGGCCGGGTGCAGTTGTTCCATGCAAATGACGCGTTCATCATCAACGGCCGCGAAGTGGATTGGCAAGGCCTGGACGCATTGGGCAGATTGAGCGGAAACCGGTATTGTCCCATACAATCGGTCATTGAAAGCGAGACGAATTAGGGGCATGGAGGCCTCCCAAGTGATTGATAAAAATAAAACCGCAAACCCTTGATTTTACAGGGTTTGCGGCTATCTTGGTGCCGAAGGCGGGACTTGAACCCGCACGGGAGTTACCCCAATGGATTTTGAGTCCATCACGTCTGCCATTCCATCACTTCGGCGTGCGACGAAAAGTATTATAGCATGTTTCTTTTGGGCGTGCAAGAGTGGAAAAGGGCATTTATGCAAATTTGGTTTGGAATATGGCTTGCAGCGGCATGAGACGAATGAGCGTTTCGAATATATAAAACCGAGCCGTAGGGCAAGGGCGGGCGTTCGCCGTGCGTGCCTCTTATTTGCTCGCGCCATATTGGAAAATATCGCCCCTGCCATTCCCCCAATTGTGGATTCCAAAGGGATGATATCCCTTTGGCGGGGGTACAGGGGGCAGAGCCCCTTGCGGCGGGGGCAAGCCTCTTGCGGCGGGGGCAAGCCCCCGCCCTACGGCGAATTTTGCTTTCTTCACTCAGCATGATTTTGCATCGCCGTTTGTGGCGGCTCGTTTATGAATTTTCAACCCGCCGTAAAAATTCCGCCTCATCAATTACCGGGATGCCCAGCTCCTGCGCCTTTTGCAGCTTGCTGCCGGCGTTTTCGCCCAGGAGTACAAAGGAGGTCTTGCGGCTGACGCTGCCGGCGGCCACGCCGCCGTGCTTGCGGATAAGGTCTTCCGCCTCGGTGCGGGAAAGGGTTGGCAGCGTGCCCGTTACCACCACAGTGAGGCCTTTCAAAGCACCGCCTTCCGCCTTTTTCGCCTCCCGGGGCGTTACGCCCGCGGCCAAAAGACGGTCGACCATTTCGATGTTCTCCGGGAAGGAGAAAAAATCCACGATGCTTTGGGCTACCACATCCCCCACTTCGGGGATGGCAACTAATTCCTCCAGTGCGGCGGCTTTCAGCCTTTCCAGCGTGCCGAAGTGATTGGCCAAATCGCGGGCGGTTTTGCGGCCCACGTTGGGGATGCCCAGCGCGTACAAAAAGGCGTCCAGGCCGCAATGACGGCTGTCCTCCAGTGCCTTTAAAAGGTTATCGGCTTTCTTTTCCTTGAAACCCTCCAGGGACAAAAGCTGCTCTTTGGTGAGGGCATACAGCCCGGCGGGGTCTTTGATGCCGAAGGTGTCATGCAAAAGGCCGGCGGTTTTTTCGGAAAAGGTTTCGATATCCATGGCGTCACGCCCTGCAAAGTGGGCGATGCGCGCCACGGCCTGAGGCCGGCAGGTTAAGCGGTTCATGCAGTACAGGTGCGCGCCGCGCTCTACGATGGGCCCGCCGCAGGAAGGGCATCTTTCGGGCTTTTCGATGGCTGTTTCCTCCGGCCCCGGCTCCCCTACCCGGCCCATTATCTCCGGGATCACGTCGTTGGAGCGGCGGATCCACACCTGAGCGCCGATGGCCACCTTTTTGCGCTGGATGTCGCCCCAGTTGTTCAGCGTGGCGCGCTTTACGGTGACACCGCCGAAATCCACCGGCGTCAAATGGGCCAGGGGCGTCAGCTTGCCGGTGCGGCCCGGCTCCCACACAACATTCAAAAGCGTGGTGATATTCTCCTCCGCCTCGAACTTGTAGGCTACCGCCCAGCGGGGAAACTTGTCGGTGTACCCCAGGGCGTTTCGTAAGGAAAAGTCAGACACCTTCACCACCGCGCCATCGATCAGAAAGTCGAGCTTTTCACGGCTGTCGATGATCTCCTGAATGCTGGTTTTCAATTCCTCCAGGCTCTTCGCTTCCTTGCGGCAGGGGCCAAGCGGGAATCCGTTTTCCTGAAGGAAGGCAATCATCCCCGCCTGATCATGGAATGGAGGGCTTGCCAAA
This sequence comes from Bacillota bacterium, assembly GCA_023411395.1. GTDB lineage: Bacteria > Bacillota > Clostridia > Christensenellales > Aristaeellaceae > JAEWAH01. The sequence continues at coordinate 49,449 of JAEYOV010000084.1, forward strand.
CCGCTAGAACCATCAACAGGGTCAGGAGGAAGAATGGTGCCCACCTGGTAGAAGAAGGCGTCCAGCTTGCGGGACGCGGTGACTGCTGGGTCCAGGTTGCGGAGCGCCCCCGCGGCGGCGTTGCGGGCGTTTTTCAAAGGCTCCGACGCTGTTTCATTGTATTTTTTCAAAACCGACAGGCGCATGATGCACTCGCCCTGCACTTCCAAAAGACCCTGGTAAGGAATAGCGAGGGGCACGGAGCGCACGGTCATCGCCTGGGGCAATATTGCCTCCCCCACCTCGCCGTTGCCCCGGGTGGCGGCCTGTAAAAGCTCCCCATGGTTATAGGTAAGGTTTAATGTCAACCCGTCCAGCTTGTATTCCACAAAGTAGGATATTTCTCCGGCATGGCCGGCCTGGGATGCCAGCTTTTCCACCCGCTGCACCCAGGCGGCAAGACCTGCAAAATCCTGCACCTTGTCCATGCTCCAGAGCCTGCTAACATGCCGGTGCTGCAAAAAAACGGCAAGGGGCTGACCGCCCACCCGGCGGGTGGGAGAACCGGGAAGCCTCAAGCCTGTCTCCTTTTCCAAAAGGACAAGCTCATCATAGAGCTTGTCCCACTGAGCATCCGGCATGATGGGGTTGTCGTTTTCGTAGTAGGCCCGGTTCGCCTCGTTGAGCCGGTCTACCAAATAGCGCATGCGCGCATCTTGCTGCACGGAAAGCCGTTCATTCTCCCTGGGCATGGCCTGTTACTCCCCTACCTTTACAATGGGTGCGATGCTGAGCGAAAACTCCTTGACGCCATAGGCGGCGAACTCGATCACGATGCGGGCGTCGCCGCCGCTGCCCCGTACCTCGATGACATTGCCTTCGCCAAACTTGCGGTGCATGACCCGGTCGCCGGAGGCGAATAGGCTTTGCATGGCCGTTTTCTCCAGCTCCCGCGCTTTGGAGGCGGCAAACCCCTTCTGCACGCCGGGGATCCCCAGCGCCTGGCTGCTGGGCGCAATTTGAGGCACGCCAAAGCCCAGTTCATGGGGACGGACGGAACGGGCAGGCTTCTGGACGGCGGCATGCTGCTGCCTTTGGGGGCCGAAGGATTTTTCCATTTTGGTAATCCACTCGTCATCCAGGAGGCGCTTGGGAATTTCATTGAGAAACCGGGAAGGCGGATTGTGGTTGAGCTGACTGAAGATCATCCGCTGGGTGGCATAGCTTAAGTACAGCCGCCGCTGGGCGCGGGTGATGCCCACATAGCACAGGCGGCGCTCCTCCTCCAGGCGGCTTTCGTCGAAATTTACACGGCTGGAGGGGAACAGGCCATCCTCCATGCCGGCCAGGAAGACAATGGGGAATTCCAGGCCCTTGGCGCTGTGCAGCGTCATGAGGGTTACGTACCTGGGGCTTGATTCCGACTGGTCCAGGTCCGTGACCAAAGCCACGTTCTCCAGAAAATCTTCCAGCAGCGGGTTTTCAGCCTGGCGTTCAAACTCCTCCACGGCTCCCACGAATTCTTGGATGTTTTCTACCCGGCTTTGGGCCTCCTCCGTCTCGTCCTTGCTGTATTCGGCCATGAGCCCCGTTTCCTGAAGCACCGTGCGCACAAACTCCGCAAGGCCCATATCCTCCCGCATGGCCACAAGCCGGTTCATGAGCACGGCAAACTCGCCCACGCACTTGCGGGGCCTTGCGGAAAGGGTGTCGGGCATATCGTTGAGCGCGCTGTACAAAGGCATGCTGCTGTTTGACGCGTGCTGCTGGAGCTCCGCGATGGTGGCGTCGCCGATGGCGCGTTTGGGCTGGTTGATGATCCGGCGCAGCGACACATCATCGGCGGGGTTGACAATCACCCGCAGGTAGGCGATAACGTCCCGCACCTCCTTGCGGTCATAAAAGCGCAGGCCGCCGAACACCTTGTAGGGAATGCCGGCCCTGACCATCATTTCTTCCAGCACACGGCTCTGGGCGTTGGTGCGGTACAGGACCGCCATATCACCGTAGCTTTCGTGGCCTAATGTAAGCTGATGCATTCTGTCGCAGATCCAGGCGGCTTCCTCCCGCTCGTCGCCGGCGCAGAAGACCTTGATGGGCTCGCCTTCGCCGATTTCCGTCCACAGCGCCTTTTCCTTGCGGCCCACGTTGTGGGCGATGACCTGGTTGGCCGCGTCCAGAATGTTGGCGGTGGAGCGGTAGTTCTGCTCCAGCTTGATGACCTTCGCGTCGGGAAAATCCTTCTCAAAATCCAGGATATTGCGAATGTCCGCGCCGCGCCAGCCGTAGATGGACTGGTCGTCGGCCCCCACCACGCACAGGTTGCGGCTCTTTTGGGTAATGAGCTTCACCAGCATGTATTGGGCGTAGTTGGTATCCTGGTATTCATCCACGTGCACGTACTGGAAGCGCTCGCGGTACCCTTCCAGAACGGGAGGATGGTCGGCAAACAGCTCCAGGGTGCGCATGATCAGGTCATCAAAATCCAGCGCGTTGGCGGCGCGCAGCTTTTCTTCATATAATTGGAAGGCATCGCTGATCAATTGGCAGCGGTAATCCTTATTGGATTCCCGGAACCAGTCGGAAGGGGACATCAGTTTGTTCTTGGCGTCGGATATCTTGGCCTTCAGTTCCCTGGGCGGCAGGAACTTTTCATCCAGGTTCATTTGCTTCAGGATTTCCTTGATGACGCTGCTTTGATCGTCGTCATCATAGATGGTGAACGCCCTGGTATAGCCCAGCTTTTCGATATCCCGGCGCAGGATGCGGGCGCAGGTTGCATGGAAGGTGGAGACCCAGGCATCCTCCGCCTTTTCCCCCACCAGCTTTAAAATGCGCTGCTTCATTTCCCTGGCGGCCTTGTTGGTGAAGGTAAGCGCCAGAATTTGCCATGGCGGAACGCCGTGGTCGATCAAATTCGCCACACGGTACGTAAGCGCGCGAGTCTTGCCGCTGCCCGCGCCCGCCAGGATGAGCACCGGACCTTGCAAAGTCTCCGCAGCCTGCCGCTGCTGTTTGTTCAACGCCTGCAAATTCATGTTCGTTATCCTCTGTCTTCCTCAATCTTGTGTTCTATGCGTCCGCGCTTTCACACGCCGGCGGAAGCATTTCCTTCTGTGCAAGTACATCCAGCACCTTTTGATAGCCGCCCGCGCCGCACAAGAGCGCGCGGTTCACCCGGCTGATGGTGGCGGTGCTGGCCCCTGTACGGAGGGCAATCTCCTGGTATGTCACCCTTTCCCTCAAAAGGCATGCCACGTGAAGGCGCTGGGCGATGCTTTTGAGTTCCTGCATGGTTAAGACATCCTCCAAAAAGCGGTAGGCATCCTCCGGTTCCTTCAGCGTTACTAGCGCCTTGATGAGCATGTCTGTTTGGGGTGTTTGAATCTTTGGTGTGAACATGAAGGCATCCTCCCGCCACGGTTTGCTGTCGCCCTCGTACAAAGGCCCGCTTCTGTCGGCGGGCGCAAGATGCCTGAAAGGAAAAATATTCTCAAGACCATTATAGCACATTTTTGGACATAAGAAAAGGCAAAAGCAGGAGGATATTTGTAAAGGCGGCAACGCTTTGGAAAAGGGCACAGGCGGCCTGCCACGAAGCAGGACCGCCGCCCTATCCCCCGCCCGCGCCAAAAAGGGAAAGCGGGCCTCCCGGCCCGCCTCAGATCATCAATAAAGCTAGGTGAGCGTTCGGGGATGCATGGAAGGGGCGCTGCCCCTTCCATTGTAATCGTCTCGACCGGCTTTGCCGGTCGGGCGGGGCGCTTGCGCAGCAAGCTTTCCTTACACTTTTCGTTGCCCGCAGCCAAGGGTGAGAGCTTGGCCCGAACCTGGAGTCTTGAAATGACTTGCCATTTCAAGACGGAACACTGGCCGAGCGAAGCGAAGGACAGTGCGTCAGGCTGCAAACGAAAAGTGCAGTCCCGCAAAAATGAAACTTCATTTTTGCGGGAGCGCCGTCAAAATAGGGTCCTATTTTGACGGCCGGGAAAGCGGGCCTCCCGGCCCGCCTTCCCGCTACTTTTGCGGTTTTTTACCGAACAAGCCGCCTGTCATTTCGCTGACGTTTCGCTTGAGCTTTTCCATGGTGCCCTGCTTGGAGCCGGTGGCGATCAGCGCGAAGATTACCAATCCCGCCACGAACACGCCCACCACCCACAGGATTCCGCTGCCGGAACCCTCGCTGTCCTCCGTGGAAGGCGTACCCGTATTCTCATTGCCAGCGGCGGCATTGTTGTTTGGCCCCACGTCGCTGGCGGCCCCCGCCGCGCCGGTCACGCCGCCGTACAGGGCTTTGTAGATGACATTGGCTATGGGCGCCATGGAATTTTGCACCCGATCCTTGCTGATGACATGGGTTCCGAATTCCAGCAGTACGCTGCGGGGGGACAGGTCCTGGTTGTAGGTGCCTTTGCCGATGTAAATGTCCTTGATCAGGCCGGGGTAAGTCTTGTCGCCTACCGCTTTGATCTGTGCCGCGAATTTCTTGTTGGCGCTGCCGTTTTGATTGCTGCGTCCTACCAACAGACGTATCTTGCTGGCGTCATTCCCGCCCAGCTTGGTATTGTATTCCTTGGGATTGGGAATACCGTCCCGGTGGATATCGAAAATGGCATCCGGAGCTGTCTGCATCAGCTTCATGGCGGTAGGCCTGCTGCGGCGGTAGGCTCCGGAATCGTGGGGATGGTGGGTGGCGTCGCTTGATTCCACAGTCACGCCCAGCTTTTCCATTTCCTTTTTGAATTCGTCGGCCATATCGTAAATGCCGCCCTTGCCCTTTTTGGAACTGACGCCGTCGGAGGGGATATAGCTTTCATCGCTGTGGGTGTTATAGATGGCAATCTTCTTCTGTCCGCCCGCGCTCACCGGCAGCGACGCGTCCGCATCCAGCCAGGATACGTCCGGCAGCTCGTACATGCCCAGCTTATGGGCCACGGCCGTTTTCTTATCCTTGTCCACCGACTTTACTTCAAAATGCTGGTTGTCTTCGCTGATGTATTCGTCTCCTTTATCCGGCATGCCATAGAAGGACGTGATGTAGGCGCCCGATTCGTCCAGAATCTCATAGACTTCCTCGATGCCGTCCCCTTCTTCCCAGACTTCCGCCTCTGCCAGAGCAAAGGCCGGGAGGAGCAGCAAAACCGCTATCATAAGCAGCGCAAGCTTTTTTTTCATTTCCTTTCCTCCCCCTTCTCCTTCACCGCGTGAATCCTCTCCCTGTCGGGCGGATTTTTGCCTCTTACGATGCGCTCTGCGATTTCACCGATAAGCTCGGCCAGCAGCACGCCCAGGATGCCGCTGATGACCATGGCGTCCATCACCCCGGCCCCGCCCAGCGTGAGCACCTGGTTTTCACCCTGGGACCAGTTGACCGCCGCCACCGCGATGTCCGCCAGCAAAACGCCCAGCACGCCGCTGATGAAGGCGTTGCGCCGGGAACGGCCCAGGATGTATGCCATCAGGCCGCCCACGATGCCCCAGACGTAGTTGGGATCGATGACGATCTGTTCCGGCTCGTTGGGCATTACCAGCCCCAGCACGTATATCACCCCGGCGGTAAGGATGGAGCCGATCACGGCCCGGAGCTTTTCCTTGCCCGTCTCCGCCTTGATGATCAGATACAGGCAGACCGCCACAGGGATCACCGCGCCGCCGATGTTGAACTGGACCATGCCGATGCGGATGTCCGGGATCAGCGTGCCGAAGAACATGGCCGCAACGATGATCAGCGCGGCACGGTCGGAAAGCCGCATCCTGTCCAGCACCCGCTGGGATACGCCGAAGAAAATCAGCACCGCTACCGCGGTGAGCAATATCATGCCGATAGACACAGATTTCTTCCTCCCAAGCCTTTATTCTCAAAAAGTGTTCCCGCCGCCCAAAAAGAATATGCGCACAGCCACATGTGGGCAAAGGATTGAACCATGCCCCAAAATGTGGTATAGTGAGAAGAATGATAACGGATTGGACAAGGAGTTTTCACATGACGCAGACGTATGACGCGGGCAATATACAGGTGCTGGAAGGGCTGGACGCGGTGCGCATGCGGCCGGGCATGTACATTGGCTCCACCGGCGCAAGAGGGCTGCACCACCTGCTATGGGAGATCGTGGACAACGCCATGGACGAGGCTTCCAACGGCTTTGCCACGGAGGTGGAGGTGACGTTGCACAAGGATGGCTCCGCCAGCGTTTTCGACAACGGCCGGGGCATGCCGGTGGACAACCATCCCACGCTGCACGTGCCGGGTGTGGAGGTGATCTTCACCAAGCTGCACGCGGGCGGCAAATTCAACAACGACAACTACAGCTATTCCGGCGGCCTGCACGGCGTGGGCGCCTCGGTGGTGAATGCGCTTTCAAAATGGGTGACGGTGGATGTGTACCTTAACTGGACGCACTACCGCATGGAGTTTATAAGCGAATACGATATGCTCAAGGGCAAGCTGCTTGCCGGGCAGCCCAGGGGCGGCCTTCAAAAGATAGGCAACACCCGCAAGCGCGGCACGCTGGTGCGCTTCATGCCCGACGACGCCATTTTTGAGGAGACGAAATTCAATGGCGAAATTGTGGCCCGCCGGCTTCGGGAACTCGCCTACCTGAACACCGGCGTGCGCATCGCCTTTCACGACGAGCGTCAGAAGGACGACGGTCTTGCGAATCAGGAATTCCATTACGCCGGGGGCATCGCCGATTATGTGAAATACCTCAACGAGGACAAGACCACGCTGCATGACGCGCCCATCCTGCTGGACGGCAAGAAGGACGATACGCTGTGCCGCGTGGCCATACAGTACACCGACGGGTATACCGAAAGCCTGTTTTCCTACGTGAACAACATTCCCACCGCCGAGGGCGGCACCCATGAGACGGGGTTCCGCGCGGCGTTCACGAAAGCGTTCAACGACTACGCGAGAAAGACCGGCGCGCTGAAGGAAAAGGACAACAACCTGGCCGGTGAGGATTTTAGGGAGGGCATGACGGCGGTGATCGTGACCATGGTCAAGAACCCGCAGTTTGAGGGGCAGACCAAGGGCCGCCTGGGCAATACCGAAGTGCGCCCGGCGGTGGAGGCAATCATCGCCCAGAAGCTTTCGGAATTTTTGGAGGACCTGAAAAACCAGGAGCTTTGCCAGAAGATTGTGGAAAAGGCCATCCGTTCCGCCAAGGTGCGGGAAGCCACCCGCAAGGCCCAATCCATGGCCCGGGCCAGAAACGAATTGGAGGCCGCGCCCCTGGTGGGCAAGCTATCAAGCTGTACCGGGCGCAAACCCCAGGAGAATGAATTGTTCATCGTGGAGGGCGACTCCGCCGGCGGCAGCGCCAAGCAGGGCCGGGACAGGCGCTTCCAGGCCATACTGCCCCTTCGGGGAAAGCCCCTCAACGCGGAGAAAAAACGGCTGGACCAGGTGCTTTCCAACGAGGAATTCCGAACCATCATCACCGCGCTTGGGACAAGCATCGACGAGAGCTTTGATCTTTTAAGCCTCAAGTACCACAAGGTCATCATCCTCTCCGACGCGGACCAGGACGGCGCGCACATCCGGGCGATTCTGCTCACCTTCTTCTACCGCTACATGCGGGAGCTGGTGACGGAGGGGCATGTATACATCGGCATGCCGCCTTTGTACAAAATCCAAAAGGGGAACAACGTACAATATGTATACGATGACCGGGAACTGAAAAAAGTGCTGAAGAACGTGGGCAAGGGCTACACCCTGCAGCGGTACAAGGGGCTTGGGGAAATGAACCCGGAGCAGCTTTGGCAGACGACCATGGACCCGCAAAACCGGAAGCTGATGCAGGTTACCATCGAGGACGCCGCCCAGGCCGACCGCATCGTCACCATTTTGATGGGCGACAAGGTGGAGCCGCGCCGGGAATACATCAGCACCCACGCCAACTTCAACCGATCCGACGATTTTGTGCCGGTGACGGCGGACGCCAATGAAAAGGGGGCGAACTAAGCGATGGCCGGCAATGACAAAAACATACCCGTTGCGCCCCAGGATATTATCCAACTGCCCATGGAAGAGGTCATGCACAATTCCATGCTCCCTTACGCGGAGTATGTCATTCTGGAGCGCGCGCTCCCCCGGGTGGAGGATGGCTTAAAGCCCGTGCAGCGGCGCATTTTGTACACCATGAGCGAACTTGGCCTCACGCCGGACAAGCCCCACCGCAAATGCGCCCGCATCGTGGGCGACTGCCTGGGCAAGTACCACCCCCACGGCGACACATCGGTATACGACGCGCTGGTGCGCATGGCCCAGCCCTTTTCCCTGATGGGCATGCTGGTGGACGGCCACGGCAACTTTGGCTCCATCGACGGCGACGGCGCGGCGGCCATGCGGTACACCGAGGCCCGCATGACGCCCCTGGCCATGCTGATGCTTCGGGACATTGAAAAGGATACCGTGCCCTTCCGCCTGAATTTTGACGATACCTTAAAGGAGCCGGACATGCTGCCGGCCCGGTTCCCCAACCTCTTGGTGAACGGCGCCAGCGGCATTGCCGTGGGCCTGGCCACCAACATACCGCCCCACCATTTGGGCGAAACGGTCAAGGCGGTCATCGCCCAGATCGACAAGCCCGGCATCACCACCAAAGAATTGATGCAGTTTGTTCCCGCCCCCGACTTCCCCACCGGCGGCGTGCTACTTGATACCGATGAAATCGAAAAGGCCTACGAAACGGGCCGGGGACGGCTGATCAACCGCGCCAGGGTGCATATTGAAAACGGCTCCAGCGGGCGCAAGCTTATTGTCATCACCGAAATGCCCTACCAGGTGGCCAAGGCCGGCATGCTGGAAAAAATACTGAAGCTGTCGGAAGAAAAGAAAGCCGCGCTGGGAGGCATCTACGACATCAGGGACGAGAGCGACCGCACGGGCCTTCGGGCCGTGATCGAGCTGCGCCGTGACGTGGAACCCGATCGGGTATTGAAAACCCTGTACAAATACTCCGACATGCAGGTGACCTTCGGGGTCAACATGGTGGCCATCGCCGAGGGAAAGCCCGTACAGATGGGCCTGAAGGAAATGATCGGCCACTTCATCCGCCATCAGAAGAACGTGGTGACAAGGCGCACGCAGTATGACCTGGACCAGGCCAAGGCACGGGCGCACATATTGGAAGGCCTGATGGTGGCCGTGGACAACCTGGACGAGGTCATCGCCCTCATCCGCGGCAGCAAAACGCCCAAGGAAGCCAAGCAAAAGCTGATGGAGCGCTTTTCCCTCACCGACATCCAGGCCCAGGCAATTCTGGACATGCGCCTGCAAAGGCTGACGAACCTGGAGATACTGGCCCTGCGCAAGGAATACGAGGAGGTATTGCGCCTCATCGACAGGCTGGAAGGCATACTGGCCAGCGAAAAGAAGCTGCTCAGCGTGATCAAGGCGGAGCTATTAGAAATGGCCGCGGAGTTCAATGAGCCCCGGCGCACCCAGCTTGTGAAGGAAGAGGAGGACGCGCAATCGTCCGAGGAAGAGGAGACCGTGCCGGAGGAAGCGGTGGTCCTTTATACCTTTGGCGGGCAATTGAAGCGCATGTACCCGAAGTTCTTTGAAAAGCTGCCGCCCCCCGATCCGCAGTCGGGCATCAGTGAATTGCCGCGCTTCCTGTTCAATACGCAAACAGACCATACGCTTTTGTTCTTCACCGACCGGGGCAACTGCTATCCCCTGCCGGTTGGCGGCCTGCCGGAGGCCAATCGCCCCAAGGACCGGGGCGTGCTTCTTTCCGGTGTGCTGAACGGGCTGGAGGATGGCGAAAGCTTAAGCCGGCTTCTGTGCGTAAAAACCGCCGGGCTGGCAAAGGCGCCCGATTACCTGTTCATCACCGCCCAGGGCATGGTGAAGCGTACCGCCGCCGCGGAATACGACGTGCGCCGGCAAAAGTTTGCCGCCATCAATTTGAAGGATGGCGACAAATTGATCGATGTGTTTCCTGCCGTAGAGGCGCAGGATATGCTGCTCATCAGCCGGGGCGGGCAGTGCATACGCTTCGCCATCGACAGCGTGCCGCCAATGGGCCGGGCTACCGGCGGCGTAAAGGGCATGCAGTTGGACAAGGGCGATGAAATCCTCTTTGGCGGGCAGATCGGCGAAAAGGATCAGGTGGTGCTCATCAGCGACCGGGGCAGCGCCAAGCGTTTGCTTTCGTTGGATTTTGAGGCCCAGGGCCGCAACGGCAAGGGTGTACGCTGCTTTGCCTTCAACAAGAACGGCTCCAACGGCACGGCCGTCGCCGGGTGCGCCCGCATAGGCAGCGAAAGCACGCCGCTTACGGTCACCCAGGTTCAAAGCGGCCCCACCACTGTGAATACCGACGAGATCGCCTTGCAGGCCAAGGCAGACAAGGGCAAGCCCTGCGTGATGGCCCTGATGGAGGATGTGGTCACGGGGCTGCTCGCGGGGGTCAGGCTGCCGTAGGGGGACGAGTATCGGCGGGGAAAGGGCAAACCCCTTGAGAAGGTAATGCCGTAGGGCGGGGGCATGCCCCCGCCGCCCGTATCGTGTATAGGCCAAGGCGTATGGTACCGCCAAACGCGGCGGAGGTGCCCCCGCCCTACGGTGTCTATTGCCGTACAAGCATAATGGATCCGTTGTTCGACCCCGTACATATTGAGGTGTTGTTATGAGAGAATTCTTTCTGACCACCGCCCGCATCGGCTTTTCCAAATGGACAAAGGAGGATGCCGGCCTTGCAGCCTCGCTGTGGGGCGACGCGGAGGTCACGCGCTATATTTGCGCCTCGGGCAGGTTCAGCGAGGAGGATGTAAAAGAGCGGCTGGAGCTGGAGATAGAAAACGATGCGCGCTTTGGCATACAGTACTGGCCCGTCTTTTCCCTGGAGGGTGGCACTTTTCTGGGCTGCTGCGGGCTTAGGCCCCACGGCATTGAAAAGGGAGTTTATGAACTGGGCTTTCACCTGATGAAGGAGCACTGGGGCAAGGGATATGCCACGGAGGCTGCCAAAGCCGTGATCGGCTATGCCTTTGAAAAACTGAATGCGGCCAACCTGACCGCTGGGCACCATCCCCAAAATGAAGATTCCGGGAAGGTGCTGGCAAAGCTCGGCTTCCACCAGACCGAACACAAATACTATCCGCCCACAGGGCTTTATCACGCCGCGTACCTGTACCGCCTGCCCGGCCAATAAACAAAGACGCACACGCATACCCCTGGCATAAAGCCAGGGGTATTTCCATATTCCTGCCCGAATTTGGGTTTGTGATTCGTTATATTGATGTAAACCGGAAGGCATACAGCCGCCATCCGCCGCATAGGGATAGGCAAAAGGTGGTGGCATTGGCATGAGCAACAAACCCATGCGTTTGAAACCCAAAGGATTGTTGTCCGGCGTGCCGGAGGTAAAGCAGGAGAAAAAGGCGCGCACCGGTTTTTTGCAAAAGGCGGCCGCCGCCGCGCTGAGGTTTTTTCGTGGCATGGGCAAGGCGCTGCGCAGCCAGACTGCCGGGCAGCTGGCGCTATGCCTTGCATTAGCCGCTGTATCCGTTATGTATGCCGGTGGGCTGAAGGATGAATCGATCACTGTCCTGAGCCACAAAAGACAGCTGCCCGTGTACAGCGTGGCAAGAAACGACAAGGTGGTGGCCATCAGCTTCGACGCCGCCTGGGGCGGTGATCAAACCATCCCCATTTTGAACATACTGGACGAGTACGATGTAAAAACCACCTTCTTTCTGGTAGGCTTCTGGGTGGATAAATATCCCGAGCTTGTGAAGGAAATCGCGGCCCGAGGCCATGAAATCGGCAACCATTCCCAGAGCCATCCCCACATGAGCCAGCTAAACGAAGCAAAAATCAAAGATGAATTGCGGATAATGAGCGATAAGGTGGTAAGAATAACGGGTGTTCGTCCCACCTTGTTCCGGCCTCCCTACGGGGATTACAACGACAGGGTGGTGCTCACAAGCCGGGCAGAGGGATATGAGGTGGTCCAGTGGAGCGTGGATTCTCTGGATTGGAAAAACAGGGGGGTCAACGACATCATCAAGCAATGCACGGCAAGCGTGCAAAACGGCGACATCGTGCTGTTCCACAATGATTCCCAGTACATACTCCAGGCGCTTCCGACGGTGATTGAATATTATCAGTCTAAGGGCTACAAAATTATTCCCGTATCCCAGATCCTCTTGGGCGGGGAAACAACAATAGACGTGCAGGGAAAGCAGCATCCCCTCCCATCCCCTACCCCTGCACCTGCGAGGTGATTTGCAATGGAAGAAACGGGCAACCTGTTACGCTTGGGCGGTACACTGGCAACCCAGCCCGTCTATGGGCATGAGGTATTCGCGGAACAATTTTATTATGCCACCCTTTCCGTGCCGCGTTTATCGGGCGCGGAAGACCTGCTGCCCATTACCATCAGCGAACGGCTGATGGAGAACCGGGCGCTGGGCCCCGGCTCACCCCTGTCGCTGGAAGGACAGCTTCGAAGCTACAACAAGGTGGTGGAAGGCGCGGGGCGGCTGCTCATTACCGGCTTCGTGCAGCGGCTTTTGAGCCCGGAAGAGCTTTCAAACCCCAACCAGGTGCAGCTTTACGGCGCGCTGTGCAAGGCGCCCTCCTACCGCACCACACCCTTTGGCAGGGAAATATGCGACCTGATGCTGGCGGTGAACCGCGCCTACGGGAAAAGCGACTACATCCCCTGCATCACCTGGGGCCGCACCGCGCGCTTTGCCAGCCATTTGCAGGTGGGCGACCACGTGCAGGTGCAGGGCCGGTTCCAAAGCCGGGCCTACCAAAAGCAGCTTGCCGACGGCACCATTCTCAACAAAACAGCCTACGAGGTTTCCGTGGGCCGCCTGACGCTGCTCAAGCAGGGCCGCGAGGAGGAGGAAGAACTGCCCCTGCCGGAGGGGATTGCCTACCAGGCCTCGCAGGAATTGCTGGGGCAGTAAAAGCGCAAACATCTATTGAAAGCACACACAGGCTTTTCAAGGCCGCCGGGACATAATGTTTCCGGCGGCTTTTATGCTGCCGCATGCACATGATTGCATCTGCAAGCATATGATTTCATCTGCTTGCATTTGCATGCATATGCTTGCAGATGATTTCAATTGCAAGCAGATGCATGCATATGTTTCCGTAATCCAATCCGAATCCAAATCCAAATCCAAATCCAATCCGTATCCGTATCCGAAACAACGCGTGCGCGCGGAATTACGGCTGCCGCTGCTTCCCATTTTGGCGTTGCGCCGTTTTGTCCTGGCGGAAAAATAAATGTGTGCAACCTTGAAAAATGCCAAAACAGGGGAGAAAAGCAAAAGGCGTTTATGCTATACTGAATGTGAAAACAAGGCGTTTTGCGCCTGATGGCCGCCGCCAATAGACAGGCCCTTGCCGCAAGGAGGAAACGAAATGCAGTATGATCCGGCGTATTTGCCCTATCCTTCCTCAAGGTATCCCGTATACGCCAGCCGGGGCATGGTGGCAGCCTCGTCCCCCCAGGCTTCCGCCGCCGGGCTGCATGCGCTGCGCACGGGCGGCAACGCGGTGGACGCGGCCGTAGCCGCCGCCGCGGCGCTGACCGTGGTGGAGCCTACCTCCAACGGCATCGGCAGCGATGCCTTCGCCCTTGTCTGGATCGAAAAGGACCGCAAACTCTACGGTCTCAACGCCAGCGGCTGGGCGCCCCGTGACATCACCATTGAAAAGGTGCTGGCAAAAAACCCGCCGGAAGGCAAAATGCCCGCCTACGGCTGGACGCCCGTTATGGTGCCCGGTGCGCCCAAGGCCTGGGCCTCGCTTTCCGGGCGGTTTGGCAGGCTGCCGCTTTCCGCTGCGCTTGCCCCCGCCATCGACTACGCCAGGGAGGGCTATCCCGCCTCCCCCAACCTGGCCCGTGCCTGGGCGCTGGCGTATAGCCGCTACAGCCGCATGGCACAATCGCCGGAGTTTGCGCAGTGGTTTACAACCTTCGCCCCAAACGGGGAGCCGCCAAAGCCCGGCTCCCTCGTACGGCTGCCCGATCACGCGGACACGCTTCAAATGATCGCCAAGTCCAACGCGGAGGATTTCTACAAGGGCGAACTGATGGAGCGCATCGTCAAGGACAGCCGGGCGTTCGGCGGATACTTATGCGAGGAGGACTTTTCGCAATACGACGTCACCTTTGTGGAACCGGCCACGGTGAACTACCGGGGATACGACGTTTGCGAGATTCCGCCCAACGGCCAGGGCATTGTGGCGCTGATGGCGCTGAACATATTGAAGGAGTTTCAGTTTTCGCAAAAGGAATGCACCGGTACATACCACAAGCAGTGGGAGGCCATGAAGCTGGCCTTTTTAGACGGGCTGCACTACATTACCGATCCCGCATGCATGGCGCTTTCCTGTCATGACCTTTTGCAGCCGGCCTACGGCGCCCTGCGCGCGGCACAGATCGGGGAGAAGGCCGGTGTGCATGTCCATGGCGCGCCGCCCAGGAGCGGCACGGTCTACCTGTGCACGGCGGACGGTGAAGGTAACATGGTTTCGTACATCCAAAGCAACTACATGGGCTTTGGCTCCGGCATCGTGGTGCGGGGCACGGGCATCAGCCTGCAAAACCGGGGGTATGATTTTTCTCTGAACCCCGCTGATTCTAATTGCCTCGCGCCCCGGAAGAAGACGTACCATACCATCATCCCCGGCTTCCTCATGAAGGAGGGCCGGGCCCTGGGCCCCTTTGGGGTCATGGGCGGATACATGCAGCCCCAGGGCCACGTGCAGGTGGTGATGAACCTGATCGATTTCCACTTGAACCCCCAGCAGGCGCTGGACGCGCCCCGCTGGCAATGGCTGCAAAACGGCCGCTTCCTTGTTGAGGATTCTTTCCCGGCGGAAATCGCCAGGCAGCTTGCCGCGCGGGGCCACAAGGTGGAAATCGCGCTGGATAGCACCACGTTTGGCCGCGGCCAGATCATACTCCGTGGCCCGGAGGGCTCCCTGGTGGGCGGCACGGAAAAGCGCACCGACAGCAATATCGCCTGCTATTAGTAATCCGCGCGGGCAAAGGTCACGCTGTCAAGGCCGATGACGGCGCTTGCTCCGCCTCCCGCGGAGCTTGTGAACTGAATCCTGGCGGAGGCCGCAAGAAGCGGGGCGCGCTCAGTGAAACCGGTGTACACCTGCCATTGACTGTTCGCTTGGATAAGCTGCGATACGACCAGGGCCAGCCCGAGGCCGATCTCATTGCCAAGCGCGTCCAGCCAGCGCACCTGGGCCAGCACATTGCCGTTTACGGCGATCTCGCCGTTATAGTGGAGCGCAAAGTTCAAAAGAAAGCAGCTGCAGGCCGGGCCCGGCGGCAGGGCAACCGTCTGGTTGATCAGGGCGCCGTCGCTGGAGAGCTCAGCAAAATTCTGCCCGATATAGCCGCCGGTATTCTGTGCCGTAACGCCAAGGGATGTCCATTCCTCCAGGCCGCTGGCAAAGCCGGGGTTTTGCAATAGATTGGGCGAAGCAAGCCGTATAAGGATCACCTGATCCAAATTGAGGGAGGATTCGGCGGCTCCGGCTGCGGTGAATATCAGCCTTGCCCTCACCGCGCCGACGGGTGCAGGCCCGCTGAGCTGCACAAAGTTCAAATATCCGCCCTGCCCCGACAGCGTGGCCGGAACGATGGTGATGTCGATGCCCGGCGTGCCGATGGGATTGCCCAGCACATTCAGCCAGATCAATTGGACTGTCACGGTTGATCCCAATAGCGATTGGGCAGCAAAGCTCAACAGATAGGCTGCCCCGGGCAGAAAGGGGTTGAGCAGGATGTCCTGCGCAAGCGTTCCCTGAACAGCGCCCGATTGCGAAACCGCCGCGCCGCCCTCCCAGAGCACTGAGAAGGTGGGAGCAAACCCGGTGGCATCCCACTGTGCCAGGCCTGATTCAAAGCCCGGATTGCCCACAAGGTTCGGCGACTCTACCGGCGCCAGGTTGACAAGATCCAGTAGCAGCGGTATATCTGTTGCGCTCTTGCTGAACTTAATACGTGCCCATACCGCGTTCAGCGGCGGGCGGTCGGTCACAGCAAAAAAGGTTTTCCGCACACTGGAAACCGACGCGCTGGGCAGGAATGCGCGAAGGCCCGTTCCGGCCACGACACCGTTTATATCCAGCCAGAGCACTTCCGCTACCAGATTGCCCGGGCCGGCAACGGAGGCATATGCGATAAAGCTTAAAAACAACGGTTTCCTTTGAAACAGGCCCAGCGCCACATCCTGATAAAGGCTGGCCACGCCTGGCCCAAGGCTGGCCGCCTGGGTGCCTTCCGCCGGAGAAGTGTCGGTTGTTATGACGTTATCGGCCTGCCAGAAGGCCAGGCCGCTTTCAAAGCTTGGATTTTGCAAAAGGTTGCCGCACCGGGACAGTAAATTGATCATAAAAACCCTCCAGTATAAACAGAAAGAATAGGACCCCATATCCAGTATATTTTCTCAAAGACAGGCCGTGCCAAAATGGATGGAAAATGCCCGGTTCCCGATCAAAACCGGCTGCCCATGCAGCGGTATACTGTAAAAAATGTATAAACAAGAATAACTTTCCCCTGTGTTTCGCGCGCTTTTTTCCCTTTTTTACAAGTCTTGCGGTGAAAAATGTCGGTACGGATCAATGAATAGCTAAACAACCATAAACGAATGCCCGATATATTCTATAGGCAGAAGATTACAGACAGGAAGCTTAGGTCAAGGAGGGATGAAGCATGGCCGGCATCAATCCAACTACTTTGCGGCTGTCCGGCATGGCATCCGGGCTGGACACCGAGAGCATTGTCAGAGACCTGATGGCAGTAGGCAAGCTCAAGGTGGAAGGCGTCAAAAAGCAAAAGGTCCTGCTGGAATGGAAGCAGGAATACTACAAGGAAGTCACAAGCAAGCTCAGTGCTTTCCAGAAGAAATATTTCAGCGCTTCCTCCTCGGGTTCGCTGATGGGCGGCGCGCTGAGCATGCTTACCGCCACTTACAACTCCCCCTATGTGTCCGTACTGGGCGGCTCAAGCGCCACCCAGGGCTCCATGTACATTGCCGATATCGTAAGCCTGGCCTCCAGCGCCAGGCTGGAAGGCACCCGGTCCGCAAGCGCCAACCCGAAAATCAGCGTCAACACGGAAGCCCTAGCCGATCTTGCGGGAAAGAGCATTGCCGTCACGCTGGACGGCCAGACCAAAACCATCACATTTTCCCCCCGCGCCTACGGAACCTCCCAGGATGTGCAGCAGGAGCTGTCCTCGCAGCTTACCGCCGCCTTCGGCGCAAACCGTGTCGATGTGACCCTGGACGGGGATGAGCTCGCCCTGGCCGCTGAAAACTCCTCCCTGCGCATCAGCGTGCCGACAGACCCCCAAAGCAATCCGACGGGCATACTGGATTTTGTCAATTACAGCAGCAACAGGCTTGACTTCAATCTGAGCCTTGCACAGGCCGGCCTTTTGCGGGATGTGTTTGTTTCACCCGAGGACACCGGCCTTGCCTTTTCCATCAACGGCAAAGCCTTTTCCTTTACGGGCGAAAGCACGATGAACGACATCATGAAGGCCGTCAACGCAAGCGACGCCGGGGTAACCATGAGCTATTCCCAGCTTACCGACACCTTCTCCCTGGTATCAAAAACCACCGGCGCCGCCGCCGGCATATCCGTTCAGGACGACCACGGCTTTTTGATGGACGCGCTCTTTGGCGGAGGCCGGTACATGGCCGGCACGGACGCCGTGGTGCGCATGAGCACAAACGGCTCGAAAAACGAAACGGACCTGATCACCGTGCAGCGCAGCAGCAACACCTTCACCGTGAACGGGGCCACCATCAAGCTTCTGGGCAAGGCCGCGGGCGAAGCGCAGGAGGATATCGCCATCAATATGGCCTACGACACGGACGCCATCGTGGATAAGGTCAAGGCCTTTGTAAACGACTACAACGAGCTGCTGGCCCTAATCACGACAAGAACGTCGGAGGAAAGATTCCGCGATTTCCAGCCGCTGTCGGACGATGAAAAAGAGGAGATGTCCGAAAAGGAGATCGAGCTTTGGACCGCCAAGGCCAAGAGCGGCATCCTGCGCAGCGATACCTTTCTCAAGGCCATTGAAACCGAGCTGAAGAGCAGCATGTACTCGGTTGTGAAAGAGCTTGGCGGTACGGACACGGCCCTGGGCATTCTTGCGCAAATCGGCATCACCACCGGGCCCTATACGGAAAAGGGGCAGCTTCACCTGGATGAGAACAAGCTGCGGGAAGCCTTGGAAGCCGATATGGAAAAAGCCCTCGGCCTGCTTACGCAAAAAAGCTCCGTTTCCTTTTCCCTGTATGCCACAAAGGAACAGCAGCAGCAGCGGTTTGCAGAGTCGGGTATTTTCTGGCGTTTGAGCGATATCCTTTCCAGAAACCTGAACTCCGTCGGGAAGAAGGGCGCGCTGATCAATTTGATAGGCAGCCCCAACAGCGGGTACAAGGGCGAGACCGAATATTCAAAGCGCATAGCAAGCATACAGAGCCGCATCGACCGTATGAACGACAGTCTGCTCATGGAAGAGGACCGCTACTGGAGGCAGTTTACCGCCATGGAAACGGCGCTTTCCAAAATGAATTCCCAGGCTTCCTGGCTTGCCGGCATGCTTGGACAAGGACAATATTAATGGAGGTACATGCAAATGACAATGGCCGCGCAATACCAAAGGTACAAAGCACAGTCCGTCGGCGCGCTGACGCCGGGAGAACAGATTGTGCTATTGTTCGAGCAGGCTGCCGTGAAGCTGAACAAAGCCGTTGCCGCGATTGAACAAAACGACGTATGCGGCGCGCACAACGCCATTGTGAGCGCCCAGAATATCTACCTGTTCTTATCCGACCAGTTGGATATGCGGATGGAAATTTCCCAAAGCCTGTTTTCCCTGTATCAATACATCTATGACGAATTGGTCAAAGCCAATCTCAAAAAGGATATCGAAATCGTAAAGAGTATGCTGAACATGACCCGCAGCTTCAAGGATACCTGGAAGCAGGCGGAGGTATTGGGCCGCGCCGGCGGGGCTGCCAAATGATGAAGCCGCAGGTGGACCTTATAAAGCAAATAGAACAAATGCTCCTTGCGCGTCTGGACCTTTTGAAGCTGTACCCCGTGCTGTCGGCACAGGCGATGCAGCTCCTGGAGGAAAGCGACGCGGAAGGATTTTTACAGAAGCTTACCGAGCGCGGCGCGCTCATCGAAAAGGCGGACGCGCTCACAGGCAGTATCGATGCGCTGGCTTCAGGGCTTGACGGCAGTTTCGGCGCGGCAGTCTCGAACCTTATAAAGCCTGGCGCAGCAAGCGGCGGTTGCCCCGAATGGGGCGTTCATGCCGCCCGCATCATGGAGCGCACCCAGAAGCTTATACGAAGCTGCGCGCTTTTTGATAAAAAGCTGATGGCCAGCGCCAGGGCTGTGAGCGAGCAGATGCAGGAGCAGCATGGCCGCACCCTTATGCAGCGCAAAATCAACAGCCTATATACCGTTAAAAGCGCAGACCCGCACGGCGCGCACATTCAGTTCAGCTC
Source organism: Bacillota bacterium (assembly GCA_023411395.1). Taxonomy (GTDB): domain Bacteria; phylum Bacillota; class Clostridia; order Christensenellales; family Aristaeellaceae; genus JAEWAH01. The sequence goes on from JAEYOV010000084.1 coordinate 68,964, forward strand.
CAAATAGCGCCGGCGTTATCGGCGCGGCGATAAACCGGGGGAATAGCAATGGATATTTTCAGTATTATAGGCTTTGTCGTGTCAGCCGGAAGCATAGTTCTGGGTTATGCCATGACCGGCGGAAATGTTAGGGCCTTGTGGATGGTCAGCGCATTGGTTATCACGGCCGGCGGTTCCGTTGGCGCTGTGCTTCTCGCTTATGGCTTCAACCAGGTCAAGCAGTTTCCGAAGCTGATGCTGGAAGTGTTTCTAAGTCCCAAATCCACCGTCGGCAAAACCATAGAATATCTCGTCACCTTATCCAAAACAGCCCGGCAAAGCGGCTTGCTCAGCCTGGAAAAAGCCATCACGGAGGATGACACCAAAAAGAAGGTCGACCCGTTTTTGAAGCGCGGTATTTTGATGGTGGTGGATGGCACCGATCCGGAAAAGATCAACGATATCCTGCAAAATGACATTTATGTCTATGAGCAGAGCAGAGGCATTGATATCAGCATGTTCGAGTCCATGGGCTCCTATGCCCCCGCGTTTGGCATGATCGGCACCATTGTGGGCCTGATCCAACTGCTTTCGGCGGGCATGGACGACCCCAGCGCACTGACGAAGGCCATTGGCGTGGCCTTTATTACGACGCTGTACGGCAGCCTGCTGGCGAACATGTTCTTTCTGCCAGCCGCCAACAAGCTAAGGAGCAGGCTTTCGGTCTACCGCCTGGAAAAGGAAATGATCATTGAGGCCGTATGCGCCATCCGCAACGGCATCAACCCGCGCCTGCTGCAGGAGCAGCTTTCCTCCTATATGGTTCTTACATCGTCCAAAAAGGCGCGCAAAAGCCAGGCTGCCGGACAGGCGGAAAGGGCTGCCGAAGCTTCGGGCAGAACCTGAGCTGACGGGGCCCGGATGGCAGAGCCAGGGGAGAACGCTCCGGAAAGGACTGTGGCGGCATGAAAAGGCGCACATCGGAAACGCCCAAGGTTCAAACAGGGCAGTGGATAACGACTTATGCGGATTTGATGAACAACCTTTTAGTGTTTTTCATGCTTCTGTACATTTTGAGCGTTGTTGACCTGCAAAAATTCAAGCGGATTTCAACCAGCTTCGTTGAAACATTGCTGGGTGCAACGCCGCAGATCGTTTATGCGACACCGCATCCCGATTCCCCCGAAACATTTGTGATTACAGACCCCGACGCAACCGTGACGCCCGAGCCAATCCCGACTCCGGGGCCTGAAATGACCCCGTTCGAAACGGCCGGGCTGACACCGACCGCGACGCCGGAGGTCACCGAAGGGCCTGACGCCGCGTCCGAGGAAGAATATGATGAGCTGTTTGACAGGATCAATATCCTCCTAGAGGAAAAAGGCTACGCGGACCAGGTGAGCGTTGAAAAAAAGCGCGATATCATTTACCTGCGCTTTCGTGAAGGCGTGTTCTTTTATCCCGATTCTCCGGAGCTGAAATCAGCCGCCTACCCGATTATAAGCAATATCAGCGGCATCATATTGGAATCCTATGACCTGATCGCCGGAATTGATATCAGCGGCCATACGGCCAAAATTTCCAGGGACCCACCCACCAAGACCAACCTGTTTTCCTGGGAGCTTTCCACCGACCGCGCGCTTACCGTTTTGAAGTATCTGGTGCAGCAGTGCGATATGCCCCAGGGCAAGCTTTCGGTGACAGGCTATTCCTGCAACGACCTATATATTGAAGGCGAAGCGGAGGAATTTCTGGCCCAGAACCGCCGGGTGGAAATCCGCCTGTCCAGATATACGGGGGCAGTATAGGCCCGGCCGGCTTAATTATTTCAAATCATTATTGCACCGATGTGGGGAGAAGTTTATCAATATACTCAGCACACTGTCACCTTGAGGGCCACGCCCGAAGGATCTTTCCTTTGGGCTATTTTTTGCTGCAAAAGATCCTTCGGGCGTGGCCCTCAGGATGACAGATCGCAGGGATGGAATCTCTTTCAGAGTCCATGCCCATGGACGCATTATTGTTTTTGATCGGTATCAGTGGCCCATGGCGATCTTGATCAGCGTCTGGGTGATGTGTTCCTCCCGGAAGGGCTTTACGATAAAAGACTTTGCGCCGCTCAAAATCGCTTCCTTCACCATGCTCTCCTGCCCCATGGCGGATATCATGACCACCTTGGCGGCAGGGTCGAAGGTGCGTATTTCCTTGAGGGCCTCAATCCCCGTCATATCCGGCATGGTGATGTCCATCGTAACGATATCGGGCCGGAGGACCATATACTTTTCCACGGCTTCCTGCCCGTTCTTTGCGTCGTCCACCACCTGAAAGCCATTTTTCGAAAGCACATTCTTTATGGCAAGCCTCATAAAAGCCGCATCATCCACAATTAAAACGCGAATCATTGAAACACCACCTTATTTTATAAGTGCCCCTCCCAGCGTTATACCAGTGAAAAGCAAAAACGAATCCAGGACCGTGCGCTGGTATCACTTGTCAAACCCGATGACAGTCACATTCAGCAGCAGGGGATCGTTGAACAGATCCATGATCTCCTGTGCCTCGTTTACGCCCTGCTGGTTCGGGCGGATCACCTTTACCCTTGGCCGCATCAGCCCATTGGTATAGTTATGCACCACCACGCCCCTTAGCCCGTTGCTCAAAACCACGGTGCTGCCGACGGGATAGGGCACAATCCGCTTCATAAATGTGGAGACGATGGCGGGATCAAACAAAAGCCCCGAATTGCCCATGAGATGCTCTATGGCTTCCGACGGCGACAGCGCCACGCGGTAGGGCCGCTGGGAGGTCAAGGCGTCATACACATCGCTGATGGCAATGATCTTGCCCTCCTGCGTCTGCTTGCTGGACGGCAGGCGCAGCGGATACCCGGTGCCATCGTACCGCTCGTGATGGGTGAGCACCGCCACAATGGACTCCGCCGGTACCTCCCATTGCTTGCGCAGGTAATTGCTTCCCAGCGTGCTGTGCTGCTTCATCTGCTCATATTCCGTATCCGTCAGGGCGCCCGGCTTGTTGATGATCTCCTTGGTGATGAATACCTTGCCGATGTCGTGCAAAAGGGCGCCCATGCCCAATTTGTAAAGCCTGCGCTGGTTCATGCCCGCCGCCATGCCCTGCAGGATCGAAAGCGCTGCCACGTTGACGCAGTGATAGTAGGTATACTCGTCAAACGTCTTGATGTCGGCCATGTTGACAAGCGCGTTCTTGTTGGCGGTAAGCTCCTGTATGATGGCTTCCAGATAATGGCGCAGCGACAGGAAGGAAGAATACTGGCTGTCTTCCGTGCCTGTCTCCACATTCTTGAAAAATGATTTCAAAGCGCTTACCGCGTTGAACCGGAGCCGTTTGCTGAGCAGGCCCATATCATCCGTCAGATCGGCGTCGCAGTCTACGATATAGGCTCCCTCATGCTCCGCTATTTGCAGCTTGGCAATATTGGATGCAGTGAGAACATGACCGCAGGTTAGTAGCAATTCGCCGTGCGGCCCAAGCAGGTCCATGGCCAGAATCATTCCAGGCTTCAGGTTGAGCGGTTTGATCAGAATCATAACACCAGTCCATTTTCGTTTTGATACATGACAACCCCGATGCCCGTCTATACGGAAACTAAGCAGCAAAGACATCGTTTGCTGCTTAGCTTCTGCGGGACAGTCCAAGGGCCGGAAAACCCAATGTAGCGAATACGGGACTGGAGGAACCGGCGGGCGGTTACCCCGCAAGGCGCAGGATCAAAGGATCCGTCAAGCGCCCCGGCGGCGCCCGCAAAGCTGCAAGCGCCCGCCGGATCACGAAGGCTGCTTTATATTGGATACCCTCCAGCTTACTGCAAAAGCTGGAGCACGCCCTGGGGCTGCGCGTTAGCCTGGGCCAGCATCGCCTGGGCGGCCTGCAGCAGGATGTTGTTCTTGGTGTAGGACATCATTTCTTCGGCCATGTCCACGTCGCGTACGCGGGATTCGGCGGCCTGCAGGTTTTCCTTGGTGGTGGCCATGTTGTTGGCGGCATGCTCCAACTGGTTCTGCTGCGCGCCGTAGGCGGCACGGATCGTATTGACATGCGTGATGGCTGCTTCCACCGTATCGGAATCCACAGCCAATATATCAGAAGTGTCAGCAGCAGTAGCAGCTTTGGCGTCCGTTGTAGCGGTTACAAGGGCCTCGGTATCGCTGCCGGTATACACACCACCCGCGATGGCAACCGTCTGGTCGCCATTTTCACCGTAGTGAATGGTGGCCCCATCGGTGAACACGGCAATGCCATTGAACTTGGTTTGTGTGAAAATCGTGCTGATAGCATCGCCCAGCGCGCCCATTTCCTGGCCGATGTTCACCTGGTCATCCGCGCTGTAGGTTTCGTTCTGCACCTGCACGGCCAGTTCCTTCAGGCGGACGAGCATATCGGACACTTCGTTCAGGGCGCCTTCAGCCGTCTGCAGGAAGGATACGCCGTCCTGGGCGTTGCGGGTGGCCTGGGTGAGGCCGCGGATCTGGCTGCGCATTTTTTCGGAAATGGAGAGACCCGCCGCGTCGTCCGCAGCCCTGTTGATCCGGTAGCCGCTGGACAGCTTTTCCATAGCCTTGTTGGTGTTGATGGTGTTGTTGTTGTACTGCCGGTAGGTGTTCATGGCGGCGATGTTGTGGTTGATACGCATAGGTTTTTTCCTCCTTGAATTTTATCTGCGGGATTCCTTTCCCACAGTTCTATCTGCAAAGCCATTTTACTCGTACGCAGTAAAGCGGCTTATGCACAAAGGGAACGGGGCCAGATGCGGTCACTTGGGGGTGAGCTTTTTCTTGAGGGATTCCAGCGCCTGCGCGCCGGCCGTTTGATCGGCCTCCAGGTTGCTCTTTTCCGTATCCAGCACCTCGCTGCGCATAATGCGCACGCTTCTTGGCGCTTCGATACCGATCTTGATCTTGTCGCCGCTGACCTCCAGTATGATAACCTTGATATCCTCGCCGATCAGGATGCTGTCTCCGGGCTGCCTGGTGATGACCAACATCCTCATCCCGCCCTTTCCTGGTCGAACAGGCGGAAGCGGACAGAATAATCAGCGTTTTCAAGCATCACCTGCATGCCCAGGCGCTCTTTGAAATTGATCACCACGGGGCTCTTGAGGTTAACGGTGGCGAGCCCTATGTTTTCGGGGATCACGGCGATTACGAAAAAGTTCAGTTCCGAAAGGGAATCGGCCTTCAGCTTCTTCAACGCTTCCTCGGGCACCTTGGGCGCGTAATCCTCCAGAAACAGAAAGGGATCAAGAATGATGAACCTTGGGGTCTGGGCCTGGGCACACTGCAATTGCATGATGCCCGCGTTGGAGTGGGTGTCCAGCACCACAAACTTCCTGCTGCCCTCAAAGGCGTAAACGCCCTCGGGAAAATCGATGATATCCTCGTCCTTGACCGTCACAAAGTCGTAATCCTTTGTGTGGATCAACATGCCCCTTCTCCTCCCGGGCGCTCATGCGCCGCATGCCCCTATAATAAATATCGACGGAATTTTATCTTTTTTGCATCTTAAATGCAACAGAATATGGAATGTACGTAAAATTTAGTTCATATGCCTTCCAATCGATCTCAACTTTGTCCTTTAAGTAGTGCATGTGCACCTCGCCGCCGCTAAAGCTGACCTGCGGCTTAGCCTCCGGCAGAAAGGCCAGCTTTGTTTTTGCCGGCGCCCGATCCGTTTGCATCACGATCTGCGAGATGTTCACCGCATCCGGCCCCGTCATGGCGTTCTTTTGCCTGGTGTACCGCCCCGCCGTCTCCAGCGCCGCTTCCTTCCCCCGCTGAATGTTTTCCTTCGCCTGCGACTGAAGGCCTTTGATGCCTATGGAGTCGAAAAACTGCTTGTTGTCAATTTCCATGCGCACAGGTTCACTCTCGATGGAGAACCCGCCCCGCGTTACGGAGACTTGCATCCGCGCCGGCGTATGCTCATACAAAAGTTTCGCCGGCGTGATTTCATACAGCAATAAGGCTCTTTCGATCCGCATCCCATCCACCTACCCGCGGCAGTTTGTCACCTGAGGTAATCCAGCAGCGAAGGCTGCAAAATTTTGGTACCCATTTGCAAACAGGCGTTGTACACAAGCTCCTGCTGGGAGAACTGAAGGATGCCCTCCTCCAGGCTCAGGCTCTCCAGTTGATTTTGTTTGCTGGCGGCGGCAATTTTATCCCTGTCCAGCCTGTCGGCAAAGAAGGATATGTAATTGGCCCTTTCCCCGATACCCACATATTGCATCCGGATATCGTCAGACCTTGCTTCCAGCTTCTGAATATACATGTCCATGTCCGTGAGGTCGCCGCTTTCGAGCTTGCCAGCAATGCTGCCCAGCAGTTGGTACAGGTTGTTGGAAAGGCCGTTTCCGTCCACGCCCGCACCCAGCAAAACCGCCCCGGAATAGGCCGTATTCATGGCCGACTGGGGGGATACCACGCCGCCCCCGCTGATATCAAGGCCCAGGCCAATGTCCACATACCGGTATTCCGGGCCGAAGGTGCCGCTGTCCACATTCACGCCATGGTAGCGCAGGTTGCCGGAGCCGTCCAGCGTAAAGGGCATTTCCTCAAAACCTTCGCCGCCGAAAACATACTTGCCGGAGAATTTCGCGTTGGCGGCCCCCAGTATCATTTTCTGATATCCGCGCAGCGATTGGGCAATCACCTGGCGCGCGTTCTCATCGCTGGTGCCGGTAACGCCCTGCAGCACCTGGGCCAGCGCTGTGGTGGCCGTTTCATTGATGGTGGAAAGGGAGATTTCCGCCTCATCCAGCAAGCCCTGGCTTTCGTTCAGGGTCCTTGTATACATTTCCATGCGCGATAGGTGCTTGCGGACGCTGAAAGCCGACAGCGCAGAAGCGGGATCCTCCGACATTTTCAAAAACTTCCTTTGGGCGGAAACCTTGGTGTTCAGGTCGTTCAATTCTTTCGTATTGCGGTTCAGGTTCCGAAGGTAATTGTTTGCCATCATGGCATTGGTCAGGCGCATCCCGTTTCACCTCCTACCCTGTCAGCGGCCTACCAGGCCCATTCTGTTGATCAATATATCCAGCGCCTCGTCCAGCGCCGTGATCACACGGGAGGACGCCTCAAACGCCCGCTGGTACTTCATCAGGTTGACCGTTTCCTCATTGACGGAAACGCCCATCACCGCTTCCCGCTGGTTGGAGATGGAGGCTACAACCAGCTCGCTGGTTTCCGAAATATCCCTGGTATAGCTTACGTCAATGGCGATGTCGGTCATCAGGGACAGCGTGAACTCCTCAAAGTTTCCGTTGAAGTAAGGCGATATCGCCCGCGAATCGTCCATGGCCTCGATAAACCGCAGAATGTTATCGTTCTTGCCGGCTTCCTGATCCGCGTCGGCCGTTGCCCTGATGTAATTGGGGTTTGCCAGCCATTGGCTGGAAACGGCGATGGTGGACGCGGTGCTGCCCGAAAACAGCGGCCCGCCGTTGATGGCGTTGAATGTGCCGGCCAGGCTGCCGGCCAGACTGTCCAGGGAGTTCAAGTAATACGGGATGCCGCGGAAAGTGCTTTCCCCCGCCCCGGCGTAGCTCCCCATGCCGTTCAGCACCTGTATGGAGCCGGACAGCGATCCCCCCTGAAGATCCATCGTGTTCCCGTCGGCCTCCAGGCGCACACTGTCGGGGCCGCCCGCCACCGTTACGGCGGCCACGGTATTCAGCGGCGCGTTCAGCAGGAATTGGCCGCCTGCCTGTATGCTCAGGGTGCCGTCTTCGTGGTTTGTCACCGTGATGTCCATATAGGAAGCAAGCTGGTCAAGATACAGGTTTCGTGTGTCGCTCAGCTCATTGATGGAATTGCTTTGAAGCTTTGCCGCCTGTATGGAATGATTGACCGTATCGATTTTACCCAGCAGCGTATTGACTTCCTTCACCGCGATATCGATGGAATCCATTTCCTGGTCCCTAATGTTTGCAAGCTGGGCCGCGTAATGGTTGATGCTCTGCGTCACCTTCTGGGCGCTGGAGCGCGCCAGGCTTGAAAACTCCACCTTGCCGGCGTTTTGCGACAGCGTCTGCAGTTGTGCGTACAGATCCTTGAGCATCACGCTCAGCCCGTCGGTCTGCGTTTCGTCCAGGTTGTTTTCCATATCCGTCAGGATGGACAGCGTTCTTGTAAGCCTGGCGTTTTCGGCGTTGGCGCTGCGGTAACGCAAATCCAGAAACTGATCCCGCGCCTGGCCGATCCCCTTTATGTCAACGCCCATACTGTAGGAAAGAAGGCTGCTCTGGGCAATCCTGTAACGGTCCGCGTTATGATGGGTGGCAGATTGCTCCACAAACTGCCTGCTATAGCCCGGGGTGGACTGGTTGGCAATGTTGTTCGCCGTAACATCCAGCCCCGCCTGTGCCGCCGTCAAGCCACTTTTGGCGGCTTCAAACGCGTAAAAAGTTGCTCTCATTTCTTCCCCTTACCCGTCTTCTGGGCATTTTGCCGCACATTCTTCGTGTAGGTGTTCGCGCCTACTTCCTGTTCTGGCTGGCCCAGCAAAAACCGAATGGTCTGAAGCCGCGTCTCCAGAAGCTTTTTGTTTCGCGCGCCTATCTTTTTCAGCGCCATCACAGTGGCGGACAATTCCTCAAAAACCGTACCCAGTATGGCTTTGCATTCCGCGCTGGACGCCACCAGCTCCCTAAGCGTCGGATACGCCGTACCGCCCAAAAGGGCGGTACGCTGCTTTTCCAGCTCCCTGCTTTGCATGATCAGCGCCTGCTGGTCGTTGAGCAGGGGCAAAAGCGCCTGGGCGTCCCCCGAAAGAAGAAGCTGGGTCTTTTCCTGCTCCAGCGAAAGCAGCTTTTGCTGGACGGCGCATTGCGCGCTTAAGACCTCTTTCAGCCCCGGCAAATCGCACATAGGGCAGCTTACTCCCTGGGCTCAACGCCATAGAGCATGGCTTCGGCGATATCCTCGGCGGAAATGCGGTAAGCGCCCTTGGCAATCTCGTTTTTCAGCAGCAGAAGCCTTTCCGCCGGCGTTGCCTTCGTAGCCTCGCTGACTACCATGTTCACAACGCCGTCCAGTTCGGAGTAGCCCCTGGCCGCGCTGGACAAAACAAGGCTGTCCTTGCCGACGCCTTCCTTTTTCTTGCCGTCCTTCTGGGATGCGGCAAGGTTCTGCGCCATCATGGCGCCGTAGAGCTTGTCAATCTGCGCACGATTGATTTTCATGACCTATCACCCGCTTTATATATCGATGGTTTTCCCGGTAAGTTTAGCAAATTGCAAAAACCGCTCATGTTCTGAGATTGTTCACAACCTGCTCCAATTCATCCGCGGTTTGCAGCATACGCAGGTTGAACTGCAAGCCCCGCTGGTGAAGCATCATGCGCGTCATTTCCGCGGACAGGTCGACATTGGACAGCTCATACGCGCTTTCCACCAATTGGGATTCATCATCCGGTTCCGCCTCCCCGGAGGCGTCGGTGGCCGCGAAATAGCCGCCGCCCAGCGCCTGAAGCTCGCCGGGATTGGGGAAAGCGTACAGCGCCGCCTGGCGGATGGCCGCCGTTACATCCCCGCCGTCCACGGCTATGCGCCGGTCATTCCGGTCCAGTACGTATCCGCCGTCCGGAAGAACCAGGAAGCTTTGATTACCCTCCACGGAAAGGGAAAAGGTACCCACGCGGGTATAGACCGTATCGCCCTGGTCATTTTCAACTGCAAAGAAGCCGTCGCCCTGGATGGCGGCGCTCCCGTCGCCAACCTGCATCAGCCCGCCCTGCTCCGCCTGAAGGGAGGTGGCGGCAAGCCTTGTGCCGTTGCCCGTAAGGAAATCCGAACCCTGGGCGTTGGTGTACACCAAATCCGTGAAGCTGGCGCTTTGCGCCTTGAACCCCTGGGTGTTTACGTTGGCGATGTTGTTGGCCGTAATATCCAGGCCGGTTTGAAAGGCCTTCACCCCCGATTTGGCCGCATAGAAGCCGTTGATCATGAATATCCCCTCCTCTCATTCCGGGAAGTATGGCGCGAATCAGGCGCGCCCAATTTCATTGACTGTTTTCTGGTTCACCGTGTCCAGTATGCGAAGCACCTGGCCGCAGGACTGAAAGGCCCGGGAGGCCTCCATCATGGCCGCCATCTCCTCCGCCATGTCCACATTGGCGCGCTCCAGATGGCCCTGCAAAATGCTGCCCTGGAACTCCCCGTTGGCCGCCGGCCTTGTAAACAATCCGTTGGCCTGTTTTTCAAGGGTGTCCGGGTTCTGGGGAACCACGATCAAAAGCGCGCCCGCGTTCTGCCCGTTAACCGTGATCTCCCCCGTTTTGCTGACGGCGATTTCTCCCGCATCGAGCTGGATACGGCCGTTTTGCCCCAACACGAAAAAACCGGAGGAGGTGGTCAAAAACCCGTCGGCGTCCACCTGAAGGCTGCCGCCCCGGGTCAGCCAGCCCCCGCCCCGCGCATCCTGAACGGCGAAGAACCCGTCGCCAGCGATGGCTAGGTCCAGCGTCCGGCCGGTTGCTTCCAGGGCACCCTGGGCAAGATCGGTATAAATGGCGTCCCCGATGGCGCCATGGGTGCTTTCGCCGATCTCCTGCGCGCTCCCGTCTATGCGCAGCATCACCTGCTCGTTGAAAGTGGAGGTGATCAGCTCATCGCGCTTGAAGCCGGCGGCGCCGGCGTTTGCCAGATTGTTTCCCGTCACGTCAAGCGCCCGCGCCCGGTTTAGAAGCCCCGTGGTTGCTGCATATACGGCATTGTTCATGGCGATTCCTCCTTTTTTGTCATTCGTTCAAATATTCCGCAATCCGCTGCTTGAGCTTTGAAAGCGCCTTGGAGTGGATTTGCGATACCCGGGGCACCGTCAGCCCCAGCACGAAGGCAATCTCCCGAAGCTTCAATTCTTCGTAATAATACAGGGAGATGACGACCCTTTCCTTTTCATCCAGCAGATCGATATAGGCGGCAAGCTGGTTTTTGAAGTCTTTCTCCATCAGCCTGCTTTCCGGCGTTTTCGCCATCGTGTCCTCAATGGCGTCCATCACGGATATGTTGCCGTGGGGCAGCATTTCCTCCAGTGCCAGCACATGGAAGCTCATTTCATCCACGCGCAGCCTGTTCAGCTCCGTTTCCGTCATGGATAGCCGCTGGGCCAGTTCGCTGTCCCCGGGCGGCCTGCCCAGCTCGTTTTGCATCTGCTGGCTCATTTTGTTCGCCAGCCTGATCTTTTGGTTGATATCCCTGGGCACCCATTCCTTTTTGCGCAGGTAATCGATGATGGCGCCGCGCACCCTGATGGAAGCGAAGGAGTCAAACTGCACGCCGCGCTTGTAGTCGTACCGGTCGATGCAGTTGATCAGCTCCAGCACCCCGTGGTTGGCCAGGTCCTCCACATCGTCCCTGCCTACCGACAGCATCTGCGAACGCTTGAGGCTGCAGGTAACAATGTACAGGTAAGCCATCAGGATTTCGTTGCGCAGACCCACGTCCCTGGTTTTTTCATACCGTTGCCAGGTTGCTTCGTCTATTTTTTTTGACTGGTCCTTGTAGTAGTTCATGCTCCTCCCACCTGCCATGTTCTATGCAAGGCGCTTCCTAGATGGAGATGGTGCCAAGCGCCTGTATATTCACATCCTGGTTGATCTCACTGAAGGACAGCACCACCGCTTCCGCGGAAAACTGCTCCATCAGCCGCTTATAGTAGCAGCGCACCACGGGCGAAGTCAGCACCACCACGTCGCTTAAGCGGTCCTTGAGGCGGTTTTCCTCCTTCATGTGGGAGTTGACAATGTTCTGCAAAACATTCGGTTCCAGCGAAACGTAGGAGTTGTTGCCCGATTTGCGTACCCCACCCATGATGAGGTTTTCGATTTCGGGGTTCAGGGTGATTACCTTCAGGTTGCCGTCCTGGGCAAACTTGCGGGTGATGGTCCGCTTCAATGCCTGGCGCACGTACTCGGTCAGGATGTCGGTGTCCTTCACCGTAGGCATGTGCTCGCTCAGTGTTTCCAGTATGGTAGGCAGATCGCGGATGGGAATCTGCTCGGACAGGAGGTTGCACAGCACCTTCTGCAGCTCCACATGGGGCACGACATTCGGCACGATGTCGTCCACCATCTCCTTGTGGGTTTTGCGCAGGTTGTCCATCAGATGGACCAGGTCCTTGCGGGAGAACAGCTCGAAAGCGTGCTTTTTGATGATCTCCGACAGGTGGGTGACGATCACCGACAGGGGATCGATCACCGTATACCCGCTCATCTGCGCAAACTCCCTGGAGTCCGCGGTGATCCATTTGGCGGGGAGCTTGAAGGCCGGCTCCACCGTATCGATGCCGTCAATCTCCTGGGCGTCGCTGATGGCGTTCATGGCCAGGTAGTGGTCGGGCAGCACCTCGCCCCGGGCCACCTCCTCGCCCTTTAGCTTGATGACGTATTCGTTGATGTCAAGGCCTGCGTTGTCCCGGAGCGTGACGGCCGGCAGCACCATGCCCATATCCTCGGCAAACTGGCGCCTGAGCATCACCACACGGTTGATGAAGTTGCCGCCCTTGCTTTCATCCACCAGCGGGACCAGGCTGTAGCCCACCTCCACCTCGATGGGCTCCACGGAAAGCAGGGAATAGATGTTGTCGGTATTCTTGTAAAATTCCGTCTCGTTGACCGGCAGCTCGACCTCCGGCACAGGGACCTCCGCCGCCTTCCTCCTTTGAAGCCGGGAGGCCAGCAGCATCAAAAGGCCGCCCACCGTCAAAAGCACGAACACCGGGAAGCCCGGCAGCACCGACATGGCCATCAATACGCCGCCGGTGATCATCAGCACAATGGGATAGGAAACGATTTGCGTTTTCAGGTCCACGCTCAGGCTGTTCACCGAGGCCGCCCTGGTCACCACCATGCCCGTGGCCGTGGAGATCAGCAGCGCCGGAATCTGGGATACAAGGCCGTCGCCCACGGTGGAGACGATATAGGTGCTCAGCACATCGTTGAAGCTGCCCCCGCCCTGCACCATGCCGATGATCACGCCGCCGATGCTGTTGATGAACAGAATAATAATGGAAACGATGGCGTCGCCCTTGATGAATTTGGAGGCGCCGTCCATGGACCCGTAAAAGTCGGCCTCCCTTTGTATCTTCTGCCGGCGCATTTTGGCGGTCTCATCGTTGATGAGGCCGGCGTTCAGGTCCGCGTCAATGGCCATCTGCTTGCCGGGCATGGCGTCCAGGGTAAAGCGGGCCGCCACCTCCGCCACGCGCTCGGCGCCCTTGGTGATGACAATGAACTGCACCACCACGATGATCAGGAAGATGATGAAGCCCACCACCGGGTTGCCGCCGATGACATACTGGCCGAAGGTCTGGATGACCTTGCCCGCGTTGCCGCTGTTGCCAAGTATCAGGCGTGTGGAGGAGACGTTCAGCGCCACGCGGAGCAGCGTGGTAATCAACAGCACCGAGGGAAACACCGAAAACTCCAGCGCTTCCTTGATGTGCATGGCAATGAGAAGAATGGTCAGCGACAGCGCGATGTTGACGATGAGCATCACGTCCAAAAGGCCGGTGCTCAATGGAATGATCAGCAGGAAGATGACGCCGATCAAAAACAGGGTCAGCATATTGTCAAACAGTCTTCTCATCCTGCGGTCCTCTTTTTGAGCTTGTAGATGAAGGCGATGACATCCGCCACGGGCTTGTAGAATGCCTCGGGAATCTGCATCCCAATCTGAACCGCCTCATACAGGCCCCGGGCCAGCGGCTTGTTTTCCGTGACGTATACATTATGCTCCTTTGCGATCCTCACAATGGTCAGGGCTATTTGATCCGCGCCCTTGGCCACCACCACCGGCGCCTTGTCCTTTTTGGGATCGTACTTCAGCGCCACGGCGTAGTGGGTGGGGTTCCTGATGACCACGTCCGCCGTGGGCACCTTGTGCATCATGCGCATCACGGCCATTTTGCGCTGCACTTCCCTGATCCTGCCCTTGATGTTCGGGTCGCCCTCGATGCGTTTTTGCTCATCCTTGACTTCCTGCTTGGTCATGCGCATCCTGCGCTCATAATCCCACCACTGGTAAAAGTAGTCGGCGGCGGCAAACGCCACCATGAACATGAGGATTTTCGTGGTGATGGAAAAAACGGCCTCGCCCGTCCAAAGAATTCCCCTGTCCAGGGTGGCAAGGGGCATGTTGCGTATTTGAAGAATCCTTGAGCTGATCTCGCCGTACAGGATGCCCCCGATCACCGCCACCTTCAGGATGGATTTGATCAGCTCCACCAGCGACTTTAAGGAAAACAGATTTTTGAGGCCCGTAACGGGGTTCAGCCGGGAGAACTTGGGCTTGAGTAAGCTTGCGGCAAACAGAAACCGCGTCTGCGCGCCGCTCATCACCACGCCCAGCACCATGGCCACGCCGCCGATGGGCAGGATCAGCATCATGGCGTTCATGGCAAACCTGCCCATGATATTGGACGCGTCCAGGGCGGTCATCCGGTCCACCGCGGCCAGGGAGCCGTAGCTATCCAGCACCACGCGCTTCATGCCGTCTATGATCGGCCCGCCGGCCAGCCTGACCAATAAGATCAGCACAAGCAGGGAAAGTACGCTGACGGCATCCTTGCTCTGGTATATATTACCTTTCTTCCGCTCGTCCTCCCGCTTGCGCGGTGTCGCTTTTTCCGTGCGGCTTGCGTCGGATGCCATACTCTCACCTCCCCTTCAAACCGTTTTCCTTTACGCGCCGGACAGCATGACCGCCAGGGATTCCTGCAGCTTTCCAAACATCTGTGTCAGCGTGGCGTCCATCACCCGGGATACGGCGGGCAGCGCCAGGATGATAATGGCCAGCCCCACGAAAAGCTTCACCTGCAGCCCGGCGACAAACATGTTGATCTGCGGAACAACGCGCATCAGCACCCCCATGCCCGCCTCCGTGAGCAGCTCGATGGCGAACACCGGCATGGCCAGCTTCAGCGCAAGCACAAGCATGTCCCCAAGCATCAGCGCAAGATAGCTGCCCACCTGAAAATCAAAGAACGCCGGCCCCGGCGGGAACAGCCGGCAGGAACTTGACACAATGCGGACCAGCGTCAGGTGCCCGTTGGAAGAAAAGAAAATGAGCGTGAGCATCAGGTGGAACACCGTGCCCGTGGCCGGCATGGAAACGTTGCTTTGCGGATCGTATATCCTGCCCATGCCAAGGCCCATCTCCATATCCATGGCTTCCCCGGCCATCAGCACCCAGCTTAAAAACAGGTTCATCACAAACCCCAGCACATACCCTACCGCCATTTCCTTCAGGAACGAAAGCATCAGGGAAACCGTGGAGGGAAATACAGGGGCCGGCACTTTCATAACCGGCGTCAGCAGGATGGCAGTCAGCATGGCAAGGCCCATTTTTACGATGACAGGCACGTTTTTCCGTCCGAAGAACGGATGAAAAAGCAAAGCGCCCATCATGCGGGCAAACACCAGCAAAAAGAGCATGTAATTGCCAAAGCCGATTTGAAGCATCCCTTGCCCTCCATTGGCTTCTATACCAGATTGCCGATACCGGAAAAGATCCTGGAGGTGAAATCCACGATTTTGGCGATCATCCAGGCGCTCAGGGAGATCAGCACAAGGCCGATGGCCAGGACCTTGAACACGAAGCCGATGTTCTGCTCATGGATCTGCGTGGCCGCCTGCACCACCGATACCAGAATGCCGATTCCCACGCTTACCACAAGAAACGGCGCGGCCATCAAAAGCGCCGTCACCAGCGCATCCTTCATGACGGATACGATCTCTCCCTGCGACATGGTACGCTCCTTTCCGGCCTGCTCCTTTATACTAGTGGAAGCCCATCACCAGCGCCTTTAATGTCATCGCCCAGCCGTCCACCAGCACAAAGAGCACCAGTTTGAACGGAAGGGAAATCAAAACCGGCGGCAGCATGACCATGCCCAGGCTCATCAGCGTGCTTGCCACCACCATATCGATGACCAGGAACGGGAGATACACCATGAACCCCATGATGAACGCCCGCTTCAGTTCGCTGGTGATAAAGGCGGGGATCAGCGCGGTGGTTTCGATCTGGTCGGTGGTTTCCGGCCGCTCAAAGTGCCCAAGGTCCAGGAAAAGGTTCAGATCCTCGGCATTCGTGTTCCTGAGCATGAACCCCCGCAGCGGCTGCATGGCTTTTTCCGCCGCCTGCATCTGCGTGATCTCGCCCCTTTGGTAGGGCTGGTAGGCGGTTTCGTTGATCTGGCCAACCACCGGGGACATGATGAACAGTGACAGAAACAGCGCGATGCCCACAAGCACCTGGTTGGGGGGCGTCTGCTGAAGGCCGATGGCGTTGCGTACGCAGGAGAGCACGATCACGATACGTGTAAAGCAGGTGGTCATGACCAGTATGGATGGCAGCAGCGCGATGACGGTGAGGGTAATGAGTATCTCCAGTACATCGGCGCCTTCCCCGGAGCCAAGGCCCTCCAATTGAATGGACAGCCCGGTGGATTCCGCCAGGGCAGCGCGGGCGGGCAAAGCCGATAGCATCAGCGCCATCAGGAGCGCAAGCGCGGCGCAACCAAGAACCGCCTTTTTCTTCATGGCTGCGTTCCATCCTGTCCGCCGCCGTCTTCACCGGAGGCCGGCTGCTGTCTTCCTTTTCCCAGTGCCTTGGTCAGGATGCCCACAAAATCATTTCCGGCCCGCTTTGTGTCCACGGCCACAAGCTCCTTTGGGTCCACTTCCCGGACCAGCTCCACCCTGCCTGATGAAACGGACGCCAGGTAAACCGATGAACCTACGCGCAAAAGGGCCAGGCAGGCATCCCTGCCCAGCATCACCCGTTCCAGCACCTGGATATGGCGGCCGGAGGAGATGGCGCCATGACGCCTGGACATCCACTTAGCGGTCCAGTAGGCGCCGGCGATCACGGCGGCCACCGCGATAAGAGGCGTCAAGATGGAGATCGCGTCTTCCAATGCTTCCCTCTCCCTACCTGAGTTTCTTTCGCAATTACCTTTGGGCGGCGCTGCTTACGATTTCGGTAACCCGAACGCCAAAGTTGTCGTCGATGACCACCACGTCGCCCCTGGCGATGAGCTTGCCGTTCACCACGATGTCCACCGGCGCGCCCGCCTGCTTGTCCAGCTCCACAATGGAACCCTGGCGCAGGGCCAGGATTT
The DNA here is from genome assembly GCA_023411395.1 of Bacillota bacterium. Classification (GTDB taxonomy): domain Bacteria; phylum Bacillota; class Clostridia; order Christensenellales; family Aristaeellaceae; genus JAEWAH01. The sequence goes on from JAEYOV010000084.1 coordinate 86,102, forward strand.
CCTTGACCTGCTTTTTCGTGCGCCCGATTTCCACGGTAACGTTCAGGTCCACGCCCATCACCAGGCCAAGGTTTACGGTATCCATTTCCTCCGCAAAGGCGTTATCCGCATCCAGGCTGCCGAACTGCAGCGGCTTGACAACCACATTTTGCCGCGGCGCCGCCTTTTCAGGCGCATATCCGCCAACCGCCGCAGGCCTTGGCGGAATAGCGGGAGCCGGGTTCTGCACGGGAACGGGGACGGGGATTTGCACGGGGGCGGGATCGGTATGCTGCATGGGAGCGGGCCATTCCGCTGCCACGGGTGCAGTCACCGGAACAACCACGGGAGCCGCCACAGGTGCGGCTGCGGGAGCCGGCTGTGGCGGAATGACAGGGGCGGAGCTTACCGCGGCCGGTGGGGCGGGCACAGGCGCGGGCGCCTGGGGGGGCGGATTGGGCACCGCCGCGGGAGCCGGCCTGGCCATGGCTTGCGGCGCGGCCTGATAATCGTCCATGTGCACCGGCGCGGGAACCTGGGTATGCCCGGTCACCTGCGGGGCTTCCGGTTCCTCTTCAACGCTTTCTTCCTCACTCATCCCCATGGCGCTGTGCACAAGCTCCCTGGCAAAGGGCACAGGCATGACGGTAAAGAATTCGCTGTCCACAAGGCCTTCAATGGTCAGCTTGAAGCTGACGGTGACAATGAAATCCTGGTGCCCGGACCATAGCTGCTTGACGGTTTCAGGCGAAATATCAAAGGGCGTGGGGGGGGATATGTTGATTTCCCTGTTCAGAAACGACGCCAGCGCCGTGCAGCTTGCGCCCATCATCTGATTCATGACTTCCGCCAGGGCGCTGATGTGAATCTCATCCAGCTCTTCCCTGCTTGCGGGCTCCTCAAAGTCGCCGCCCAGCAGCAGCCGGACAATGGCCTTGATGTCCCGAACGCTCATGATCATGTGGTTGGAGCCGGACAGCCCGCGGATATACTTGATCTCTATCCCCAGTGCCGGCTCAAGCCTTGAAAACTCAAACTCGGAGCTGCTCATGACCTGAACGCTGGGCGTGGTGATGATCACCTGCCGGCTCAGGAGAATGGAAACGGCGGTTGCCGCGGCGCCCATGCTGATGTTCAGAATCTCGCCGATGGTATCGATTTCGGTCATGTTCAAACCCATACCGTTTTGCTGGTCCACAGGGTTTTGAAGTTTGTCCATCGCGCACTCACCTTCCTTCTATCCTGCGTATGGCCGGTTGATCAGCACCGCAAGCTTGTTTCTTTTGGTTCCCGGCTCGCCCATAAACCAGCTCTTCCCGTTTACGGCAATCACGATGGGCGTCCCCACCTGCTGGTCCAGGCGGATCACATCGCCAGGCTGAAGGCTCAGCATTTCCTGCATGGTGATGGTGGTGGTGCCAAGGATGGCGCATAAATCAATATGGGAGCCATGAAGCTGTTTGAGCATCGCTTTCTGGCTCACGCCCGCGCTGTCATCCCCGTCGTCGGCCTTGTTGTTTCTGCCGGTCTGGGCGGAAAGCATCTCATCCAGCGTCTTGCCGATGCCAATGCAGGGAATGCAGCAGGTGATGGTTCCCTCCACCGAATTGAGCTTCACCGCGAGCACCAGCACCGCCACCACTTCATCCATGGCGATAGCCTTGATGAACCTGGTGTTCGTTTCGACCTGCCTGACCGCTACGCTGACGCCCGGAGCGGAAACCCATGCTTCCTGGAACAGGGAGGTGATCCTTTTGATGATCCGCTCCATCAGCGATGTCTCGATGTCGGTGAACTCCCGCTGGGGCACGCCCCGGGCTTCAATGGTGCCGCCGAACATCCGCTCGATGAGCGCAAAGGTAACGGGGTTGGAAAGGTCCAGCAAGGCGGCTCCCTTCAGGCAGCTCATGTCCAGGACGCCGGTCATGAGCATGTCGGGGAGGGCATTGTTGTATTCCATGTACGGCTGCTCTTCCAGAGAAGCCACGTTGACCTCGCAATAGCTGCGGGTAAGCCCGGCCAGGTAGGAAGCCAAATGCCTTGCAAAGACCTCGCCGATTCCCCGAAGCACCTTCTGCTGGTCCTTGGTAAGCTTTTTGGGGTTTTTGAAATTGTACAGCTTGGCTTTTGTTTCTTCGGACGGCAAAGCAACAGGCTCCTCCGCCTCCGTGTCACCCGCCAGCCTGCTCAGCAGCTCGTCAATCTGGTTTTGAGACAAAATCTCAGGCATGGTTACTCTTCCTTCGCGCGTTCATTACGCCTGCGGTGGCTGTCCCTTTCCCCCGCGGCCAGCTTGTCCGCCATCAGGCGCGCCTGGGCAAGGATGCCGGCCTTGTAAGCTCCGATCCTGGCGATCACCACGTCTGCCGGCTCCTGCACATAATGCGTTTTGCCGTTGGTCATGGTCACAAGCGTGTCGGGCAGCATCTCAATCATTTCAATGAGCTCCGAATTGAGGATGTATCTTTCGCCGTTGAGTTTGGTAAGCTCGACCATGGTGCTCATACTCCTTTTCAGGCCGTTCCGTCATGCCAATTGCAATAACCGCCTACGCCTTACGGTTACCGCTTCAGGTTGACCAGCTCCTCCAGAACCTGGTCAGAGGTGGTGATGACCCGAGCGTTCGCCTGATAGCCCCTCTGGGCCACGATCAGGTCCGTGAACTCCTTGGAAAGGTCCACGTTGGACATTTCCAGGCCGCCGGAAACGAGCTGTCCCGCCAGGCCGGTACCGGGCGCGGCATAGCTGGGCGCGCCGGAGTTCAGCGTTTCGCCGAAATACTGGTTGCCGCGCTGCTCCAGACCGTCGGGGTTGTTGAATACCGCGATGGGGATCTGCCCCAGCGTCTGGATGGCCATGGTGGTCAGATTGGTGCCGGTGATGGTCCCGTCCGGGCCGATGGAAATGCCCGAGTAGTTCTGAAAGTTGGGGATGTTGATGGGGTTCAGGGTGCCCACCGGGTTGGTCAGCGCCGGCATCTGCCCCAAAACAAAGCTGCCGTTGCCGTCCAGGAGGTTGCCGCTGGCATCAAAGGAGAAGGCGCCGACCCTTGTGTAATTCAGGTTGCCCGCGCTGTCCTGCACGGTGAAGAAGCCTTCGCCGGAAATGTAGGTGTCCAGGGCCCGCGCCGTCTGCTGAAAGCCGCTGCGGTTGTTTAAAAGGTCTATGGAAGAAACCTTGGACCCATAGCCGATCTGGGTGGGGTTCGTGCCGCCCGTGGCCGGAGTGGGGGCGCTGGCCGCCGACAGCGTCTGGTAGTACATGTCCGAGAAGAGGACACGGCTTGCCTTGAAGCCCGCTGTGTTCACGTTGGAGATATTGTTGCCGATCACGTCCAGCATGGTTTGATGACCCTTAAGACCCGAAACCGCGGAAAACATGGATCTGATCATTTCCTGCATCCTCCCGTTCGCGTTTGTTTGCCCGCAGGCGCTTGTGGGGAAGCCGTACCACCCGCATCATTCGGCCGGGGTTCCCGGTATAACCGGACCGACATCCATGATCTCGCTCAGTTGATGAAACTCGCCGCCCACCAGTATGTAAGGAATGCCGCCGCTGAAACTGACCTGTTCCACCTGCCCCACCTTGATTTGCTGGGCTCCGTTTTCGCCGGTAAACGCTATGCTGACAGGCTTGCCGATCATGGATACCGCCATGTTCGACTTGAAGGCGTTAGTCAGCTCATTGATCTGGGAGAGGGTGGAAAACTGCACCATCTGGGACATGAACTGGGCGTTGTCCACCGTGTCGAACATGCTCTGGTTTTGAAGCTGAGCGGAAATGAGCTTGAAAAAATCGTTGATGTCCAGGTCCGATCCGGCTTTGTGAACCGCCTGCCCGGCCTGAAGCTGCGCCGCGGCCGGCGCGCCGATGCCGTTCACCTGCATGGTATCCCCTCCTTGCCTCTGACCGCTTATGTCAGATCCGGTAGTTGATGGTGCTGTTCCGCGGCATATAGCGGATTGCTTCCGCCGTGTGCCCGGCCGCCGGTGAAGGGACAGCGCTTTGCTCCTTCATGGCGCGCTCTTGCCCAAAGGACGGCTCCGCGTGCTCCCCGGAAGCGAAGAATCCCGCCCCGCTCCCGTTATCCATGCCCACCTCCACGGTCAGGCCGTTTACCTGATACTCCTGGGCGGAAAGCTCCGCCCGCAGCTCGTCCGCGTGGCCCAGGATCAGCCCCCGGGCAGCTTCGTTGTCTGTGCGCATGCTCAGGGATACCGCCCTGCCCTTTGTGACCACCGTTACTTCCACCTCGCCCAGGCCCTCTGGTTTCAGGCGGACGCGGTATTCGGTCATCCCCCGCTTCAGCGCATGCACGGAAGCCCTTGCCACCTGCATTGCCGCGTTTTCTTCCCGGGTGGCGTTTTCAGGCGCCATGTCCTGCGTGGCGGCCATGCTCTCGGTATGAACAGCCTTTTCCGCCTGGAAGGCCGCGGTCACTGCCGCCACGGGCGCCCGCAAGGTTTTTTCCTTCTCCCTGCCTTGCGCATTGGCGGGCGCCTGCTCCCGGACGGCTTCCATGCCGCCCTCGGACAGGCCGGATGCGGGGTTCAATATTTCCCGTGCAGAATGGTCAAAAACAGGTTGAGCCGCCTTTGCCGCAGGCTGCTCCTGAAGCCTTTGAATATTCTGGAAATCCGCACGTTCAAGCTCATCCTTCCCCTTCGCTGTCTGCCGTGCCGTTACCGGCCTCAAAACGGCAGCCTCTGTCTTCGCTTCTTCCGCCATGGTCATTGTCTTGGGGTCAAGGGCTGTTCCCGGCCTGAGTGCGTCCTGCCCCTGGGGCGCGTCCGCTTTCGCGAAAGCCCCTTCCGGCGCAAGGCCGTTCATGGCGCTCCCTGCAATACTGCCGGCAGCGCTTGCCATGGGGCCATTCACCGGCAAACCTTCTTCCGGCGCCTGCTCCCTACGAGCAGGAAGTACCTGCACATCAGCCGCGGCATCCGGAGCCTTTTTAACAAGATGCGCCCCTTGCATCATGAGCGTCGATATGCCCATAAGGCTCAGGCTGGCGTCAGGCCTGCTCTCCTTTTCCTTCTCCTTGGGATTTTCCTCCCCGCCGCCCTCCTTCAGGATGACCGGACCGCCCTGGCTTGCCGCGGCTTCGCCAACAGCCATGGCAAATGCCGCGCCGGCTTCGCCCGCAACGCTGCCTGGCCCGGCCGGTTCCGCAGCGGCCAGCCGCCCCTGGATCAGGATGTTCACACATGCTACCGCCGTGATAAGACCACCTCCCTTCCCTCATGTAAGGCGCTTTCGCCTGTCAGCCGCCCGGCTGGGCGGTCTTGTTGGAGACAAGCTCCGCAATGAACAGCTCTTCGCTTTTGCGCTCGGCGGTGAGATAATTTTCCCGGGCGCGGCCCTTCAGTTTTTCGATCATGGTCTTGTCCTGGGTGACGGCCACCAGCCGTTCCCGCTGCCTGTCAATGCGGCGAATCTGCTCCCGCATCTGCTCGGTGATCTTTTCGATCTGCCGGCGCTGGTCGGCGATGTATAGGCCGGTGACGGCGGCGCGGCTTGCTCTTTGACCGCTCTGGCAATCCATCTGGTACCGCCGCTTTGCCTGGTCGTAGTCGGCCTGCATCGCGTCCCGCTTTTTGTCAAGCCTCACATACTCCGCCTGCAAAAGGTTCAGCGCGTCAGCCTCGCTTTTTTGCATGTGCGTGTCGTATTCCAGCACCTTCTGAAGGGGAAACTGAAACCTTTTCATGATGCGCCTCCTTTTGAGGCCACGTTGCTCAGCTCCAACATCCTGCCCATGGTCCCATCGAAGGGGGCCTTTTCATCAATATCCTGCTTCAGGAACCCGTTGATCCTGTCGATATTGGCAATGGCGTTGTCAATCCTTAGGTTGCTGCCCCCCTTGTAAGCGCCGATGCTGATTAGGTCAAAGTTCTCATAGTAGGCCGACAGCGAGGCACGCAGGGCGGAGGCCGACTGCAGGTGTTCCGGGGGAACGATCTCGTTCATGATGCGGCTGATGCTGCCCAGGATGTCAATGGGCGGATAATGGTTGCGCATGGCCAGGGAACGTGAAAGCACGATGTGGCCGTCCAGTATGCCGCGTACCGTGTCGGAGATGGGCTCGTTGACATCGTCGCCCTCCACCAGCACCGTATAGATGCCGGTGATGGAGCCGGTTGAAAACCTTCCGGACCGCTCCAGAAGCCTTGGCAAAATGGCGTACAGGGAGGGCGTGTAGCCCCTTGCCACCGGCGGCTCGCCAATGGCCAGGCCGATTTCCCGCTGGGCCATGGCAAAGCGCGTCAGCGAATCCATCACCAGCAGCACATCCTTGCCCTGATCCCGGAAATATTCCGCAATGGTGGTGGCGGTCAGCGCGCATTTCAAGCGCATCATGGCCGGCTGGTCGCTGGTGGCCACCACCAGCACCGACTTTTGCATGCCCTCCCGCTTAAGGTCCTTTTCCATGAAGTCCCGCACTTCCCGGCCCCGCTCGCCCACCAGGGCGATGACGTTCACGTCGGCTTCCACGTTTCTGAGCATCATGCCCAGCAGCGTGCTTTTTCCGATGCCGCTGCCCGCGAAGATGCCCATGCGCTGCCCCTTGCCGCAGGTTACAAGCGAGTCGATGGCCCTGACCCCCATATGAAGCCTGGTATCAATGCGAGGCCTTGAAAGCGGGTTGGAAGGAAGATTTTGAACCGTATATCGCTCCGTGCAGCGAAGCGGCCCCGCGTTGTCGATGGGCCTGCCGAAACCGTCGACCACCCTGCCTACCAGCTCCGGGCCCACGGGAATCTTCAGCGCATCCCCGGTGGACTCCACCGCGCTGCCCCTTGAAACGCCGTCCATCTCCTCAAAGGGCATCAAAAGGAGCCGGTTCCCCTTGAAGCCCACCGCTTCGGCATCGACCCAGCCGCTCCGTTTGGGAATATGGATCCGGCAAAGGGTGCCGATATCCACATCCGGTCCGGTGCTTTCCATCACCATGCCGATGATCTTGTCCACCTTGCCGCCGCGCAGGATGGGTTCTGCCTGCGCAACAGCCTGGCGGTATATGTCAAACATCCCATCCCCTCCTTGCACAAAGATGCCGGACCTTACCTGACGGCTTCTACGGCCTGCACCAGCGTATCAAGCTGCCTGTCCGCGCTGGCGTCCACCAGAACGTCTTCCGATTCCAGAATGCAGGTACCGGGCTCCGCATCGTCCATCACCTGAATGATCAGATTCTCGGCGCCGCTGATAAGGCTTAGCAGATAATCATGGCTGGCTGTTGCGAGCCGGACCTCATGGGGCGATACCTGAAGCCGCACGTTCTTCTGGCCATGGAACCCTTCCGCCGCATTGCGGAAAATCTCCAGGAACGTTTCGTCATCCCCGGCAAGCTTTGCGCCCACCACCTTGCGGGCAATATCCAGCGCCAGGTCCACCATGCCCTGCTCATGCTTTCGAAAAAGCGCTTCCTTGCCGCAGTCGATTTCCTTGAGCAGGCTGACAATCTGATTCAGCGTATGTTCATTTTCCGCCAAAGCCTGCGCACGGCCTTCCTCATACCCTTTCAGGAAGCCTTCCTCCCGCGCGCACTCCAATGCCTCGTCCGCCTGCTTGCGTATCTGATCATGCATTTTAAGCATGTAGCGGTTGGCGCCTTCAACAATGGCGCGGGCCTTTTTCATGGCGGCCGCCAGCTCCTCCTGTTTCAGCGGCGGAGCGGGGTCGGGATCAGGCCCGGCATCGGGCACTATGCACGCGGGGTTGTTGTACACAAAGCCGGCCGCGTCCATACAGATGCATTCCCCTTTTAGCAACCTAGACAATTGTCTCATCCTTTCGGCCTCTGCTGATTGTGATCTCGCCGGCTTCCTCCAGCCTCCTGACCATGCTGACCAGCTTCTGCTGCGCTTCCTCCACCGCGGAGAGCCTTACGCCGTGCAGATAGCCGGCCTCTTCCTCCAGGGTGGTCTTGAGGCGTACCGACATATTGGCGTAGAAGACATCCGTGATTTCCTTGGAGCAGCCCTTGAGGGCGATGAGCAGGTCATTGGCATTGACATCCTGCAGGAAGCGCTGGATGTGCAGGGGATCGAGCGTGGCGATATCCTCGAACACGAACATGCGGTTGCGGATCTCTTCCGCCAGCTGCGGGTCGCGCTTGGAAAGCTCCTCCATGATGAATTTTTCCGTGCTCCGGTCCACCAGGTTCAAAACCCCCGCCATGTACTTGGGCCCGCCGATCTCCGTAAAGCCCACCGTTTCGCTCATGGACAGCTTCTGTTCGATCATCTTTTCCACGTCCCTGACGGCGTCGGGCGAGGTTCTGTCCATTCTGGCAACGCGCTCCACAACGTCCAGTTGAATCTCTCCCGGCAGCTCGCCCAGGATCTCCGAGGCCTGGTCGGCCGTGCAGTAGGACAGGATCAAGGCGATGGTCTGGGGGTGTTCGTTTTGGATCAGGCTCAGCAGATGCTTGGGATCCGCCTCGTCTAGGAAGCTGAAGGCTTTTGTCTGCAACGTTCTTGTGATCCGCTCGATCACCGCCGAGGCGCTGCTTGAGCCCATCGCTTTTTCCAAAATGGCCTTGGCGTATTCGATTCCGCCCTCGGTAATGTACTTTTGCGCCAGGCACAGGTTGTAAAACTCCTCCATGGTGGCGTCCACCGCCTGGGGGGACAGATTCTCCAGCGTCGCGATCTGCATGGTGATCTGTTCGATCTCATCCTGCTTCAAATACTTGTACACCCTGGAAGCATGCTCCACGCCAAGGGACAGGACGACCGTGGCCGCCTTCCTGGCGGAATCATTGCTGCGCGCTTTATGCTTCACTTCGCCTCGTCCCCCCTCATCCATGTTCTAAGCAGTTGGGCTACGATTTCCGGGTTGTTTGATGCAAATTCCTTCACCTGGCGTTTGATGCCCTGCTCCCTTGTCTCTTGCAGAACGATCTCGCCGGGAACCTCCGCATCGAAATCACCGGGCTGGCCCGCCAATTGCTGCCCCGCCCGAACCGGCTGCTGTCCGCGCTGCGGTTGCTGCCCGCGCTGCTGCGGCTGCTGCCCGCGCTGCTGCGGCCGCTGGGGCGCCCGCTTCTTTTTGCGGCTTGCACGCATCACCAGGAAGACGGCCAGCGCCAGCAGAAGGACGAAGGCTCCGGCAACGGCAAAGATGACTTCTTCCATTTTCACGGCCGGCTCTAGCTGGAAGTTTGGCATCTGCTTTGGTGTAAACTCCGCGTAGGTGATAACCACCTTGTCCGCAGCGATGCCCGCCCCGAAAGCAACCATCTCCTTGTACTTTTGCGTTTCGTCGTCGGAAAGGAAGCTGCTGTTGATCATCACGGCCACCGTCATATCCGTGATCCGGCCGCCGTGATCCTCAATGCCCTCGATGAGCTTGTTCACCAGGTATTCATTGCTTCCGCTCGCGCTGGCGCTTTGCCCGTCTTCCGCATCTGCGTTTTCCGCGTAGGTGGGCACACCCGTATTGGCATCCGTCCCGGCGGCAAGGCCCTGCAGCGTGCCGCCGTTAATGCTTTGCCGGTCATACTCCTGCCTGGACAGAATGCCGCTGTCGCCCACCACGGGGGTGTAGGTGGTCTTTTCGGTGACTCTCTGCTGAAAATCCACCTGCACACTCACCGCCACGCTCATGCCGTCCGTCCCGAACACCGGCTCCAGAAAGCGCGTGATCTTTTCCTTATAATAGTCGTTGATCTTGCTGATGGCCTCGAACTGGTCCAGCGCCTGCCCGCTCAGTTCCTCCCCCTGTTCATTGAGCACCACGCCGGTGCTGTCCACGATTGCCACGTTTTCACTTAGAAGACCCGGCACGCTTCTGGCCACCAGCGCTTCGATGCCCCTGATTTGTTTGGGAGAAAGGCTGGTATACGAATAAAGCTCCAGCACCACCGACGCTGAAGCCTTGGGTCTGTCGGCCTTTAATACAAAGGAGTTATCGTCGGGCACGTTCAGGGTCACGATGGCGTTTTTCACGCCCTCCAGCGTCCTGAGCGATTCCTGCAGCCTGTCCTGAAGCTGGAAGACGAGATACTGTCTTTTCTCGTATTCGGTTGTCATCAAGGCGGACTGGCTTGTAAAAATGTCGTAGCCCAGCGTACTTTTGGGAAACCCTTCGGCAGCAAGCTGCATCTTGAGCATGGCCTCGCTGGATCTGGGCACCAGAATCGTGCCGTCGTTTTGCAGCCTGTAACCGGTGCCCATGCTGTCCAGCATCTTCGTAATCTCAACACCCTCGGAGGCCGACAAGCCGCGGTACAGCACCGTATAGCCGGCGCTGTCCAAAACGTTTGCCAGAACCACCGCTCCCGCCAAAACAGAGACAAGCAAAGCCGCAAGCGCGACCCGCTTGCCGCGGCTCAGCTTGGCGATGTATCCCTGAATGCTCTTGAGGAGGTTTGAGATTGAAAGGTCCATGCTTGCCCTCTAATCAGCAGATTTTTCTTTCGTAAAGCGCTTAAAGCCGCTAGAGCGTAATGCGCATGATCTCGTTGTACGCCTCCAGCGCCTTGTTTCTGACCGAAACCAGCATTTGTACCGCCAGGTCGGCTTTGGCCGCGTTGATGGTGATGCTGTGGGGCGAATCGCTTTTGCCTGTTGCCAGGTTGATCACATCGAACTTGGACGCCGCATCGGTCTGAACCGTTTGCTGGACGGCTTCCTTGAGCATGTCCTCAAAGGGCGCGACATTTTCCGTCAAAGGGGCGGCGCCCGATGGCTTTTGCAGGCTTGCGATGTATTGCGCAAGCTTGACCGATTCGATGGCCATATCCGTTCACCCGTTTCCTTTGTATTGTCTTTTGTATCGGTTTTCCCGTGCTATCTTCCTATTTCAAGCGCTTTGGAGGCCATTTCCTTCATGGCGTTGAACGCCGTCACATTGGCTTCATACAGCCTGGAGGCCGACATGATGTCTACCATCTCTTCCACCGTGTTCACGTTGGGAAGCCGCACATAGCCATTTGCGTCGGCGTCGGGATGGGAGGGGTCGTACTCCAGCTTGAAGTCATCCGCATCCCCCACAATGGCGGTTGCCTTTACCCCGCCAAGAGAGGCCTTTTCACCGGCGGAAGCTTCCAGCGCGGCGGAAAACCCATTTGAGCCGCCGCGTTCCGAAAGCACCACCAGCTTGCGCCTGTAGGGCCCGCCGCCTTCCGTTCTGGTGGTGCTGGCGTTGGCCAGGTTTTGGGCCACCACCTGCATGCGAAGCTTCTGCGCGGTCAGCCCCGATCCGCTGATGTTCAGGGAATCCAAAAATGCCATCCTTACCCACGCCCCTCCGTAATCACATATTTGAGCCGCTTCAGTTGCGCATTGAGCGAGTTGGCAAGATAGCCGTACTGCATCTGCGCCCGGGCCATTTCAATGTTCTCGCGGTCAAGGTCCACATTGTTCCCGTCTTCCTGGGCCGTGGTGTTTTCCTCGCGGACGATCCTGGGTTCCGCCTTGTCAATGGCTTTTTGCAAATCCGCCTCGCCTGTTCCGGCTTTTTGAACCTGCTTTTCCAGCAGCTCCTCAAACTCCAGACGCTGGCTCTTGTAGCCGGGTGTGGCAGCGTTGGCGATGTTGTTGGCAATCACCTGCTGCCTGAGCCACACGGCGTCCAGACTCTTTTGAAGAAGCGCCATGCTTGTGTTGTTCAGCACGCTGCCCACACAATTCCCTCCTATATATTCACAAATTAGTAACAAATTGTTATTAAAATTGCAGCAATTGCCCATTTTGGCGCAACAAAAAATACCTTTTCGGCAGCTGGCTGTCATTTCAGACCCTGTAGCTTTGCGTCCCCACCTTTTTATTCGGTGAGTTTGCCATTTCGTTCGATATTTATTTCCAGTTTGTGGGCGGAAGGTTAAAATTCGGTACGCTTTTTCATTGTGACCACCTCCGGGTGGGACACCTCATAAGGCCCGGTAACCGCCGCATGAATACCATACATTGCTATCCATGTCCTAGTATATCATTCTGCCTTTCACTGTCAATACTTTTTACGCCAAAATCCATCTTTTTTTCTCAAAAGCGCTAAACTTTTGTCGTTTCAGGACGATATATAGTATTTTAATAGCAAATCATGGCAATAGATAGTGGTGTTTCCATTTTTGGCTGTGACAATTTTTGGTAATTTTTTTCTCCGTATGTCAAAGAAAAGCCGCTGAAAGCCCGGTCCCAAGCGGCTGTTCGGCATACGCTTTAAAGCCCGTATTGTTAAATATTTCCTATTCTTCGATTTTTTTGAATGGTAAAAAAAAGCAGGCGGGTGGAACAAAATTTCCAGTCCCCATGCCTGCCAAACCGGATGGAAGATTGTTTCCAGCCCCTCCCGCCCCGGCGTTTCCGCCGGGAAAAGCGCCGGGGGCCTTTCCGCCCGGCTACACCGTGCCGCCCTTCAGCGCCTGCCTGATCTGACGGCGGCTTTTGCGCGCCAAAGCATCCGCGCAGGTCATATGGGCAATGACGGCCTTCACCAAAATGTCCAGCTCCCCGCCGTCCGTATAATCCGCGGGGGCAATAAAATCTACCCGCTGGTCCAAAAGCAGGCTTTCCACCTGTTCCTTCTTGGTATAGACGGCAATGGACTTGCCGCCGTTTGCTTTCACAAGCTTCATACAGGGGACATCCGTGAGCCCGTCGCCGAAATAGATCATGTTCCGGAAGGGAACGGGCCGGTCATCCTCCGGGATGAACTTGTTGAGCTCCACATCCTCCGACATCAAAAGGATACCCTTGTTGATGCGGAACAGAAACTGCGTTTTTGTTGTATAGTTCACGGTCACGGCCGGCCAGTCCGCCACGCCCGCCTCATTATAGTGGAAGGCGCAGGCGTATATCTCCCTGAAATGCTGTGCGATAACGGAACCTTCAATGATCTCCTTCAAGCCGGAGGATATGATGTAGTGCTCTATCGCAGCGCCGTGCGCTTCCCCATAGGCGTTGATCCTTGCAAACCAGTCCGCAACGCCGGGAAAGAGCCGGATGTCCTTTCCCAGCGCCACCAAGTCCTCCCGGCGGATGGGCTTTTGCATCTCCCCGGCCTTTTTCACCATCAGGTACATGTAGGCCAGGATCCTGTCCATCCTTTTCTCTTCTGCCATGCTCCGAGACATCAGCCAGAATGCTTCCGGTTCCATATGGAGGCCGGGGATGAAGGAATAATTCTGCATATCCGCGGTGCAGAGCGTATTGTCAAAATCATACATCAGCGCGATGACGGGGCGGTTTTCGTCCATAGGCGCTCCTTTCGTTCAAACGTGCCATCAGCCTTGCCTGTTTTCCTTATTATACCACAAGGGGGGCTTTGCCAACAATGCGGCGCTTCCCTGAAAACCGGCGGTTTCTTGCTTGACAGGGAGGGGTGGCGCTGTTATTGTTATGGAAGAAAATACGCGGCTGCCGCATGCGCAGCCGCACGGAAGAAAGGCATAAAGATGATGGAAGACAGGTTCCTGACGCTTGATAAGCTTATGAGAAGAATGCGGGAGCTGGAACAGTTCCGCCTTACCGGCCTTATGGAGCTTTCGCCGCTTGCGGCCATGGAGGATACGCTACCGTCCGATGAAGTCCATACCAGGGTGCCCGGGGAAGTGAGCGGCATGGCGCTGTCCGTGGGCGATACGTTCCGGGGCCGTGACAAATACCTGTGGGTGCGCACAAACGCGGACGTCCCTCCCGTCCGGGAGGGCCTCACCCCTGTGGCCCGCTTCGATTTTGGCAAAACGGGCGGCGGCCACAACAGCGGCTTTGAATCGCTTTTGTATGTGAACAAAAAGCCCTACCAGGGCGTGGACAGCAACCACATGGAAGTGGTACTGACGCCGTTTGCGGGCAAGCGGATAGAATTGACCTTCCTTTTGTGGACGGGTCTGGAGGGCGGCGGCGCGCACAGGGAGCAGGAGCACAAGGTGCGCTGCGCCCAGTTGGGCTATCTGCATCAGGAAACCGATGATTTTTATTACGGTGCCAAGGCCATTGTCAAAACGCTGGAGCATCTTTCGCAGGATGACCCTGTCCGCTACGACCTTATGCGGGCGCTGAACGGGGCCATGAACCTCATCCATTGGGAGGCGGACCGCTTCTACGGCACGGTTGCACAGGCGTATGCTTCTTTGCGGGCTGCACTCTCCGCCCTGCCCAAGGAAAGCCGTGTCACGGTGAACTGCGTGGGCCATACCCACATCGACGTGGCCTGGCTCTGGCGGCTCAAGCATACCAGGGAAAAGGCCATGCGCTCCTTCTCCACGGCCATCCGGCTGATGGAGGAATTCGATGAGTTCATCTTCCTCCAGTCCCAACCGCAGTTGTACAAGTATATCAAGCAAGATGCGCCCGAAATTTACGAGCAGATCAGGCGGCGCGTTTCGGAAGGCCGGTGGGAGGCGGACGGCGGCATGTGGCTGGAAGCCGACTGCAATCTGACCTCGGGCGAATCGCTGGTGCGCCAGTTTCTGTACGGCATCGGTTTTTTCAAAAAGGAGTTCGGCCGCGGCTGCCATTATTTGTGGCTGCCCGACGTTTTCGGCTATAGCTGGGCGCTGCCGCAAATTATGCGGCAATGCGGCATCGGCTGCTTTGTCACCACCAAAATAAGCTGGAACCAGTACAACACCATGCCGGACGACCTCTTCCTCTGGCGCGGCATCGACGGCAGCGAGGTGGTCACCTACTTCATCACCACGCCGGAGGTGGGCCGGCCGCTGGATGACAGGTTCAACACCTACAACGGCATGCTCAGCCCCAGGAGCGTGCTGGGCAACTGGCAAAAGTTCCGCAACAAGGACATTTCCAATGAGACGCTTCTCTCCTTTGGCTTTGGCGACGGCGGCGGCGGCGTGAACGGCAACATGCTGAAAATGCGCCGGGCCATGGACAGGCTGCCGGGCCTGCCCCACGTGAAGCCCACCCGGGCGGGAGATTTCCTCAGGCGCCTTGAGGACAAGGTATCACAGCGCAAGGACGACGTTCATGTGTGGGACGGCGAGCTGTACCTGGAATACCACCGGGGGACCTACACCACCCAGGCCCGCAACAAGCGCATGAACCGCGAGCTGGAGTTTGCCCTTGCGCAAACCGAATGGCTGTCAAGCCTTGCCATGCTTCACGGGCAAACGTATGACGGCGATTCCATTCACGAGGCGTGGGAGACGCTCCTGCGCAACCAGTTCCACGACATCATCCCCGGCTCCTCCATCCGCGAGGTGTATGAGGACAGCACGCTGGAATACGCAAAGGCCTTCAAGCTGCTCAGCGGCGCGTACGTAAGCGCGGCGGGCAGTTTGATCGCGCGGGAGGAAGGCTGGTACACGCTGTACCATTTTGGCAGCTTCCAAAGGGAAGACGCCGTGTTCATCCCCGAATCCGGGGAGGGCGCCTTTTACACGGCGGACGGGCGGCAGCTTCCCGCCCAGCGCACTGAGAATGGCTGGTATGTATCCGTAAAATCCCTGCCCCTGTCCATGCAGTCCATACGCTTTGAAAAAGGCGCAGCACCGGCCGCGCCCTGCCCCTTTCATGCAGACCTTGAAAACCGAACGCTGGAAACGCCCCATTACCGCATCCGCTGGAACGAACAGGGCCGGCTGTGTGAAATCTTCGACAAGGATTATAATCGCGGCGTGCTTTTTGAAAACGGCCTTGGAAACTTGCTGGAGGTTTATGAGGACAAACCCTTGCGCCACGACGCCTGGGACATTGACCTGTACCATACGCAAAAGCGTGAGTTTGCCGCGCTCAGCGCGCCGGTGGAGCAGGCCGGCTTCGGGCCGCTCCGCGCCACGCTGCGTTTTCATTTCACCTACAACCATTCCACCATCCGGCAGGATATGACCGTGTATTTGAACAGCCGCCGCATCGATTTTCAAACCCATGTGGACTGGCATGAGGATCACCGCCTGCTGAAAGCCGCTTTCGATGTGGATGTCCGCGCCACCAAGGCCACCTACGACATTCAGTTCGGCCATGTGGAGCGCCCCACCCACTACAACACCAGTTGGGATTACGCCCGCTTTGAGGTGGTAGGCCACAAGTGGGCCGACCTGTCAGAAAGCAACTATGGCGTCAGCCTGCTCAATGACTGCAAGTACGGCTACGCCATTCATGACCGCACCATCCGCCTGTCGCTGCTCAAAAGCAGCAAATCCCCCGATACCCAGGCCGACATGGGCGCCCACACGTTCACCTATTCCCTGCTGCCCCATACAGGCAGTATTGCGCAGGGAAACACGCTGGAGGAGGCGGCCTCGCTGAACCTGAAGGTCCACGCAACGCCGGGCCGCGCCATCGACGCGCGCAGGCTCGCCGTTATCGGCAGCGATGGCGTCATCATCGACGCGGTGAAGAAGGCCGAAGAGGAGGACTGCCTGATTGTCCGCACGCACGAGTGCCGGGGCGGCACGCAAAAAGCCTGCTTCACATCGGAATATGGTTTGGTTTCCCTTACCCCATGCAACCTTCTGGAGGAGGACGCCGGCGAACCTTTGGAGCCTGGCGCAACCATCACATGGAAGCCCTTTGAAATCAAAACGTTCAAGCTGAACGTAAAATAGGAGGCATCGCTATGGCGCGGTTTCCCATCGGTGTCATGCTGGATTCGTTTCAAAAACCCATCCCGGAAGCGCTGGAAAGCGCCGCACGGGTAGGGGCGCAAGGCATACAGGTCTACGCCACCCGGGGCGAACTGTCGCCGGAAGCCATGACAAATGAAAAGCGCCGGGAGTTTCAAAAACGCGTTTCGGACAGCGGCCTTGTGATCAGCGCCCTGTGCGGCGACCTGGGAATGGGCTTTCACCGCCCAAAGGAAAACCCAAGGCTCATAGAAGCCTCCAAGCGCATCCTGGATTTGGCGAAGGATCTTCAAACAGACATCGTCACCACCCACATCGGCGTGGTCCCGGAGGATGAAAATAATCCCCGCTATCGCGTCATGCAGGATGCCTGCGGGGAACTGAGCCGCTATGCCGACAGCGTCAAAGCCCACTTCGCCGTGGAAACAGGCCCGGAGACGGCGGTCACTTTGAAACGCTTCCTGGACGGCCTCCACTCCAAGGGCGTGGCGGTGAACTTCGACCCGGCCAATCTCGTCATGGTCACGGGAGATGATCCCGTCAAGGCCGTGCATACTTTGAAGGAATACATCGTCCATACCCACGCCAAGGACGGCGTGCGCCATTACTACCGCAGCCCGGAGGAGGTCTACCGTGTGGTGGATTCCCCCATCGTCACCTCCCCCTCCTTTGAGGAGCTGCCTCTGGGGCAGGGGCGCGTGGACTTCCCCGGCTGGCTCAAAGCCCTGTGGGATATCGGCTACCGCGGCTTTCTCACCATCGAGCGGGAAGTGGGCGATGACCCGTACAGGGATATCGCGGGAGCCGTGGCATTCCTTAAAAACCTGATGTCCTAAAGGAGAGATACCATGGAAAAATTGAAGGTGGGCGTCATCGGTACCGGTTCCATTTCCCTGGAGCATCTCAATGCCTACAAAAAGCATCCCGGCGTGGAGATTTATGCGCTGTGCGACGTCGACGAAACGCTGCTGAAAAAACGGGGCGACGAGTTTAACGTCACCCGCCTGTATACCAATGTGGAGGATATGCTGCGCCTGCCCGATCTGCAGGCCGTAAGCGTCTGCGCCTGGAACGCCGCCCACGCGCCCATCACCATCGCCGCCCTGAAAGCCGGCAAGCATGTGCTGTGCGAAAAGCCCATGGCCACCAGCGCGAAAGACGCCGAGGCGATGCAAAAGGCCGCGAAGGAAAGCGGAAAGCTGCTTATGATCGGCTTCGTGCGGCGCTTTGGCAACGATTGCGCCATATTGAGGGATTTCATTAATCAAGGCTCTTTCGGCGACATCTATTTCGCCAAGGCCACGTATCTTCGCCGCAAGGGCAACCCCGGCGGCTGGTTCGGCGACAAGTCCCGCTCCGGCGGCGGCCCGCTCATTGATTTGGGCGTGCATGTCATCGACCTGACGAGATACCTGATGGGCAATCCCAAGCCCGTGTCGGTATATGGGGCTACATTCCAGAAGCTGTTCGACCGCAAAAACGCAAAGAGCGATCCCGGCTACCGGGCGGCCGGCGCGACGGATCATGACATCTGCGATGTGGAGGACCTGGCCAGCGCCATGATCCGCTATGACAACGGCGCGGTAGTCACGGTGGAGGCCAGCTTCTCCCTGAACATTGCAAAACCGGTGGGCCGCATTGAGCTTTTCGGCACCAAGGCCGGGGCCAAGCTGGAGCCGGAGCTGGAAATCTACACCGAAATGAACGGCTACCTTGCGGATGTCACGCTGCCCATGCGCACGTCCTTAAGCTTTGACGGCCTGTTCCAAAACGAAATCGCCCACTTTGTGGACTGCGTAACGGCGGGCGTGCCCTGCCTAAGCCCCGCGGAGGACGGCGTGACGCTGATGAAGATTCTGGACGCCATCTACGAATCCGCCGCCACCGGCCATGAAGTGGTACTTTGAGGGGAGGGATTTTCATGCGCCTTGCGGTATCCAGCTACAGCTATCTGCCCCACATGGAAAAGACCGGCGCCGGGTATTTTGACATTAGCGAACATGCCAGAAAGACGGGGTTTGAAGCCATTGAATTCATCCCCCTGGATTTGCGCTTTTGCCGCGGCCAGACCACTGTGGAAGAACTGGCCTCCGCCCTGCGCGATCACTGCAATACGCTGGGCCTAACTATCTGCGCCTACACCGTTCCGGCGGATTTTCTTTTGGGCAGCGGCGGCGATATTCATAAAGAAGCGGAACGCCTCAAAGGCTGCGTCGATATTGCCGCGCTGCTTGGCGCAAAGCTGTTGCGCCACGACATTGCCAGGCAACTCAACGAAAAGTGCCGGAGCTACCGGGATGTGATCCGCTTTGCCGCGCCTTTTATCCGGGAGGTGGCGGAATATGCCGCCTTAAAAGGAATCCGCACCTGCACGGAGAATCACGGCTATTTGATGCAGGATGCGGGGCGGGTGGAGGAGCTGATCCTTGCGGTGGACCACAAAAACTTCGGCTGGCTCGTCGACATGGGCAACTTCGCCTGCGTGGACCAGGACTGCGCATACGCGGTGGGCATAGCGGCGCCCTACGCCTTCCATGCCCACGCGAAGGATTTTCTTGTAAAGCCCGGCACGCAGTTGGATCCCGGCGCGGGCTGGTTCCGCTCCCGGGGCGGCAACTACCTGCGGGGCACCATCGCGGGCCATGGCGCGGTTCCCGTTGCCCAGTGCGTATCCATCCTGAAAAAAGCAGGCTACAACGGGCTTCTGTCCCTGGAATTTGAGGGCATGGAAGACACCCTCCCCGCCATTGAGGCGGGATATGCGTACCTGAAGCGGGCCATCGGCGGCTGATACCCAAAGCTGCAAACGCCTCTTTGCATTTTTGCAAGGAGGCGTTTTTCTTTCCGGCATGATTTTTTCCATCATGGTCATAATAACCCTGTAAATTTTTTCCGCAAAGGAGCATCCGGTTTCTATGGCTCAATCACAGCAGCAGAGTTCATCCGCCCGCCGTCCAAGGGCTTACGTAAGCATTCTGGGAACAACGCAAATGCATTTGAGAAATCCAATTGTTATTGGCCTTTGGTCAGCTATCTTTCCGGGGCTGGGCCATCTTTTGCTGTCAAAATACATCACCGGCATGATTCTGTTTACCTGGGAAGTCTTCATCAATTTGATGTCCAACTTGAATTTGTCCATCTTATATACCTTTACCGGGAATTTTGATTTGGCGAAAACGGTGCTGGACAAGCAATGGCTCCTGCTTTATGTCCCCACGTACCTGTTTGCCATTTATGACAGCTACCGCTCCGCCATGGACTTGAACTTGCAGTATGTATTGGCCGCGCGTGAGGACGCGCCAATCAAACCGTTTGCCATGAAAGCGCTGGGAGTCAACGAATTGGACAGAAGCCCACCTTGGGTTGCCGCGGTGTGGGCCATGATATCGCCCGGCGTAGGCCAATTGATGATCCATCGCATTGTGGTAGCCTTTTTCCTGCTGGCCTGGTGGATTGTCGTCGCCTATATGTCCAAGCTGCTGCCCGCCATCCACCACACGCTGCTGGGCCAGTTTGATATGGCAAAGGAAATAGCCGACAAGCAATGGATATTGAATATCCCATCCGTATTTTTCTTTGCCCTTTACGATGCGTATACGAATGCCGTGGAAAGCAATAAGCTTTTTGATTGGGAGCAGGCCAAATATCTGAAAAGCGAATATCAAAGCAAGAATTTCAAAATGCCCTTTCCTGTCGGGCAGAAGAGGGGATACAGTATGTACATCGTATCTAATTTCGTTCACTCCATCCATCTGGAGGCTGCTGTTAAAACACTTGAAAAGGAAAACATCCCAAAATCCTCCATTCTGGCCGTGCCGCTGGACAAGCAGGATGACGACAGGATGCTCTTTGACCGTACACACGCCGCCGACCGGCTGAGCCTTATCGATTTTCCTATTATTTTAGCTGCATTGCTGTCACTCTTCGGTCTCATCTATGGCTTTGAGCTGCACTGGGGACCTGTCCTGTGGGCGCTTATTGGCACGGGGGCCGGCTTTGGCATCGGCCTATTGATAAAGCTCTTGATGGTAAAGCGCAGCAGCAAGGCAGCTAAGCTTACCAAGTCGCCGGAAGTGGTGCTGCTCATCGAATGCGAGGATAGTCAGACGGCTATGGTACAAGATATACTTTGGAGTCATGGCGCGCTTGGCGTAAGCAGCGTATGCCTTGAGGGTGATACAGAATAGCACGCTTTGGGTGAAGGAGAGTAAGCCTTAATAAACATGAAAACCAAGGTCATGGAAGAATCGGCAAGAATCGTCGAAAAGTATAACGAACTTTTCCTGGAACAGTACCGCGTTTGGTTAAAGGATATCGTTTTTACCTGGCAGTGGTGGTTTGAACTGATTGTGATAACCACATTGCCCTGGGTAGCATGGTTCATTTTACGAAATAAAGAACAAACGCACCGCCTTTTATACGCGGGCTTTTTTGTTTTGATTATCGCATGCTTTCTGGATATGGTGGGTCTGTGCCTTGCCTTATGGTGCTATCCGCATAAGCTGCTGCCTTTTCTGCCGCAGTATATTTCGTGGGATTTCTGCGCGATGCCGGTCAGCATTATGCTGTCCATACAATATACGCCAAAAATAAAGCCGTGGATAAAAGCCTTCCTTTATGCCGGCATCGCCGCGTTTATCGTGCAGCCGGCTGCGGAATGGATGCATTTGTACCATCCCATGCACTGGAAGCATTGGTACTCCTTCCCGATCATATTTTTGATCTATATGGGGGCGTACCATTTTTATTCAAAGGCCGGAAGCGAATGGATGAAAAGCAAAGAAAGCAAGCCATGAGCTGTTCATATATGAATGGGCGCTTGCCCGCAAGACCTGCCATTATGGCCTGACCGGCATAAGATATTCAGACCTATGAAACCATGCGTTTGGCGGGCAGGGCAGCATCATCCGAATAATTTCCAATTTAGTGTATTTTTTCTATCAGATGGCAATAATAGCAGCATTCTCAATGATCATTGTGGGGTGCTTATGCTTTATACGGCAGCCTTTTTGCTGGTTCATATCGGTGCCTTCTATATCACAGGAACCTGGAGGCACTGGAAAGAGTATTACCCTACTGTTCTATTTGCTATTGTCGGAGATTTTTCTTACAACATACTTTTTAATGAGCGGTTTCTATGGATGTACAATACTCTGTTTGATCATAGAATCGCTGACATGGTATATGCCTTTTTCGTTTTCCCCTGTGCGACAATCATGTTTTTAAGGTACTATCCAAAGGGAATTCTGAAAGAAGGGCTGTATATACTCCTGTGGACAGCCGCATATACAGTCATTGAAGCCATTTCATGTCAGATCGACAATTTCTGCCATTATGGTGGATGGAATATATTTTGGTCTGCCGGGTTGTACTTTTTTGCGTTTATACTGATCAGGATTCACCATAAGAAGCCTCTCGTTGTATGGCCCATAGGGCTTGCCTTTGCCATTGCCATGCTGTTCATCTTTCAGCAGCCTTTTCATTTCTCCGTTACGCAATAGACATAGTCAATAGGCGCTACATGTCCAAAAGTGCCGCCTGAAGACGCGCGACGCCCTCCGCGATCTCCGTTTCCGTCAGCGCGCCATAGCCCAGAATCAAACCGCTTTTGTGTACTCCTTTTTCAAACGCGTAATCTTCCGACCACTCCGCATCCACACGGCATGATGCCAATCTGTCAAAATCCTCCCGGACCAATGGGCGTTTTTCAAACACAACCATCACATGCATGCCCGCGTTTTCCCCGCTGATGAAGATGCCTGCGCCGAACGCGTGCTTCAGCTCCCGTATCAAAAGCGCACGCTTTTTCGCGTACAGCCGTTTCATGCTGTAAATGTGGCGTTCCAGCTGCCCGCTGCGCAAAAAAGCGGCCAGGGCGCGCTGCAAAAGGACGGGCGCCGTTAGATTCATGGATTCCAAGGCTTCCTGCATTCTTTCAACCGCTCCCCAAGGCAGAATCATATACCCCATGCGCAGCGTGGGCGAAAAGATCTTGCTGAAGGAACCCAGGTAGATCACCCGCTCCGGGTCCAGGTGCCGAAGCGTTTGTATCGGTTCCCCCTCATACCGGAATTCGCTGTCATAGTCGTCCTCGATGATATACGCACCGCATCTTCGTGCATGGGACAAAAGTGCCAATCGGCGGCTTATGGGCAGCACAGTCCCCGTCGGGAACTGGTGGGAAGGCACCGCGTATATGAACCCCAATTCCCGCAATCCGGCAAGCTTTTCCGTGCGCATCCCCTGGCCGTCCACCGGGATGGGCGCGATTTGGTATCCATTGCGCAAAAACGCCTGGCGCATGAAATGCACGCAGGGGTCCTCCATGGCAGCAATGGTGCACCCCTTCAGCGCCCAGCAGGCCACGTCCACGCCGCTGGTAGCGCCGGGCAGGATAAAAATCTGCCCGGGGCTGCATGTGATGTCCTTGGTTCGGTAAAGATACGCGCACAATTCCCTGCGCAATTCCTCCTCACCGCCGGGGGTGCTGAAGGCGAGCTTTTCCTGCGGCATCTCAATGGATGCGTCCCTCACCGCCCGCGTCCAGGCGGCCCGGGGAAAGCGGCGGTAATCCGTAAGCCCGGCCTCAAAGGCAATGATATCCCCCGGCTCCGCCGGGCCGCTTTTTCCGCCGGTTTCCCGCTCCGGCGCGTCGTGAACGGGCGCCGCTCCCGGCCGGCCCAGCGCCACCACATACGTGCCCGAGCCTGTGCGCCCGCTCAAATATCCTTCGGCAATCAACTGCTCGTACACCTGCAAAATGGTGTTTCGGGCAATGAAAAGCTCCGCCGCAAGATTCCGGGTGGGCGGCAGCCGCGTGTCAGCGGGGAGCGTTCCATTCAGGATCATCCCCCTCAATTGCCCGGTCAACTGCCGGGTGATGGATAAAGGCGACGAACGGTCAATATGCAGCCCGTACATAACAGCCTCCAAACATTTGTTTTCGCCAATGGCCATGATTGGCCCCCAAAATCTGCCCGTTTCCTGAAATATCAGGAACCATTTTCCATGATACCATACATTCTTCCGGAAAAGAAGAATTGGAAGAACTGAATGCAGTTTTCCGCCGAACGCCTTCCCTCCCCGCGGCTTGACACGGCATCCGGCATCGTGTATGATGACGGCACATTCTCCCTTTGAGTGTATGCCTTTGGGTACATGCTTAGGGGAAAGGCTGGGATGCATCGCATGCAGGAAACGGCGGTACGGGATGAGGGGAACGCGGCTGTGGGACAGCGGCCCGTGCTCATTGATATTCAGAATCTGAAAAAGGTTTATCCCGCGCAGGATGGTGAAGTGGTGGCGCTTGACGGCATCAGCCTCACCATCCGCAAAGGTGATATCTACGGCATCATCGGCTTGAGCGGGGCCGGCAAGAGCACGCTCATCCGCTGCATCAACCGGCTGGACGAGCCCTCGGAAGGCGAAATCCTCTTTGAAGGCAAAAACGTACTGGCCATGGACAAAAAGGAACTGCTGTCCCTGCGCCGGGGCATGGGCATGATCTTTCAGCAGTTCAACCTGCTGATGCAAAAGACGGTGGCCAGGAACATCCGCTACCCCATGGAGACCGCCGGCGTGAAGCGCCCCGAGGCGGACAGGCGGGTGAAGGAATTATTGAAGATCGTCGGGCTTGCGGATAAGCTGAACGCCTACCCTTCCCAGTTGTCCGGCGGGCAAAAGCAGCGGGTGGCCATCGCAAGGGCCCTGGCCATGAACCCCAAGGTGCTTTTGTGCGACGAGGCCACCTCCGCCCTTGACCCCATGACAACACAATCGATATTGAAGCTTTTGCAGGACATTAACCGCGAGATGGGCATCACCATCGTGATCATCACCCATGAGATGGCCGTGATCCGGCAAATATGCACCCATGTGGCCATCCTGGACGGCGGCGTCATCGCGGAAGAAGGCAGCGTGGACGAGGTATTCACCCACACAAAAAGCCAGGCCGGAAGGCGGCTGTTCGGCATCGTGCCCACGGAGGAGGAGCCCTTCCCCCTTACCGGCACGGCCATCCGGGTGGTGTTTGACGGGGGCAAGGTGGCCGACCCCATCATCGCCCGGCTGATCCTTCATCTGGGCGCGCCTGTGAGTATCCTGTCCGCCGACGTGCGCAACCTGAACGGCGTGCAATACGGGCAGATGCTTATCACCGCGCCGGAGGACCCGGCCATGAAAAAACAGGCCATGGACTTTTTGCAGGCCCAGGGCCTGACAGTGGAGGAGGTGACGCCGGCGTGATCTTAAATGAAATATGGGCATTTATCGTTCAGGCCTGGGATCAATTGTGGACGTCTTTGCTCCAGTTCATAGCCAGTGTGAACTGGGAAAGATTGTGGGCGCTTTTGCGTCAGGGCACACTGGAAACACTGTACATGACACTGCCGTCCACCCTCTTAGCTTACCTCCTGGGCCTTCCCTTGGGCGTGCTGCTGGTGATCACCAGGCGGGGGCACATCCTTCCCGCACCAGGCTTCAACACGGTGCTGGGCGGCATCGTCAATTTCCTGCGGTCCATCCCCTTCATTATTTTGCTGGTGATGATTTCGCCTGTAACGCGGGTGGTCATGGGCAGCGCCATCGGTACCCATTCCGTGATTTTTCCTTTGGTGATCAGCGCCTTCCCCTATGTGGCCCGCATGGTGGAAAGCTCCCTGCGGGAGGTGGACGGCGGCGTGATTGAAGCCGCTTTGTCGATGGGCTCCACCACCTGGCAGGTCATATGCAAGGTACTCCTGCCGGAAGCGCTGCCCTCCCTGGTGAGCGGGGCCACCATCTGCCTGACCACCATTTTGGCCTACACGGCCATGGCCGGCGCCGCGGGCGGCGGCGGGCTGGGCTCAATCGCCATCAGCTATGGCCTGAACAGGCGGGCATATGACATCATGTACTCCGCCAGCGTCGCGCTGGTGTTCCTGGTTCAAGTTTTTCAGGTCACAGGAACCATTGCCACCAAGCGCCTGGATCATAAAAAGCGATAAATACACTCAATATACAGCGCCCCGGCAGAATTGCCGGGGCGCGATCGTGTTTACAGAAAAGGTATCATATCGCACAGCCTGTCAAAGATCAGATGCGGCTGCGCAGGCGACGCCTTCAAGTCCTCCATCGTGGCCTCCCCGGAAAGAACGAGGATGCTGGTCATGCCGAAATTCACGCCTGTTGCGATGTCGGTATACAGCCTGTCCCCCACCATGGCCAATTCATCCGCCCGAAAGCCGGTCAGCCTAAGCGCCTCCTCCACAATGCCCTGATAGGGCTTGCCCAGTATGATGTCCGGGCGGCGGCCCGCGCTGGCCTCAATGAAGGCGATGATGGCCCCTATGTCCGGGGCAAAGCCCGTTTCCGTAGGACAGTTGAAATCGGGGTGGGTGGCGATATAGGGCAGCCCGGCCCGCACCAGATCACAGACTCTGGTCATTTTCTCAAAGTCCAGCGTGGTATCATAGGCAATCAAAACATAATCCGGGTTTTCATTATCGATCAAGAGCCCCAGTTCCGTAAGCTCTTCCTTCAATATATCGTTACCCAGCAAAAACGCCTTCTTTCCGGGGAAGGCGCGCAGCGCATAGGACGCGGCGGCATGGCCGGAGGTGAGCACCCTTAAAAACCGCTCCCGCACCCCCATGCGCTTGAGCTTCTGCTCGTACTGCACGGCGGATTTGGATGAATTGTTGGTCAAAAACAGCGTGCGGCGGCCGGTGCGTTCGCAGGCATCCAGAAAATCCAAAGAGCCCGGCAGCAATTGATCGCCCAAATAAAAAGTGCCGTCCATGTCCAGCAGGAAGCACTTGACCTTTGACAGCATATCCCTGATCGAATCATCACTCATGCGGCAAAACCTCTCTTGCGAAGATGCGCTTTCGCTATATAATACCATACCGTCTTTTGCCCGTAAAGAAAAAAACGCCTTTTCCACGGAAAAAGCGCAACAAAGAGCAAAACATGCATCATGCATGTCACAGACTATAAACAAAATGCGAACAAATTTCCGGGGATGCATTGAAGGGGTGGAACCCCTTCAATTGTAATCGTGTCGCCCGGCTTTGCCGGGCGCGCGGGTCGCTTGCGGAGCAAGCATTCCTTACACTTTTCACCGGCCGCAATCCTGCACCAGCCAAGTGAAGTGATGGATGGTGCGTGGGATTGCAGGTGAAAAGTGCGAGATCGCAAAAATGACGTTGTCATTTTTGCGAAAGCTACTCTTCCTCCCACGTAAACCGCAAGGATTGCACGCCGTCCCGCTCCACTACATCCAGCCATTGGGCGGCCGGGCGCACCCAGATTCCCCCGTCCCCATACAGCGCCTGGTAAACGGCCATAAGCTCCAGCGTTTCGCTGTGGCGGGCCGTATACAAAAGCCGGTATCGGTTCCCCTTGAAATGCCTGTAGATGCCGGGTCTCAATTCTTCCATGGTATACCTCCAACAACACTCACCCATTACAAGTGCCATGGCATCTTCCCAACCCTTGCAATTGATTGTACCACAAAGCAATGAGCCGGGCAAGCGGGCGCTGTACAGCCCGCCCCGGACACTGCTGTCCGGCTCTTTTGCGCCTGTGTGACAGCCATGTGAAATTGCGCCGATCCGCTTTACTTTTACCTGGAAATGAAGTACATTAGTATATATTTCGAAAGGCGCTGAATCCATGATCGACGTGATTATCAACCCCGTTGCCGGCAACGGCCACGCAAAGCGGGTCGGCGAAAAAGTAATGGAAGCCCTCCTTCACCGGGCCATTGCCTGCAAGGCTTATTTTACGGAATCACCAGGCCACGCCACCCAAATCGCCAAGGAGGCCGTACATAGGGGAACGGATACGGTGCTTGCGGTCGGCGGCGACGGCACGGCCTATGAAGCCGCCAGCGGGCTGATCCATTCCAAAACCGCCCTGGGGCTCATACCCGCCGGCACGGGCAACGACTTCATCAAATCCATCGGCGTGCCCAAGTCCCCCCAAAAAGCGCTTGACCACATTCTTTCCCATCCGCCACGGCTTGTGGACATGGGCCGGATCAACGACAAGCTTTTCCTGAACGTGTGCGGCACGGGCTTCGACGTATCCGTGCTGGAATATTCCATGAAGGCAAAGAAGCTGGTCCGGGGCATGCTGCCTTACCTGTATGGCGTCATCCGAACCATTTTCAGCTTCAAGCCCGTGCGCATGCACATTGAGATCGATGAAGAAACAACGCTGGATGGCACTTTTTTGCAATGCAGCGTGGCCAATGGCCGTTATATAGGCGGAGGAATTGCCATTTCTCCCACCTCGCAGGTTGACGACGGCCTGCTGGATGTGGTTGTTCTCAGGTCCATTCCCAACTGGAAGATGTTCTTCTATTTGCCCGGCCTGCTTTTAGGGCGGGTGCACTCCTTCTCCATCACTTCCCATTACCGGTGCCATGAGGTGGCAATTGACGCGCCGGGGATGCATATGAATGTGGATGGCGAGATGCTGCCCATTGAGAAGGTCCGCTTTTCCCCCGTGAAGGATGCGCTGTGGGTCCACTGGTAATACCGCAAAAAGGCGGTGAAGCAACTTGCGTTTTTTCAAAAGTGTGTTTCTTGTCCTGCTTTCCCTTTTGTTTCTTCTGCCGGAAAGCATTGCCCGGGCGGATGAGGAAGTTTACTATGCGGATATCCCCCTGCTCCCCGTCGTCCATCTGACGGCGCCCTCGCCGGGCGAAAGCTACGCGGCCGGCAATACGCTGCGTGTTACCGCCAGGGGGAGCAATGTAACGGGCATTGAGGTCACCCTTGTCTGGGAAGGCGGCTCCATGGTTAAGTCTCAGGAAGGGGAAGCCTTCGATCATACGTTCCAGCTTCCCGCACTGTCTATCGGCCTTACCGTCACCGCCCGGGGCTACGGCCTTACAAAAGCGGCCCAGCCGCCTTCCTTTACGGATGTTTCCCGCACTGTTCTCTCGCCCAGGGAAGAGCTTATCGGAAAAATGATCAATCTTGCCTACGCAAATTCAAAGGATTCCCGCTACAAATTCGCCCCCGCCGAAGAGGACTACCACATCGGCGTCTGCAAAAACTTTGTGATGCGCTTGTTCGATACCTACGCCAAGGATTATGTCATGCAGGCCTACCCGGACCTTCCGCTGCACATGCCCAAAAACAACAGCAAAGCTGCCTGCGCTCCCTATGACTACGGCATCGAGTGGCGGCCGGAGACGGCGGCGGACGGCAGCCCGTTTGAAATCGTGGCCCAGTTCAAGTATAATAATGATTTGAGCAAGGAAGAGAATGCCAAAATTGCCTTCGGCATGCTCAAGCAGGTGCAAAAGGGTGATTTCTTTCAAATGGTGGGCAATTACGGCGGCGGCAACGGGCCCCATTCCCTGCTGTTCATCACCGATTACGATCCCGCAAGCGATATGCTGCACTGGACGGACAGCAACATGCGCGGCAAACGCATCGACGGCGTCCGCTGGGGGTATTTGCAGTATGACGCGGATGCCACCGCCAAATGGTTCATAGACTGTATCAATACCAAAAAAAGAGGCGCCACGCTGTACCGGCTTCGCGGCGATCTCATCCGCAAATAACAAAAAAGGAGCATGACGCATGGGCAATGTGATGAAGGGCTTGAAAAAGACATGGCTCAAAGGCATGGAAGCCATAGGCAACGCGGCGTCCAACATTGCGGACAACGCCAAGTACAAGGTCACAGAGATGAACCTGGAAACGCGCCGCCGGGAGATTCTGGCCGATTTTGGCAGCATCGCCTATGAAATGTGGCAGCGGGGTGAAACCTTCCCTCCGATGCTGGAGGCGCAATTGAAGCAGTTAAACGCTCTGGATGAGCAGCTTACCGCCATCCGCGTCCAGCGGTTTGCCGTGGCCCGGGAAGCCAGGCTGGCCGAGGAGGCCGCAGCCGACGCCGCGCGCAAGGCCGACGCGCTGGCCATGGGCGGGGAGGACGCGGAGGATAAGCAGGCTCCGGTGGATCCCACCCCGGAACAAGAGGATGGTGGAAGCGGCGCGGGCGACGGCGAGTAGCCGAATGCGCGGCCGGATACCCGTTTCATCCTATAGCCATCTTCCCCGATAAAGAGAAGGCGGCCTCAAGTCCTTATACCGGTCAAATTCCCTCAGGCATATGCGCAGTGCCCTGCGTTCCCTGATGCGGCCGAAATACTTTTCCAGCATGAAAATCCCCTCCGGTTTGAGTATAGCCGGAGGGGATTGGTTTTATGCCGTAATCAAACCCGGATATATATCCACTTGCCCCGGGTGAAGCGCACGTACACAAACGTAAGCCTTATCATCATATCAATGAGGCTGGCGGACCAAGCGCCCAGCAGGCCGAGCTGCAGGGGAAACAGGGCCGTCCAGGCCAGCAGGGGGCGCAATATGGTAACGCACAGCATCATCACCACAGCCACATACCGCGTATCCCCCGCACCCCGGAGGCATCCGCTGATGACCACGGAGCTTGTCTGGAAGGGCTGGAATATGCCCACCATGAACATCAACTGGGCAGCCAAATGCAATACCTGCGGCTGATCGGCCCTGACAAAGGGGCTTACAAGCAGATAGCGGAATGGAATGAAAACCAGAATCAGCATGACGGATACGGTAAGCGCCATGCGCTGGCTCACCTTGCCGTAGACCATGCTCAGGTCGGGCCGCTGCCTGCCCAGCATTTGCCCCACCAGGGATGTGCCGGCGATGCCGATGCCATCCCCAAAGGTGAAGCTGATGTTTAAAAACTGCATGCCGATCTGATGGCTGGCAAAAGCCGCCGGGTCTTGCAGCGCCTCATAAATCAGCCGTGTATAAAGCAAAAATCCTATGCGCAGGCAAATCTGCTCCAGCATGGCGCTGCCGCCCACCCGGCTGATATCCCTGAGCGTCGTCTTATCCAGACGCCAGTTGTCCCGGAGGCGGAGATACAGGAAGCTCCTGTATCTGGGCAAGGTGATGGACAAAACCGCCAGTATAAGCCCAACGCAATAGCCGATTACCGTGGCGATGGCCGCGCCCTCCACCCCCAGCCGGGGAAAGCCCAGGTTGCCGCCGATCAGCAGATAGTTGAACACCACATTCACCAGATTGCTGGTGACATTGACCACAAAGGTGGCCTTCGTTTTGCCAATGCCACGCTGGGCGGCATTGATGCACATCGTTATGGCATTGATGGGCAGCGCGTAAGCCATCCATCTAAAATACGTGACCGCGTCATTGATGACCTGAACATTCTTAAAATCCGCAGGATCCACATCGCCGGAAGCCAGCATGATCATGCTTCTTGCCTGGCTCAGGCTAACAGCCATAATCGCCAGGGACAGCCCAAGGATCAGCACAAGGGCGTTTCTCAGCGTGCGGTTGGCATCCTCCTGCCGCCCCTCACCCTTGCGCCTGGCCACAACGGCCGTAACGCCAATGTTCAGGGCAAAGAAAACGGCCAGCATAATCATCCGGGGCTGGCCGGGCAAACCTACCGAGGCGATGGCTTCCGCGCCCAATACGCCGACCATGGCCGTATCCATCGCGCCGATCAGGGCCATCAGTACCATTTCCGCCACCGCCGGTATGGCGATGTGTATCACATCTTTATAAGCCTGCCTGGTCTCAGGCAACTCCCCTACCCTGAGCCCGGGCTTCACCATGTGCCTGATACCATAAAACCGTTCCACCAACGAAATCAATGATCTTTCCCCAATCTTACAGGACTTAAAAAAGCATACGCTTATTATAGCACGATATACCCATCTGGCAACCCTTGTCGAAAAAGAAACGAAACGGCATTTCACTTTTTCCGCTTGTGCGGCATAGGTAGAATTGAACCGGATGCCAATGAAAAACAGGATGCATCCATTGGCATAGACGAACCCATGAAGGAGGTAATTCACGTGGCTGCTCAAAAGCCCGCCAGCCAGGTATCCCCATTTGCCGCCATGACCCTGGGTGATCAGAACACCCGGTGGCTTGCCTTGCACAGCCAGTTGCTGCCATACATGACTGCCGTTCCCGCCAAAGACCCTCCCGCTTCCGGCAAGCCCGATGGCAATGCCAATTGGCGGGCCGGCACTCCCCCCATGGGCCAGATACCCATATTCAACTCCCCGCCGCAGCCTCAAAGGCATGACCAGTACGACGCGGTGCACAAACGGATGGACGATGCCTATAAGCAGACGCTCGTCTGGCAGGAAATCAGAACAGAAGGGTAATTCGCCTTATGGGCACAACCCAGCTTCGCCAAATAAAGGGGCTGCCGATCCCAAGAAAAACTTGAGTTCGGCAGCCTGCTTTTTTTACTGTATATCAAATGCTCATTCCTCGTCTGTTCCGCCGAACTCCTCAGTGCCTGTCAACCCCTGCTTATACAGCATGTATTGCCTTTCCGCCTCCTCCACCATAAGATTATAATACTGAAGAAACTCGCTGGCTTCACCATTGGGATTTGCGTACTCTGTAGCCTTGCAAATCAAATCATAATCTTCCAATTCATGCACAATGATAGGCAGCGGCTTTCCAAAGGCGACCTTGACAGCACCCTCTTCCTGTAACCGCCGGGCCACGCGGGATACGGCTGTCTGTACTTCGTAATAACCCACAGGGCCTTTCCCGATATAGCGCATGTCCTCATCATATGCGCCCTCAAAACCCTCATAGCCAATATTATCTATTCCATGGCGTTCATACCATTCGAAAAGGAACTCCATACCCTCGTCCACAAGCACCGGCACAGAAGGACTGATATTGTTGGGCTGTAATATGGGCGTATTGTACATGAGCGGCGGCAGATTCCACCTATCCTCACTCAGTGGCGGGGCATTTCCGCAATCCTGTTCTGTGACATAGCCGATGGAAAATTCGGTTACATTCTCCCGACCTTTGTAAATATAGCACTCGTTCGAATATACAAAAAAGGAAACAGCATAGGCGTCAGGATCATTCCACTCCTTGATAATAGGCAACACGCGGCCATAGAGATATTCTTCCAGTTCTGTCAAGTCCACCATCGCCTCATCGCTCCCTTCAGAAAAATGATTCTGAGCGCTTGCTGTGGGGATTAGGGTCATTATCATCAAAACAGCAAGCAATATCCGCACATAGCTCACCCCTTTGTTTCAAAACAGTCAATGTTTTTGGATAATTATACCATGCTTCTTTTCCATTGTAAATAAGTGGACCATGCAGCCAAACGGTGCAAGGTCCAACAAAGCATTCGGTGTCAACTATGCTGGTTTCATCAAGCCAATATTTTCATATGACCGGCAATACGAGTTCAGCGTGTTCCAATACATGCATCTCCCGGAAATACATATCCTCCAGCGGGATCCATTCCTCCAGAAACCGCCTGTGCATCTGCCTGCCGTTTCTTTGAAGAATTCTTTCAGACTGTTCCGCCCTGCCGATAGACAGAAAAACGGTCATGTCATACGCCTCACGGAGTGCCGGATGGTGGCTGTACACGCCCTCCACAATATTCAGCCGCCGGGGCGTGGCAAAAACGGGCACGCCCTGCTTGCCTGTACCACAGTCATAGGGGTTGTACAGGAATGGGTTCCCCTGCTTGAGCGGCAAAAGCACCTCCTGATGAAACCGCTCCCAGTCCACGTTGCCGCCGGGGACGCCCAGCCTTTCCGCGGTTTTCCTCTCCGGAGGCAGAAAAAAATCGTCCATGTGGAAGACCTCACAGTCTCCATATACCCTTTGGAGCCATGATGCCAGGGAGCTTTTTCCCGCGCCGCTGGGCCCGTCGATGGCGATGGTGAGCGGGCTTTTTTCCTGCATGCGGCGATCCAGCGCCGTCAGCAGGGGCAGGAAGCGGGCCGCCTCCGCTCCCGCCAGGCGGTAAGCCGGATGATAGGCGCGGCGGTACTCCTCGCTGTGGTGGCACAGGGGATAACGCGCCTTTTGGTATCCGCTCCAAAAAGCTTCAAGCTCCTCAAGTGGAAAAGGCATTTCCCCGGCGGCGCACAGCTCCCTCAAAACCGCCACCTTTTCCAAAAAGCCCTTCCGGCTCCCCCGCCGCTTATCGGACACGGCAAGAAACAATCCCGCTATGGTCTGGGTACGCAGGTCTTTTGCATCCCACCAGGCGTTTAAATGCAGCCGGTACAGCCCGCTGCCGATTGCTTCCAGCAGCGGGCTGTCAGGGTGCAGCAAAACGGCAGATGCCCGCTCTTCCCGGATGCCTTTTTCGCAGGCCTCCCGTGAGGCTGGCAAATGCCCTCCGCCGAATTCGCTTTGATGGCACAGCTTCACGCCGTCCTGAGCCTTCATGGCAGGGTACGTTTTCGCGTGAAGCAGAAGGATATCACGCATGGCATTACGCGCCTTTCAGGAATTTCCATTTCTTTGCAAGCATCACCAGGGTGGGGATCAATACAAGCTGGATCAAAATGCCCGGAAGTGCGTTGACGAAAGCACCCG
Source organism: Bacillota bacterium (assembly GCA_023411395.1). Classification (GTDB taxonomy): domain Bacteria; phylum Bacillota; class Clostridia; order Christensenellales; family Aristaeellaceae; genus JAEWAH01. The sequence goes on from JAEYOV010000084.1 coordinate 120,017, forward strand.
AAATAAACGCTGTCCAGGTGAATGGGCTTTTTTCCCTGAAGAGGATAACGGCGTTCACCGCGCCATATACAGCCCGCCCAATGAGCATGGCCAGGATCAGGGAAAATGCCACCTGGGCCACAGCCATGAACCCGTTTTCCTTGTCTCCCGATAAGGGCCAGCGGATGGCGCCCAGCGCCCCGGCCGCGGCGCCATAGGCCGCAAGCTCAAGCTCCATGGAGAACAGCGTATTCCCATTGGGCATGCCGGATACCAGCATGGCGATCATGGGTGTGAGCAGGCCGCTTAGCATGCCGTATTTCCACCCGCATAAAAAGCCGCACAGCAGCACCGGGATGTGCATGGGCAAAAAGATGGCGCCTGCCTGCCATCCTCCCAAGGCGTGGAGCACCCTTGCCAACACTACCGCCAGCGCGGTCAATACGGCCGCCAGCACCATTTGCCGCAGTTCCAACCGACTCATTTGTTTTCCTCCCCAAAATAAAAATGCGATGAAAGTCCGCCTCCTTCTGGAAGCATGCACCTTCATGGCACATATGTATTGAGGATATCCATTGGGAACCGCCGCCCGGCTTCTGCCCGGCAAATCATGCATAGTATGCACGAGAAATGCGCCTTTTGTCAAGCTTCATTGCCTGTTTTGGGAAACAATATAGACAAGCTCTGTCCCCACGGCTTCTTTTTGCAGAATGGAGCAGCCCGCGGGAAGATTTTTTTCAAACTGGCTGCTATAAAATTGTTCCATATCCTTCTCGCGTCCGGAAAGGCTTCGTATCGGAAAGGTGGCGATGACCGTTTTTGCGCGCAAACTTTGGATCAATCGGTAAGCCAGCCCCTTCCTCTGCTGCTCCAGAACCGGCACCAGCTTGAACAGAAAAGCCACATCCGCATCATCATGGGGCATCTCACTTGCCGCATCCAGGATGCGGGCATCGCAGGCCATATGCAGCCTTTGAAAAAACGCCTGCACCACCTGCACCGTTCCGTGGTCGATGTCCCCCGCCCGGTACCGTACACCGCCGCTCAAGCCCATAAAGGGGAACGCGCAGGGATGAAACCCGCAGCCGATGTCAAGCACCGTTTTTGCATCCCTCATATGGGGCGATAAAAGATCATAGAACGCTTGAAGCGACGGCAGCCTTTCCCTGGTGGAAGGATGCAGCTCCATCAGCTTCAGGCTCAGCTCCCGGTCAGCAAGCCGGGTATCCCCAATCAATTCAAGCGCCCGCTCATGGCACCTGTCGGGAAAAAAGGCACCGTGAATGATATGAAGCTGCTTCTTAACCGCCTTCAGAACTTCCTTTTGGTTCTTGTACCTGGGCAGATACGCCAACAAAATGCGCTGTACCGTTTCATCGGATATATGCGCATACTTGGAAGAAGCCTTGATATGCTCCGCAAGTTCAGCCGCTTCACGCTCCATGGCCTTGCGCCCTCAGCTTTTCCATCAGCATCGTATAAAACCGCAAATTGTGGATGGTGGCCAGCCGGTAGCCCAGGGAATCCCCCACCTTGTACAAATGCCTCAAATAGGCCTTGGAATAGTTTTTGCACAAATGGCAGTCACAGGCGGCGGACACGGGGCTCATATCCTTCATATGCTTGTCATCCATGATATAGTGGTATCCATAAAATCCGGGTGCGTGAACGTCGATGTCCCTCTCCGATTCAGCCTTGAAAACATACAGCCGGTTGTGCCGCGCCTCCCTGGTGGGAATGACGCAGTCGAACAGGTTGTAGCCCATTTCGCGTAAGGATACGATGCCTTCGGGCTTGCCCACCCCCATGGCGTACTTGGGCGTTTCATCGGGCATCAGCTCCGCCGTGTAGCGCAATATATCCTCCACCAGGCGCCCGTCCTTGTCCAGCGGCCATCCGCCGTAACCGTAGCCGTCGAACCCGATTCCCTTCAGCGCATCGGCGCACTTTTTGCGCAGGCTTCTGCTCCCGCCGCCCTGAATGATGGCAAACAGCAGCGGCCTTTCGTCTTGCGTAAGTTTTCTCGTTTTCAATTGGCGCAGATACTCTTCCTTGCACCTGACCGCCCAGTCGATGGTGGTATCCACCGCCGTTTCGTTCACCTCGTCCGTATCGTCGGGACGGGTGCAGTAATCCAAGCACATCATGATGTCTGAACCGTAGGCAAACTGGGACTGAATGCACTTTTCCGGGGTAAAGATGATCTTCTTGTCGGAATTTTCAGGGTAGAACACGATCTCATTCTTACGGATCACGCCATATTTGGGGTTTTCCTGTATCAGGGAAAACACCTGGAACCCGCCGGAATCGGTCAGTATGGGCCTTTTCCAGCCAGTAAACCCATGAAGCCCGCCGGCAGCCCGGAGGATGGATACCCCCGGCGCGGACAAAAGGTGGTATGCGTTCATTACAATGCCGGGGATGCCGCAACCTTCAAGGTCGGCGGAATCGACACAGCGGACCACGCCCTGCGTTCCATCCGGAAAGAAGGCCGGCAATTGCACTTTTCCATGGGGCAAAATCATATGCTCCATTGTAAATCACTCATTTCCGTTCAGGAGCCTTGATACCTCGCGGCATTTTTCCTCCAAAGCATCAAAGCAAGGTCCCAGGTTTTCTTTGTCAAGGCCCTGCAGCACGGCTTCCGCGCCCTCCACAAACCCCGGAGGGCAGAAGGAAGATTGGGTAAGCCGCTTCAGTGCGCCTTTTTCGTTCAGAAGGATTTCGCCACCAAACGCAAACAAGGCCTGCACAAGACACAGGATGCCCTTGAACAGAGCGCCGGCCGCGTACACGATGTCCTTTTTGGCGACGCTGGACAGCCCCGTCATCGCGGAAAATTCCGCCTCCCACAAATACCATTTGGAGGCGGCATCGCGGTAGGCCTTCGAAACCGGCTCCGCCCGGCGCTTCAAATCCGCCATCACATATTGCGGGTCATTCAGCGGCAGGCAGTATTTTACCTCGCCCATGTAGATGGCATTCACAAAGCCGAAGGGATGGCCGCACTGGAAATCCACCGTGACCTTCCCCTGCTGGCAGTCATCAATGATCTTTATGACCCGCGCCGTGTCCCTGAGCAGGATATCCACCTTCAGACCGTCCACCGTGAGCCACGCGCCGCCATTGATCCATTTTCCCCATTCGCCGGGCTTGTTGAGAAGGCCTTCCCGGTGCGCATCATCCAGCGAAGTCAAAATTTCGCCCATCCGCGCAGCATCAAAGCCCTCGCCATAATACACGCCGATGTCCAGGTCGGAAAGCTCCGTGGCGGTGCCGGTGCAATGGGAGCCGCCCAGCACCACCGCCTGCACGCCGGGCACATCCATCATCGCCTTCGCGACCCGGCCGGCAATCATCCGCCACATACTGTTCTCCCCTTCTTTTGCCGATAGCGTTTTCGGCCGTTCAGTCCATTTTCTTTCCCTCAAACTCCGCCCTGCGCTTCACCTGCTCCATCACCTTGCGGAAGGCTTCGCAGTCCAGCGACTGGGCGCCGTCAGACAGCGCCGCCTTGGGATCGGGATGCACCTCAATCATCAGCCCGTCCGCTCCCGCGGCGATGGCCGCCTTGGCCAGCGGCTCCACCATCCAGGCGATGCCCGCGGCATGGCTGGGATCGATGATCACCGGCAGGTGGCTGTAGCGCTTGAGTAGCGGCACGGCGGATATGTCCAGGTTGTTGCGCAGCATGGTTTCAAAGGTGCGTATGCCCCGCTCGCATAGGATCACGTTTGGGTTGCCGCCCGCCAGCATGTATTCCGCGCTCATTAAGAATTCTTCAATGGTGGCGGAAAGCCCTCGTTTGAGCAGCACCGGCTTTTTGGTGCGGCCCAGCGCTTTCAATAGTTTAAAGTTCTGCATGTTCCTGGCGCCCACCTGCAGGATGTCGACCTCTTCAAAATCCTCCAACTGATCCTCGCCCATGATCTCCGTCACAATGGGCAGCCCGGTCAGCTTTTTCGCTTCCAGCAAAAGCCGCAATCCCTCGCCCTCCAATCCCTGGAAGGAATAAGGGGACGTTCGGGGCTTGAACGCGCCGCCCCGCAAAAAGGCCGCGCCGCTTGCCTTCACCGAATCGGCCACCAAATGAAGCTGCTGCACGCTCTCCACGGAGCAGGGCCCCGCGATCACGGTGAAATGACCCTCCCCGATGTTTCTGTCCCCCACGCGGACAAGCGTATCCAGGGGATGAAAGCGCCGGTTGGCCGCCTTGTACGGCTCGGTGACGCGGCGGACATCCTCCACCACTTCATTTGCTTTCAGGTGGCTGACATCCACTCTGGATACGTCGCCGATCAGGCCCAGGATGGTGGCTTGGGTACCGGCGCTGTAGTGGATTTGAATGCCCAGGCTCTCAATGTCCCTGATGAGATTTTGAACCTTTTCCTGCTGTGCTTCCCGTTTCAAAATGATAATCATTTGCGGTTCCCCTTTCCTACCATGCTACATATAAATCGAAAGCGGCCTGGAAGCTTGTTCCGGGCCGCTGGATTCTTGTGCTTGCTTTTATAGAGGAAAGGCACAAGGGGAACAGCCCGTACTGCCGCTAAAGTACAGGTAGCCCCAAAAATACGCCCGCTGATTCAGCATAAAAGCCTTCCTCCTTGTTGCAGGAGTATACGCCGGACGCGCCGTTTTGTCAATGCCTTTTTTCCAATGGCTGCCTCCTGATTGACTCCGTCCCCCCCGTTCCGCTATAATCAAGGAAAAGAGATGCGCAAAGGAGTGATACCCATGGATAAGACCCCTCCCTTCATACCTCAAATCGACGGCGGGCTGCGCAAGCACATCATCCGTGTGCCGGAGTGCATCCAGCAGGCATCGGGCATCCGCATTTTCGGCAAGCGCATCTTCTCCATTCTCTTTACCACCGACGCGGCCATCATCAAGAATACAAATGCCGACGCAGTGATCGCAGTGTATCCCTTTACGCCCCAGCCCGCCATTTCCCAGGCCATTTTGCAGTTGGCGGACGTGCCCGTCTTCTGCGGTGTGGGTGGCGGTACCACCACCGGCGTGCGCGTCACCCGCCTGGCCCAGGACGCGGAATTCCGGGGCGCCATCGGCGTGGTAATAAACGCCCCCGCCACCAACGAAACGGTGCGTTACGTGGCCGAGCGGGTGGATATCCCCGTGGTCATTACCGTGGTCAGCGAGGAGGAGGATGTGCAAAGCCGCCTTAATGCCGGTGCGAAGATTTTAAACGTTTCCGGCGCGGGCAAGACGCCGGACATCGTAAGGGCCATCCGCAAAAAGTTTCCCGAGGTGCCCATCATCGCCACCGGCGGAAAGACGGAGGAATCCATCCTGCGCACCATCGAGGCCGGGGCCAACGCCATCACCTATACGCCGCCCACAACGGCGGAGCTGTTCAAGGAAATGATGAACCGCTACCGGGATCAGTTGGCGGGAAAGTGAATGATAGATGCCCCGGATCGATGCGCGTTCCGGGGCTGAGACTGGCAACTCGTCGGTATATTGGATTTGGCAGCGAGGGGGAAGATTGGGATGCCAATTTCAAAAATTGCGCCATGCGGCTTGATTTGCGATATTTGCTTGGGTTTTCAAAGAGAAAAAGACAAGTGTTATGGTTGTACTGATGAAGCAAGCAGATCTTCATACGCTTTCAAGTGCAGCATTCTGAATTGCCCGCAAAAGGAAGGGGACCCGGCCAAGCTATGTAGCATATGCTCAAAATATCCGTGCAAGAGGTTAAAAAGCCTTGAAAAAAGGTATTCATCCAATTATGGCGAGAGTATATTTGATAACTTTAGTCAGATCAAAGAAAAGGGTCTGGATCAGTTTATGCTTGATGCGGAAGAAGTCTGGAGCTGTCCTGATTGCGCAAATCTGTTGACAGTCCATCGCCCTCATTGCCTGCACTGCAAGTTACCTAACCCTCACTATAAAAGGAAACCCAAAGAGGTTTCGATTTGTTGAGCACCTTAGCATTCAATAAATCAGTCTCGTGTTACACTTATTATCATAAATCTAACACATATCTTAATTGAACCAACGGTTTACCATATTTGACCTCCCTTTTTGTTCCGTCAAAACCAAAACCATATTTTTCATAAAATCGCCTTGCTCTGTTGTTTTCCTCAAACACCCAAAGAAATATTTCTTTGGGCTCCACACGCTTTAATTCGTTTATTGCAAAATCTAACATTTCCTTGCCATAACCTTTGCCCCAAAATTCTTCCATTAAGTAAATCGCCCATATCTCACATATGCCAGTCTTATCTTCGTCGTGGCTTTTGTTTATAATGAGCCATCCTATCATTCTTTCCTCATGCATTACACAATAATATTCGCAATCACCGGGGTCTGTTAAGGTTTTTTTGTACCTTTCAAACCGTTGTTCTTTTTCTGCCGACATATTTTCTAAATATTCATCTGGAACGATTCCTTTATAAGCTGATTGAAAGCAAGAAATATGGCAGACAGTATAAATGTCAGCATCTTCGGGTAAAGCTTTGCGAATAGTTATCTCCATTATGTTCTCCTCAGTAAATATAAACATTCCGCAGTTCAAAACCACGCGACAAATTCCTGTTTGCTGAACAACACGAGTCATTCAACAAGACCATTATACTAGGAAAACGCAAATATTTCCAGGGAAGCCATGAATCTGCCCAAGGCAGCATCTTTGCCGGTGATAGAACGCCCCGGCACGAACATGCGTACCGGGGCCGACTTATTATGCCGTTTCCCTCTTCCATGCCATATACAGCGATGCCACCACTTCCTCAAAGGGCGCTTTGCGCATCTCCAAGTCGGTGATCCCCGGCGTGCCCGCCAGCGTTTTCAAGACTTGCGAAAAGTCGGCGTCCGCTTGCTGGAAGGCGTACTCATGCACGCCGTCCCTAGTGGCGATCCACTCCATCCCAGGCCACGCCGGCGGCGTCCCAGGGCCGCTGACCAGAAGGCGCGTGAAGCCTCCCTGAACGCGGCGCAGCGCCTGAAAGTCGCCGTCAAAGGCGATCTTCCCGTTGGAAAGCAGGATGATCCGCTGGGCCATGGCCTCCAGGTCGTCCATGTCATGGCTTGTAACGATCACCGTGGTGCCTTTCTCGCGGTTCACCTTTTTCAGAAATTCGATCATTTGCCGTTTGGCCAGCACGTCCAGCCCAAGGGTAGGTTCATCCAGGAACAGCACCTCCGGGCTGTGCAACAAAAGCATTCCCAGGTCCGCCCGCATCCGCTGCCCCAGGCTCAACTCCCTGGCAAAGGTATTCAAAATGCTCTTCAAATCCAGCAGCTCCGTCACCATGGCAAGGTTCTCTTTGTATACCGCCTCTGGGATGTTCCACACGTTCTTTTTCCATTCATAGCTGGTGATCACGGGATGGTCGAACCACAGCTCCGTGCGCTGGCCAAACAGCACGCCGATGCGTTTCATCAGCGTTACCCTGTCTTTGGCGGGGGACATACCCAATACCGTCACCTGGCCCACGGTCGGCTGCAATATGCCGGAGAGAATCTTGATGGTGGTACTCTTACCCGCGCCGTTGGCGCCGGCATAGGCCACGAACTCGCCCGTTCTGACCTGAAGGGACAAGTCGTCCAGCGCTCTGACCTCTTTCTTTTCAGGGCGGACCAGGTTTTTCACGATGTCCTTCCACTGTCCGGAGCGCTGCCACTGGGTATAGATTTTGCTGACGTTAACGATGTCCAAAGCCGGAATACCGGGGTGATCCGCATGTTGCATAATGCTTCATTCCTTTCCGAAACAGCCTTACGGCCAAAATGCCAAAGAGAGACGCCATCACAAAAGTCAGGAGCGGGAGGGTGGGCGCCGGGGAAGAATTGTCCATCAGCCACAGGCTGGGAAACCACCCGGAAAGCCCCACGGGAACCATGGAGCAGAAAACCGCCTGCCAGCCTATGGCCATTCCCCCCAGGGGATACCGCTTCAGGGAGCCGAACAGCCCGTGCACCAGCGAGGCCGATTCCTCCGCCGCCACCGGCGCCCAGAAGGCAATGCAGGAGATGAGGAACACGCAGGCCAGAAATATTACAACGGAAGCCAGAAGGCTTGCTAACAGGAGGAGTACCCAGCCAACCGTTACGGTAATCCCAAGGCGGCTGACGGCGTAAACCGTGAGCCCTGTCCCGCAAAGCAGAATGCCGGAGCCGGATACGGGAGAAAACCCGCCGGTCACAAGCTGCATCCACAGGGGAACCGGCTGGATCATGCTGTGATCGAGCTGTCCCCGACCGATGGTGCGGCTGATCTGCCCCGCGTTGTACCCGATAAAGAACAGCGAAAAGATGCCATCACCCAGCATGGCGTAGCCCAGCATGAAAAGAAGCTGATCCTGCGTCATGCCACCGATGCCGCCAAACCGCTGCGCCAGCACGAATACCCCGGCCATGGCCGCCCCGGTGGTGACCAAGTCTGTAACGATCTGTAAAAGGCAGTATTTTGTGTCCCGCAAAAACCACATCAGGTCCATTTTTCCATAGGTCCTGAACAGGCGAAAAAGCATCTTGATTTTATCCGCCATAGGAAATCATCCTTTCCTCGCTCTTTTTGAACACATATCTGGCCAGCGGCCACAAAACCACATTCCAGCCCGCCTGCAGGGCAAGAAGCGCCACCGGTTCCCCCTGGCCCACATACAGCGTCAGCGGCGCGTGGGCAATGGAGCCCATGGGCAATAATTGAAGTACACGGGCGATGGGCACGGGCATCAGGGAAAAGGGAATCAGCGCCCCGGACATAAGCGCAAACAGCGCTTCCCGCACATGGGTCACCGCCCAGCAGCCGTTTTTCATACGCATGGCCAGGGAAGCAAACATAAAATCAAGCGCGAACCCCAGCGACGCGCTCAGCGCAAGGCTAATAAGGGCCAGCAATCCGTGGACAGCGCTGTTGGGCAGCGGGCGGATGCCCATCAGGGGCGACAAAAGCCACACGGGCAGGCTGTACATGAAAAACACCGGCACCCACCAGCGGCCTATGGTTTCCGCCGTCAGGCTTTGCATCACCTTCATGGGCCGCGTATACCTGCCGATGATGGAGCCCTCCCATAATGCGGAAGTGGCGGGCGTCAGTATTTCCAACTGCTGGCGCAAGACCGAGGCCATCAGCGTATAGGTAAGCAATTGATCAAGGCTCATGCCCCCCAGGTCAGCGCCGCCCGCCGCCAGGGAGCGCCAGATCAGCGTCAGCAGTAAAAACTGCATGAAGCGTGCCGCATATTCGCCTAACACCTGAAAAAGGTTCCCGTCGAATACCTGCCTAGCGGAAAGCCCAGCCACGGCGTGGAAGCCTTTCCACCAGGAGCATTTATCTGTGGATTGCATGTCAACCATTCCTTTCAAAAATATAGGGACGCAAAAAAACGGGAACGGCGATTGCCGCTCCCGGATAAATGGCGTTACCAGCCGCCTCCTATAGGGAGAAGGCGGTCAAAACACCGGCAGGGAAGCGCAATTTCAGCCGCAAAAGGGCATACGAATGCACGGGCAGGGCCAGGATACCTGTCTGGACTGCCACTTCCCCGATGTTTTGCCACATGCTGGAATCCTTCATGGCCTCGTTGCGGATCACGCGCTTCACCTCCTTGCCATATTTTTTCAAAAGATACTATACCATCACATAAAACGCCTGTCAAGCTCAGGCGTGTTTTTCAAAAAAATTTCCAAAAGACTATTGCAATTGACGCTGCGGCAAGTGATACAATGGGTTCGAGATATCTCAAGGAACGGTATGGAGGATACCATGGATCAGCACATTGCTATACAGAAGCTGTCGGAGCAAATGGGGCTGACGAGCCGCACGCTCCGGCACTGGGAAGCGGAAGGCCTCATCAAAAGCAGCCGGGATCCCTATTCCGGCTGGCGCAGCTACGACAGCCACAATGTTTTGCGCATCAAGGTAACGGCGCTGCTCAGAAGCTATGATATTTCCCTCAGAGATATTAAAAAAATTCTGGACAGCGGTTGCTGTGAAACGCTGTGCGCCGTCGTCCGCCGGTATCTTCGTATGCTTGCGGACCAGAAACGCCTGAACGATTCCGCGGAAAAAAGCCTGAAGGCACTCTTGTCGTTGCTGAACGGTCATAAAGGCGAGCGGCTTCATGAGGCAGCTTTGGAACAGATGCTTTTAACGATCCCCGCGGGAGAAGACGGGGAGCAAAAGAAGGAGGATCAAATCATGATGAATACAAATAACGCAAATCTTCACGTCCGGATTGTTACGCTGCCCGCCATGCGGGCCGCATACTACGTTGCTGTCAGCGTTTCCCCGGAGGATGAGGCATTGGAGACTGTTACCGGCTGGTTGAAGGCGCAGAACCTTACGGGGACAGCGCGGATCTTCGGCGGCGATATGCCTCCCATGCCCGGCGGCGATAACAAGCCCTACGGTTACGGCGTGCTGGCTTCCATCCCCGCAGGCGTTTCCGTTTGCGCACCCCTCAAGGAGACGAACGTACCCGGCGGGCTGTACGCCGTCTTAGAAAGCAGCGACGACATCGGCGGTTCCTGGAAAAAGCTCATGCAGTACCTTTCCAACCATGAGGAATATACGCCGGACTGTTCCCGGAAGTGCTATGAGGAGCATATCCGAAACGACGCCCCCGAGGGCAGCGGCCGCGAATATTTCCTTAACCTTATGGAACCTGTGAAAAGAAAATAATTCCGCCGCATCAAAAGCCCCTCCTTTGCCTGGCAAGAGAGGGGCTTTCATATGACATTCGGAAATTGTATTTCATTGCATGAAGAAAAATTCCTGCAAGCCCGCCATCAGGACCGATGCATTTTACTGCGATGCTGCCGCCTGCTGCTGCCCGTCGTGGCGCGGTTTCTTGTTGATCACAGCGATGGCGCTCAGAATGGTCGTGATGACATCCGCCTGAAATTGCGTATTCAGCGCATCATACCGCGAATAGACCTCGCCGCTTACACTGACAATGTATTTGGGCTGCAGGTTGTTCAGCGTCAGCGCCATGATATCCGCGCGGCATTGCTCACACTGGCAGACGGACGCGCTCCGCATATATTCATCCAGCCTGCTGTCCACCAATTCTTCCATCAGATTTCGTGGCATGATCCTGGTCGTCACCATGCATTGCCCCTTTCCCGGCACCTGGCTCCGGCTTCAAATGCGCTGCCGCGTCACAGGAAGGCGGAAACCCTTTTGTGTTGAAGAAGATGCATGTCAAATATTTCTTTTGAACCTACGGAATCATGTTACCACAATTTCCATCAGATGTAAATACAGAGTACATTTCCCTATCCGTTTTCCTGCTCAAAAGGCAGGATCATACGGTTGCGGCCATCATCCCACAGCCGCTCCAGGTTGTAGAACGTCCTTTCCTCCTGGTGAAAAATATGCACCATCACCGTGCCGAAATCCATCACGATCCAGCGGCCCTCGTTGTGACCTTCCTTCCGGCGAAGCGGCACGCCCGCCTCCGCCAGGCGGTCGTCCACCTCCTCCGCCAGCGCCTTCACCTGTATGGCGGAGCGCCCCGTGGCGATCACCAGATAATCGGTGAGGATGGTCAGGTGTCCAACCTCCAGCACCACAATGTCCCGCGCCTTTTTGTCATACAGGATGTCAGCGATCTTTCGGGCCAGCGTCCCTTCCGTCATGCGGTCTCCTCCTTGGTGTCACCCATGTTTTATTGTTGCAATTCTTTCAGCCAGTTCATGGTACGGACGGTGGCGGGATGCAGCGCTTTTCCCCGCTCCTTCACATAGCCTGCCGTTTTTTCAAGAGACGAAAGCACCGCGCCCGTCAGGTCTTTATCCGCCAGGCGCCGGATCTCATAAAGCCCAGGATAGTCTTCCCGGCCAGGCTCAATCTTATCCGCCAGGTATACGATCATATCAAGCTTCGTCATGGGCACATTCCCCAGCGTATGGCAGGCGATGGCGGATAGCACCTGTTCATCCGAAACGCCATACGTATGCCTTGCCATGTGCGCGCCCACCGCCGCGTGGAGCAGTGAGCCCGAGGCAAGAATGGAATCATCCACCATCAGGCCGTGCTCCGCGGCATACGCCTGCATGGTGTATAGGTCCATCCCCTTGGCGCAGTCGTGGAGCAGCCCGGCCAGCGCGGCCTTTTCCGCGTCCTCCCCATGCAAAAGCGCCAGACGGCGGGCCGCACAGGCCACGCACAGCGTGTGCGCCAGGCGTTTGACGCTCATGGAAGCCGCCAGTCTGTCCATGTAAGCGGCGAACCCGGCCGGACTTTCCTTCATACCGTACAGGCCCATCACCCGGATGTATTCCATCACCGCCGGATGGAGCCCCTCCGGCTCTTCCCCCATCCTAAGCCGCGCCCGAAGCATGGTGGCGGACATATCCCCCGCCGCCGCACTCAGGAAGGCAAATCTTGCGCCAAGCCGCATCAGTTCTTCCATCACAGCCTGTGAAGTGCCATCGCCGGCGCCGGGACGCGGGCAGACCAGGAAACGGCACATGGAAAATACCCGTTCCGGCTCCCGCCAGTTGACAAGATCGTACAGCGTATCCTCACCGATGATGTAGTGGAATTCCGCCTGCGGCAACTGCCTGCGGAGCAAAATTAACGTATCCACCGTATAAACTGTGCCACTTCTGTTCATTTCTATATCTGAAGGGAAAAAACCTTCCTCCTGAACAAGCGCCAGCCGCACCATATGAAGCCGCGCAGCAGCAGGCGCCAGGCCCTCCCTTTTATGAGGCGGATTGCCTGTGGGCAAAAACAGCACTTTATCAAGGCCTGCTTCCTCCATGGCCTTTCTGGCCACAGCCACGTGTATCAGATGGATGGGATTGAATGATCCCCCCATCAAACCGATCCGTTCCGGTTTCAACCAAGCGCCCCCCTTCCTTTCCATTATACCCCATGGAAGCCGGATGGGAAAGGGCCGCCGGGAGAAAAAACTACAGGGAGCCTGCCCCCTGAACCCCCGCAAAAGGGATACATCCCTTTTGAATCCCATTTTTAAGGAGCATGCCTATGCAGCAGTATCTTGAAAAAACGCGCCTTGGAGGCGCCCTGGATTCCCTGGGCCTGCGCTTTATCATACTGGTCTGCTGTATCCTCTGGTTTGTGTTCCTCTGGGGGGTCACCCTGGCCGCATTGCTGGCGGGCATTGCCTTTTTCATGCTGGTCAGCCTGGCCATACGCCTTGGCAAAAGAAAGACGGTGGCCCGGCGGGAGCAGGCGCTGCGCGAGCGGATCGGCGGGGAAATAGCGCTGGAGGCCTTGCCCCTTACCCCGCCCCGGCAAGCCCATTTTCAGGCGTCGCTGTGGCTTACCCTGGCCCATCCCCTGCGGCTGGAAAGAATCACCGAGGAAGGCGTGCTTTGCCGGCTGGAGAGGGATCTGATACTTGTCCGCTGTCTGAACCGCCATCAGTCGGTTCCCGTCTCCGCCCAGGATATCATTGAGGCGCAGCGGGCCTGCATGAATCACGGCGCGGTACGCTGCGTACTTTGCACCGCCTCGCCTTTGAGCAGCGCCGCCCAAACCCAACTGGGCCAGGCGGAACCGCCTGTAAAGGTGATTGGAAAGGAACGGCTGATCCGGCTGGCGGGGGCGGCCGCCCCGGTCACCGATGACCAGTTGGTCGCCCTGGGCGCCCGCAAAAAACGCCATGTGACCATCCAAACATGGCTGAATCATATTCTGGCTCCCCACCGGTCCCGGCGGTACTTCTTGTATGGCATGGGCCTTCTATTGCTTTACTGGATCACAAGGCTTCCCTATTATCCCGTTCCCGGGGTGCTGTGCCTGAGCCTTGCCCTTTTGTCCAAGATACGTCATGCGAAGGAGGATACGCTCTAATACTTTCCCCTGGCGATCTTCGCCACCGCAGCCGCCAGATCATCCATATGCTGCTCCGTATTGTAAATGCCCACGCTGGCCCGGACGGCCCCTGTGTCCATGGTGCCCAGCCATTGATGGATGCTGGGCGCGCAGTGCATTCCGCCCCGCAATGCAAACCCCGCCCGGTCCAGGCCGTCCGCCACCTCGCCGCTTTCCATGCCGCGCACGTTGAAGCTTACCACGCCTACCCTTGGGGCGTATTCATCTCCATAGACGGTGACGCTTTCAATTTCCCTCAAATCATCCCGCAGCCTTTGCGCCAGATGCTCCTCGTATTCCCGTATTTCCCACATATGCTTGGCGGCAAACCGCGCCCCCGCAAGCAGGCCCGCAATTCCTGGCAGATTCATCGTGCCGCTTTCATACCTGTCGGGCAAATCATCCGGCTGGAGCATGCTTTCCGAGCGGGAGCCCGTCCCCCCTTCCCGGAAGGGCCGCGGCACCATCCCCGGGCCTAAAAGCAGCACACCCGTGCCATGGGGGCCCAAAAGCCCCTTGTGCCCGGCCATGGCCACCATATCCGCATTCAGCGCCTTGGGGCTCACATCCAGTACCCCCGCCGTCTGGGCCGCGTCAATGAGGCAGGGTATGCCGTTTTCCCGGCATACAAGCCCCAGGCGGCTTATTGGCTGCACTACGCCGGTGACATTGGAGGCATGGTTCAAGACGACAAGTGCGGTTCTGGGGCCGATCATGCCTTGCAATTGATGGGGCTGGAGCAGCCCGTCCTGTCCCGGCATCAATACCTTCAGCGAGATCATCCCCTGCCGCTCATAGCCCGACAGCACCCGCATCACGGCATTGTGCTCACAGTGGCTCACAATGACCTCGTCCCCCTGGTGCAGGCTGCCCCGGATGGCCAGGTTCAGGCTGTCCGTGCAGTTGTTGGTGAAAATGACCTGTTCCGGCTTTTCCATGCGGAACATTTCAGCCAGGTGGTCGCGGCAGGCGCGAAGCACACGCCCGCCGGCCAGCGAGATGCGGTGCCCCGCCCGGCCGGGATTTCCGCCGATGCGGTTCAGCGTTCCCGCCATGGCCCGGACCACCTGCGGCGGCTTGGGAAAACTGGTAGCTGCGTTATCCAAATAGATCATCGTCCGGCCTCTCTTCCCTGGTTTTGCGCACATGGCGCTCCTTGACCGTATACTATATGAAGAGGGAAGGAGGATTTAACCCTATGAGTGAGATTTTCGGCATTGCTGCCTTCCGCTCCCGGCAGCAGGTGCTGCGCTTTGAGTCGGCGTTGAAACGGGCGGGCGTGCGGGCCAGCATTGTCGCCACCCCCCGGGATGTGGCGGTGGGCTGCGGCCTATCCGTCCGTTTTGACATGCACAATACCCAGGATGTGAAAAACGTTTATATGCAAGCCCGGCCCAGCAACCTCATTGGATTTTATCGGGTGGAGCGAGGCGGAAGGGACCGTCCCAGTTGTTCGAGATTATAAAAAACGCCGGACTTCCGAATAACGGGAAGTCCGGCATTTTCCATTTTGGTCAATCCACGGCTTTTTTTACGCGGGGCAAGACCGCATAGCCGATGGCCATGGCGATGATGGCCGTGATCAGCTGCTGCACCTGCAATCCCGCGCCGGCGCCCAAGGCAGCAAAGAACACTTTCCCCTGGCTGGTGGTTATCACCAGTGTGTTGCCCAAGGCTATCACCGCGAACTTCAATACGGCTGCCGCGACGCCCGCCACTGCCCAGGAAGTCAAATGTATCCTCCCCGTTTTTTGTAAACCCCTGCCGGGAAAGAGCCCATACAGCAGTACAGGCACCGCGTTCCCCGCCATCAAAAAGGGCAGCATGAAAGGCGCCTTCACATGGCCCTGCAGCAAAGCCATCAGCGGTGCGGCTACGGCAATCAAAAGCCCAGCCCACACATTCACAAGGCAGGCGGCCAGAATAAGACAGAGATTCACAAGGGAACTGATCAGGTAGGTGGATACGATGTGATCACCCATCAAAAACCTGATGCCGCTTTGAAACACCAGCGTCAGTGCCAGCAGCACCGCCGCCGTGGCCAATTGCCTGATATTTTTTGAGGACATTTTACATTTCCCCCGCTTCCTTTGATTTGTGCGTTCTTGCAGATGTCAGGGCGCTTTTCACCTGCACGCCCTTGATATTGCCCAGCTTTCCCGTCATGGCCCCGATGCGGTCATTGGTACCTTCCACGATCAGGCCGATGACGCCGATACCTGTCTCCCTGTCCGGCACACCGATGCGGCCCCGGATCATATCAGCAAATTCGCTGATAATTTGATTGATCCGGGCGGCCTGATCCCTGTCCTCCACCACCAGCCCCACAAAGCCCAGCCGTTCTTCCGCAGCCATCGCAATCTCCCCCTTCCATGCAAAAAAGGACAGCGCGGCAAATTACCGGCTGTCCAACTCTATGCGCATACAGCTCCCCCTTCCCTCTTGGGCCTTGGCTCGCCTTGGCCCTCAACCAGGAGTATGATTTGGCCGGCTCCCCCGCACGTGAATCCGCTTGGGTTTGCCTAAGGCCTCCTGTCAAACCGACGGTCCCTGCACTTTTTCCCGCAATACTTCCACGGCTTTGCTCAGTTGGGGATCGTTCAAATCCCCCGTCTCGTACATGCCTGTGTCGCCTTCCGGCAGCTCGGCTACCACATTGGGAGTGATGCCCGTCTTGTGCACCTTGTTGCCGTTGGGCGTAAAATACTGCGCCACGGTAAGCTGCATTCCGGCGCCTTTGTTGCCTACCGGGATCACGTACTGAATGATACCCTTGCCGTAGGAGGTGACGCCCACGATGGTTGCCGCGCCATAGTCCTGCAACGCCCCGGCCAATACCTCGGAAGCAGAAGCGGAATTTTCATTCATGAGCACCACCAGCGGCAGATCGATCTTTCCCGCCTGGGCGGCTGCGTATTCCCGCTCGCCCTTTCGGTTTTCCGTGTAATAGACAGTCACTTCAGGCAGGAACATATCGGCGATGGCTACGGCGTCATCCACCCAGCCGCCGGGGTTGTCCCGCAAATCCACAATAAGGCCCTTGGCCCCGTCACTGATGAGCCTGTTCACCGCTTCCATGAAAGCGGTGCGGCAGTCTCCCGCAAACTCAAACAGGCTGACGACGCCGATGTTTCCATCCAGCATCACCGATTCCACCCGGTTCACCTGGATGTTGGCCCTTGGCACCGTAAAGGTAAGTGTTTCCGTGCCCCGGCGCACAGTTACTTCCACCGTTTCACCCACGATGCCGCGCATGATGTCCACCGCGTCCTGCAGGTTGTAGGCGTCAACTAAAAGGTCATTCACCTGCTTCAAAACATCGCCTTTGTGGATGCCCACCTCCTTGGCGGGGCTGCCCTTGAACACCCGGCTCACCGTGCACAAAAGCGTCTCGAAGTTGGCGGAAATCTGAATGCCGATGCCTGCGTATTTCCCCTCATCCTCTTCCCAAAGCTTGGCGTATTCCTCCGGATTGTAATAGAATGAGTAGGGGTCTTCCAGGCCGAAAAGCAGCCCGCGCTGCGCGTTTTCGATGAGCTTGGCCGCATCCGGCTCCTGATAGTAGTATTCCTGCACTACCTGCAAAAGCTCGTCCAGTTCCTGATACTTAAGGAGGCGCTCATACTCCTCCTTGGAAACGGTAACGGTGTCCCCCGTTGTGTTTGGCGCGGACTCACTGATGGCCTGATTCCCGGTGAGCATGGCACAGCCGGTAAGCATCACAAGCACCAGTACCCCTACGGCCAGCGAACGCAACTTTTTCATATAGCGCCTTTCCTGTTTCTTTCGGCCCGTATTCCCGCATGGAAAAAAGCGGCGGGCAACGGATGGATGCTGTCCGGTTCCATCAATGAATCTGCTGTGGCTTTTCGATGCCGCACTTTTTCAGCTCCATCAGGATTTTGAAGGTGACGGCGTCCTCAAACTTGCGCAAATCCAAGCCGATCTGCCGCTGCACCTTATCCAGGCGGTAGACCAGTGTATTGCGGTGGATGTAAAGCTGCCGCGCCGTATCCGACAGATTCAGGTCCTTTTTGAAGAACATCTCTATGGTGTAGAGCATCTCCTCATTGAACAGCCGGGCCGTTTTGCGGTTGAACAGCAGGCCGTGGTAGTAGGCGCTGATGTCCCGGGGAAGCTCGGTCAAAAAACGCTCCAGCATCAACCTGCGGAATACGTGGATGCTGCTGTCCTGCTGGAAGATACGGCCCACCTCGATGGCCCGGCGTGCCTCGCGATAGCTTTCCCCCAGGGAAGACAGGTTATGCCGCGGTTCGCCGATGCCCACCGTGGTCTGATGGGCTGTTTCACTCATCAGCGTTTCCTGCGCGGCTTCGGCAAACTGCGTAAGGTCGTCCGCATCCTCCACAGAGGACATGTCCTTCAAAAGCGCTACCATATGCCGGTCGATTTCCACCAGAACATCGCCCTCGGCCTGGGGCACAATTTCCTGCAAAAGGGACAGCGCGCTGCTGGAACCCGTCTGTACAATGTAGAACAGCATGACGCACCGGTCCATCTCCAGAGGAATCTGATGCTCGTGAGCCAGCGCCTCCAGTTCGGACCCGCCGATCTCCTCGCGGAGCGCACGGCGGTATACGTCGCTTTCGTCGGCCACGGAAGCGCCGATCTGCATCAGCGCCTGCAGCATGGCTTCCGCCAGCAGCAGCACATCCTGAGCGCCGGGTACGCTTTCACGGCAGGCAACCGCCAGGAAGGGCTGTCCATCCACCCCATGGTACAGATAACCGTCCGCCGGACGGGTTTGTCCCGCGGACAAATCGTCCGGCAGGACATGGGAAGGCGCTTCCTCCGGATAGATGACATCCCCTTGGCCATCCAAAAGAAGAACAGGCGCACTCAGGCGGGAAAATACCTGGCCTACCTGCTTTACAAACCGCTTTTCAAACAACACTTGGCTGCTCCTTTCACCATTATCTGGCGTAAATATCAACTTTTATTCTATCACAGTCTTTCCCATCTGAAAAGCGGCAAATCGCAAAAAATTGTGAACATTTCATAAAAAAAGCGGGGTTTTCAGCGTTTTTCCAAATTTTTTTCGCGCGAATAATACCCGGATGGCCTCTCTGAGGTTTTCACACGATCAATGCAAACAAAAAAGCGGCGTGCCGCCATATCGCAGCACGCCGCCTGAATACCATTGCGCTTACCTGTTAAGAATGCTGGCCTCGGTCTCCTTGTCGAAGAAGTGGAGGTGGTTGGTGTCGAAGGCCACCTTGATCTGGTTGCCGGCACGGCTGGTGGTGCGGGGATCGACGCGGGCGATAATGTTGTCATCCTTGCCGCTGGCCTTCAGATACAGGTAGGTTTCGGAACCCATCAACTCGGTCACTTCCACGTTCACATCGATGACGGCCTCGGGCAGGTTGCTCAGGAATACTTCCTCGTCATGGATGTTCTCGGGGCGAATGCCCAGGATGACTTCCTTGCCAATGTAGCTTTCATCCACCAGCTTGGCAACCTTGCCGGCGGGCACAAGAATCTTGTTGGAGCCGAAAATGGCGTAAACTTCCTTGCCTTCCTTGGTAAGGGTGGCGTTGAAGAAGTTCATTTGCGGGCTGCCGATGAAGCCGGCCACGAACAGGTTGATGGGATAGTCGTACAGGTTTTGCGGGCTGTCCACCTGCTGGATGAAGCCGTCCTTCATCACAACGATGCGGGTACCCATGGTCATGGCCTCGGTCTGGTCATGGGTCACGTAGATGAAGGTGGTTTGCAGGCGCTGATGGAGCTTGGTGATCTCGGTACGCATGGCCACGCGGAGCTTGGCGTCCAGGTTGGACAGCGGTTCGTCCATCAGGAAGACCTTGGGTTCGCGGACGATGGCGCGGCCCAGGGCGACGCGCTGACGCTGGCCGCCGGATAAAGCCTTGGGCTTGCGGTTGAGCAAATGGCTGATATCCAGAATGCGCGCGGCTTCTTCGACGCGGCGCTTGATCTCATCCTTGGGGGTCTTGCGCAGCTTCAGGCCAAAGGCCATGTTGTCGTACACCGTCATATGGGGATAAAGGGCGTAGTTCTGGAACACCATGGCGATGTCGCGATCCTTGGGAGCAACGTCGTTCACCAGCTTTTCGCCAATGTACAACTGCCCGTCGCTGATTTCTTCCAGACCGGCGACCATGCGCAGGGTGGTGGATTTTCCGCAGCCGGAGGGACCGACCAGCACGATGAATTCCTTGTCTTCAATATCCAGGCAAAAGTCGCTAACAGCTGTCACACCGCCGGGATAGGTTTTGTAAATGTGGCTGAGAGATACGCTGGACATAGTTTCTCCTCCTTACATATTATTGCCAACTCATATACAGGGGAGCCTCTTCCCCAATAGGATACGCGCCTTGAACTAGTCTTATTATATAGACTCCATCAAAAAAAAGAAATAGGTTAAACTGACAAATATTCATTATCGCGTTTGTTCACGATGTATACGATGGCGAAATTCTTCCCAAATATAACGTATAATCTGCCAAAGCAGTCAATCCGTCCCGAAAAACCAGTCAGATAGACCATATGCGGAGGGAATGGAAAGTATACACGGATGCCCTGTCAGACTTTCACATAGAACATACAAACAATGATGCAAGAATATATAAAATAAAAACAATCCTTGCGGATTGTTACGGGATGTCAGGAGAATGTATACGCATTGTTATTTTGATGAATGAATTGAAGAAGAATGATGAAATCCTTCCCGTTAAAAAGATCCTTCGCTGCGCTCAGGATGACACGGCGGACTTGCTGGGATTCTGAGCAATGTTTGAGAACCTCAGTCTTTGGGGGAGCAACGAGGGGGCCAAAGCCTCCTCGTTTGTAATCGAATCGCCCGGCTTCGCTGGCGCCGTAACCCTGCCCCCGCCAGTGGCGGGAATGGGCAGGGTGGAGGCGTGAAGCGAAACGAGCCATGCAAGCGATAGCGAAGCAGGGCGACGATTGAGCTTCCGGACCGTGCGGGGTTTGCGGAGCAAACACTCCTTACACGATTCACTGGCCGCAAAGCCGTAATCTTTGCAAGTGAATCGTGCAAAATTCGCTTCAAGTCCGCCTAAAGCTTTGCTTCAGGCGGACTTTGAGCGAACAGCTACGGCTGTCTCAGCGCGTCCACCGGGGCCAGCCGGGCCGCCCGCCACGCTGGCGCCACGCCGAAAAAGAGACCCACCAGCGCGGCAAAACCTACCGCCAGCGGCACAAGGCCCGGCTGGATTGCCGCCCAGATGCCGATCCATGCGCCGGTCAGGCGCACAATAACCTCTCCCGCAGCTACGCCCAAAACACCGCCCAGCACCGCGTAGGCAGCGGCCTCCAGCAGAAACAGAACGCATACCTGCGCGCCGGTGGCGCCCAACGCTTTCAAAACGCCAATCTCCTGCCGGCGTTCGCGGACGGACACCAGCAATATGTTCATCACGCCGATGCCGCCAACCAGCATGCAAATCACCGCCACGCAGCACAATACCATCACGAAGATGCGAATCACGGACCGGGCCGCCTCGATTTCCGCCTGAAGGGTGGTGGCCTGGAAGCTGCCCCCGGTTTCATCAAGGGCGGCCAGTGCCTCCTTGGCCAAAGCGTTGCCGGAAACATTTTTCGGTACCGACAGCATCACATTGGTAACCGCTTCGCCAAAGGAATCGGAAAAGGCGGAAAGAGGAATCAGGAGCGTGCCGTCCATGCCGATGCCGGTAATCTGCGTGCTCATGCCGTCTATAAGCCCCACAATGCGGTACAGCCGTCCCGCTGCCGAAACGCGGCGTCCCACACAGTTCGCCGCATCCTCACCAAACAGTACGGAGGCCAGGCTGTCATCTATCACGGCAACGGCAGTTCCGTCCCGCTGGTCCCGGGGGCTCAAAAACCGCCCGCTCAAAAGGGTGAACTGCTGCACACCGGAAAGATATTCATCGCAGCCGCTGATTTGGGCATAGGCCGTTTCTCCATCCGCAATGACGATCATGTTCGCGTGAGCCTGGGCGGTGGCCAGGGCGCCGGTAGCGTCACGGAGCAGCGGACCGTCCGACGCCTTGAGATATCTGCCGCTCTGCCCCCGGGCGGTGATCCACACCTTGTCTACGCCCATGCGGGTCATCTCCATCTCCACCTGCTGCTGTCCCGCATCCCCCAGCGTCAGTACCGACAGAATGGCGCCGATGCCGATGGCCAGGCCCAGCACCGTCAGAATGGAGCGCATGGGCGTTTGAAAGATATTCACCGCCGCCAGGTGGATGGCATCCCGAAGCCTCATGGTTTCACCACCTTCAGCCGTATGCCGTCGGAAAGATCCTTATCCGGCGACAGCACCACCTCAGCGCCCACCTGCAGGCCATCCACCACCGCCCAGACATCGTCCCATAGGAAAGTGGGTTTGTTAAGTTCCCAGGCGCGGCCGCCATAAACCTGAAAGACCGTGTTCTGATCGGTAAGCGCCTCCACCGGCACCACGGGCACCTGTGTCCGCTCCTCCAGGATCACGTCTACATCCACCTGGCCCCCCACAGGCACTGACAAGCCGTCAAGCGGCGCGAACACCACCTGGGCATAGGGAATGCCCTGGCTGTTGGGCTTTAAAAGCCCTACCTTTTCTACCACCGCCTCGCCCAACGGCACGCTGTTTTGCGTAATGCGCGCGCGCATTCCCTCTTTGATCTGCAGGCTGTCCCTAGCGCTGACCGAAGCGCGCACCTCCGCCTCCACAGAAGAAAGCACCGCTCCCGGGCTGCCGGGAAGCAGCAGTTCCCCTTCCCGGGCCATGAGCTGCAGCACTTGCCCATCCTTATAGGCGCGCTGGGTCAGCGAGGCGATTTCCGCCGTCAGCGTATCCACGCGGGCAGTAAGCTCCGCCCGTGCGCTCCCATAGGCGGAAAGGCCCTCCTCCGCCAGCGTCTGCACATCCCGGCCAAAAGCCGCCGCGGCCTGAGCCTGCCATGCGGCCTGGGTGGATTCGGTGCTTTCCAGCGCCTGCATGGCCTGCTTCAGGGCGGCCTGATACGGCGTGTCATCCAGACGGTACAGCGGCTGTCCCTCTGTAACGGCCTGGCCTTCCTGCACATAGACCTGGATCACCACACCGCCTTTGGGATGGGCGCTGAAATACTCGCCCTTGCGGGCCGCCAGACCCGTAACCGATACGGATCTTTCCACGCTGCCAAGGGATACCTTTACGGTCTTCACCGTCTCCCAGCGCTCCACCGGCCAGGTCCATAAAGCCGCCGCAGTCATGACCGTTATCGCCATCATAAAAAAGGACGCCGTCGATTTGCGCATATCGTCTGCTCCGCCTTCCAGCTTTCCGCAGTGCTATTTTGGCTGGGCAAGGTGTAATTAACCCGGTTTGAAAGCGGTAATTTCATCCGCTTCCCCATGGGTGAGCAGAAAGACAAAACCCGCGAATGCAGTTCTGCCATCTGCAAGCGCGGGTTTTGCTTGTATGGAGGATAGGGAGGTCGGCATTCCGAAGAATGCCAAGAAAAGGAGTTTGCATCCGGGATACGGTGGCTTGCATCCCTTACTGCAATGTTATTGTATCAACCGATTGTGAACTGTATTTGAACAATGGATGAACTTATTCGGGGTAATAAAGTTTTTGCTTCAATACAAACAACTGACCAAGCAAACGCTGATTAATTCGGTGATATGTCATTCTGAGCGCAGCGAAGAATCTTGGAATCCTTTCTGCATAAAGATTCTTCGGTCGCTTTGCTCCCTCAGAATGACACGTTGGCGCTTTAATCATTGCTTGCTCTCGGGGGAGCAACGAGGGGGCCGAGGCCTCCTCGTTTGTAAATCCGAAACCAGCGACATGTGCGGTGGTTTCGGGAGGATTTCGCCAGAAATCCTTTCCTTACACAATTTCCCGGCCGTACGCCGTGCACTGTCCAAGCATAGCGCAGGACTGTGCGCAGGCATACAGGGAAATCGTGCAAAGTCGTGAAAGGCCGGTGGGCCGTTTACGGTCACCGGCCTTTCACGAAAGCGCAGCATCAGCGCTGCGCCTGTATCTCCTGCCGCGTCCGGCGCAATGCCTGCACCTTGTCGGAAAGCATCTTATCCGTGTCGTCCAGAAGCGCGTCCAGATAATTGAAAATATCCTGCCGCAGCGCCTCCATTTCGTCCTGGCTGCTCTGGCGTATTTCTTCCGATTCCGCCTGCGCCCTGGCAACGATCTCCTCCTCGCTGACAAGCTGAACGGCGTGCTGCTCGGCTTCCTCCACGATTTCCTTTGCCCGGCGCTGCGCTTCCGCCATGATGCGGCTGGCCTGCTCGTTGCTGGATCGGTACAGCTCATCCGCCTTCATCTGGGCGTTTGTGGTGGTAAGCTGGGCGGAACGCACGGCCTCGTCCACCGTCTGGCGGGCCTTCAGGTTGGCCTCCGACACGGTGTTTTCCGCACGGGTCCTGGCCTCGCCAATGATCCTGGCCTCATTTTGAATGATGCTGGCCGACCTGGCGATATCGGCCGGCAGACCCTCCGCCAGATCCTGCAGCATCGCCCGCAATTTATTCCTGTCCACCATATACAGGTTGGTCATGGGTATCTTGGAGCTGCTCATCAGCAAGCTCTCCATCTGGTCAATGATCTCCCGCGTATGCTGATCCATGCGTCTACCTCCTTACGTCGGGTCAGTCGGCTTTAAGGTGCGGAAATTTCTGATAAATGTCCTGCAGAATGCTTACAGGCACCAGGGATGATACATCCCCGCCGAAGGTGGCGATCTCCCTGACGACACTGGAACTGATGTAGGCATGCTGGGGTGAAGTCATCATGAACAGCGTCTCCAGCTCCGGCGAAATCTGATGGTTCACCTGCGCCATTTGAAACTCGCTGTCAAAATCACTGACCGCCCGAAGCCCCCGGATGACCACCGTGCCATGTTTTTCCTTCATGTAGTCTACCAAAAGACCCTCAAAACAATCCACCTGAACACAGGGAATGTCGTAACAAGCCTTTTGAATCATCTCCATACGCTTTTCCACCGGGAAGCAGCCCAGCTTGTTGGGATTGCGCAGCACCGCCACAATCACCCTGGGAAAGATGAGGGCTGCCCGGCGGATGATGTCCACATGGCCCAAGGTGATGGGATCAAAGCTTCCGGGATATACGCAAAATGCTTCCATCAGTCCGCTCCCTCCTTTGTGCGGAGCTTGAAAAAAGTGATGCCCGTATCGCCGTACCGCCTGACATCCGCAACCCAAAAGTCATCGGCAGGCCTTGGCGGTGTCTCCCATGCATGCTCCACAACAATCAGCGCATGGGGGGCCAGGATGCCGTATGACAGCATGTAGCCGCACATTTCACCCGTATTCGTCATCCTGTAAGGCGGGTCCAAAAACACCAGTTCGAAAACGTTCCGGTCATAATAAGCCTGGTATCCGACGGCGCTTTTCCAGTCATCCCGGATTACCCGCGCCTTGCCTTGAAAGCCCAGGCGGTTCACATTTTCCTGTATGACCTTTGCCGCCTTAAGGGAAGCATCCACGAATACCGCGTACTCTGCCCCCCGGCTTAAGGCCTCCAGCCCCAGCGCGCCGCTGCCGGCGAACAGGTCCAGCACCGTTTTCCCCTGGATCTCCCATTGAAGAATATTGAAAAGGGATTCTCGCACCTTGTCCTGGGTGGGCCGCGTATCCATACCCTTGGGGGCGTCAATCACCCTGGAGCGGGCCTCGCCGCCTATGATCCGCACAGTATCCTCCTGCAAAAGCGGTATTACACAAGCTGCTCGGGGCCTTTTTGCTGCCGCCGCTGCCGCTCCTTTTTCTCCTTGTTCTTCTTCCTGCGCCGGCTTTGGGCGATGCTGGTATGCACCCTGGTGCGCAGCTCCCTGCCCCGAAGATACCCCAGAGCGTATCCGGCGGGAACAATCATGACCAGCAGGGGACTGAGTCTTTCCACCAGCAAAACTGCCTGCGCATTCCCGCTGCCCACCATGCTTATATAAGGCAGAATGGTCATCCGCACCGCAAGGCGTACGACATCCAGCACCCCAAGGGAGACGGAGGATTCATAATAGCGCAGCGCATCGCCGATTTCCGCCTGCCTTCTGTAGCTCGATAGCCACTCGGGCAGCACGCCCAGGGTATAGGTCGCCAGCTGCGCCGTCAAAGCAACCGCCAGCGCCAGAAGCACATAGGGCAGCGCACCAAAAAGAGCGGTGCACACGCCTTTTGCGGGCATGAAGCACCGGGCCTTTTCATCATCAGGCACGGCTTTGCCTTCCGCCTCCCTTTGGAACATGATCTCGCCAAAAGCAGCGTCCGCCTCCCCGTGGGAAGCGCCGCTCATGTACAAAAAGCCCCCGCTCATGAGTATCAGCGCCGTGTTGGCCAGCAGCCTCAAAAATAAATTTTCAAACATCAGCAGCGAGCCGAATACCAGATAAATGAAAACGGCCACAAGCACGCTGCCGGCCACCCGCAGGGCGCGTTTGAACGTCGACCCGTCCACGGCGCGGCCTGTGAGAATGGGCTTTGTGACGATCTTGGGTTTCTTTTTGCCCGGAACGCTTTTTTGCATGCAAACAGTTCCTTTCTATGCCTGTGCCGAAATCTTTGCCGGCAGGATGCCCTTGCCTGTGATAATCCATTGTACCAAATAATCCCGTTCATCGCAAGGGACAGCGGGGACAACCTGCCTTGAAAGCACCAAGGCTGCCAAGGGACAGCATGTTTGGGGCAGGAAACGGTCGTAATAGCCGCCCCCCTGGCCCAGGCGGTGCCCCTCCCTGTCCACCGCCAGAGCGGGGATCAGCAAAAGCGACAAATCCTCCGGGGGGATAAGCTGCGCCTCTTTCCCCGGCTCCATGATATCCCACCGGCCAGGACGCAAAGAAGCCGGGTCCAGAACCCGGCGGAACTCCATGACACCTTTTTCTAAGGTCCTAGGCAGCGCCAGCGTCTTCCCGGCCATGAGAATAGCGCTCAAAACAGGTGCTGTATCGATCTCAAAGCGCATGGAGGCGTAGCAGCCCACCGTGCCGGCCTTCATAAATTCGGGCCAGTTCAAAAGATGCTCCGCCGCAGCCTCCCCTTCCTCCAACCGCTCCTTAGGATCGGGCAGAGAGCGCATGGCCTTGCGCAGCGCAGCCTTTTCCTCATTCGTCATGTTCATATCTTCTAGGCACCCTTGCGGTGGGCGCCAAAAGCACCTCATAGCTGATGGTGCCCGCCCACTGTCCCATTTGATCGGCCGTAATCTCGTTATTCCCCTGCCGGCCCAAAAGCACCGCCTCCGCGCCGGGCTGTGCCGCGGGGATATGCGTCACATCCACCATCGTCTGATCCATGCACACCCGGCCCAGAATGGGGGCTAGCTCCCCGCCGATCAGCACCTTGCCCCGGTTTGACAGCATGCAGTGGTAGCCGTCGCCGTAGCCCACCGGCAGCGTGGCCACCCGCATGATCCTTTCAGCCGTAAAGGTGCGGCCATAGCTGACGGTGTCGCCGGGACCGATCTCCTTCACGTGGATGACCTCCGTCACCCATCGCTGTGCCGGGCGCAAAGGCACATCCGTTTTCACGGGCGGGCATCCGTACAGGGCGATGCCGGGGCGGACCATATCAAAACGGGCTTGAGGGAAACGCAATGCGGCGGCGCTGTTGGCGGCATGGCGCAGTATATTCCCGGGCAATAGCTTCGTGATCCGTTCAAAGGAAGCCAACTGGTCCAGCGTAAATTTCTCCTCTGAACCGTCCGCGTTGGCAAAATGGGTATATGCCCCAGTCAGCTTTACCTGTGGCGAAGCCCCCAAAGCCTCCAGCACCGCCTGTGCTTCACCCTCTGTCCGGACACCGATGCGCCCCATGCCCGTATCCACCTTCAAGTGGACAAATGCCTCACGGCTTTGCTTTTCACATTCATTTTGGAGCCAGGAAACCATGTCTTCCCGGCAAACAGTTTGAGTCAGTCCATACCGCACTGCCGCCCCGGCCCCATCCCTGTTCAGCGCGCCAAATACCAGGATCGGCGCATAGATATGGTTCTCCCTGAGCAGCACGCCTTCGTCCGGCGTGGCAACCCCCAGAAAGGAGGCGCCCGCGGACAGGGCCGCTTTCGCCACCTGAATCATGCCATGGCCATAGGCATCCGCCTTGACCACGGCCATCAGCTTTACATCAGGCCCGACAGCGCCCATTAAGGCGCGCACATTGTCGCGGATGGCCTGAACATCCACCACCCGTTCGTTTTTCCGGTATTGCATGCAATGGCCTTCTTATACAATAAATCGCTACAGGAGCCTGACTTCCTCCTGGGTTAAAAGCCGCACCCCGTTGTCCCCAAGCACCTGGGCGGCTCTGTCCAGCTCTTCCACCCGGAATATGATCAGGGCGTTCTTCCCTGCGTTTCTAACAAAGCTGTACAGGTATTCGATGCTGATACCGTTTTCCGAGAGCATGCCCAAAACCTTCGCCAGCCCTCCCGGCACATCCGGCACGGAGGCGGCCAGCACATCGGTGAGGCGCACGGTATAGCCCGCCTCGGCAATGAGCTTCTCCGCCCGCTCATAGTCTTTAACAATACCCCGCAGGATGCCAAAGTTGGTCGTGTCGGCAATGGACAGGGAAACCAGGTCGATTTGATGTTCCCCCAGCAGCCTGGTAAAGTCCGCCAGGCGGCCGGGCGTGTTCTCGATGAAAACGGAGATTTGCTTGACGTACATGATCCTGCCTCCTTTATGGTCCCTGCTTTATCCTTAGTATACACCAAACATTCCCGGTTGAGCGCTAAGATTCACAGCTTTCGTCTGTCGACCACACGCTTTGCCTTGCCTTCGCTGCGGGGCAGGCTGCCGGGCTGGCAAAGCTTCACTTCCGCGTGGATGAGGGCGCTGGAAGCCAATTGCTCCGTCACCCTGAATTGCAATGCTTCCAACGCCTTCACCGTATCGCCCACCAGATGCGGGCTGAGTTCCACCTGTACCTCCACCGTATCCATGGCCCCGGCTCTGTCGACCATGATCTGATAGTGCGGCTCGATGCCGGGCACCTGCAGCAGCGCGTGCTCGATTTGGGAGGGGAACACGTTCACGCCCCGGATGATGAGCATATCGTCGGTGCGCCCGGTGATACGGCCCATGCGTACATGGGTGCGGCCGCAGGCGCAGGGCTCGTCGGTTAAAATGGTCAGATCGTGGGTGCGGTAGCGGAGCAGAGGCATGCCGTGCTTGGTGAGGGTGGTAAAGGTGAGGTCGCCCTCCTGGCCGTAAGGCAAGCTTTCGCCATCCGGGCCGATCACCTCCGGCAGGAAATGATCCTCCCAGATATGCATGCCCTTTTTCTCCAGGCACTCCATGCTGACGCCGGGGCCCATCACTTCGCTCAGGCCGTATATGTTCAGGGCGTCGATGCGGAGCATGTCCTCAATCTTGTCCCGCATGGCCTCCGTCCAGGGCTCCGCGCCGAAGATGCCGGCCTTGAGTTTGATGCGGTCAAGCGCAATGCCGGCGTTATGCAGCGATTCCGCCAGGTTGACGGCGTAGGATGGCGTGCAGCAAAGCGCCGTGGATCCGAAATCCTCCATCAGCATGAGCTGCCTTTGGGTATTCCCGCCGCTCATGGGGATGACGGCGGCTCCCACCCGCTCCGCGCCGTAATGCGCGCCGAGGCCCCCGGTGAACAGGCCATAACCGTAGGCCACCTGCACCACGTCGTTTTTGGTGACGCCGGCGCAGTACATGGCACGGGCCATCAGTTCCGCCCAGCGGTCGATATCGCCGCTGGTATAACCAGCCACAGATGGCTTGCCGGTCGTACCGCTGGAGGCGTGGATGCGCACGATCTCCGACTGGGGCACGGCAAACAGCCCGAAGGGGTAACTGTTGCGCAGGTCCTCCTTTTCGGTAAAGGGAAGGAGCGTGATATCCTCCGCGCCCCGTATGTCCTTGGGCGTGATGCCCAGCTCCTGCATCTTGGTGCGGTAAAAGGGAACATTCTCATAGACCCTGCGCACCACGTCGCGCAGGCGTTCGCCCATCAGTTCCCTCAATTGCTCCCGGGGCAAGCATTCCATGGTTTTGTTCCAGTACAGGTGCATACGCTCACGCCCCTTTTTCTTATGTAATGATTCCATTATTGCGCGCCGGCGTCGAAGGCCTTAAGGTTGATTTCCAGCGTTCTGGGCGGCACGCAGGCCGCGATGGCCTTGTGCCACACATCCTTTTCCCAGGGCAGGTGCTTCGAGAGTGCCCCCAAAAGCACAAGGTTCACCGCCCGCTGGCTGCCGCACCTTTCGGCCATGGCCAGTGCGTCCAGCCGCTGCGTACGGCAAACATCCTCCGAAGCGCACAAGGGCTCCTCGGGATACTTGGCCGCGCCTGTGATCACCGGCATCGGCAAAATCCGCTGGGTGTTGACGATCAAAGTGCCGCCGGGTTTCAAAAAGTGTATGGCGCGGGCAGCCTCCAGTTCCTCAAAAGCCAGAAGATAATCGGCGCTGCTTGTGGATACCAAAGGCGCGTGCACCTTTTCCCCCACCCGAACGTGGGTAATCACGCTGCCTCCCCGCTGGGCCATGCCGTGGACCTCGCTGACCTTCACGTCACAGCCGTTTTCCAAGGCGATGTAACCCAGAATCTTGCTGGCCAGCAGCGTGCCCTGGCCGCCCACGCCCACAATCACCAGATCAAACACGGGGTTTTTCATTTGCTTTCCCTCCCCGCATGAATCGCTTTGAAAGGACAAACATCCACGCACAATCCGCAGTCCACACACAGCGCGCCGTTGATGCGTATTCCCGTATCTCCCCTCTCGATGGCCGGGCACCCAAGCCCCAGGCACACGCCGCAGTTGCGGCAGTCCTCCACCCTGACAGGCACCGTCTTTTCCTTCAAGAGCAGCACGCAGGGCCGCCTGGCGATGATGACGGACACCGCCTCCCTTGCGGTTTCTTCTTTCAAAACTTTTTGCATTTCTTTCTGGTCAAAGGGGTCCACGACGCGCACAGACTGTACGCCACAAGCCTTGCATAGCACCTCTAGGTTAAGCTGCGGCGCCGGCTCACCCACAATGTTTTTGCCGGTAGCGGGATTCTGCTGGTGGCCGGTCATGCCGGTGATGCTGTTGTCCAGGATTACCACGGTGATGGTGCCGCCGTTGTACACGGCATCGATCAAGGGCGTGATGCCGCTGTGGATGAAGGTACTGTCGCCCAGCACCGCCACGGTGCGGCGGGAGAACGCCTTGCCCTGTGCCTTTTCCGCGCCGAAGGCCATGCCGATGCTGGCCCCCATGCACAAACAGGCGTCCAGCATGGATAGGGGCGGGAGCGCCGCCATGGTGTAGCAGCCGATGTCCCCCATCACGTTCAGCTTCAGCTTTTTCATGGCATAGAAGGCCCCCCGGTGCGGGCAGCCGGGGCATAATACCGGCGGCCGGGCAGGCAGCGTGTCGGCAGGTTCCAGGGGCGCGTCCTTGCCAAACATGCTGCTAATACGGCTGACAGAAAGCTCCCCCTGCAGGCCGGTCAGGTTCTTGCCCTCCACCGCAATCCCCCAGGAGGCCACCTGCTGCTCGATCACCGGCTCCAGTTCCTCAATGACCACCAGCCTGCCTACTTTTTGGGCAAAATCCCCGATCAGCTTTCGGGGCAATGGATGCACCAAACCCAGTTTCAATACACTGGCATCAGGCAGCGCTTCCTTTACATAGGCATAACAGGCCCCGCTGCAGATGACGCCAAGGGAGGTATCACCCATCTCCATCCGGTTGACGGGCAGGGTATTGGCATCCTCCGCCATCTGGTTCATTCGCTGCTCCACCACTACATGGCGCTTTCTTGCCATGCCGGGCATCATGACGTACTTCATAAAATCCCGCTGATAGGGCTTTACTTCCACCTCTGCCCTGTCCTCCAGGGACACGGCGGAGCGGGCGTGGGCGATGCGGGTGGTGAGGCGTACGAACACGGGCGTATCATACTGCTCGCTGAGCGAAAACGCCAGCCTGACAAAATCCTTGCACTCCTGGCTGTCGGAAGGCTCCAGCATGGGGATGTGGGCGGCCCTGGCATAGTAGCGGCTGTCCTGCTCATTCTGGCTGGAGTGCATGGCCGGGTCATCGGCGCACACTACCGCCATTCCGCCGCGAATGCCCGTATAGGCGGCGGTGAACAAAGGGTCCGCCGCCACGTTCACGCCCACGTGCTTCATGCAGGTCATGCTGCGCGCCCCGGCCATGGCCGCCCCATAAGCCACCTCGGCGGCCACCTTTTCATTGGGCGCCCATTCGCAGTTCATTTCCCCGTATTGGGCCGCGTACTCTGTGATTTCGGTGCTGGGGGTGCCGGGGTAGCTGGATACCACCCTGACTCCCGCCTCGTAAGCTCCCCTGGCGATGGCTTCGTTGCCCAGCATCAGTTTCTTCATTGAATAAACGCACATCCTTGAAACATTATTTTCTAAGATCGGTCACTCTTTTGGCTTTGCCCTCAAACCGTTTGAGGGTGTTGGGGGAAGCGAAGGTCACCTCAACGTCGATCCCCAGGATGGTGCGAATCTCGCCCTGGATGCGCCTTTGCAGCGCT
Source organism: Bacillota bacterium (assembly GCA_023411395.1). Taxonomy (GTDB): domain Bacteria; phylum Bacillota; class Clostridia; order Christensenellales; family Aristaeellaceae; genus JAEWAH01. The sequence continues at coordinate 152,347 of JAEYOV010000084.1, forward strand.
TCCAGCTCGCTCCACCTCTCCAGCAGGCTGCCGTCGATGAGCTCGGTTTTTACTTCCAGATGATCGGTATAATTCCGTCGGTCCACCACAATTTCATAGTGGGGTCCGATGCCCGGCCTGCCCATGAGCACGCTTTCGATCTGGGAGGGGAACACGTTCACGCCCCTTATGATCAGCATGTCGTCGCTGCGGCCCTTCACCTTTTCCATGCGTACCAATGTCCGCCCGCATTCGCAGGGCGCATGAATCAGGCGGGTAATATCCCTTGTCCGGTAGCGCAGGGTGGGCTGTGCCTCCTTGGTGAGTGTGGTCAGCACCAATTCCCCCTCCGCCCCTTCCGGCAGCACTGCCCCCGTATCCGGGTCGATGATCTCGGGATAGAAGTGGTCCTCGTTGATATGCATGCCCTTCTTGCACGCGCACTCCCCCGAAACGCCCGGGCCGATGATCTCCGTCAGGCCATAGTTTTCCGTGGCCAGAATCCCCCAGCGCCGCTCGATCTCCGCCCGCATCTCCTCGGTGGAGCCTTCCCCGCCGAACAATCCCGCCCGCAAATGGATATCCTCCATGACCCCCATCTGCTCCGCCACCTCGGCCATGTACATAGCGTAGCTGGGCGTGCATATGAGCGCCGTGGCGCCAAAGTCCCGCATGACGTTGATCTGCCGCTCGGTATTGCCGCCGGATATGGGGATGATCGCCGCACCTACCCGCTCCAGCCCGCCATGCAGGCCGAAGGCACCGGTGAACAGGGTGTAGCCGAAGGATATTTGCGCGATGTCCTCCGCCGTGACCCCGGCGGCGGTAACGATGCGGGCGATGTTTTCCGCCCACATGTCCAGATCGCCCTTTGTATAGCCGGCCGTGATGGGCTTGCCCGTGGTGCCGCTGGAGGCGTGGATGCGCAGCACGTTCTTCATGGGCACCGCCAGAAGCTTGAAAGGGTACTGCTCCCTAAGGTCCAGCTTGCTGGTGAGCGGGATCAGCGAAATATCCGAAAGTGTACGTATATCCTCCGGCTTTAAGCCGATTTTCCGCATCTTCTCCCGGTACATGGGCACGTTGTCATACGCGTGGCGCACCGACCACTGAAGCCTCTTCCATTGCAGGGAACGCATTTCCTCCCTGCCGCACATTTCAACTTCCGGATTCCACATTTAATTCCCGCTCCTTCCGTACTGCCGGGTCTTGCACGCGGCCCATCCTACCTGACTTCCGGCAAGCGTGATCCACCGCTTGTCCACTACTGCCTCACAGTATAACAAAGCCGTTCAAAAAATGAAAGTACTCACCGTGTATTTTCATACAGCCATTTGTTGCTTAAATTGCCTTCTTTTTGCCCGTGAGCATCCACAAAAGCAGCAGCAGGCACAAAAAACCCAGCGCGGGGTACACAATACCCACCAGCCTCGCAAAGCCGATAACACCAAAGAGCAAAAAGAGGCCGCCTGTCAGCACGAAATTGAGCCAGCCGGGCTTGCAGTATCCAACCATGTTGAAAAGGCTGCGTGAAGCCGCCAGCAGTGTGGTGAACACCGCCAGGTACAGCCCGATGATGGACACCCAAAAGCCCAATTTGCCAAACTTTTTCAATAGCATCACGATGGGCAGGGCCGCATCCGCAAGCTGAGGCTGCCGCGAAAGAACAACATTGCCCAGCGCCAGCAGCGCCAGCAGGCAAAGGCCCAGATAAATTGCCGTGCGGGCTGCCCGCTTGCCGGTCATTCCCCGGCCGATTTCGCACAGCACGCCGGCAGCCAGGGTGATATTCAGCGCTCCATAGCTGACGCCGAAAAGGATCACCTCCACAACCTTCCGCCAGGCGGGCAGGATCATTTGCGGCGCAGCCGCAGCCCCTTCCGGCGGAATCAGGCACAGCAAAAAAACAATCGCTATTGCCGGAACAAGCAATGTGCTTACAACGGCCAGGGGCGTCAGGCTCTTGCTGGACAGGACCAGCCCAAGAGCAAGCGTACCCAAAAGCACAATCCAGTAGGCTCCGTGCACCGGCAGCGCCAGAGCGCCCAATTCCCCAGCGGCCGCCGACATGCTTCCGCCCGTTGTACCCATCAAAACGGTGAAGGCGATGGTACCCACAATACCGGCCGGGCCAAGATAGGCGCGGCAAAGCTCACTCAAGGAGACGGCATCGGCCTCCCTGGCTTTTTTCATAATGGCGAAGGCAAACATCCCCATTGCTGCCGATGCGAGAAAAACCCCGATCCAGGAGAAGGGGCCGTACCGGCTGAAGAACCGCATGATTTCCCTGCCCGAGGCAAAGCCTGCCCCCACAATGGCCCCCGTGCACTGGAGCACCGCGTTGCGTATCCGGTGATCCATATTGGCCACCTCCCCTTCCCTACAATGTACAGGGAAGGCAGATGGTTTATGTACCGGACACAGGATATGGCCAGTTGTTTTTGTCCGATTTTTTTAGTATAGTTTAATTGCCAATTGGGGATATGAAGGGCAGTGTTTAAGCGTATGCAAAAAGAAGTTTACAGGAATGCCGATCTTGCCGGTAAAATTGTAAATGCTGACAGCGACATGAGCTTTGCGGGCATTGTCTCCGGCAACAACAACGGGGAAGTCTGGGTTGACAGCTTGACATTGCCAACCATTGCTTTGGTATGGTCGGAGTATTTGCAGTGCTTTCAATGGATGGGGTCCCATGCAGGCAGCCTTCTTTCCATTGATCTTGGCGAATTGCTCAATATTACGCTCCCTGAATTCTGTAAGGAAAAAGGTCTCGATTATGTCGAATATGCCTGCGATCTTACGGAATGGTATCCGGTCATCCATAACGCCTTGCCCCAGCGCAACGTTATGGAGAACTGGCAGATGATATACAAACAGCCAACAGAACTGGGGTTTACTGATTTCTCCCCGGAAATGCCATACGGGTACAAGCTGCAAAAAATTGATGCGGGCTTCCTTCATGCCATTGCAAATGGCAACACGGTCACAAATCCCGAATTTTTGCTTGACAAGCTAATCCCGTGCTGGAAGGAGCCGGGCAATTACCTGCGCTTGGGGAATGGTTATGCCGCCATCTGCGAAAGCGAAATCGCAAGCGTTGCGGTGACCGATTCCAGATACCAGGACATATGCTCCATCGGTGTGGAAACACAGGAAAAGCACCGGCGAAAGGGCCTTTCCGGAATTTTGGCCCAAATGCTTATATGTGAGCTGAGCAAGCAGCAGTTGAAGGTTTGGTGGGATTGCATGGAATGCAATACCGCGTCACAGAAAACTGCTCAAAAGGCCGGATTATCATTTGACCATAAGTACAAGGTCTGCTGGTACAATGTATAAATATCACTTCGGTTTCAGCATCATGGCCTCCTCATCCGGCACAAAGCCATACCGCTGATAGATCGGCCTGCCCATATCCGTCGCTCTTAAAGTAATGTCATGGATGTTCCTGTTGAATGCCTCCTTCACAAGCAGATCCACGATCTTGGCTGCTATCCCCTGTCCCCGGTATTTTGTAACCGTATAGATATTCATGATGTAAGCCTTCCTGCCGGAGGGATTCGAGCAGTTGGGCATGATCTGATAAAAGCTGATGCCGCCGCAGCCGGCAAACTCTTGCCCGTCATAGACCAAATACGCTACATGGATATCCTTTTCAAAGCTGTCCAAATAATAGTCGCGGCAGCTCCTTTCAACAGGACCAAGGTCTGCCTCCGGTGATAATCCCTTGACCGCCCGGAGCATTTCCATCCTTGTTCTCACCAATTGCTCAAGTTCCCCTTTGCCTGCCTTTAGATAAACAAATGCCACAGAACCGCCTCCGCATTCCAATTGAATATGCATGATTATGCAATTAATGTTCTACGGCAAAGGCCCGCTCTCCTTTGTTGAAAGCGGGCCTTGCATATGTATGTGATATTACTTTTTCGGCGCCCTTCTTAAAAAGGCGGGCACACCCAGCTCGTCCTTTTCAGGGGCGGCGGGCTGCTGGGGCGCTGGGGGATAGGGATTCATGCCATAAGGATTCTGGGCCGGCGGATAATAGGGCTGCTGGGGCTGATAAGGTACGTAACCCGGCTGCTGTCCGGAATAGGGCTGCCCATAGTTGGGTTGATAGGGCTGCTGCATGGGCGGCTGGGCCTGAGGTGCCGGAGCCGGCGCGGAAGGCCGGCCGCTGCCCACAAAGCCCGGAATCTCCGGCTCAAAGGGCTGTTCCGTCTTTGCGGGAGACGGTTCCCCATCCGCCTGCTCATGGGCAGCGGGCCCCGCGGCGGGAGCGGCGGGGGCTGCATTGCGGGAAGCGTAGGGATTGTAGGTAGGCCGGGTTTCGTAAGCACCCGCCGTGCGGATGCGTTCAAAGGGCTTCTTGGCCGGCTCCTTGGGTGGGAAGGGCGTCTTTTCAAACCCGGTGGCGATGACGGTGATGCGCACCTCGTCGCCCATGCGCTCATCGATGCCCGCGCCGAAGATGATATTGGCCTCGCTGTCGGCGGACTGCATCACCAGGTTGGCGGCCTCGTTGATGTCCACGATGGAGATGTCCTCGCCGCCGGTAATGTTGATGAGCACCGCGCGGGCGCCGTCGATGTTGGTCTCCAGCAGCGGGCTTTGGATGGCGTTCTTCGCGGCGTCCACCATGCGGTTTTCGCCCTTGCCGACACCGATGCCCATATGGGCCATGCCGCCGGATTCCATGACCGTTTTGACATCCGCAAAGTCCAGGTTGATAAGCGCGGGCACGGCGATCAGGTCGCTGATGCCCTGAATGCCCTGGCGCAGCACATCATCGGCGATACGGAAGGCCTCCAGCATGGTGGTGCCCTTGCTCACCACCTGCAAAAGCCTGTCGTTGGGGATCACCACCAGGGTGTCCACCCGCTGCTTCAAATCCGCAATGCCCATTTCGGCATTCTTCATGCGCTGCTTGCCTTCAAACTGGAAGGGCTTGGTAACCACGGCAATGGTCAGGCAACCCAGATCCCTTGCAATTTCGGCCACAATGGGGGCCGCGCCCGTGCCGGTCCCGCCGCCCATGCCGGCGGTGACGAACACAAGGTCTGCGCCTTTTAGCACCTGGGCGATTTCTTCCCGGCTCTCCTCGGCGGCCCGGCGGCCAATGTCGGGGATGGCGCCTGCGCCAAGGCCTTTGGTGAGCTTTTCACCGATTTGAATCTTCGTAGTGGCGTTGGACAGACTCAGCGCCTGACGGTCCGTGTTGACGGAGATAAACTCCACGCCTTTCAGCCCGGCATCCACCATGCGGTTGACGGCATTGTTGCCGCCGCCGCCGCAGCCCACCACTTTTATGGACGCAAAATTCGCCTGATCGTCCATCTGAAATTCCAGCACGTTCCATCCCCCTACTCTGTATCAAAATCCGTAAGCTTCAAAAAGGGAAGATTCCGTTCCACCGGGCGGTCAGCCCGCGAACAGGCTTCTGAAGAAATCTTTCACTCCACCCATCAGGCCAGGCGAAGGCAGATGCTGATGCTCCACGGTATCAATCACCAGGTCCATCAGCCCCAGCGCGCTGGCATAGGCCGGACTATTGAGCTTCATGGTGCGCTTGGGCGTCTCCCGGACGGGCCTGTCCAGCTTGCCGGCAAGATAATCGCGCCCTCCCCTGTTCAGGCTCAAACCGCCGCCGGTGAGGTAAACGGAGCTCCAGCTTCCCAAGCGCACGCCGCTTTGATCGATGCAGGCCTTGATGGCTTCGGCAATCTCATCCACCCTGGGTTCCAGCACCCGGGCCACCTCGCTTTGGGGAAAAGAAGCCGGTTTGCCGTCGGCCCCGGCAGATATATCGTAAGATTGCTGCGGCGTAGCCATACCGTATACATAGGCGCGTTTTACCTGCTCGGCAGACTCCATGGGAACCTGCAAGCCCTCCGCCACGTCCATGGCGATATGGCCGCCGCCCATGGGGATCGTTCTGTGGAAGATGACAGCGTCGCCTTCCACCGCCATGACCTCCGTATTCAAATAACCCATGTCGATGAGGATGGCGGTGCGGTCACGGTCCTCCTCGGGCAGGTACAGCATTGCCTCTCCAGTAGGCGTGGAGAAGAAACCGCTGATGGCGATATTCATTTCCCGGAGCCTTCCCGAGATCTCATCCAGAAAGAATTGGTCGGCTACAACATAGGAAACAAGGGCCCGCAGTTCCCGGCCCTTCATGTCCATGGGCTCCAGCGTTTTCTTGCCATCATCCACCATGAACCAGGCGGGGCTTCTGTGCACCACCACGCCGCGAAGCGGCGCCAGTTCCTTTTGCGCGGATTCGAAAATGGCCTCGATGTGCTTCATGGTAACCCGGGGATCCGCCCCCTGCAGCTCCACCTTGGCCGGTATGGCATAAACCCTGGAGAACTCGCCGGGTACGCCTACGTTGATTTCCTTGATGCGGAAATGGGATTGCGCTTCCGCCTCGGTGATGGAAGCGCGGATGGCCTCGTTCAGCAGATGGGGCGAGTTCCACTGGTCGCCGGAATAACCGTCATAGGCCGCAATGCCTGCGCCGCTGATGTCACAGCGCTGGTTTCCGCCGTTTTCCGCCACCAGCGTGACGATCTTGCTGGTTCCAAAATCCATCGCCGCCACAGTGGTCTTCATAAGTTCCTCATACCCCCGTTCGTCGGGAACTTCTGCCATAGGTCAAAAAACATTATAGCATAGAAGCATCCCTGTTGAGAAGAAGAAAAATGCAGGTGTGCATATTTTTTCATGTATTGCATAGCACGCAGCGTTCCTTGGGGATGAACATACAGTCATCCAGCTTACCAATATTCATTGTACCTGTTTTAGGAAAAAACCGCAAGGGAAAACCGTTGAAAATCCGCTGTTTTTTCATCTTTTTCCCCCAAAATCCGCCAATTTCTCGCAAGCGGTCACTCGGCCGGGATATAGGTGGGATTGATCGGGGCGGATACGTCGATACTCCCCCTTACGCGGCCCGACCCCCTCAAATAGTCAAGCACAGCCCGCATGGCGCCTATCTTGGCCTGCATTTCCCCGTCATCCCCCAGGCGGATGGTGAATCCGTCCACAGATACCAAATACAGATTGTCCATATCTGCAAGATTTAATTCCGAAATTTGGGAGATAGTTTCCTGCATTGCCAGTTCTGACATCACCCTGCGGTAGGCGGCAAGCTGTTCCTCCCTTTGGCAGGTGATGTAGCGGCCCAGCACGCTGGAGGCGATTTGAAGCCCGGTCACGGCAACAAGCCCCTCGGTAAGCTGCAGCGTCTGCGTCTGCTCCAATACCATTCCTTCCCCATCCAATGTATACTGTTCCCCCATGGACTGGATATTGGCCCGGGGTATGCGCTCAAACACCTGTATGATCAGCCCGTCGGGATAATCCCGCTGCATATCCACAAAGATCAGGTACCGGTCTTTGTTGATATTGTTGCGTATCTTTTCCTCATCCAGCAGCAGGATGTTGTCGTCTTCCATCACCCCGGCCAGTGTCACCACCTCCTGGGGCGTGCGGTAGGTGACGCCAACCACCTGCACGCGTTTCAAGCGGAACAGTGTGCTGTGCAGGATGATCCCTACCCCCACCAGCACAAAAAGCAGGCAAAGCACAGCCCAAAGGCCCCTGCCCTTTGGGCGGGACCTTTTTGCCTGATCCGCAATATGGGCTGAACCGGGCTCGGGGCGCATCTCCTCCCGTACCCGGCCGGGGCCACCGTGCTGTGTCACAGGGATCACCTCCCTTGCTTTGGTATCTTCCAGTCATTCTACCCTTTGTATCTTCGCGCCCAGGCTTACAAGCATGCCTTCCAGGTTTTCATATCCACGGTCTATAAGATGTACGTTGTCTACCTCGGTGATACCCTGGGCCGCCAGCCCGGCGATGACCAGCGCGGCCCCGCCCCGCAAATCCCTGGCGTTGACCCGGGCGCCGTAAAGTGCCTCCACACCTTGCACGATCGCCATGCGCCCGTTGACGACAATGTTGGCGCCCATGCGGTTCAAATCCCCCGCGTGGGTAAAACGGTTCTCAAATACATTCTCCACCACGATGGAAGTTCCCTTCGCGATGGCTGACAAAGCCAGCATCTGCACCTGCATATCGGTAGGAAAGCCCGGATGGGGCTGCGTTTGAAGCTGCTGAAAGGCGGTCAGCCGCTTGGGCGCCTTCAAATCGATGGTGCCGATCTTCTCCCGTATCTCACAGCCCATTTCACGGAGCTTCGCCAGCACCGCCACCATGTCCCTGCAAGGAGCGTTGTCCAGGTGCACCTCACCGCCGGTGATAGCCGCAGCGGCCAGCAGCGTGCCAGCCACGATCCTGTCGGGGATGGGGCGGTACACCGCGCCGTGCAGCGCTCTTACACCTTTTACCAGGATGGTATGGGTGCCCGCGCCACGGACATTGCCGCCCAGGGCATTGATGAACCTTTGAAGATCCTCGATCTCCGGCTCCCTGGCCGCATTGTGGATGGTGGTGGTTCCCGGGATCAAAACCGCCGCCATCATCACGTTTTCCGTAGCGCCCACGCTGGGGTAGTCAAAGTGTACATCGGCCGCGTGCATATCCCGCCCGTCGCAATGGATCAGCCCGCCTTCCTCCAGAATGGTCACGCCCAGCCTGCGCAGCCCCTGCAAATGCAGGTCAATGGGCCGCATGCCGATTTCGCATCCGCCGGGGTATGTGACCGTCGCCCTGCGGAACCGGCCCAGGATCGGTCCCAGCAAAAATATGGAGGAACGTATCTGTTTGGAGAGGCTGTCCGGCATCTCCCAATTATGTAATTCGCTGGAGACAATATGCATTGTGCCTTCCGAACGGGTGATCCGGCAGCCCAAAATTTCCAATATATCAGCCATATGATGGGCATCGCTGATCATGGGGCAGTCCAGCAGCGTGACTTCCTCCCGAGTCAAAATGCTGGCAGCCAAAATAGGCAGCACGGCGTTCTTGGCGCTGTTCACGCGGACGGAACCCGCCAAGGGCGTCCCACCCTCCACACGGAAAAATCCCATGTGTTTCACCTCCACCGTTATTTCCCGTGCTTCATCCTATGTCGGCGGGAAAATTTGGTGAGGCGGGTGAAAAATGGGGTGAGGGGGATTACCGGAGATTCCGTTCGCCGCTGCGGCTGATATTCAGAAGGATGCCTACCGCCGCCATCAAAATGGAGATGGAAGTCCCCCCCTTACTGAAGAATGGCAGCGGCAGGCCCGTGGTGGGCAGGATACCCACCACCACCCCCATGTTCAAAAACGCCTGGATGGTGATCATGGAGGTGATCCCCGCCGCAAGAAGGCATCCAAATTTATCCTTGCAGGTCACGGCGATGCGCATGCCGATAAACATGAAGACCACAAAAAGCGTGATGACCGCAAGGCATCCAAACAGCCCGAAATCCTCCCCAACGATGGCGAAAATAAAATCGCTCTCCGGATAGGGCAGGTAGGCATACTTTTGACGGCCACGGCCCAACCCCATGCCGAACAGCCCGCCGGAGCCAAAGGCGATAAGCGATTGGGCCAACTGGTAGCCCTCGTCGCTCATCTTGGCAAACGGATCGCGGAAGGATAATAACCGCTCCCGGCGGTAGGGCTCGCTCCAGGCGTAAAACAGGCCCGCCGCCACGCCCAAAATTCCCATCAGGCCAAGGTGCTTCCATTTGGCGCCTGCCATCAACACCATCACGCCGCTGACCATGAGGATGGACATAGCTGTGGAGAGGTTGGGCTGTTCCAGGATCAGCAGGAAAAAGAAGGCTGGAATCACCATCAGCGGCACGATGCCCTTAAACAGGGACCGAACGCTGTCGCCGCTGTTGGAAAGCGCGGTGGCCAGAAAAGCCACCACCGCGAACTTGCACAGCTCCGACGGCTGAAAGCTCATTCCCGCAATGTTCAGCCATCGCCTTGACCCGTTCAGGTATACGCCGATGCCGGGAATCAGCACCAGCACCAGCAGTACGGCGCTCAATCCCAGCCCCGTTAATATCACCCAGGGCTTTTTCCAAAAGGAAAAGTGCACCCGGGAGGTAAAAATCATGGCCGCAAGCCCCACCCCGATACCGATGAGCTGCTCTTTGACCTCGCCCAGAGCGTCACCCTTGTCCTGGGCAGTATAGTAAGTGGCGCTGAACAACACCAACAGCCCTGCCATCAGCAGAAGCATTAGTGTCACCACCATGGCGCCATCCACACCGCGATGTTTTTGCGCCGGCAATGTTCTGTTGCCCGCCCTTACGGCGGCCCCTGATTCCGTCATGCTTCCTTACCTTTCCGGCGGCTTAAACCGCCCGTCAGGCGCCCTCGGGGGAGGAAGGGAGCATAGTCGTGAAAATAACTTTGTTATTTTCACGACTCCGCACGTTTTCCCTGTGTACCATGCACTGCCCATCGCTGCGCTCGGTCAATGCATGGCACACGGCCGGGAAACCGTGTAAGGAATGCTTGCTTCGCAAGCACCCGCCCGCCCGGCGGAGCCGGGCGATACGATTTCAAACGAGGGGACTTCGGTCCCCTCGTTGCACCCCTGGGGATAATTGATAGCCAGGAATTACATATCCATCTGTACACTGCAATACTGCACCGAAAGAACGCCGCATGACCACAGATAATGCATTAATACAAGAAGTTGGCCCCCGAAGGTCCAGGGTGACGGAGCCTGGCCGCCGCCGGTGGCGGCAATAGACCAGGCGGAGGAAACGGGCGAAACGAGCGCTGGGAGCGGCAGCGAACCGGCGCGACGCTTGAGCCCGTGGGAGGAAAGCCCTTTGGTCGCGTCCGAAGACGCGAAATCCCCTGTCCTTAGATTAATGCGTTCACCAATTCCTTGAAGATGCGGCCACGCTGCTCATAGTCTGTGAACATATCGAAACTTGCGCAAGCGGGAGAGAAGAGCACATTGCCTCCGGGCACGGCATGGGTGCGGGCCTTGTCGATGGCATCCTTGAGGGTCTGAGCATGGGTGATACAGTCAAAGCCCGCATCCAGCAGCGCTTTTTCGATCTGCCCGGCCGTCTGCCCCAGCAGCACCGCGTGGGCCATATACGGCGATGCAGCAATCTCCTTTGCCAGCGGCGCAAAGTCGGCATGCTTGTCATACCCGCCCAGCATGATCACCGTGGGCGCGCGCATCGTTTGAACCGCCTTGATGGTGGAATCCACATTGGTGCCCTTGCTGTCGTTGAAGTAGATCACGCCATTCAGTTCCCGCGTGCGCTCAATGCGGTGCTCCACGCCCTGAAAGGTGCGCAGGGAATGGCGGATCACCGGCGCCGGCACGCCCATGGCCACCGCCACCGCCGTGGCCGCCAGGGCGTTTTCCAGGTTGTGCGGGCCGGGAATGTACACGGCCTCCGTTTCACACACGGCCCGCGTCTCCCCGCCCCAGGCGCACATGATTTTGCCATTTTCCACAAAGGCGCCAAGGGGTACCGCCTGCGTCCTGGAGAACCAGGCCACCCGGCTTTTCAATTGTCCCGCCATTTCCTGCAAAATGGGATCGTCGAAATTCAGCACCGCCACATCCTGGTTTGTTTGGTTTTCAAACAGCCGCGCCTTCATGCGGATATATTCCTGCATGGTGCCGTGGCGGTTGAGGTGGTCCTCGGTGATGTTCAGCAACGCCGCCACCTTTGGGTGAAAGGTATCAATGCTCTCCAGTTGGAAGCTGGAAACCTCCGCCACGATCACATCCTCACGGCGGCTTGACATGGCTGCCTGGCACATGGGATAGCCGATGTTTCCGGCCACATAGGTCAGCTTTCCGGCGTTTTTGAAGATTTCCCCCAGCAATGAAACCGTGGTGGTTTTTCCGTTGGTGCCGGAGACCGCCACCACCGTCCCTTCCGCCAGCTGATAGCCCAATTCCAATTCCGCAAGCACCGGCAAGCCCATTTCCCGGGCCTTTGCAATAAAGGGAGACTGGATGGGCACGCCGGGGCTGATGACGACAGCATCCACCTGCGGAAGCAGCGTTTCCGGCTCCTCCCCCAGATGCCACCTTACCGGAAGCGTATCCAGCTCGTCCAGGGAAGTGCGCAGCGCTTCCCGCTTCTTTTGATCCACCAAAAAAGGCGTAGCGCCATGCTTCACCAGCAATTGCGCAGCGGCCACACCGCTGCGGGCCATGCCAACCACCATCACATTTTTGTGCTCCCAGTTCAAGCCAATACCCCCTTACAGCCGGATATGCGCCGTATCTGAATTAGTATATGCCGGTCACATTCATGGATAGGAGTGCCACCAGGGACAAAATCCCTGTAACGATAGCATACAGGGCCACCACCTGCGTTTCCGAATAGCCGCTCAGCTCAAAGTGGTGATGAATGGGCGACATCTTGAATATGCGCTTGCCGTGGGTGAGCTTGAAGTAGGCAACCTGCATCATCACCGATACGGAGGACATGACCATGGTGAAAGCGATCAGCAGCAGCATCAGCGGCTGACGCAAAAGCATGGCCATGGCCACTGTGGCCCCGCCGATGAACATTGATCCGGTATCCCCCATGAACACCATGGCCGGATAGCGGTTGAACCGTAAAAAGCCCATGCATGCGCCAGTCAGCGCCAGGGCGAAGATGCCAATGTTATACAGGTTGTCACCATACATGGAATAGCTGAACATGGCAACTGTCGGCATGAGAAACACGGCCATCAATCCCCATGCAGCGCTGCCGATCACCGTCACGGTAGATAAAAGGCCGTCCAGCCCGTCCTGCAGGTTGGCGCTGTTGGTCATGAAAATTACCACCAGCGTCATCAGCGGGATATAAAAGATACCCAAATCCCATTCCATGTTCAAAAAGGGAACCCAAATCCTGCTGCCCACCTGGGGATGAAAATAGCAATACACCGAAAAACCCGCTGCCAGCACTACCTGGCCGGCGATCTTCTGCCAGGGCGTCAGGCCCAGGCTGCGCTTTTTGACCACCTTGATATAGTCGTCGGCAAAGCCGATTGCCATACAGCCCACAGCGAGCGCGCAGGCCATCAGGGAAAAATCCCACAGGCCATACCAACTGCCCTGATGCAGGATAAGCGCCGCCGCAACGGTGACAAGAGCAATGAGAAGCCCGCCCATGGTGGGCGTGCCCTGCTTTGTCTTGTGGGATTGCGGACCCAGTTCATAAATCGTCTGTCCAAACTTCAGCCTGCGCAAAACGGGCAGCGCCCTGGGTCCCAGAACCAACAGTAACGCAAAGGCGATAAGAAGCGCCAGGATCATCCTTTGCATGCATTTCCTCCTCGTAATTTAAGGCCATGCGGCACAGTTATTTCTGCATTTCCTTCAAAAGCTCCGCCACTACCTCTTTTTCGTCAAAGGGCCGCTTTACACCCATCACTTCCTGGTAGGTCTCATGCCCTTTCCCGGCCAGGATGATGACATCCCCTTCCCGGCCGATTTCCAAGGCGTGGCGGATGGCGTCGCGCCGGTTCTCAATCACGGTGTATCTGCCGCGGGTGCGTTTGATCCCTTCCTCAATCGCGGCCAGAATAGCGTAGGGGTCCTCCGTCCTGGGATTATCGCTGGTGAGAATGGAATAATCCGCCATCCGTCCGCCGATCTCACCCATGATGGGCCGCTTGCCGTGATCCCGGTCGCCGCCGCAGCCGAACACCACAATGACACGCTTTCTGGCAAACTCCCTGACGGCGGTCAGTATATTCTCCAGCGCGTCCGGAGAATGGGAATAGTCAAGTATCACCTTGTAGGGTGTGTTGGTGGGCAGCATTTCAATGCGGCCAGGCACCGCCTTCACGCTTTCCAGCCCCAGTTTGATATCTTCTCCCGAAACGCCCAGAATCATGGCCAGGGATGCCGCGGCGATGGCGTTATAAACGTTGAACATTCCGGTCATTTTCAGGTTGATGGCGACGTGGTGCATATCCCGAAGCTTCAGGTCAAAGCGCACGCCGTCCTCGCTGATTTCAATATCCCTTGCATACAGGTCGGCACTGGCGCAGATGCCATAGGTGATATAAGGAATATTCAGGTCCTTCAGCATGTTGGGGGTGTTGTCCTCGTCCGCGTTGAAGGAGGCGTTGCGCGTCATGCCGGAGGTGAACAATTCCTTCTTGGCCTCAAAATAACGTTCCATGGTATGGAAATAATCCAGATGATCCTGGGAGAGGTTTGTGAAGCAAGCCGCCTCAAAAACAAGCCCATCGAGCCTATGCATGTCCATGGCATGGGCGGAAACCTCCATGCTCACTACCTGTACACCCGCATCCGCCATCTGCCTGAGCGTTGCCTGCAGGTCGATGGGATCGGGGGTGGTCAGGTCGCTTTTTAATTTTTGATTTCCAATCATGTTGCCTGTGGTGCCGATGAGGCCGCAGGAATAACCTGCCTGCTCCATGATGGCTTTCAAAAGATAGCTGGTGGTGGTCTTGCCCTTGGTGCCGGTCACACCCACCAGTTTCATCTGCCTGGCGGGATGGCCATAAAAAGCGGCTGCCATGCGGGCCATAGCCGCCCGGCCGTTTTTCACCAGCACCTGCGCCACGGAGATTTCAGGCAGGAACCTTTCCACTACCAGGCCTACGCAGCCATTGGCAACCGCCTGGGGCGCAAACTGATGGGCGTCGAAGCGCGCCCCGGAAATGCAGAAGAACAGCCCCTTTTCCACCTTCTCCCGGCTGTTGGAGGTGATCTGGCCTATTTCCGTCGCCATCTCGCCCCGGGTATCCAGCAAATAGGGCAAATCGGCAAGCAGCGCTTCCAATTTCATCTTGTGTCCCTCCGCTTACGCTTACTTGAAATTCAACCGCCCGGCATCTGAAATTGCACCGTCACCCTTGTACCCGGGGCTACATACTCCCCTGCCGCGGGCGATTGGGAAACCGCAAGGCCGCTGCCCACGATTTCCATTTCCAGCGACCGCATCCGAAGCAGCCTTCCGGCCTCCACCATGGAAAGGCCCGAGACATCCGGCGCCCGCACCAGTTCCATGGGCGTCAGCACTTCGCCCTGCTGTGTATAGAGCATGACCTGGCTGCCAATGGGAAGGGTGGTGCCCGCCGCCGGCATCTGACCTGTCACGGTATCCGACTGGCCGTCATCCACCGTGAGCAATTTCAATTCCCCCAGCGTCTTTCTGGCGCTTGCCAGGGATTGCCCTGTCACATCCGGCACTGGCACCTCCGGCCTTTGGGTGGCCTTGGGGTCCGCCGGGGAAACGCCCAGATACTTCAGCGCATCGGCCATCACCTGCTTGGCAAAGGGGGCCGCCGTAGTACCGCCATAGTCCACCGGTACATGGGCTTCATCGACTACCACCAGGATGGCGAACTGCGGATTGTCCGCCGGGGCGAACCCCAGGAAAGAGCCTATGTGCACATCCCGGACGATTTTTCCGTCCTTGTACACCTGGGCGGTGCCCGTTTTGCCGCCGATACGGTAGCCCGTGATGGCGGCATTCCTGCCGCCGCCATCAGTCACCACGCTTTCCAGCAGCTCCCGCATGGTGGCGGATGTCTCCGGGCTGATGGGGCTGGAGACTACCTGGGCCCCATTGCGCTGGAGCACCTCCCCAGCCGGGGAAATGATCTCCGCCACCAGGTAGGGCTTTAGCAGCCTACCGCCGTTCACCGCCGCGCAGGCCGCGGTGATCAATTGCAGAGGCGTCACCGCTATGCTTTGCCCGAAACCGATGCGGGCGATGTCAACCGTTTTTACATACCGGCTGTTGATCAGTATGCCCGTTGCTTCCCCCGGCAAATCGATACCGGTGGGCGAGCCCAGGCCGAACGCCTTCAGGTATTTGTAGAAGGTATCCTTGCCCATGCGCACAGCCAATTCCACAAACACCGGATTGCAGCTGTTCTGAAGCGCCTCCCGCATACTTTCTGCGCCGTGGGGCCTGCCCCAGCAGCGGATGGTGTCGCCGTCCACCGTGACTTTTCCGGAGCAGTAGAACCTGTCCTCGGGGTTGGTAACGCCGCTGTCCAGGGCGGCTGAGGCGGTAACGATCTTGAAGGTGGAGCCGGGCTCATATACGTCGCTGATGATCTGGATGCGCATGAGCTGGGTCAGCGTTTCAATGGCGTCCCGGGGCGGCGCGTTGGGATCGTAATCGGGTTTTGTGACCATGGCCAGGATGGCGCCCGTCTTCACATCCATCACGATAAAGTGCACCGCTTTGGCATTGTTTACATTGATGCATTCCCGGGCGGCCTTTTCACAAAGCCCCTGGATGGTGCTGTCGATGGTGAGCTTCAATGTGTTCCCGGCCTGAGGTTCGATATAGGCCGTCTGGCCGTCGGGCAGCGTGCGCGCCCTGGCGTCCACTTCATGGATAAAAGCGCCCGGCTGGCCTTTGAGCAGCGTATCATACTGCTGCTCCAGCCCCGACTGGCCTACGCTGTCCACATTGGTCAGGCCCAGCACCTGGGACAAAAATACCCCCTTGGGATACCATCGCATGGTGTCCTCGTCAAAGCTGATGCCTTGAAGGACCTTGCTCCTCTGATGCTCGGGCTGCGCCATGAGGCTGCGGATCTCATCCACGATCCCCCGGCTCACCTGCCGCTTTAAAATCACCGACGCCTTCTTCTTGTCGGTGATCTTGGCAAGCGCGTTCTCCCGGTTGATGGTCAGAAGCGGACAGAGGATGTCCAGCATCGCCTCCGGGTCTTTTACCAATTGCGGGTTGGCACATACGATGTAGGCCGTGGTGCTCAGGGTGATCGTCTGTCCCAGGCGGTCTACGATGCCGCCCCGGCGTGCCGACACGGCGCCGGACCTGGTCCATTGGTTCACGCCCCTGGCTGTCAGGGATTCCGCCTGGAAAATGGTGAGGCTGCCGATGCGCACACCCACCGCCCCGAAGAGCAAAATAAAAACGCAGGTCAGCAACAGCAGTCTTTTACGAACCAGAAGCTCGGGATACAAAGTTCATCCCCCCGGAGGCTCCGGAAAAAAGCACGCAAAGTGCTCTATTCCAGGAACCCGAACAGTGTGGCATAAATACCAGTGCGCGCCTGGGGGACGGCGGCCTGGACGGTTCCGGTATCTTTGCGGGTATCAGGAGCTGTCAGATAAACCACATCCGCTCCCTCGGCCGATACCATGCCAAGTTCGCGGGCCGCGGCGTAGCAGATTTTCGCGCCGTCCGACGCTTCGTCCAACTGTATCGCCAGCTCATTGTTGGCCTTTTGGCCGGCTTCGATCTGGGTGCGAAGGGAGTTCAGGCTTTTGGACTTCTCGGTCATTTTGCTGGTGTTTACAAGTGTGATGATGCCCAGCACAAACACGAAAAAGCCCAGGATGCTCAGGGCCGCGGTGAAGGAAAGACCGCCTTGCACGGGCCGCTCATGGCGGGGCATGGCGCTCTCGGGAGGACGCATGCGCGGAGCGCGCCGGATGGGGCGCCTTGGCGGAATGGGCGTATCGTTTTCATCCACGTCGCCATAGGGAAGCAACACATTGGGGCGCACGGTCATCCTGCATGCGCTGCCGCTGCTTACCCCTACCTGGGCATACCTGCCCTTCCCGGCACGATTCATGCCGACGGCGCTTGTCATACGTATCCTATCCCCCTTTGGGCCGGTTTAGAACCGGCTAAACCTCCAAACTGCCCATAAACTCCAGAATGTCATCCTCGTTTTCCTTGTAGTAGCGCTCCACTTCCGCCGCTTTTTCGCTGGTGACAATGCGGATATGGTCCTGCACGCCGCTGATCTCCACATCCCGTGCATCGCCCAGCATTTCCTGGCGCAGCTTGGCCGGAAGCAGAAGCCGCCCCTGGTTGTCGCTTTCCACCTTGGGATAACTGAACTTGAAAAACCGGTTCAGGTATACCTGCACCTTGGGCTTGTTGCCATGGAGCCGGCGGATTTCCGACATCTCCCGGAGCAATGATTGCCATGTGTGCTGCGGATAAAGAGCAATGGCCTTTTGATCCCTGGTGGGGCCGATAGTGAACTGCTTGCCGAGACTTTCCCTGTAGTCGGAGGGGATGATGATGCGGCCTTTGCCGTCTATGGCATGGTCATAGCAGCCAAAAAAGGCGTCCTCGGGCGTGTCCAGAAGCACCTCGCCGGCCTGAACAGGCTTTTCTGCCGCTTCCTGCTGCGGCGCATCCGCCATTCCGCCAGGCATGCCTTTCTCTTCGTCCGCCACAATTCCACCTCCCTGCCCACCACTTGACACCACTTTTAGGGATGTGAAACCATTATGCACCACTTTTTGGAGCACGTCAATTCCTGAAGGCAATATTTTTTTCCATCACCACTTCATATCTTTGTAATAAACCGCCATCTTTTGAGAAATTATGTTCGCATTTCCGCCATAACAAGCACAAAAAAAGCACCCAGGAAATACCTGGGTGCTTTTGAATTCAGAATTTTCCACAAAAATCCTGCTGATTTGTGAAAATTAGATGAAAATTATCTATAGATTTTTTTACGAAGATGGTAGAAAGATTAATTTTCCAGCCGCAGGCCAGGGCGCATGTCCGCCGCCGTCTCCGTGAGATTCAGAAGCTGAAAGCCCAATCCATCGCAGGAGGCAAGGTAGCAGCGGATCCCCCGCCACATGCCCGTGAAGCCTCCCTTCAGCCCCGGCCCGTGCAGGTGGCCGTAAACCAAATCCGTCACGCCGTACCGTTCCATCAGTTCCGTAAATCCGGAAGGTTCCTGCCGCTCGTTGAAAGGCGGATAATGCAGCATTGCAAGTATGGGAAGGCCGGGTCCCTTTCTTTTGGCATCCTGCAAGGACATTTCAAACCGCATCAGCTCCCGCTGATAAATGCGCATATCCTCCGGTTCAAGCCCTGCCTCACCGGGAAGAACCCATCCGCGGGTACCGCAAATTACATAATGGTCCAACGCCAGCGCGTCGTTTTGAAGGGCATACATACCTTGGGGCAGCGCGGCCCGGAGCCTTGTTATGGTCCCCCACCAATAGTCATGGTTGCCCCGCAGCAATACCTTTTTCCCCGGCAGCGCCCCGATGGCGTCAAGGTCAGGCAAAGCATCTTCCAGGCGCATCGCCCAACTGATGTCGCCGGGCAGCAGCACCAAATCATCCGGCTTCACCCGCCGGCGCCAGTCTGCCGCAATCTTCTCGAAATGGTTCTCCCAATGGCTTCCGAAGACGTCCATGGGCTTTGTATCACCGCCGGGCAGGTGCAGATCGCCAATGGCAAAAATGGTCATGCTTCCTCCCGATGATGTGTTGCTATTGGAATTCCTGTCCGCTAAGCGGAGTGTGATACCATTAAAGTACGAACCAATCTGCGGGGAGAAACGAGGGGCGCAGCGCCCTCGTTTGAAATCGTCTCGGACGGCTCTGCCGTCCGGGCGGGGGTTTGCGAAGCAAACATTCCTTACACGATTTCCTGGCCGTATGCCCCGTACCGGCCAAGCGCAGCGCAGGACGGTATAGGGGTATACAAGGAAATCGTGCAAAGCTCGCAAAAATGACAGAATGTCATTTTTGCGAAATCACTCTTCTTCTTCTTCGTCCTCGTCCTCCTGCTCCTCTTCCTCATCCTCGCGTACGCTCTCCAGAGACAGCTCACTCTCGATCTCCCCAAACTCCCGTTCGGGTATCTCCTCATCCACTTCCGGAATGATTTCATCCATCGTGCTCACCGGATCAATGGTCAGGCTGGCCTCGTCCATAATCTCGGGTGAGTCACCGTCGTCATCGTGTCCGCTGCCGTTCAGCTCCTTCAGGCAGAAAAGACATACGTCCTTTCCGGGAAGGGCCGGGGCCTCGTTGCACACGGAGCATAGTTCCAGCTCCTCCCGGGGCTGTTCGCCCTTCATTTCCCGCAGGCATACTTTGCAGTATTTTTCTCCTTCCTGTATATAATTCAGGTCGCAGCGCGGGCATTTCACCAAATTCATCATGGCATCCTCCTTATATTGCGGGCGTGTACTTCCTATTTGACGGATTGGCTGATATTTCCTTGCCAGTTCCCTGCCAATTTTGTTGAACATATTTGAAATCTATATTACGCTAACATTACTCAAACGACATAAAGTCGTAACAATTTGGAGGTGTCACATGAACCGTAAGCATATCGCCGCCGTCCTCTGTCTGATTATCGTCCTGACGGCCAGTTCTGCCTTGGCGTCCAGCAGCCCAACCTCGCAATTCAGTTACTCCGGCTGGTACATTGTGAACACGCCGCCCTGCAGCACCAAGGCTACCCCTGTTCCCAATAACACCGCCGGGAATGGCGGATCTACAGTTCAGCCAACTCCCCGCCCCGCCTCCGTATCTGGCGGCAGCAAAGATATCATGTGGATCATCGATTATAATCCTTCGGGCCAGCCTTGTCCCAACGCCAAAACCCCGGCACCCAAGACTACTCCCACCGCCAAGCCTACCGCGGCGCCTACCGCCGTTCCTACAGCGGCTCCCACAGTGAACCCCACTGCGGTACCCACAGCTGTTCCCACCGCAAAGCCTACAACGGCTCCCACAGTGAAGCCCACGGCCGCTCCCACCGCCAAACCTACCGTAAAGCCCACGGCCGCCCCGACGGTGAAGCCCACGCCTGCTCCGACGCCCGACAATTATACTCCTGTTTCCGTCTCTGCGCAAGAGCAATTGGCGGCAAATTTACTCAATCAGGACCGGGCCAACAACGGCTTGTCCGCCCTGACGCTGGATCCCGAGCTTTGCCGGATTGCCCGTATCAAATCCACAGATATGTTCCAAAATAATTACTTTGCCCATCAGTCCCCCACTCTGGGCAACGCGGGTGACCTGCTTCGCAGCAACGGTTACAAATTCTCCGGCTGGGGTGAGAATATCGCCCATCACGCCAACGTGACAAAGGCACAGGCCGCCTTCATGTCCAGCGACGGCCACCGCAGGAACATCCTGGGCAGCCAGTGGACCAAGATGGGCATCGGCGTATGCTTTGACAAAAACGGCTTTGTATATGTAACACAGATTTTTGTTCGGTAACTAGCCTGTTGCTGTCCGCTTCCGCCTCGGAAAAGGGAAACCTTTCCGGGGCGGAGAGCGGACGCTTTTTCATGTTCCAGCCGGTTCCGGGCCCGGAGCGGCGCCGGCTCCCATTTGAGGGACCTGCTTTTGCGCGGGGGCCGGATTCACGTATGCACCGGGAAAGCGCACATTCTGCCGGATGTTGGGGACGGCGTTCCCGTACGGAGCGCCCACCTGTTGCAAAATGGCTCGGCCGGCCATGGAACCGGCGGTGTTCATCATCTGCACCTGCCTGCCCGAACGGACATTGGTGGCCAATGCCGGTTCCACAGGCCGGAAGGACGCGTCATCAATCCGGATATTCTTATCTTTGGACCTGACCTGGGAAAGCGCCGCACGGACGTTTTCATTGGGCAGGGCAGGCAGCAGAACCGCTTCACTGCGCAGAAGCGCAGGCTGCCGAATAGCTTCCGCAAGCCGCATGGAATACTCCTCCTGTCATAAAAGCCTTGCTGGGGCTACTCCATGCTATGCCTATGCCGGCAAGCGCGTGCGCGCTTGCCGGCATAGCTCGCCCAAATGCACAGCATTTGGGCGACTTCGCACGCTTCACTTGTAGCCTTCGCACCATCCTGCGCTTCGCTTGGCTGGTGCAAGGCATACGGTCAGTGAAGCGTGTAAGGACAGGATTTCTTCGAAATCCTTCCGAAACCACCGCACATGTCGCTGGTTTCGGATTTACAAACGAGGGGGCTGCGGCCCCCTCGTTACTCCCCCAAGGTTCTGCTCCTAGTTTCAAAAAACGCTGACAACGCCTCCCTCTGGAGGGAGGTGCCACCCGAAGGGTGGCGGTGGGAGGTTAATGCCCTACCATTATGACAATGCCTACCTTCAAAGAATATGGAAGTAGGCACTACATTATTCAGAAAAAGCCGTTCTCCCCGCCAATGGTATAACAGATGCCTGCGGCAACAGTATCCCTTCCAGCGCTTTGAGCAATTCCTCCCGCCCGGCCTTGGTCTGGCTGGAGAAAGGGATAATCTCCCACGGCTGAACCAAAAGCGCGCGGCAGATAGGAGCGATATACTTCATGCGGGCGCCGCGGCTGATCTTGTCGGCCTTGGTGGCAATCACGGTAAAGGGGATGTTCATCGCCCGGAGATAGCCGTTCATGTCCCGGTCGTCTACAGTGGGCTCATGGCGGATATCCACCAGGTGAAAAACGTGTCTGAGGGCAGGCGCGGCGGAAAAATAACCCTCCATCATCTTCCCCCAGCGCACCCTCTCCCCCTTGTCCACCTTGGCAAAACCGTAGCCCGGGAGGTCGATGAGGTGGAAGCCATCGTTGATCAGGAAAACGTTGATCAATCTGGTTTTGCCGGGGGTGGAGCTGGTTTTGGCCAGACCATGCCTTTGGCAAAGGCAGTTGATAAGCGAGCTTTTACCTACGTTGCTCCTGCCTGCCACGGCGATTTGAGGGAGGCCTTCCCCTGGAAACGGGCCATAGGCAGGCAAGCTCACAACAAATTCCGCGCTTTTGACCTCCATCTCAGCCCCCTGCCCGCACATCGGGCCGGATGGCCGGGCCGGAAGCGCTTGTAATATTCAGCTCCGTCGGAACATCCGGCTTGGGCGTTTCGGGCGCAGGCTGATAAGGCACAGGTTTTTGCGTCAGCGCTACCGCCAGCACCTCATCCAGGGTGGATACCTTCACCACCCGGAACAGCTTCAAAACGTGGGCAGGTATCTCCTCCAGGTCCTTGTCGTTTTCCTTGGGGATGATCAGCGTACGGATACCCGCGCGATAGGCCGCCAGCGTCTTTTCCTTCAGCCCGCCAATAGGCAGCACACGGCCGCGAAGCGTGATTTCCCCGGTCATGGCAATGTCCTGCCTGACGGGGATGCCCGTTAAGGCCGATACCAGTGCGGTGGTCATGGTTACGCCGGCGGAGGGGCCGTCCTTGGGCACGGCGCCTTCCGGCACGTGGATATGGATGTCGTCCAGCTTGTAAAAATCGGGCGCCAGGCCCAGTATTGAGGTGTGGGCGCGCACCCAGGAAAGCGCCGCACGGCCGCTTTCCTTCATGACGTCGCCAAGCTGGCCGGTCAGTTGCATGCCCCCCGTGCCCTGCATGATGGTGCATTCCACCGCCAGCAGCTCGCCGCCCACCGACGTATAGGCCAGACCGTTGACCACGCCGATGCGCGGCTCCTTTTCCGGCAGATCACGAAGATAACGCTGGGCGCCCAGGTATTCCTTCACCAAAGAGGGCGTCATATGCACTTCCTGCGTGCCGGTGTCCAGCATCTGCACGGCGGCTTTGCGGACCACGCGGGCCAGCACCCGTTCCAAGCGGCGCACCCCGGCTTCCCTGGTATAGCCCTCGATGACCAGCCGCATGGGGGCGTCCCCCATCCGGACAGACTTGGGGGCAAGGCCATGCTCCTTGATCTGCTTGGGCAAAAGATGCCGCTTGGCGATTTGTAGCTTTTCCTCCTCCGTGTAGCTGGGCACCTCGATCAGTTCCATACGGTCCAAAAGAGGCGCGGGAATGGTATCCGTCGTATTGGCGGTGGTGATGAACATCACCTTGCTCAAGTCAAAGGGCAGCTCCAGATAATGATCACGGAAGGCACCGTTCTGTTCCGCGTCCAAAACCTCCAGCATGGCGGAGGCGGGGTCGCCCCTGAAATCCGAAGACATCTTGTCGATTTCGTCAAACAGGAACACGGGGTTCAGGGTACCGGCCTGCTTGATGCCAGCGATGATGCGGCCGGGGATGGCCCCGATGTAGGTGCGGCGGTGGCCGCGGATCTCCGCTTCATCCCGTACGCCGCCCAGGGACATCTGCACGAACTTGCGGCCCACTGCCCTTGCGATGGAGCGGACGACAGAGGTTTTGCCCACGCCGGGCGGGCCCACAAAGCACAGGATGGGGCCGCGCATGTCGTTTTTCATGCGCCGCACCGCAAGGTATTCGATAACACGCTCCTTCACCTTTTCCAGGCCGTAGTGGTCCTCAGCCAGGATCCGGCGGGCGCGCTTCAAATCCAGGTTGTCCGGGGTGGTCTTGCCCCAGGGAAGGTCAAGAATCCACTCCACATACGTGCGGCTGACGCCGATTTCCGGCGTGCCGGGAGCCATGCGGCTTAAGCGCTCCAGTTCCCTATTGACCTTGTCCCTTGCCTCCTGGTTCAAATCAGCACGGGCGGCCCGGTCTTTTAGGTCCTCCACGTCGGTGGCTTCCTTGTCGCCAAGCTCCGTCTGGATGGCCTTGATCTGTTCCCTTAAATAATAATCCTTTTGATTTTTTTCAATCTGTTTTTTGATGCGGGCCTGGACCTGCTTTTCTACAGCGGCCAGCTCCGTTTCCCGGGCAAGGATGCCGCACAGCGTTTCCAGCCGCCGTGCCACGTTCACTTCCTCCAGAATCTGCTGGCGGTCCTCCAGGTGGGTCAGCACGTTGGCGGCAATGATGTCGGCCAGTTGGTCGGGCTTGTCCACCTCGTTGACGGAGCGCAGCGTTTCCGGTGAAACGCGCATGCTGGCCTTGGCGTATTCCTCAAAAAATTCGTGGGTGGTACGCACCAGTGCCTGCAATTCGAGGTTTTCTTCCTTGTCCGGCTCCGGCACGGGGCGCACGTCGGCGGCCATGTAGGGGTCTTCCTCCACCACGGCTTCCAGCACCGCCCGCTGCTTCCCCTCCACCAGCACACGGATGCTGTCGCCCGGCAGGTTCAGCACCTGCTTTACAAAGGCGATGGTGCCCACCCGGCAAAGGTCTGAAAGGGTCGGCTCGTCTACATCGGCATCCATCTGGGCCACAAGAAATATCTGCTGATCCTCCAGCATGGCCTGCTCCAGCGCAGCCACGCTTCGGGCCCGGCCCACGTCAAAATGCAGCACCATATGGGGAAAAACCATCAGTCCGCGCAACGGCAGAACCGGCAGGCGGATCAGTGGAGTCTTCTTTGTTCTTGGCATGTTGGTCCCTCCTTCACGCTATGGGAAAGCCCGCTTGGCAAGGCTCTGTGTACATTATATATACCACAAACACATGTACGGTAATCCGGCACGGGTGTTATTTTTCTCTTTCCCTCCCATTCCCGGAAAAGGGAAGCCCCTTTGCCCAAGCCTTCCATGGCAAAGCCCGTACGAGCTCCCTATTATAGCAATTCATGGGAAGAAAAGCAACTGGGACGCGTTCCGTAACAGCTATCAAAATCGGGCGATTTGCGCCGGGCACAGCGCAGGGCCGGATTGAATCATCCGGTCCCCAAGCCCGGCAGAAATCCACCGCCGACAAACAAACATGTTTCTGGGAAACGCCTTATACATTTTCCTCCACGCATGAGGCATGGCCCACCGACGTTTTTTCGCCTTTCTCCACCCGTCCGCTGGCTGCCGCCTTCTCCTGCAAAACCGGCACGGACCAGTCCCTTACGGGGCGGGAAGATACCCTTTCCTCCGGCAGCAGCATCATTTCCAGCGCTCCCTCCAGCGTATCCACGGGAATGATCTCCATATCCATCCCATCGAACCGCTCCAGCCGGTTCTCCCTGGGCACCAATACACGGGTGAGCCCGGCCCGCCGGGCAGCATCCACCTTTTGCGGCACACCGCCTACCGGCATCACCCGGCCGCGCACCGAAACTTCCCCTGTTACTGCCACAGAACCGTCCACGGGCCTGCCCGTCATGGCGCTCAGCGCCACCACCGCCATGGCCACCCCCGCGGAGGGCCCGTCCACCGGCGCGCCGCCGGGGAAGTTAATGTGGATATCCATGCCGTCCACAGGATAGCCCATGGAGCGCAGAAGCGTCATCACATTTTCCGCGGAACCCCTTGCGGTGGACTTGCGCCGCATGCGGTGGCCGTCCTGGCCCAACTCCTCCTCTTCCACAATGCCCGTCACCGTCACCCGGCCGGCGCCCTTTTGCGCCGCGGCCTCAATTTCCATCAAGGCACCCTGGTGGCTGTCGAACACCGCCAGGCCATGAACACAGCCCACCCGGTTTTCCCGGATCGCGAGCGGATCGGGCCGCGCGGCATAATGGCCGGAATGGATCACCCATTCCACATCCTGCCTTAATATCTCCATCCGTTCCTCCAACTGCGCCAGGCCCGCGCACATTTGAACAATGTTCACCGCATCGCGGCCGCAGGCGGCGTAGCGTCCGATGAGCGTGGCGTCCCGCTTGTCCAGCTCATAGCCTGCCCTTTGGGCAGCATTGGCGGCGATATCGGCAATTTCCTGCGGTTCCAGGGCACGGAAATAAATCTCCATGCACCGGGAGCGGAGCGCAGGAGAAATTTCTGAAGAGCTTCTGGTTGTGGCACCTACCAGGCGGAAGTCCGCGGGCATGCCGCGCTTGAATATTTCATGGATGTGCCGGGGGATGCTGGTGTCGTCCGGGTTGTAATAAGCCGACTCAAACATTACCTTGCGGTCTTCCAGCACCTTCAACAGCTTGTTCATCTGGATGGGATGCAGCTCCCCGATCTCGTCCAGGAACAGAACGCCGCCGTGGGCCTTGGAAACGGCGCCAGGCTTGGGCTGGGGAATGCCCTGCACGCCCAGCGGTCCCGCACCCTGGTAAATGGGATCGTGGACGGAGCCGATCAGGGGGTCCGCAATGGCCCGCTCATCAAAACGCACGCAGGTGGCATCCATTTCAATGAAGGGGGCACTGGACGCAAAGGGCGTGCCGCGGGTGCGCTTGGCCGCTTCCAGCACAAGGCGGGCGGCACAGGTTTTGCCAATGCCCGGAGGTCCATAGATGATCACATGCTGGGGATTCGCGCCGCACAGGATGGCCTTCAGCGACTTGATGCCTTCGTTTTGCCCAATGATATCCGAAAACTTCACCGGGCGCACCTTTTCCGCCAGCGGCTCGGACAGGTGGATGCCGCGCATGCGCTGGAGGTTTTCCATTTCACGGTTGCTCTCCCTGCGCACAGCGGGCTGGGCTTTCTTTTGCTGCCGAAGCTGCATAAAAAAGAAAAGCCCGACCACTACCGATACCAGCAATTGTATGCCCAGGAGCAAAAAATTCACCAACCAAAAGCCCTCCCTTTGTCCTGTTTCTAGGCGTTAGGATGCGAAAAAGGAAGGGTCTCCATGTGTGGGAGTGGTTGGGGCAATGACCAGTTCTAATCAGAAATGGCAGGATGCTGTCATGGAAAAATTACCAATTATCCCAGCGCCCAGCCTTAAATGAGAATATCAATTTACTGACGAACTTGTTTGGGAGAGCAACGAGGGGGGCCGCAGCCTCCCTCGTTTGAAATCGTCTCGACCGGCTTTGCCGGTCGGACGGGGGTTTGCGGAGCAAACATTCCTTACACGATTTCTTGGCCGTATGCCGAGTACTGTCCAAGCATAGCGAAGGACAGTGCGCAGGCATACAAGGAAATCGTGCAAAATCGAAAAAAGCCGGTCAAAGATCGGCTTTTTTCGAATATTACGATACACTCGGTTCCGGCTGGGCATTGGGCTCCGTGTCCGGAATGGAGCGCTGTGTGCGGGGCTTGCGCTTTCGCGGCTCGCCTTCCACCAGCTTTGGCTTGCCGTTCTCCTTGACGGAATCGGCGGTGATGACACACTTGTTCACATCGTTGCGCACCGGCAGCTCAAACATGGTATCCAGCATAACGCCCTCAATGATGGAACGGAGCCCCCGGGCGCCGCTCTTGCGCTGGATGGCCTGCCGGGCGATTTCCTTGAGCGCATCTTCCTCAAACTCCAGTGTGATGCCGTCCAGCTCCATGAGCTTGGCATACTGCTTGACCAGAGCGTTGCGTGGCTCGGTGAGGATCTTCACCAGCGCTTCCTCGTCCAGCGCGTCCAGCGTGACCACAATGGGCAGGCGCCCCACAAACTCGGGAATCAGCCCGTACTTCATCAGGTCTTCCGGGCGGATCTGGCTCAAAACGCGGCTCATGTCGGGGTTGTCCTTTTGATGCAGCTCCGCGCCGAAGCCCAGCGTTTTTTTGCCGATGCGGCTTTCAATGATAGGTGCTATGCCGTCAAAGGCGCCGCCGCAAATGAACAGGATGTTCGTCGTATCGATCTGGATAAACTCCTGATGCGGGTGCTTTCGCCCGCCCTGGGGCGGAACGCTGGCAATGGTACCTTCCAGAATCTTCAACAGCGCCTGCTGCACGCCCTCGCCGCTGACATCCCTGGTAATGGAGGGATTTTCACTTTTCCTGGCGATCTTGTCGATTTCGTCGATATAGATGATGCCCCGCTGCGCCGCCTGGATGTCATAATCGGCGTTTTGGATCAGCCGCAGCAGGATGTTTTCCACGTCCTCACCTACATAGCCGGCCTCGGTTAAGCTCGTGGCGTCGGCGATGGCAAAGGGCACGTTCAGAATGCGGGCCAGGGACTGGGCCAGAAACGTCTTGCCGCAGCCGGTGGGGCCCAGCATGAGGATGTTGGATTTTTGAAGCTCCACATCGCCGCGCTTTTGAGGCGCGTTGATGCGCTTGTAATGGTTGTACACCGCCACCGCCAGGGAGCGCTTGGCCTTCTCCTGCCCCACCACGTACTCATCCAGCACCTGCTTCATTTCTGTGGGCCGGGGAATGGCTGTGGAGGCGGAATCGCCTATTACGGCCAGGTCATCGGCAATAATCTCCTGGCAAAGCAGGATGCACTCGTTGCAGATATACACGTTGGGGCCGGCCACCAGGCGGCGGACCTGCTCCTGGGTTTTGTTGCAAAAGCTGCACTTGTGCACCTTCTGCTGCATACGGGGAGTAAAATCGTCTTTGGCCATTTCATTACCTCTAGGCGCGGGGTGCCCGCGGCTGATAGATCTCGTCGATGATACCGTAGCTGAGTGCTTCCTCCGCGCTCATAAAATGGTCGCGCTCCACATCCTGGGCCACTTTTTCCAGGGATTGTCCAGTCATGTCCGCCATCAGGCGGATCATCTTCTTCTTGGTGGCCAGCAGCCATTCAGCCCGGATGACCACATCGGTGGCTTGGCCCTCCGCGCCGCCCATGGGCTGATGGATCATGACCTCGCTGTTGGGCAGCGCTTGCCGCTTGCCCTTTTCCCCGGCCATAAGCAGGAAGGCGCCCATGGAAGCCGCCATGCCGATACATACCGTGCGCACATGGGGCTTGATATAATTCATGGTGTCATAGATGGCCATCCCCGCCGTTACCGAGCCGCCCGGGCTGTTGATATACAGCGAGATGTCGGCATCGGGGTTCTCCATCTCCAGAAACAGGAGCTGGGCTACCACGACGTTGGCCACGTCATCGTTGATGGGCCCGCCCAGAAACACGATACGGTCCTTGAGCAGGCGGGAGTAGATGTCAAACGCCCGTTCTCCGCGGTTGGATTGTTCAATGACCATTGGGATCAAACTCATGGTGCTTGCCTCCTTTTGCAGCAAACTGCTGCCCCGGTATTTTTCCTTTTGCACGGACGCCGCTTCCAGCCCTTAGTCATGCTCACAGGCTTTCAGGCGGAATGCGGCGCTCCTGTATCATATGACCGCCCGGCGGGAATTATGCCATGGGATGCGCACGGCAGCCGTCCAATTGGAAATTAATGATGATGATGCTCATGGTCTTCGTGGCCGTCATGGCCTTCATGGCCTTCTTCCTTCACAAAGGTGGCAGTGGACTTCATCAGGTTGATCACCTTCATGATGGCGGCGTTGTCGCGCAGATATTCCTTCTGCCGTTCAGTCAGCTTCTGGACATAGGCATCCTTTTCCTGCCCTGCGCGCTTGGCCTGCTCGGCAATCCGCTCATCCACTTCCTCCTCGGTGGGTTCAATGGCTTCCGCTTTGCGGATGGCTTCCAGTACCAATTCCACCTTCGCCCTGTTTTCGGCCTCGCTCCTGTACATGTCGCGGAGCTGCTCTTCGGTTTGCCCCGTGTACTTCAGGTAATCTTCCATCTTCAAGCCTTGGTAGGCCATGCGAAGCTGCATTTCGCGGACGATCTGATCCAGCTGATCCTCCACCATGGGCGGGGGAACTTCGAGGGTTGCGTTTGCAACGGCCTTTTCGATGAGCGCGTTTTCCCTTTCCACATCCAGCGATTTTTGCGCTTCCTCGGTGAGTTTGGCACGGATATCGGCTTCATAAGCGGCGAATGTATCAAAATCGCTGACATCCATGGCAAAATCGTCATCCAGCTCCGGCAATTCCTTCTTTTGAATGCCGTTCAATTTCACATGGAACACGGCGTCTTTCCCGGCCAGCTCCTTGGCGTGGTATTCTTCGGGGAATTTCACGGTCAGGTCTTTTTCCTCGCCGATTAAAATACCAACCATCTGCTCTTCAAAGCCGGGGATGAAGTGGCCGGAACCGATCACCAGCGTCTGGCCCTGTGCAGTACCGCCGGGGAAGGCTACGCCATCCACGGTGCCCAGATAATCGAGATTCACGGTGTCGCCCTGCTCCACGGGCCTGTCGGTGATATCCACCAGGCGGGATACACGCTCCCGGTCACGCTCGATGCGCTCGTTCACCATTTCATCCGACACGGGATGCTCGTGAGTGGCAATCGTCAAGTTCTTGTACTCGCCCAGCGTCACCTCAGGACGTACGTATACTTCGCAAGTGAATAGCAAATCCTTGCCGGATCCTATTTGATCAATGCCGTCCATCTGAGGCTGATCCACCGGCTGAAGGCCGTTCTCCTTCACCGCGGCCTGATAGGCTTCGGGAAAAAGGCTGTCAAAGGCGTCGTCATAAAACACGCCTTCGCCATACATGCTCTCTATCAGCTTGCGGGGCGCCTTGCCCTTGCGGAAGCCAGGCACGCTGATGCGGCCGCGGTTTTTCAAAAAGGACTTCTGCATGGCTTCGTCAAACGCCTCGGCGGGAATTTGAAAAGAAATCTTGACTTTGCTGCCGCTTTGCTTCTCGACGGTATGGTTCATGAAAAAACATCCTCCTGCCAATTCATGGGCACAGCATGGCCCTGCCCTCTATTAGGGGAGGGCACCAAGTAGTGTAGCACAGGAAGACGCTACACGCAACCCGTCCGGCGACAGAAGCGCCCCTTTTTTTGAGTAAACATTGGATATGCTTACTTTTCGGGCGTTTATTGAGAAATACCCATGGCAACAGCGTCCGAAACGCGCGAAGCAAATCGTTTGCGATTACCATAGGCAAATTCCTTTTGCCCATTGCTCATCCCGCGGCCCACAAGCTGCCCACCGGCTTCGCATTTCGTTCACCGTTTTTTTTAAGCAGCATAAGATAAAGCAGAATTCTGGAAAGGAGTATGTGTATGAATCTGAGCACCGGTCCTACAGCGCCTACACAAGCCTGCGCCTTTGAGTACACCGTGAAACGGGGCGACAGTTATTACCTCATCAGCAAACGCCTTGGGGTATCCTTAAGGGATCTGATCGCGGCCAATCCCAACATCAATCCCGCAAGGCTCATGGTTGGCGACGTACTTTGCATCCCCGTGGCGGAAGGAACACAGCAGATTGCCAAGGAACCGCAAAGCGTCAAGATACCCAAGGAGGTGGAAACCCCTCCGGAAACCGGGGAGACGGGCGAGGTTGCCGGGGAAACCGGAGAGATAGCACCAGTGGAGGAACCGCCTGCCTTCACCTGCCCGCTGGAACAGCGCCGCACCGTGCAGCCCGGGCAAACAGTCAGCGATTTCCAACTGAACGCGGGGCTGAACCGCCATACCCTGGAAGTTGCCAATCCCAGCGTGGACCTGGATAATCTGGTGCCCGGCCAGGTGATCTGCGTGCCGGATATAAACCAGCCCTGCCCGCTGCCTGCCACCTACATCCTCAAAGAAACTGATACATTGGAATCTGTGGCGGCAAAGTTCAACGTTTCCGTCGCCTCCCTGCTGCGGGCCAATCCCTGCCTGGCCCCGTCAGATTTCCTGCCCTGCGTATGCATCAGCCTCCCCCAATAAATACATCATGAGTTTTCGGACATATGATCATGATGCGGCTATGAATTTTCATAGCCGCGTTTCTTTTGAAGGATGGCATTCACCCGCTCGGTGCAAAGGATCATCAACAGCCCCGCCCCGAAAAGGAACCAGGGATAGACGCTGATACCTACTCGGTTGGCCGCCTGCCCCAACACTGCCGGCATCAGCGTGCTGCCTACATAAGCGAACGCCATCTGGATGCCCATCAACTCCTGGGCGTGCTCCTGCCCGAACCGGGCAGGCGTTTCATGGAGCAGCGCCGGATAGATGGGGGCGCACCCAAGGCCCAGCAGCGCCATGCCGGCCGCCGCCGCTTCCCCCGGCAGCAAAAGCAGGCCCGCACCTGAGAGAATGAGCAAAAGCCCCAGGCGGATCAATTGTTTTCCCGTCATTTTGAAAGTCAGGAAGCCTGACAGGAAACGCCCCGCCGTGATGCCCGCATAAAACAGGCTTGCCCACCAGGCTCCCCGGGCAGGCAGCAGCCCCTTCGCCTCAACCAGGAAACTGGCGCACCAAAGCCCGGCGGTGATCTCCAGGCTGCAATATAGAAAGAAGGAAGAAAGGCTCCACTTGACACCGGGCAGGCGGAAGATGCCATCGCGCCCCGCGGTGCATGGCCCAGCGTTTTGCTGCCTTTCCTCCCTGCGCCATAGGGGCAGCGAAAAGAAAAGCAGCAGGACAAGCCCGAACTGTACGGCAGAAACCATGCGGTAGCCGCCCTGCCAGAAGTTGCCGCGCGCGACGAAGGAACCCATGATCGCAGGGCCCAGTGTGGCCCCAATGCCCCAGAAGCAGTGCAGCCAGTTCATATGCCGTGCTTTGTAATTCCTGGCCACATATGCGTTCAGACCTGCGTCCACCGCCCCGGCACCAAAGCCCAGCGGCATCGCCATCACATACAGCCACCAGGCTCCGGGGGCTACGGAAAAGCCCAGCAATGCGCAAGCCGTCATCAATACGCTGACGATGGTCACCCGGCCCGTGCCAAACCGCCGGATCACCCGGGCGCTGAGCAAGCTTGACACCACTGTACCCGCTGCAACTACCAGGCTGATGCTTCCCGCCTGACCAAGCGGCGCGCTCCAGGACGCACGCATCGCAGGCCAGGCCGCGCCCAGCATGGAATCGGGCAGCCCCAGGCTGATGAAGGCAAGATAGATCATGCTCAAAAAGAAAAGAGCCATTTGTATTCCTCACATTTTCACTCGTATTCGCGGCCGGAAAACCGTTCCGCCAGATGCTGCACATGGCGGCGGGCCATGCCTGCCCCCAAGGCCGCTTCCTCCGGCGTAGGCGGCGTATCCCCCATCAGGCTCACAAACTGGCTTACCTTCAGGCCCAGGGCTTCCTGCATATCCATGTCGCTGCCGCCGGGGCTGACCAGATAATAGCACAAAAGGGAATCCTCCTGCCCCATGCGGTGGGCCCGGTCCTCCGCCTGGCTGTGCACAGCGGGCGACCAGTCCAGCTCCCCGAAGACCACGCACCCGGCCCTTTGCAGGTTCAGCCCCGAAGCTGCCCGCAGGGAGATGCAGCACAGGTCCGTTTTTCCCTCCATGAACCGGCGAACGCCTTCCTCCTTTTGCCCGCCCGTTTCCCGGCCCGTGATAAAAGTCGGAGCAAAGGCCTTCAATTCTTTTTTATAGGTATCCATCACTTTATGATGGTGGGCAAAGAGCAATACCTTCTCCCCGGCTTCCAGCAGCGCCCGCACGAACTGGCAGACATAAGGCGCCTTGGCCAAACCCGTGGCTTGCCGCTCCTCCTTAGAAATCTGCTCTTCCAGAATGGCCCGCTGGGATACGGTGAGGCTCTCGTCCTGTTTCCAGTGGAGAAGCTTTTCCAAAACGGGCTGCATGAGCGTACGGTATACGGCATCGTCGGCGTCAATCTCCTGCACCAGCCGGCGCTTGGGAGGCAGCTCCGGCAGCACTTCCCTTTTCGTGCGGCGAAGCATCAACCCTTCCCGGCGCAAGTGCTCCCCCAGCAATTCCGGTTTGACCACCACGGCGTTGCCATAGCCGTAGCACCACTCCCGGGAGAAGCTTTCCCAATCCCCCAGGAAGTGAAAGTCCAGGATATTCACCACGTTCCAAATTTCCCCGCCCTTGTTGTAAATGGGCGTGCCGCTCAGGCCGATGACTTTGTCCAAGGCCGAGGACAGCAGGCTTGCCGCCGAGTATTTTTCCGTGCCGCTATGGCGCAATTCCTGGATCTCGTCAAAGATCGCCGCCGCAAAGCCCATTTCGGGCAGTTCCTTTTTCCAGCCGCGCAGCAATAGGTAGTGCATCAGGTAGATATCGGCAGGCGGAAGCGGATAAGGCTTCAATCCCCTGATGACGTGTACCGTGGGTTTCCGCCCGCACACACGCAGAAAACGGCCTGTTTCCGCCTCCCAGTTGCGTATGAGGTGGGCGGGCATGACAATGAGAGCAGGAAAAGCCTGCGTAACGGAGAGCCAGGCCAGCGCCTGCACCGTTTTGCCCAGCCCCATCTCGTCCGCCAGCAGCGCCCTGTCGTTTTGCATAAGATAGGCCAGGCCCCGCTGCTGAAATGGGCGCAGCTCTCCTTCAAACGCCCCATCCGGGGGGATGGCGCTTTCGGGCATAAGCCTTGCGGCCTCCCGGCGCAGCGCATACTCCCTGGCACCCTCCAGCGCTTCCTGCCAGCGTTTTTCATCCTGGGGCTTTATGGCAAGGGGATAGCGAAGCATCAGCCAGTGCAAATCCCCCACAATACGCCGGTGCGCGGTAAACCTAGCCTCCCCCCGGCCATGGCCCGCGCTGCCGGGAAAGAGCCTTTTGGCCAGCTCCGTCACGCAGGGTTCTCCTTTTACAACCCAGCAGCGGGCCCGCTTGTTGTAAGACAGCGTGCCGTACACATGCCCGTCGTGAAAAGCGTGACGCAAATAAGCAGGCAACAGTGCCTGCGTGCCGGACTCTATCCTGTTTTTTTCCCGCTCCATCAAAGCGCGATCCCCCACAAACGGTTTACGGATATCGTGACACAGGGCTTTCCCAGTATTTCCCCCGGCAAGTCCGCCGCCCGCTCCACCAGCACCACCAGGGCTTCTATGCGCGGGCTCACCGCGTACCTTTCCAACTGGCGCAAAAGCCGCCGGCGTTCCGGCCTCCCCTTTTTCACCTCAATGCCCACCGTGCCCGCCAGAAAATCGATGCGGCACCGGGGCGCCAGCCGTTCTTCATGCAGGAAGGAAATATCCGCCTCCCGCAGGGCGTTTGCCGCCAGGGCGTGCAGGTCGTATTCCCCCTGGCAAAAGGGCGCGCGCAGCCGTGAAAGAGCCTGCGTGACATGCATAAGGCAATTTCCCATGGTTTCCCTCCCGTGCTCATGTGTGTATTGTATCATGGGCAGGCCTTGCGCGCAATTCCCGCAAATACGCGCATCTATGTAACAATTCATTGGAAAACGGCCTGATTTGGTATGCCGGGTTGCAAACGCCATCCGTTTTTTGTATCATAAAAGCCAGTTATGCCTTTCACTTTGAAGGAGGTCTGTCATGCAGAGGTTCCGTTCCGCCACCGCCGGGCTTGTTTTTTTGCTGCTCCTGTGCGCCGCGCTGCCGGCGTTTTGCGAGGGTGCTTTGGAATGGGTCGATCCGCCGGACATCATCCGCCCCGGAAAATCCATCCGCTTAAGCTTTTCCGCTTCCCTG
This sequence comes from Bacillota bacterium, assembly GCA_023411395.1. Classification (GTDB taxonomy): domain Bacteria; phylum Bacillota; class Clostridia; order Christensenellales; family Aristaeellaceae; genus JAEWAH01. The sequence continues at coordinate 187,834 of JAEYOV010000084.1, forward strand.
GCGGGGGACACCGATATCCTTGTCAAGAATGAAACCGGCGCTTTAGTGGCTACCCTTGCGAAGGATTTTCCCGCGAAGGCAGGCCGCAACAACCTGACCTGGGACGGTACATCCTCAGGCTCACCCCTTTCTTCTGGCAGCTACGTTTTGCAGGCGGTGCAGGGAACAGCCGAAGCCTCCGCATCTTTTGCCATCGGGGAATTGAGCCCGGCCATCCTGTCCGCCTTCCCTAGCGATACGCATATCTCCCCCGGCGAAGACTGGCACCTTACAGTTAAGACAAACCTTGCGGCCACACTGACCATGAAGCTTGCGCAGGATTCCGGCGATGTCATTTTGTATGAAGCGCTTCTGCCTGCCGGAACCCACGAAATCCCCTGGGACGGGAAGGTAGACGGCCAGGCCCTCTCCCCCGGCGGCCATAACATCAGCCTGTCCCTTCAGGATGACACAGGCTTTTCCTCCAACGGGGAACTGTTCACCATCACCGTGGAGGAACCGGCTCCGGTCCCGGCTTTGACGGAAATTGTTTCGATTGTGGAAAACAGCAACAGCGAAACACCCCATTCCCCCTCTGATTTCAGCAGTCATACCTGCAGCCACGAATCCTGCTTCTTCACGCTGCCCATGGGCGTTATGGACGAGGCTGCCATCTGGGAGGCCATGATGCAGCCGATTACGGTGGTCAAGGGCGAACAGCGGCAGGTGGTGAAGGTGTATGAGAAACCCGATAAAAATTCCGAAGCCGTGGGGGAAGTGACTTGCGATTCCCAGGGGCTGCACGTACTGGAAACACTGAACAACGGCTGGACGCTGGTGGAGGCCTATTCCAGCTCCATCCACACCAGCAAGGTGAAAAACTGGGCCGGGTTCTTTTCGGGATACATTGAAACCTCCAAGCTTCAAACAAAGCAGTCCAACCAGAAATTCGGCCTGCTGCTGGACAAGCTCACCCAGCGGATGTACGTGTTTCAGGAAGGAAAGATCATTACCGAGCTTTTGATTTCCACCGGCCTTGTCAACAGCAAGCAGCCTTACAACGAAACCCCAGCCGGAGAGTTTATGATTGTGAGCTGGACGGGCGGCTTCTGGTCGGGCAACATGTGGTGTGATCTGGCGCTGCGCGTCAATGGCGGCATACTGATTCATGAAGTGCCATGCTTTAAAAACGAAGAAACCGGGGACCGTGATTACCGGCCCTTTGAGCGCGTGCTGGGTCAAAAGGCCAGCCATGGCTGCATCCGGGTGCAGCAACAGAAAAGCCCTGAGGGCATCAACATGCGCTGGCTATGGGACAACCTCAAACTGAACACCCGCGTCTTCATCTGGGATGATGTGGGCCGCAATATTCCCATCCCGGATCATGCTCTGCCCTTGTTTTACAACCCCGACGGCGGCCAGTATTACCACAGCGACGCTTACTGCAAAAGCGTGAAGGACAGATACTTGCCGCTCACCGGCTTTACCTACGGCGAATTGGAGTCCGCCCCCTACGTAAAGCTGGACGCCTGCCCCTCCTGCGCCCCGCCCAAGCGCAGGGCGCAGATCGAAGCGCTGAACGCGGGAAACAAACAATAAGATGAACAAAAGCCGCCCTCCCTCATTTTTGAAGGAAGGCGGCTTTCTTTTCAGATTGTTATTTATTCGCCTTGTTCACCGTACAAAAAATCATTCAGGACTTCCACGTTCTTGGACAGGTTTGGCACCAGCACGGCCATACCGGAAATCTTTTTGCTGGCATAAGCGCCTTTGGCGGGAATCTGAATGGATTCAAAGGTGGCTTCCTTGGCCGTCAGCGCCGTGGGGATCAGGCGGATGGCATCGGCCGCGGAAATATTGGTGACCACATTGTCCAGATTGTTCAGCACCAATTCGCCAATCTCATCCCAGCTCAGCTTCATGATCTTGTGGAAGGCCGCCTCCACCACCGTGCGCTGGCGGTCGGTGCGCGCAAAGTCGCTGTCGATTTTGCGGATGCGGCTGAAGGACAGCGCTTGTTTGCCCGTGAGGTTTTGCAGGCCTGATTTTTTTAGCAGGCCGTCATTTTGCTTTTTGCCTATTTGAAGGTTGTAGTACTCCAAAATGCTGTTCACCTGTGTCAGCTCTTTTTTGGACACGTCAATTTCCACGCCGCCGATAGCATCAATCAGTTTGGCCATGCGGCTGAAATTAACGGATATGTAAGCGTCCGGCTCAATGCCAAAGTTGGCTTTCAGCGTTTTCAAAAGCAGCTCCGGCCCGCCGTAGGCATAGGCCGCGTTGATGCGTGTGGAGCCCTTGCCTGGAATTTTCACGTACATGTCCCTAAGAAAGGAAACCAGCTTGATGGTTTTGGTTTTCGGGTCCAATTGGGCCAGCATCATGGTATCGCTGCGGCCCCGGCTTTTGGGTGAGTAGGTGTCGGTACCAATGAGCAGAAGCTGGAACATATCCGTCTCGGGCGCCACATAATCCTCCGGCAGCACCAGATACTCGTTCAGTTCCCCCTCTTCCCCCTCGGGAATGGTCTCCGCCAGCAGCTCCAGAAGCTCTTCCTTGCTCAATTCATTTCCCTGCGTAGCCTGGGAGGGTACGGCAAAACACATCACCGCCAGCACCACACACAGCATCCGGATAAAAAACCGTTTCATGATGGCCATAAAAAAACCCCCTACCTTACAAGCAAATTTCGACAATTTACTTGCTTTCCCTTCTTAAACGGCCGGAGGGCTAGGAATCCTGCACTGCATTGTAAAAGAATCCCGGCCAATTAATGGTAATAGTCCGTATCAAAGTGGAGTACGCATTCATTCTTCTCATCCAGTTCCCGGGCACAAGACTCTATTTTATCCTTCAGTTCTGTGGTATCCTTCCAGTCGGCAGGCACCATGACATCAAACACAAGGTCGATCCTGTCCGTATGCTGCACCCGGCGGAAGTCGTGCAGCCTGAGCCTTGCGTCCACCGACATCAGGAATTCTTCCATCCTTGCCTGTGTGTCAAGGGTCGCCTTGTCGTCGGTGACGATGGGGTCCATATGGATGAGAAGCGGGATAGCCATTTCCCTGGAGATGTCCCGCTCGGCATGGTCGATCAACTCATGGATTTTCACGATGTCTTCTTTGGCTGATACCTCCGCATGGACAGAAGCAATGCTCCGGCCAGGTCCATAATCATGTATAACCAGGTCGTGCACCCCGAGTATACCTTCATAAGACAACAGCTTTTCGGTCAGCTTATCGTTCATCTCCCGGCTGGGCTGCGCGCCCAGCAGCCGGTCCACCGTGTCCCTGCACACCCCGTAGCCCGTTTTCAGTACGAACAGCGACACCAGCACGCCCATATATCCGTCAAGGTGTATTCCAAACAGCCTGTCAATGAGCATGCCGATCAGGACGCCGCCTGTTGCCAGCACGTCGGATACCGAGTCTTTGCCCGCGGCCTTCAATGGCTGGGAATCGATGGCCTTTCCCAGCTTAGTGTAAAAGAAATACAGCCAGCCTTTTGTCAGCACACTTCCGATCATGATGAGAAAGGTTACAAGCGTAAAATCCGGCGCGGAGGGCGTAATAATATTTTCTATGCCGCCCTTGAACAGTTCAAACCCCATGATCAGAATAAAACCGCCTACGCCCAGCGCGCCAATATACTCCATGCGCCCATGGCCGAAGGGATGGCCCTTGTCCCCCGGCTTTTGTGCCATGCGGGCACTGACCAGGGAAACGATGGAGCCTCCCGCGTCCGACAGGTTGTTGGCAGCGTCCGCCGTCACGGCCACGGAGCCCGAAAGAAGGCCCGCCAGGAATTTCGCAAGGGATAGAAGAACGTTGATGCATATCCCGGCCGTAGTCCCCAGCGTGGCATAGGCCGCCCGGACGGATTGGTTTTCCGTATCCTGATTGTTTTTTACAAACCGCTTCAACAGCCATCCGGTCAGCATTTTTTTCACCGCCAAATAAAGATTAGCAAATAGTATATCACAATTTTTCCATCAATGCATCTATTTTCCCAAATTTCAAAGTTAGCCCATGCTCACTTTGCACTACGGCGGCCGTGCCGCCCCTCAAAATTGTTTCGTTGCTGCAAAACCCCTTTACTTTTTCCCCTTGATGCATATAATAGATGAAGTATATGACCATGATGGGGACGGGCCTGGAAAAACCCTTTCAAGCGAGCCGGCGCAGGTGGAAGGCCGGCAAGGGAGTTCACGCCATATCACCCCGGAGTCTCCACGCCGAAGGCGAAAAACCCAAGGCGCGGGCGGGCTGCTCCCGTTACAGGGCCGCAGACATTGCAAAAGGTTTGCGCAAAGAGGGCGCCTGTGCGCCAATCTGGGTGGTACCGCGGAGCAATCCGTCCCAAGAAAGCTTGGGGCGGTTTTTCTTTATCCTCCGCAATCTTCAAAAAAACCGATTATGGACACGGGAGGTTCATTATGTATCAGAAAGTGCCCACCGACATGAATTTCGCAGGCCGGGAAAAGGAAATAGCCGCCTTCTGGAAGGACAACGACGTCATCCGGAAAAGTCTTCATCACAGGGATGACGCTTCGGAATCCTTCAGCTTTTTCGATGGCCCCCCCACGGCCAACGGCAAGCCTCATATCGGCCACGTGCTCACCCGCTCCATCAAGGACCTGATCCCCCGCTACCAGACCATGAAGGGCAAGCGTGTTTTGCGCAAGGCCGGCTGGGATACCCACGGCCTGCCGGTGGAGCTGGAAGTGGAAAAGCAGCTTGGGCTGGACGGCAAGCCGCAAATCGAGGCATACGGCATCGGTCCCTTTATCGCCGCCTGCAAAAAAAGCGTGTGGAAGTATCTGCATGAGTGGGAGGAGATGTCCGAACGCGTCGCCTTCTGGGTGGATATGGAGCATCCCTACATCACATATGAGGATAACTACATCGAGTCCGTATGGTGGAGCCTCAAGGAAATCGCCAAACGTGACCTCCTGTATAAAGGCCACAAGGTAGTCCCCTACTGTCCCCGGTGCGGCACCGCCCTTTCCAGCCATGAGGTGGCCCAGGGCTACAAAGAGGTCAGCGACACGAGCGCCTTCGTGCGTTTTCAAGTGAAAGGCGAGAAGGATACATACCTCCTGGCCTGGACCACCACGCCCTGGACGCTGCCCAGCAACGTGGCCTTGTGCGTCAACGCCAAGGAGGAATACTGCCGTGTTTTGGTAAACGGGCAGGTCTTCATCATGGCCAAGGTGCTCATCTCCTCCGTGTTTTGCGAAGATGACGCGGCGGCGGCCCAGGTGCTGGAGGTCTTCCCCGGCGAAAAGCTCAAGGGCCTGGAATACGAACCGCTGTACAATTTCGCAAACCCCAGGGAAAAGGCCTGGTACGTGGTGTGCGACAGCTATGTCACGCTTACCGATGGCACCGGCATTGTGCACATCGCCCCGGCTTTCGGTGAGGATGACGCCCGCGTGGGCCGGGAATACGGCCTGCCCTTCGTGCAGCTGGTGGACACCCAGGGCCAATTCGTCTCCGGCACGCCCTGGGAGGGCGTCTTCGTCAAGCAGGCCGACCCCGCCATCCTGAAAGACCTCAAGGAACGCGGCCTGCTGCTCAAGACGGCGTCCTATACCCATAATTACCCCTTCTGCTGGCGCTGCGACACGCCACTTCTGTACTATGCCAGGGCCACCTGGTTTATTCGCATGACCGCGCTGAGGGACGACCTTTTGCGCAACAACCGCAGCGTCAACTGGCTGCCAGACAATATCAAGGAAGGCCGCATGGGCAACTTCCTGGAGAACGTGGTGGACTGGGGCCTGTCCCGGGAGCGCTACTGGGGCACGCCGCTTCCTATCTGGCTGTGCGAAGACGGCCACATGCATGTGGTGGGTTCCAAGCAGGAACTGAAAGACATGGCGGTAACGCCTTTTGACGATGTGGAGCTGCACCGCCCCTTCATCGACCAGATCAAACTGAAGTGCCCCATGTGCGGCAAGGAGATGCAAAGGGTCAAGGAGGTCATCGACTGCTGGTACGATTCCGGCTCCATGCCCTTTGCCCAGTGGCATTACCCCTTTGAAAACAAGGAGAAGTTTGAGGAAAACTTCCCTGCCGCCTACATTTCCGAGGCCATCGACCAGACCCGCGGCTGGTTCTACACGCTGCTGGCCATCGGCACGCTGCTTTTTAACAAGTCTCCTTTTGAAAACTGCATCGTCATGGGCCACGTGCAGGACAAGGACGGACAAAAAATGTCCAAGCACAAGGGCAATGTGGTGGATCCCTGGAGCGTGCTTGACGTTCAGGGCGCCGACGCCGTGCGCTGGTACTTCTATACCGGCGGCGCGCCCTGGCTGCCCAGCCGCTTCTACGGCGAAGCCGTGTCCGAATGCCAGCGCAAGTTTATGGGCACGCTGCAAAATACCTACGCCTTCTTCGTACTCTACGCCAACATCGACCATTTCGACCCCAAGGAGCATCCGCTTCACAAAGCGCAATTGTCCCTGATGGACAAATGGGTATTGAGCCGCCTTCATACCCTCATCCGCTATGTAGGCAGTGAATTGGACAATTACCGCCTCACCGAGCCGGCCAGGGCAATCGGCGATTTTGTGGACGAATTGAGCAACTGGTACGTGCGCCGCAGCCGGGAACGGTTCTGGGGCAAGGGCATGGCCGGCGACAAGGAAGCCGCCTTCATCACCCTGTATACCGTTCTGGAAACGCTGTCCCGCCTCATCGCGCCCTTTGTTCCCTATATGGCGGAAAGCATGTATCAAAACCTTGTCCGCAGCGTGGATGCTTCCGCTCCCGTCAGCGTGCATTTAACCGACTTCCCTACCTTCGATGAATCATTCATCGGCCCGGCCATGGAAAGTCAAATGGCCGCCCTCATCGATGTGGTGCAGCTTGGCCGCGCCTGCCGCAACGCCGCCGCCATGAAGGTGCGCCAGCCGCTCAACGCGCTGTATGTCAAGGGCGCTTCCATCCAGGGCGAATACGTCGATCTGGCGGAGGATGAACTGAACGTCAGGCAGGTCATCTTCACCGAGGATGCCCGGGCCTTCACCAGCTACAGGCTCAAGCCCCAGCTACGCATCCTGGGCCCCCGCTACGGAAAGCTGCTGGGCAAGATCAGCCAGCACTTGACTACCCTGGACGGCAATGATGTGGTGGATGCCTTCAACCGGGGTGAAAGCGTCTCCTTTGAACTGGATGGTACACAGGTGGTTTTAGAGAAGGACGATGTGCTCACCGAACCCATGCAAAAACCGGGCTTCATGGCCATTACCGAGCATGATGTCACCGTGGTACTGGATACCAACCTCACCCCGGAACTCATCCAGGAAGGGTTTGTGCGGGAGGTCATCAGCAAGCTGCAAACCATGCGCAAGGAAGCGGATTTCGATGTTACCGACCGCATCCACGTGACGTATCAGGCAGATGCGAGGCTGTCCGCCGCCATTGAAAGCGGCCGCGCCATGATCGAAAAGGGCGTGCTGGCATTAAGCCTTACCACAGGCGAAGCCCCCGCCGATGCCGTGGCCAAGGAATGGGATATCAATGGGGAAACGGCTGTGTTGTCCGTGAAGCGCACCTAAAGGAGAAACAAATGTTCCTAGCCAACACATGGACGGATTATCAAGTCCTGGATACGGGAGATGGCGAAAAGCTGGAGCGCTGGGGCAAGGTAATTTTGCGCCGCCCCGATCCTCAGGTGATATGGCCCGCTTCCGATCCCGGGCTTTGGAAGAAAGCCCAGGCTCATTACCACCGCAGCGAAAAGGGCGGCGGCCAATGGGAGTTCTTTGACAAACTGCCCGACAGGTGGACCATTGCTCACGGGAATTTGAAGTTTTACGTCCGGCCTACAGGCTTCAAGCACACGGGCCTGTTCCCCGAGCAGGCAGCCAACTGGGTCTGGATGGCAAACCTGTGCGAATCCCGAGCGGTCCAAGGCGAAACACCCCGCATATTGAACCTTTTCGGTTATACCGGCGGAGCCACACTGGCCTGTGCTGCGGCCGGGGCGCAGGTGACCCATGTGGATGCCGCCCGCGGCATGGTGAACTGGGCACGGGAGAACCGGGAGCTTTCCAAACTGCCTGAAACAAGCTGCCGCTGGATTGTAGAGGATGCATTGGCTTTTGTCCGCAGGGAGATCCGCCGCGGAAGCCAATATGACGGCATTTTGATGGACCCGCCCAGCTATGGCCGCGGCCCCAATGGAGAGGTGTGGAAGCTGGAGGATGAGCTGTACGGCCTGTGCGAAACCTGTGCCCGGGCTTTGTCCGATGCGCCGCTGTTCTTCCTGATCAACAGCTATACCACAGGCTTTCAGGCCAGCGTGCTATCAAATATCCTACGGTTATGCGTAAGCGTAAAACACAAAGGCGTCATCGACGCCCAAGAATTGTGCCTGCCCGTTCAAACCGGCGGCGTGCTGCCCTGCGGGGCCAGCGGGCGGTGGGAAGCCCATGTGTAACATTGTCTATGAAGACAACCACCTGCTGGTGGTGGTCAAGCCCCCGAACCTGCTTACCCAGGCGGACGCCACGGGGGACGACGACCTGCTTTCCCAAATGAAGCGCTATATCAAGGACAAATATCAAAAGCCGGGAGATGTCTACCTGGGCCTTGTCCACCGCATGGACAGGCCCGTAGGCGGCCTTCTTTGCCTGGCCCGCACCTCCAAGGCGGCGGCCCGGCTCTCCAGGCAGGTATCGACCCACGAAATGGCCCGGGAATATTTGGCCATTGCGGAAGGCAAATTGCCGGATACCAGCACACTTACGGATTATTTGGTCAAAGACGAGGCACAGAACATGGTTTCCACGGTAAAGGCGGGAACAGCCGGCAGCCAGTTGGCGATTTTGCACTTTGACCGCCTTGACCGAAGGGAGGATACCTCCCTGTGCCACATCCGGCTGGAAACAGGCCGCGCCCATCAAATCCGGGTGCAGTTCGCCGCATCGGGCCATCCCCTCTTAAACGATGCCCGCTACGGCCGCGGTGCGCCCGGCAAACAAATCGCCTTATGGGGGGCCAGGCTGACGCTCACCCATCCCACCCGCGGCGAACGGATGACGTTTTTCAGCCCGCCCCAGGGCGGGGCCTGGGCAGTATACGACGAAGCCATCAGCCATTTTCTCAAAGGATGAGCATCAAAGAAAAGGAGCACGGAATGAGCAACCCGTTTCAGTTTGAGCTGATCAAAACCTGCAAGCAGACAGGCGCCCGGCTGGGCGTTTTGCATACCCCCCACGGGGATATCGAAACCCCCGTCTATATGCCCGTGGGCACGGCTGCCACGGTAAAGGCCGTCATGCCCCGTGACCTGAATGAGATCGGCGCGCAGATCATATTAAGCAATACCTACCACCTGCACCTTCGCCCCGGCGAGGGCCTTGTCAAGGAAGCCGGCGGGCTGCACAAGTTCATGTGCTGGAATAAGCCCATCCTCACCGACAGCGGCGGCTTTCAGGTGTTTTCCCTGGCCGGCATCCGCAAGATCAAGGAGGAGGGCGTCACCTTCCAGAGCCACATCGACGGCAGCCGGCGCTTCATCTCTCCGGAAGTGTCCATGCAGATCCAGCAGGACCTGGGCGCGGACATCGCCATGGCCTTTGACGTGTGCTCCCCCTACCCCTGCGATTATGATACGGCCAAGGAAAACATGGAGCGCACCCACCGCTGGGCAAAGCGCTGCCAAACGGCCCATACACGCCCCGATCAGGCGCTGTTTGGCATCGTGCAGGGCGCGTTTTACAAGGACCTGCGCGTGGAAAGCGCCAAAGTCCTCGCGGATATGGACTTTATCGGTTACGGCATCGGCGGGCTCTCCGTGGGCGAACCCAAACCCATCATGTATGAAATGCTGGAAGAATTGATGCCCCACATGCCCGTGCACAAGCCCCGCTACCTGATGGGCGTAGGTTCGCCGGACTGCCTGATCGAAGGCGTTCTGCGGGGTGTCGACATGTTCGACTGCGTGCTGGCCACCCGCGTCGCCAGAAACGGCACCATCCTCACTGCCCGCGGCCGCCTGGTGGTGCGCAACGCGGATTGCGCCCGTGATTTTTCGCCCCTGGAGGAAGGCTGCGACTGCTACGCCTGCCGCAACTTTTCCAGGGCTTACATCCGGCACCTTTTCAAAGCCGAAGAAATCCTGGGAGCACAATTGGCCTCCATTCACAACCTGCGGTTTTTGACGCGGCTGATGGAAAATGTGCGTGATGCCATCCGGGAGGACAGATTGGCGGATTACCGAAGGGAATTTTTTGCAAACTATGACACGAGCCGGAATTTTTAGCACCCTGGGGCACTCAATTTATGAAGCTTTCCTGAATTCTTTCCTCTCTTGTCCATTTATCCCTTGCACGGCTCACCGTTTCTTGTTATAATCGCTTAGATACAAAGATGAAGGGAGACCCAAATCCATGCTGAATACGCTTTACAACTGGGCATTCGGTGCCACCGTGGCCCTGGCGGATGCCGCCACCACCGGTGAGGCTGCCACCGCCGGTGATGTTCCCGCCCCCGTCGGCGGTGATCTGCTGAGCATGATCCTTCCCATGGCGCTGATCTTTGTGGTGTTCTATTTCCTGCTCATCCGGCCCCAGCGGAAAAAGGACAAGAAAGTCAAGGAAATGCTGGCCGCATTGAAGGTCACCGACCGCGTGTGCACCATCGGCGGCATCTATGGCACCATCGTTTCCATCAAGGATGAAACCATCACACTATCCGTAGGGCAGGACAACGTAAAGCTGGTGTTCGCCCGCTGGGCCATCCGCAACGTGGAAGAAGTCACCGTGGAAAACGACTCCGAAGTGCTGGCATAGCTCTGACGGCAAGCATAAACCCTCCCTATCCTGCATACAGTTGAGCAAAAAGGACAGGGAGGGTTTTTTCATGTCCCAGACGAAAGCCGCGCCCCGCAGGCGGACCCGCTCCCGCAGCCAGGGCGCGTGGAGCCGGATTCTCAGGGGCTTGATCGTTGCCGTGGCGGTATCGGCGGCGGGCATCCTGCTGTTTGCGCTTTTGATGCAGTGGTTCAAGCCGTCCGACGGCGTCATCCGCGTGTTCAACCAGGTTTTGAAGCTCATTTCCATCGTAGTGGGCGTTATTGCGGCCGTGGGGCGCGGCGGTGAAAAGGGCTTGATCCGGGGCGCGGCGGTGGGCCTATTGTACATGGGCCTTGGCGTCTCCCTGTATGCGCTGCTCACCGGGCAGAATCTACCCTTCACCTCCTATCTGGGCGACCTGGGCATGGGGCTGGCCGGAGGCGGCCTGACGGGGATGATTCTTTCCAACCTTGCGGCAAAATGATTGCAAGAAAAGGAAATTCAGTGTATAATACCTCCATTCCCATGTACACGCATATGGAGGAGGATTCCCATGAAGCATATCAAAACCATTGCACGCGACTGCCTGAAGCAATCTTTGGTTCACGGCGGCTGCGGCGAATGCCAGGCTTCCTGCCAAAGCGCCTGCAAAACAAGCTGCACGGTAGCCAACCAATCTTGCGCCAACAAGGAAAACAACGCAGTATTGGCAGGCGGCGAAGGAAAGCTGAACCGCGCTTTCGGCAAATAAGCACGATATACGTACATGCATAAGCGGGAGGCGCACTCCCGCTTCTTGTTGTTTCATACAGAAAATATCCGGAGGGAACTGTTTTGATCCATACCTTTACCGCCGTGAACCAGCCCATGGCACTGGATGTGGGTTCCGGCGCCGTCCATGCCCTGGATGAGCTTGCCTATGAAGCCCTGAAGCTGTGGGACACGCTTGACAGGGATGCCATCATGCAGAAGCTTTCCCAGCGCTTTGATCTAAAGGAAGTGGACGAAGTGCTGGATGAGCTGAACGAGCTTGAACGCATGGGCCAATTGAACGCCCCGGATGACTATGATGATGTGGAAGCCCATGCACCCGGCGTGGTGAAAGCCATGTGCCTGCACGCCGCCCACGACTGCAACCTGCGCTGCCGGTACTGCTTCGCGGGTGCCGGGGAATATCACGGCCGCAACAGGTGCATGCTGCCAGTGGAAACGGGCAAGGCAGCCCTCGACTGGCTGGTTTCCATGAGCGGGAATAGGGTCAACCTGGAGGTGGACTTTTTCGGCGGCGAGCCGCTGATGAACTTCAAGGCCGTCAAAGAGATCGTGGCCTATGGCCGGGAGCTGGAGAAAACGCATAACAAGCGCTTCAAGTTCACCACCACCACCAACGGGATTTTATTGACAGATGAAATCATCGGGTTTCTCAACCGGGAAATGGACAATGTTGTCCTCTCCATCGACGGGCGGCCCGAGGTGCACGACCGCATGCGGCCAACGCCAAACGGCAGCGGCAGCTATGCCCATATCATACCCAACGCGCTTCGTCTGGCAAAATCCCGGGACCAGCAGCGCTATTACATACGCGGTACCTTCACCGCCCATAACCTGGATTTTGCCAGCGATGTGCTGCACCTTGCCGACGCGGGCTTTGAGCAGCTTTCCATCGAACCCGTGGTGGCCGACCCTGCTTGCGGATACGCCCTCAAGCCTGAGCATCTGCCCCGGATATTCGAAGAATATGAAAGCCTGGCAAAAGAATACATAAAGCGGCGCAAGGACGGCCGCTGGTTCAACTTTTTCCATTTCATGATCGATCTTAACGGCGGTCCCTGCCTTCGCAAACGCCTTACCGGCTGCGGCGCCGGGAATGAATACGTGGCCGTTACTCCGGAAGGCGACATCTACCCCTGCCACCAGTTCGTGGGCCGGGAAGGCTTCCGCATGGGCTCCGTGCTGAACGGCTCTTTCGACACCGCCATCCAGCAGAAATTCGCCGCCAACAACGTGCTTTCCAAGGAAGCCTGCCGCAATTGCTGGGCGCGCTTCTTCTGCTCCGGCGGCTGCGCGGCCAATGCCCATCTGTTTAGCGGCGACATCGGGAAGCCATATGACCTGGAGTGCCAGATGGAGCGCAAGCGGTTGGAGTGCGCCATGGCGATCTATGCACTGGAACGGGAATGATGCTGCTATTCATTTTCCAAAAAATATTCATAAAGCGTTCATTATCAGGTCAAAATTCCTGCTTATACTATACTCGAATCCACCAAAGGAGGAGTAGAGAATGAAAGATAATCTCAAAAAGCATCTATTAGGGTATATTGCCGTCGCTCTGGTATTCACCATGGCAGGCGCCAGTCTTGCACTCTTTAGCACAAGCGGCGGCAACGCCAATGCGGAGGTCCAAAGACTGGCCACCAAGCTTGAGGGGACCGTTACCAGCCCCTTCACCGCGGCCATCGCGGCGGTTCGGGACAGCGTGGTCGGCGTCAGCAACTACACCACCTACAGCTACGGCGGTTTCGGCCGTTTCGGCGGTTTTGATTTCAACCTGCCGGGCCGGGGCGACCGGGGCAGCGAAGAGGTGGAGCAGGCCGCCGGCAGCGGCGTGGTCATCAGCGCCGAGGGCCACGTCCTCACCAATTACCACGTGGTGCAGGGATCTTCGAGCCTGAAGATCACCACGCCGCAACAGACGTATGACGCGGAACTGATCGCCTATGACGAGGATCTGGATATTGCCGTCGTTCAGGCGAAAGAGCTGAGGCTGAATCCCGTTTCCCTGGGTGACAGCGATACATTGCAGGTGGGTGACTGGGCCATTGCCATCGGCAATCCCCTGGGCAAGGAACTGGCCGGAACCACCACAGTGGGCGTCGTTTCCGCCCTGAACCGTGAGATCACCTCCTACACCACCGACAGATACGGCATGCGTACTGCCGGCACCGTGAACACCATGATCCAGGTGGATGCCGCCATCAACAGCGGCAACAGCGGCGGGGGCATGTTCAACGTGCTGGGCGAACTGATGGGTATCCCCACCCTGAAATATTCCGGCAGCCTCTTCAGCGGCTCCTCGGTGGAAGGCATCGGCATGTGCATTCCCATCAACTCTGCCAAGCCCTTGATCGAAAAGGTGCTGTCCGGCCAGGCCAAGGGCAATCAAACCGGTGCCAACGCCATCGCCGAAAACCCCCGTCCCCGCCTTGGCGTGACCGTATCCACCCTGAACCAGAACAACAACGCTGCCGTTGCCGCGGGCAAGCTTCCCGCCGGCGTGTACATCAGCGAAGTGGAAGACAATTCCCCCGCCAAAATGGCAGGCCTTCTTGCTGATGACATCATCGTGGAAATTGACGGCCAGCGCATCATCTCCACCACCGAATTGCAGACTTACCTTGGAAAAAAGGCGGAAGGCGACGTGGCGAAGGTCAAGGTCTACCGCGTGCCCGGCCTGAAAGACTTCCAGACGGTCAACGAGATTCCCCAGGGCGAGTACTTTGATTATGATGTGACGCTGGCCATTCTGGACAAGGTCAATCAATAAGCGCAAGGTTTGTTTCGAAATTCCCCGGCCAAATTGGCCGGGGAATTTTTTTGCCCATGAAAAACAGGAAAGAGTGGTCCTGAATCCTGATTAGATTTTAATCTAATATCATATTGACATTCATCTAACTCCTGGTATAATATGGGCGGAGTCATTCCACAATTATCGAAGGAGTATTAGACGTATGTCAAACAAGCATGGCGGATATCGCGCCATCCTGCGCCACAGGCAATATACGAAGCTCATTGCCGCCAACGTAGTCAATCGGTTCGGCGATTCCATCGACGCCATTGCCTTTACGTGGCTGGTGTACGAGCTGAGCGGCAGCGCTGCCTGGTCCGCCGTTATCTTCGGCATGAACATGCTGCCAACGGTGATATTGGGCCCGTTTGTAGGGCCTTTGGCGGAGCGCATGGACAAGAAATGGACCATGGTGTTAAGCGATATTACCCGCGGCCTTTTGGTGGCCCTGACTGCCGCATTGTACGTATTCAACCTGCTGACACCCGTATCCATGCTGGTGATTACACTTTTGCATTCCACGGTTGAGGCTTTCCGTATCCCCTGCGGAACAGCCATTGTACCAAGGCTTCTCCCCAAGGAGGATTATGACTTTGGGGTATCGCTGAACGGCAGCCTGAGTCGTGTGATGGAGATCATTGGCCTGGCATCGGCAGCCGGGATCATCGCCATGGCAGGCATTCCCGGGGCCATATTCATCGACGGGGTCACTTTTTTCCTGTCCTCTGCGCTGATTGCCTGGATACGGGCCGGAAAAGAGCCGGAGCGAAGTGCGGAGGAGGAAAAGCAAAGCTACTGGCAAACGCTGAAAGCAGGCTTTTCCTACGTACTGAAAACCCCTGCGATTGTAAGCCTGTGCCTGCTGGCGCTTTTGCTCAACGGCCTGTTGGTTCCTCTGAACGCGCTGAGCGCGCCCTTGGTCAAGGAACTGTACAACCTGGGTCCGGAAGCCATGTCGATCGGCGGCATCCTGCTCACAGGCGGCGGGGCTTTGGGCGCCTTCCTGTACCCTTATCTCAAGCGCCGGGTCAGCGGCAAGGCACTGATCATCTTGGGCTTCCTTTCCATTTCCTTCTGCTACGGTGCTTTGGTTTGGGTCAGGGAGCTTTTGGATTTGCCGGCTCTGTTCTTTTCCGTTCTCTGTGTGACGCTTGCGTTGTTCTCCCTGTCCCTGGCATTCCTGGGCGGTCACTTCCATGTATCGGTTTTGAAGCTGGTCAGTCCGGAATACCTGGCCAGGGTAGGCTCCACCATGGGCGCTTTAGGCACGCTGGCCATGCCGCTGATTTCCTTTACCTTGGGCGGCCTGACGCTGGTCCTGGGGGTGAGCGGCGTATTCTACCTGTTTGGCGGTGTTTGCCTGGTATCGCTGCTGCTTTTGATGAGATTCCGCATGCTGGACAGCATGAATTGAAGAAAGGAAGATTGCCTATGAAGCGTATCATCCATTCCCACAAGGATTTGATGCTGGAGGCACTGAGCTACCTGCACATGAGGGCCGGGGAGTCATCCCTTGATACTGTGCTGAACAGGCTGGAGATGATGTATGGTGAAATGGGAGACTCATCCTTATTCAAAACGCGCATAAGCACCGTACGTGCGCTGGCGGACGCCATATCCCGGGGGCATATGCAGGACGCAAGGGAACCCGAGTACTTTTTCCGCCCGCTGTCCATCGGCCAGGGCAGCCTGGCCCAGGTACTGGTCTTTTCGTTTTACGATCCCGACATTGACGATTGGGCAGCCCAGACAGAAAACATGAAAAGGAAATTTTCAGAATTTGCTTTAGGCCCTGCCCCTTCCCTGCAAAAGCTCAGCCTGGGCCGCATCTTTGACGATTCAGATCCCGACGGCAATTCGCCGGTGGGTTCCCTGGCCGAACAACTGGAGGAAACAGGCCTGAATGACGCCGAAAAGTGGCAGCTCCTTAGGGTCATCCAAAATGCCGGCTCTGCCCTTAGCCAGTTGAACCATGCTTTGTCCCCGGTACGGGATTTGATATCGGCCAACCTTTCCCTGGTGGAACCCCTGCTCGGGGATTTCAAGAAGCGCTGGGAGGCCTATTTTGAGAATGTCCCTTTCGAGGCTTTCCTGTCGGAAAACATCGGCATGGAGCCAGGGGATGTATCCGGTTACACGCTGCATATCTATCCTTCCATCTTCGAATGCGGAACCCTCCTTTTGCATATGGATCCGGATACACAAAGTATTTATATGCAGGTAGGCCTGTGCCTGCCGGAGGGCATTAACGTGAAAGCGCTGCCGGTGGAAAACCACCTGCTGCTGGAAGGCCTCAAAGCGCTGTCGGACAAAAGCAAGCTTAACATCCTCTCCCATATCCGGGACAAGCGGTCCTACGGCCAGGAACTGGCGCGGGAAACAGGCCTGTCCACCGCCACCGTCTCCCACCATATGAGCGCGCTTATAAGCTGCGGCTTCATCCGCCTGGAGCGGGTGGAAAACCGTATTTATTACCAAATGGATAAGGAAAATCTGCGCCGGTTTCTGCAAAAGCTGTCCCTGTATCTGTTAAGCGGCGACGGAACCTCCATGCCGCTTTCATAATGTCATAACTCCCCTCCCCCATGCATACCTTTCATCAAGCGGATGCAAGGAGGGAAACTCATGGAAACTGCAAAGCAGTTCAATTTGTATCAGGATATTGCAGAGCGCACCGGCGGCGATGTATACATCGGCGTGGTGGGCCCGGTACGCACCGGGAAGAGCACCTTCATCTCCCGGTTCATGGAAGAACTGGTGCTGCCCCGCATGCCCGCCGGGCCGGTAAAGGACCGCCTGGCCGATGAGCTGCCCCAAGGGGGTTCCGGCCGCACCATCATGACCACCCAGCCCAAGTTTGTGCCGGGGGAAGCGGTGGAAGTCTTTTTGCAGGATAGCACGCCGGTCAAGGTGCGCATGGTGGATTCGGTGGGATACCTGGTAAAGGGTGCCCTGGGTACCACGGAAAACGAGGCCGCCCGTATGGTGCACACCCCCTGGTTCGACCAGGATATCCCCTTTGAGCAGGCGGCGGAGATCGGCACCCGCAAGGTCATCAACGACCATGCCACCATCGGCATGGTGGTCACCACCGACGGCAGTATTACCGATATCCCCCGCAGTGCCTACGTGGACGCGGAGGAGCGGGTCGTTAATGAGCTGAAGGCCCTGGGCAAGCCGTTTGTGCTGGTACTCAACAGCGCCACGCCGGAGACGGCGGAAGCCGCGGCGCTGCAAAAATCGTTGCAGCTCAAGTACGACGTGCCCACGCTGCTGCTAAATGTCAAACAAATGGGCCTTCCCGACATTCAGGGTGTTCTGGAAAAAATCCTCTACGAGTTCCCCTTGCGGGAGGTGCGCCTTACGGTGCCCACCTGGCTCAATGCCCTGGATACAACACACTGGCTGGCCTCCCACGTGCTGGAAGGCGTGCGCCAGGGCGGCAAGAACTTAAGGCGCATGCGCGACAAGGAAGTGTTTGCCCATGCTTTTGACGAATCGCCTTATACCGCCGGGCTTCAAGGCGAAGGCGCGGAGCTTGGCGAAGGCCGCGTACTGTACAATCTGCCTCTGGCGGAAGGGCTGTTCAACCGCATCCTGGGCGAGGAATGCGGCACCGAGATCAAGGGCGATGCCCATCTGCTGGCGCTGATGAAGGAACTGGTGGCCGCCAAGGCGGAATACGACCATGTGGCCGATGCCTTGCGGGCGGTGCGGGAAACGGGTTACGGCCTGGTAACGCCGGCCATGAGCGAATTGACGCTGCAGGAGCCGGAGATCGTGCGCCAGGGCAGCCGCTTCGGCGTAAAGCTCAAGGCCCACGCGCCTTCCCTCCACCTGATCCGGGTGGACATCGAAACGGAAGTCTCCCCGGTGGTGGGCACCGAAAAGCAGTCGGAAGAATTGGTGCGCTATTTGATGGATGAGTTTGAAAACGATCCCCAGCGTATCTGGAGCACCGACTTCTTCGGCAAGAGCCTCCACGACTTGGTGCGGGAGGGATTGTCCAACAAGCTGATGCGGATGCCCTCTGACGCAAGGGAGAAGGTACAGGAGACACTTACCCGCATCATCAATGAAGGATCCGGAGGAATGATCTGCATACTGCTGTAAAAGGAAGGGGCTGTCGTGCTGGAGAGAATTCTCCAGCACGACAGTTTTTGTTATAGAAGAATAAACAGCGGTGTCAAGGAGCGAGGAATGAAGGAAAAACAGGGATAGGAAACACAGCAAGCCGTGTAAGA
>JAEYOV010000016.1 GCA_023411395.1 Bacillota bacterium
TGGTGGTTCTCAGATTGATTTCCTTCGGATTTTTGCTGGAATGGAAGTGAAAGAAGCTGTATTTTGGCTCTTGGATTTTGTGGGATATCAAAGAGTGAAAGAAGAGGATAAGAAGCTTGAATTAAAGTATCAGGTAAGCGTGGAGCCAGAAAAGACAAAGGATTTCGTTCTTCCATTACCATCTAGAGACAATTCTTATTTGTATTCGTATTTAAGGGAAGAGCGAGGTGTAAGTGATTCGGTTATAAACTATTTTATTGACAAGGATCTGATTTATGAGAGCAGACATTATCATAATGTGGTCTTTAAAGGAAATGACAAAGATGGAATGACCAGATTTGCAAGTATGAGAGGGGTATTTGATAAAGAAGGCAAGTCTTTTAAGTGCGATGTTGTAGGCAATGATAAGAATTATGGCTTTAATGTAACAAATGCTGAAAGTACGGATTTAATCGTATTTGAAGCTGCTATTGATCTCATGAGCTATATGGATATTTTTTCTGATTTTGAATCGAATAAGCTTGCACTTGGAATGCTTGCAGATGCACCGCTTATCACATTCCTACAAGAGAATCCGCAGGTATCATCCATACGATTTTGCCTTGATAATGATGAGCCAGGAAGAAAGGCTTCGTTGGAATTATGTGAGAAATACTATGAACTTGGATATGAGGTTGAGGATAGTCCAACACCATCAGGATTCAAAGATTATAATGAATGGCTTGTGGCAAAGAAACGAGATTTTGAAATTCCAATGACCTGTGATATCAGAAAGTGCTATCAAAATAAGACAGTGATAGTAAAAAGTGCACTCACAAAGCAAAAGTGATAGCAAAAAGTGCACTCACATTTTCGGGGCAATCAAGGAAGTAGAAATTTAACCATAAAGTGATAGCAGAAAGTGCGCTCACATTTGCCAAGTGATAGTAAAAAGTGCACTCACAAGGCAAAAGTGATAGTAAAAAGTGCTATCACTTATATATGGAAGGGGTTTTAGGGGGGAATTTCCCCCTAACTAGATGCAGTTGAGCGGAGACGTCTCAAATGCGTATCTAGCAGTGGACTGGGGCTTTATCTAGGACACTAGAGCAAGGATAGAATTCACGAAACGCAGAGAAGGAGGTGAAAGGAAGTAATGGAACAAGAAGTTAAATTATTTACAAAACCAGAAGAATTGATTCAGTGGATACAGGAAGGAGAATTGTCTTTTGATATCTCAGTGGAAGATGCAGAAATTCTTCTTGGTTATTTGGAAGGTCATGATTATGCCATTGGACAAGATGAAGCTGGTGTTTTGTACCGAAAAGATGTTGGAGAAGAACATGGTGAAATTGAAGTTTATTCAATGGATGAGGTAATTGATATTGTCTGCCAATGGAATTATGAAAAGATTCTTGAAGAAGATAAAGGTCGTAATGATCCAAAGGATTTTATTGATTTTTCAGAGCATCAGAAAGCATATGAGAAACTGAAATTGGATGAAATGCGATTGGACAGATTATTTGATATGACTCGTCTTGGGAGAGAAGTAGAGGCGTTAGCAGTAAAACTAGCAAATGAGTTCATTGAGAACCTGAATCAGAAAAAAGAAATTGATACCGCAGTTCATGTGGTGTCGGAAGGTGTACTGAAACATTCAACAGGTAACAGAGGGAGGTGACTAGATGGCAGATAGCATTCATTGTATTAAGAAGACATTACGCTTAATGCCAGATGAGGCTAAAATTTTGGCAGATAAAGCAAAGGAAGCGGGAATGAATGAAGCCGAATATGTACGTTTGTTAATCCGTCAGAAGCCAAACGACTATCCAGAGATACGAAAACTATTAAAGGCTTTAATAAATGAAGTGAATCGCGTTGGAATCAATATCAACCAGATTGTCTTCAATCATAATTCTGGGTTTTATTCGGAGGATGATAAGAGCCGACTGGTAGCCTATATGAGAAAGTTGAATTCCGCAGTTAATGAGGTGGTGATGCAGATTGGCAATCAGTAAGATACTTCATATGAAAGACTGCGGTGGACACTTTCATGGAAAGCACCTGAAAAGTTCACTGGAGTATATTCTTAAATCTGAGAAAACACAGGATGGCAGGTTTGTTGGAGCAATCAATTGTCAAGTAGATACGGCATTTGAACAGATGAAGGAAACGAAACGGTTATTTGGCAAGATTGATAAACGTCAAGGATATCATTTGATCCTTTCTTTTAAAGAAGATGAGGTTGCTCCAGATACTGCAATGGAAATTACACAGAAATTTGTACAGGAGTACCTTGGTAAGGAATATGAAGCTGTATATTCGGTTCATGATAACACGGAACATGTGCATTCCCATATTATTTTTAATAGTGTCAGCTTTGTTTCTGGTAAGAAATATCGTTATGAGAAAGGGGATTGGGCAAGAGATATTCAGCCCATAACAAATCGATTATGCGAAGAGTATGGTCTATCCATAGTAGATATTGAAGAAGGAAAGGGAGAACGAGCAAATGAAAATTACAAGGACTGGAATGAATGCCGTGAAGGTAAGTTTGTTTGGTCAGATATGATTAAACGTGATTTGGATTCTTGTATTATCCAGGCTAATTCATTTGATGACTTTTTGGATTTATTGAAAGAGAAAGGTTATGAAACAAAGCAGGGAAAGTATCTTGCTGTACAACCGCCAGGGATGACAAGGTTTAAGAGATGTAAGTCGCTGGGAGAGAATTATTCCGAAGAGCAGATTAGGGAGCGAATTAGGAATGAAGACTTGGCATTCTATCAGTCACAGAAGGAATTGGTAAAACCGCAAATTGTAAAGTGCTATGTAAAGCGATATAAGAGGGCTAGAATGTCAGGTCTGCAAAAACGATATTATGCAAAGCTATATCGGATGGGGCAGCTAAAGAAGAAGCCCTATAGTCAGGTGTGGAAATACAGGAATGATATACGAAAGATGCACAAACTACAGGCGCAATACCTATTCTTGGCAAGGCATGATATTCACAATGTGGTTGATCTAGCAGCAACGATTGAGAATCTGACGGATAAGAGAAAAAAGTCTTCTTCTGAAAAGAGTAAGGTATATCGGGCACGGCAAAGATGTGTAAACTTATTTGCTATTTTGCATGAGTTAGAAGTATTGAAACCAGCAGAAGAGTCTTTTCAAAAAGGAGATTCTTTTTTTATAGAAGAACATAATCAATGGACTTCATTACTAGAGGGAATTCTTAACGAGGGATATACTCTAGAGGAGGTGGAGAAATTAAGATGCTTCTACAAGGAACAAATAGCATCTGCAAGTGCGAAGGAGAAGGCGGTATTTCGTGAATTGAATCTTGGTAAGTCAATCTGGAAGGATCTGATTTCAGAGAATACAGAAAAGACAAAACAAGAAGAAATCAGTAAAGAGAAAGAAATAGACAAAGACAGAAAAAAGCAGCCAAAACGATAGGCTGTTATTTTTATTTTAGGAGGTAATTATGGAACAGGCACTTAGCAAATCTGAAATCGGTAAGCACATTGACATTTTAAAGTCTGGAAAGCGATATAGTGAGGAAATCATAGCATTGATAAAGGATGATTTGGAATATGGTTTTTCAAAGGAACAGACAGAGTTGTATTTAAAGTCTGGTTACAACATTGGACAAATGAGGGTATATTCGGAATGCCTACGTGATGGTAAATCAGAAGAGTTTTTATCTTTAATAGAACGAACGGAACTAACTGCACCTCAGATGCAGATAGCATTTGAATTCTATAAAAAGGGTGTACCGATTGCGACGATTGAAGAGGTTGTAGCAAGGAAGGAAACGCCGATTGCTATGAAGGCTGCTTTTAGTAAATTATTAGAACAGATCCAGACGGTAAAGCAAGAGACGGCTACAGAACCAGAATATGTGCAGGAACTTGTCAAGAAGATGGAGGAGATTGTTAGTAAAATCTGTGTTCAGGAAAAGCGATACGATGCTTTGAATGAAAAGCTTACTATATTTGAATCTACGAAGGCAG
>JAEYOV010000067.1 GCA_023411395.1 Bacillota bacterium
CGTCCGGTTGGTGTATCCTCTCTTTGTTGTAGATGCTTTGTCACAGAAATATCTTACAACAAAAAACGGGAGATAGCTCACGCAATCTCTCGTTTTTTTTTTTTTGCTGCCTTAGCACGACAGCCCCTTGCTTTGTCTGTCCTATTTGATGTTTTCAAAATGCATATTTAGCTTGCTATTGTCCCACGACGGCCTTGATGCGGCGCACGCCGGCGGAGGAGGATTCCTCCTTGAGAATTTTGAAGGATTTCAAATCGCCGGTGTTTTCGGCGTGGGGGCCGCCGCAGATTTCCTTGCTGAATGCTCCCATGGTATATACCTTGACCCGCTCGCCATACTTGCTTTCAAACAGACCGATGGCGCCCCGGGCTTTGGCTTCCTCCACAGTCATTTCCTCCATGATGATGGGGGCGCAGGCGGCGATGGCCTCATTGACCAGCTTCTCCACCTCTTGAATCTCTTCCAAAGTCATTTTCCTGCCGAAGGAGAAATCAAAGCGCAGCCGCTCCGCCGTGATGTTGGAGCCCTTTTGCGCCACTTCCTCGCCCAGTACACGGCGTAAGGCGGCGTGCATGAGGTGGGTAGCGGTGTGAAGCTTGGCTGTCTCGTCGGTATGGTCGGCCAGGCCGCCCTTGAAGCGCTGCTCGGCGCCCGCCTGGGAGGTTGCCTGGTGCTGCTTGAAGCACTCGTGGAAGCCTTCGACATCCACGGTAAGCCCCCGCTCCTTGGCCAGCTCCACCGTCATTTCAATGGGAAAGCCGTAGGTGTCGTACAGATGGAAGGCGCTCAAGCCGTCGATGGTGCCGCCTTCGACTTTAACGGCCACCTTGTCGAACTCCTTGTTGCCTTGGCGGAGGGTACGGGCAAAGCGGGCTTCCTCCAGCTTCAACTGCTCCAGCACGAAGGCGGAATTCTTCTCCAGTTCAGGGTAGACAGCCTTGTACTGATCGATGATGACCTGGGCGATTTCGGCGGTGAAGTTGTCGGGCATGCCAAGCTGCATGCCATAGCGCACGGCCCGGCGGATAATGCGCCGCAGCACATAGCCCTGGTCCACATTGGAGGGGCTGACGCCGCGGTGATCGCCCAGGATGAAGGTGGCGGTACGGGTATGGTCGGCGATGATGCGGAAGGCCTTGGTGGTTTCTGCATCACTTAAGTATGTCTTGCCGGATAACTCTGCGATCTTCGCCAGTATACCGGCGAACAGATCGGTTTCATAAACGGACTTCTTGCCCGTCAGCACACAGATGGTGCGCTCCAGGCCCATGCCCGTGTCCACATTCTTCTGGGCAAGGGGGATGAATGTACCGTCAGCCTGCTTGTAATACTGCATGAACACATCGTTCCAGATTTCCAAATACCGGCCGCAGGAGCAGGCGGGGGAGCAATCCGGGCCGCAGGGTGCTTTGTCGGTGATAATGAACATTTCGCTGTCAGGGCCACAGGGGCCGGTGCCCGGCAGACCCCACCAATTGTTTTCGCCAGGCAGGAAGAAGATGTGGTCTTCTTTGACGCCGCAGTCGCGCCAGAGCTGATAGCTTTCCATGTCGCGGGGGGCGGTCTCATCGCCGGAAAAGACGGAAAATGCCAGTTTTTCAGGGGGAAGGTTCAAGTATTCGGGGCTTGTAAGAAATTCCCAGCTCCAGGTGATGGCTTCCTTCTTGAAATAATCGCCCAGGCTCCAGTTGCCCAGCATTTCAAAGAAGGTCAGGTGCGAGGCGTCGCCCACGTCGTCGATATCGCCGGTGCGTACGCACTTTTGCACATCGGTAAGCCGTGTTCCTGCGGGGTGCTTGGCGCCCATCAAATAGGGCACCAGGGGATGCATGCCGGCGGTGGTGAACAAGACCGTGGGGTCGTTTTCCGGAATAATGGAGGCGCTGGGGATGACGGCATGCCCCTTCGACTCAAAAAATTTCAGGAACAGGGCCCTCAGTTCGTTGGAGGTAAGCGGCTTCATAACGTTCTTTGCTCCTTCATGCTTGCGGCCGCAGCACCTGTGCGCGGCCCATATTCAGGCAATTCCCTGCGATTCGCTACATTATAAGGGAGACGGGCATTTGCTGTCAAGAAACGCCCCGGGTGTTTCGGGGTTAACGGGCGGCGCGGATGGCGATGGCCGACAGAAAGCCCATAAAGGCGCTTTCCACAAAGATGACTTCGCCGCCCGCCATGGCAAAAAAGGCCAAAGCCTCCGCCTGCCATACGCCGGACCTGAACAGGTACTGGTACAGCAGGGTCAAAAACAGCAACGCGGCGGGAACAAAAAAGAGGCTGCTGAAGCTTTCCCGCCGCCGCGCGCCCGACAAAGGGATCAATACGGCCAGCGATACGCCCAGCAGCAAGCCTTTGATCACATTCAAAAAGAAGCCCAGCTCGGGAAATTCCGCCCCCAGGAAAGGAAAGACCACACCCAGCAAAAAGCATAAAAGCAGCGGCAATACAGCCACCAGCAGCTTGCGCAAAAACATGGTTCTCCCTCCCTATTGCGAATGCTCCCGCAAAAACTTTCTGTCCGCCGGGGTCAATTCCGCCTTTTCCAAAAGATCCGGGCGGAGTTTTTTCGTACAAAGCAAGGACTGCTGACGCCGCCAGGCTTTGATTTTGGCGTGGTCGCCGTTTAGCAGCACCTCCGGCACCTGGCGGCCTTCCCACTCCCTGGGCCGTGTGTAGTGGGGATACTCCAGAAGGCCGTCGGAAAAGGATTCCTCCTCCGGGCTTTCCCCGCTGCCAAGCACGCCGGGAATCAGCCGCGCCACGCAATCCACAAGCACCATGGCGGCCAGCTCGCCGCCGGTTAAAATATAGTCGCCGATGGAGATTTCCTCGTCGATGCAGGCGTCCAGCACCCGCTGGTCGACGCCCTCATAATGGCCGCACAGAAGCACCAGTTCGTTTTCCTGTGACAGTTCCCTGGCCTTCTCCTGGTTGAACGTACGACCCCTTGGCCCGAGATAGATGCGCCGGCCCGCAAATGGCGGCTGCGTCACCCGCGCCATGGCGGCGGCGATGGGCTGGGCCATCATCACCATGCCGGCCCCGCCGCCGAAGGGGTAATCGTCGGTGTTTTGATGCTTCCTGTCGGAGAAGGGGCGGATGTCCACGCATTGTATGTCAAGAAGGCCCGCTTCCCTGGCGCGATAAAGGATGCTGGCAGAAAGCACGCTGTCAAACATCTGCGGGAAGATGGTGAGTATGCTAATCTTCAAAGAAAGCCACCTCTTGAAGCTTGTCCGCGTCAAGAACGATCTTCCGCGCTTTCACGTCCACCGCGGGGATGGCGGCCTTGAGCGCCGGCATCATCATGCGGCCCCTGGGCGTGTCGAACACATACACATCCGTAGGGCCGGGCTGAAGAACATCCACCAGTTTGCCGAGGATGTTTCCGTTGGTGTCCTCCGCCTGGCAGCCGATGAGGTCGCAGATGAAGTTCTCATCCTCCGAAAGCTCGATTGCATTCGCCCTGTCCACATACAGCTTTGTGCCCCGCAGCGCCTCCGCCTTGTCACGGCCATCCACACCGGGGAAGGTCAAAAACACCGCCCCGCCGCTGACCCTGGCATTTTCGACGGGCCTGGGCTCATAATGATCCCCGCGCTGAAAGAAAACCGTGGCAAGGTCCAGGAAGCGGCCGGGATCGCCGGTGTGGGGCTGCACCTTCACTTCCCCCGAAATGCCCTGGGGCTTTGTGATCTCACCGATGAGCAGATATTCGCTGAGCATAAAACAAATCCTCCCAAAGCGAAGGGGCCGCCCCATTCATAGGCAGGCCGGCCGCGCCGAATGGCACGGCAGACCCGCACAAAAGGGCTGCCCCAAAGCTTATTGGATCTCCACAAACACAGGCTTGCTGTTTTTGACCGTGGCGGCCTTGACCACCGCGCGGATGGCCTTGGCGATGCGGCCCTGCTTGCCGATGACCTTGCCCATATCCTCGGGAGCCACGTTCAGCTCCAGGATGATGGCTTCGGGGCCTTCGGTTTCATTCACCTGGACGGCATCGGGGTTATCCACCAGGGACTTGGCGACGAATAGCACTAACTCTCGCATGGGTTCCTTTCTGAAACAGCGGCTCAGCCTTCGATGGCGCCGCTCTTTTTGAGCAGTGCGCGCATGGTATCGGTGGGCTGTGCGCCGTTCCCCAGCCAGTACTTGGCCCGTTCGTTGTCGATCTTGATTTCAGCGGGATTGGTCATGGGGTTGTAGTAGCCGATCTCCTCGATGAAGCGGCCGTCCCTGGGGCTGCGGATGTCGGCGACGACAACGCGGTAGAAGGGCTTTTTCTTCATGCCCATCCTCTTGAGGCGGATTTTCACAGACATGGGGTTTCCTCCTTGCAATTTGGGGTGACGTATTTATGGAAATCATATAAGTATGATAACCAGCGGGGTTAGCGGCGGTGCCGGGCTGTGACCATCCTTGCTTTCCCTGCACCTCATCTGGCGCTACGCGCCACCTTCCCCTCAAGGGGAAGGCTTTTGGGGGCATGGCGGCGCCCGATTTACTCCTTCCGGCGCTTTCAGCGCCACCTCCCTCAAGAGGGAGGCTTTTCGTAGCTTCCCCTTGAGGGGAAGGCAATGGCAGGGCGTGTTACTCGCTTAAAAGGGTAATCTCATTCGGCCCTTGCCGCCGCCCTTTTTCATGTTCATGACCTGCTTCATCATCTGCCGGGCCTGGTCGAACTGGCGGATGAGCGCATTCACGTCCTGAACGGTGGTGCCGCTGCCGGCGGCAATGCGCTTGCGGCGGCTGGCGTTTAATACATCGGGGTTGCGCCGCTCCTTTGGAGTCATGCTGCGGATGATGGCCTCCGGCTTTTTAAGGGCGTTGTCGTCCACCTGCACATCCTTGAGTTTCGCGCCCACGCCGGGGAGCATGCCCAGCACGTTTTGCAGCGGGCCCATTTTTTTCATCTGCTGCATGTTCTCCAGAAAGTCTTCCAAGGTAAGCTCCGTCACCTTGGTCTTGCGGGCTAATTTATCGACTTCCTTCTCGTCAAAGGCTTCCTGCGCCTTTTCGATGAGGGTCATCACATCGCCCATACCCAGGATGCGGGAGGCCATGCGCTCGGGATGAAACGGCTCAATATCGGCTAATTTTTCGCCAATACCGGCAAATTTGATGGGTTTTCCGGTAACGGCCCTCACCGAAAGCGCCGCGCCGCCGCGGGTGTCGCCGTCCAGCTTGGTGAGGATCACGCCGCCCAATTCGAGCTTTTCGTTGAAGGATTTGGCGACGTTCACGGCGTCCTGGCCGGTCATGGCGTCGACCACCAGAAGAATTTCCTGGGGCTTGACCGCGGCGCGGATTTGCGCCAGCTCATCCATGAGCGCTTCGTCAATGTGCAGGCGGCCGGCGGTGTCGATGATGAGCACATCGCGGCCATAGTAGCGTGCCTGCTCCACGGCCTCTTTGGCAGTCTGCACGGGGTTTTGGGTGCCCTTTTCAAAAACCGGCACCTTTACCTGCTGGCCCACCACCTGCAACTGCTTGATAGCGGCGGGGCGGTAGATGTCGCAGGCGGCCAGCATGGGCTTTTTGCCCTGCTTGGTGAGATACCCCGCCAGCTTGGCGGCCATGGTGGTTTTGCCCGCGCCCTGGAGGCCGCAAAGCATGTAAATGGTGGGCACACTGGAGGACCAGGTGAGCCGGGCGTTGGAGCCGCCCATCAAGGAGGTCAGCTCCTCCTGGACGATTTTCACAACCTGCTGGCCGGGGGTGAGGCTTTCCAGTATCTCCGTGCCCACGCAGCGGGCGGTGACCTTTTGAATGAAGTCCTTGGCCACGGCATAGTTGACGTCGGCTTCCAGCAGGGCCATGCGCACTTCCCGCATGGCGTCCTTCACCATTTGCTCATTGAGCTTGCCCCGGCCGGTGAGCTTCTTAAAGGCGCCTTGCAGTTTTTCCGACAAGCCCTCAAAGGCCATGTTGTTCCTCCTTGTCCGCCTGGAGCACCCGACGCTTAATCAGGGTGTCTACTCTTCGTCCTTCCGGAGCGGTTCAACAGTTTTTTGCATTACGGTTGCTGATTTCGCGTCAGCGGACGCGACCAAAGGGCTTTCCGGTCGCCCTTTGGAAACCTTCGGACGCCATCTAAAAATTACTCTTCATCCGCCTTGAGCAGCTCGGCGATTTTGTGCCTGATGGCCGCCACCTGCTCCGCGCTTGCGGCCCCTTGCACCCCGTTCAAAAAGTTCAGCAAGCTGTCAAGGCCGTATTGCATGCGGCGGAACCTGGAAAGCATGCCCAGCTTTTCTTCGAACTCGTATAGCTGCTGGGTGGCGCGGTTCAGGATGTCGTGCACGCCCTGGCGGCTGACGCCGGCCTGCTGGGCAATTTCGGCCAGGGACAAATCTTCTTCACAGCTTAAATGAAGAAGCTCCTGCTGCCTTTGCGTCAGCAGCGGCCCGTAAAAGGCCAATAGCCAGCCGGTTTCGATCTTTCGTTGGATACCGGCGTTTCCTTCATCCATGGAAAGCACCTCCGCCGGTTTGGATGTAAAGGAGTTTTGCTTGACACCTTGATTAGTATACGGATTTTGGGGAGATTGTCAAGGGGTTTTTGCTTGATGTCCTTTTTTATGATTCCATGAGGCATTCCGATGGTAATGATGATTACAGCCATTCGGCATAAATCGAATTATTATTAGCATTTTCGACAACAGCATGTTACAATTACCCATGTATACAGATATCATCAGGCAAGGTTTTGCCAATTACGGTTTTCAAGTGATAATGTGGGTGCTGCGCGGGGCCTTTTATGGGGCCATGCCCCTGCAACGCACGGCGGAAGCACGGATTGTATGCGCCGGCCATGATGCGGCCTGATGATAGGTTATGGAAAAATGGAGGAGTTTTCATTTGAAAAGGCATATTCTGCTGATCAGCAATATTTTGATCATACTTGCCATTATGGCAGGGTTTGTGGCGGTTGTGTACCGGGATACGAAGGCCTATCAGCAGCTTGGCGAAAAGCATTTGGAAAATGTTGTGAGCCTTGCGGAAATTGATATTTCCATGCATATTGAAAACTCTATGACAAGGCCGGTCATGGTTTCAAAAACCATGGCAAACGACGTGTTTCTAAAGGGATGGCTTCTTCATGAGCAGGAATACAAAGAAGACGGCGCGTACCTTGAACAGCTATACAGCTATCTGAAAGCATATCAGGTAAAGTATGACTATACGTCGGTGTTCTGCATTTCCGCCAAAACCGGCAATTATTATTACCAGGGCGGATTGAACAAAACGATATCCAGGCAGGACGAGCATGATATCTGGTACTATAATTTTCTGGCATCCGGCCGCGAGTACGACCTTGAGGTGGATACGAACGAAGTTCATCACAATGTGATTACCGTATTTGTGAACTTCCGCGTGGAGGATGATGACGACGACCTGCTGGGCGTGATCGGGGTCGGCCTTCAGGTCGCCTCCATCGAGGATGCGATCCGCGTGTATGAGAACGATTATGAGCTGTCCGTGTTCATCGTCAATGTGGGCGGGGCGAAAAATTCATTCGACGGAAATACCGATATTTTCGTAAGGGAGGAAGACCTGAGCGGGCGCATTGGCATTCAGGAAAGGCTTGTGTTGGCGCCCTCAGATGAACCTGTGATGCAGTGGTTTACATCCGGGGACAAGCGTAAATGCCTGATCACCAGGTATGACGATACGCTGAACTGGTATTTGGTGCTGGAGAAGGACACAAGCTCCATCAGCAGAACGTTTCAAAAAAGGATCGAGGCAAACATACTGTTCATGCTGATTACGCTTGCCATTTGCATTACGGTGACCACGGCCATTATTATCAATTACAATCATCGGATGGTTGAGATGGAAAATACCGATGACCTGACGGGGCTGCCCAACAGAAAGCTGTTTGCCAAGCAACTGCAGGCGTTTGTCCGCAAGAATCAGGAGCGGAAAAAGACAATCTTCATGCTGGATGTGGACAACTTCAAGGATATCAACGATACGAAGGGCCATCTGTTCGGCAATGAAGTTCTGGCTGCTGTCGGGGAACGCCTGAAGAAAGCAATGGCGGGATACGGGATCGCGGCGCGCTGGGGCGGCGATGAATTCCTGGGCGTGTTAAGGGCGGATACACAGGAGGCCGGGCAGATTCTTGGCCGGTTTATGGAAGCGCTGAAAAACGAGGAAAAGCACGGCGATTGCAGTATAACCGTAAGCGTGGGGCTGGCGGAGATGGACGGAGGGCATGCGTCGGAGCAGGTGATTGACAGGGCGGACCAGGCGCTGTATCGCTCCAAGGAAGTGGGAAGGGATCGGATTACGGTGTGGAAAGAGGGATGAGGGTGAAGGGCGAGCGATAAATGATAAATAGAAATTCGGTATTACGACGGCTACCCGGATACGCTGATTCGGCCAGTTGCTAGCAACTGGCCTGTGACATGGAGTAATTTTCTCTTTCGTCCCGAAAGAGAAACAGAAAGGGCTGGGGGGCCGGCGATTCCCCCCAGACCCCCACAAACGCCCAAAATTGGTGGCACCCTTCGGGTGCGAAATTCATATATATGCTATGTGACTTATCCGTCGAGGATTTTTATCTGATTGAGAAACAAATTCAACCAATCTTATATGCCGTACGGGCGCCTAGAAAACGCTTGTACGTTTTGTTGCTATAGATATGTCGGGGCTGGAATAATTTTGATGGTTTGTCGAACCATTACTTTTTTCGCTAATAATATATTGCATTTATAGGAAAATTATGCTAAAATTAGCTGAAATGTTGTTTGTATTTTGTTTTAATTGAAAAGATATATTGTATAGCAAGGGCAAGCAAATAACTCAAATCAACTCTGCTATGTAAATGAAAGTACCTGGATGTTAACTAGAGCATGTATGGGAGGATTATTGTGGATAAATTTGTAAGGATAAAATCAATTGATAATTTCAGATTTTTTGAAAGCTATCGTTGGAACAATGCTCTAAAGCCATTCGGAAAATACAATATTATTTATGGCTGGAATGGTTGTGGTAAATCTACATTAAGTGATTTTTTTGCTGCCATTGAATCTGCCACCCCATTACCTCCGCAATGTTCATTTCAGATATGTTTTCAGGAGGACGGCAAGCCTGAAAGCGTTATTACAACAAATAGTATTAATATAGTTGCAAAAAGATTTAGAGTGTACCATCAAAATTATGCGCAAGGACTCATATCAAACCCAATAAAGCATATCTCCATTATTGGACATGATGAAGGTATAGCTGCGGCAAAAATTGAAGATTTGAAAAAAGAAAGTGTAGAATGGGAAAATAGGTTTGCATCAGCAAAAAAAGCAGGGGAAACGATTACAAGAAATTTTGAAGATTATAGAAGAGATCGAGCAAACTTAATCCGCTCCTTAACTCAATACATTCTATCATATAACTATAACAAAATTTACGAACGATATAGGCAGGTAAAAAATCCGGTTGAGGTTTCACCAGAAGAATATGAAAGATTGATCGTTGCTGTTAGAGCTACTCATAAATCGCCTATTAGTACACCAAGCATACAAGTTCTATCAGAAAAAGTATGCAATGATGTTTTGGCGTTTTTAAAAGAATCTCCCATTTTTAGGGCAATTGAGAAATTACAAGAGAATGCTGAACTAAGAAATTGGGTTCAGAGAGGGTATGAAATACATAAAGATAATCGCATATGTGGTTTTTGCAATAACCCTATAACCCCTAATCGGTGGCATGATCTTGAAAACTATTTCAGCGATTCATTGACAAGATTTAAAAGTAGTAGCCTCAATATTCTTCAGCAACTTGAAGAATTAAAAAATCAATACAGCAAGTATCTTTCAGACCTTCCACATGAAGCGCAATTTTTTGATGAGTTCACAGCTGAATACATAGTACTAAAAAACGAAGCAACCAAATTATGTGATACTTATTGCATGTTTATCTCTAGAACCATTGAATTAATAAGGAAAAAAAACGAGAAAATAATTGATACCCAATGTGCCACAGAATATGTAGTCCTTTTATCAACTCTTGACTTTGATCATTCTCTTGTTCAAAAAATTGCATCGCTAATTAAAAAGCATAATCAAAAAGCAGATGATTTTGCAAGGAGCATAGAAGCAGATAAAATTAAACTGGAATTGCACATAATAGCGCAATCTGCACCTAGGTTCATTGAATATGAAACTCAGCTTGATGAGAATGTAAAAAAACAGCGTGAAGCAAAGGAAAAAATTTCATCGGTCACAACCGAAATTTTAGAACTCGACAATAAAGTCAAGAATTCACGCATTCCAGCAGATATAATAAATGCAGACATTCGTTTCATTTTTGGTCATTCCGATTTGCATTTTGATTGGAAAGAGAACGGCTATGAAATCAAAAGAAATGATCAACTAGCATTAAAATGTACCCTAGAAAATGGACAGCAAGGGTTTTGAAAACCCATCAAAATGGACAGATGAGTTTTCAAGACCCTTAGTGTCGGACAATAGTGGTTTTGACTCCAGTTCAGACAGGTATTACAA
>JAEYOV010000045.1 GCA_023411395.1 Bacillota bacterium
TTTTAAACACCCCCCCCCCCCCCACCCCTCCGAGAAAACTTTATCTGGATAGGACCATTGGGGCACTGTTATTATTCCACGATGGCTGTTATTCGGAATGTTTTCCCGGCGTCCTTTGTTGCCATCAAGATATTACCCTCCACTTCCTGCCCATCGGTGGTCAGGCGTACGGACTTCTTCTCGCCGCCGCTTTGGTTGACCACATCAATCACATACGTGTTGCCGCGCCAACGCCTGGTCAGCGTCAGTTCCTTCAAATCCCCGGGCAGGCAGGGGTCTATTTTCAACCCGTCGTAGTCGGGCTTCACACCCAATATGGCCTGGGAAACGGCATAGAAGCACCAGGCCGCCGT
Source organism: Bacillota bacterium (assembly GCA_023411395.1). GTDB lineage: Bacteria > Bacillota > Clostridia > Christensenellales > Aristaeellaceae > JAEWAH01. Next base: position 354 of record JAEYOV010000045.1, read on the forward strand.
TCCGGTAAGCCAGCTGTTTTTCGCCTCGCCGGACCGGGGGGCATAAGGCCCGGCAATCATCTGCGGATAGACGTAGGGCTCGGTGCGGTGGAGTGTCTGATCCTCGGTATAAGAGGGGCAGGTGAGGCGGTAGGTTTCAAACGCCCTGTTGCCGTGGCCCAGCACCGTTTCGGCTATGGTGATCCAGGGGTTGTTGTGGCAGAAGATGCCGCCGTTTTCTTTGTATCCGGGGGGATAGGAACTGATCTCCCCCAGCTCCGGATGATACACGGTATAAGGCGGTGTGTGCAGGGCGATGCCGTGGCGGTTTAACAGCTTTTCCCATACGGAGTCAAGTGCCGTTTGGGCCAGCCCTTCCTTTACGCCGATGCCGCCCATCACACAAAAGCCCTGGGGCTCAATAAAAATCTGGCCTTCCGTACAGCTTGCGCTGCCCACCTTGCTGCCGTAGGCGTCATAAGCCCGCAAAAACCATTTCCCATCCCAGCCATGCTTGAGTACGGCCTGCTCCATTTTCACCTTTTCGGCTCTGGCAAACTCAGCCTCTTCCGCCCAGCCAAAGCGGCGGCAAAGTTCCCTGTAATCGTCAGCTACCGCCACAAACATGCCGGCGATGAAAACAGACTCCGCCACGCCGCTGTCGTAATTTTGACAAGTCTGGAAGCTTTCCCCCGGCGTTTTGGAGAAGCAGTTCAAATTCAGGCAGTCGTTCCAGTCCGCCCGGCCGATCAGCGGCAGGCCGTGGGGGCCAAGGTGCGTGCTGGTATAGCGGAAGGACCGGCGCATATGCTCCATCAGTGTTTGTGCCTTGCTCCAATCGTTGTCAAAGGGCACCGTTTCATGCAGGATGGAAAAGTCCCCCGTCTCCTTGATGTAGGCGGCCACGCCGAAAATGAGCCACAGCGGGTCATCGTTGAAGCCGCTGCCTACGTCCATATTCCCCCGCTTGGTCAGCGGCTGGTACTGGTGGTAGGCGCTGCCGTCCTCAAACTGGGTGGAGGCGATGTCGATGATCCGCTCCCTGGCCCGGGCGGGGATCAGGTGGACAAAGCCCAACAGATCCTGGGTGGAATCGCGGAAGCCCATGCCGCGGCCAATGCCCGACTCAAAGTAGGAAGCGGAACGGGACATGTTGAAGGTGACCATGCATTGGTATTGGTTCCAGATGTTCACCATGCGGTCCAGCTTGTCATCTGCGCTCTGCACCTGATAGTTGGACAACAGCTCCTCCCAGTAGGCTTTCAGCTCATAAAGCGCCGCTTCAAACTGCGCATCGGTTGCAAAGGCTTCCAGCAGCCTTTTGGCCGGAGCCTTGTTGATGACGCCGGGGGATTCAAACTTTTCTTCCTCCGGGTTTTCACAGTAGCCCAGCACGAACACGAAGGAAACGGATTCGCCCGGCTTCAAAACACGGCGCAGGCAGTGCGAGCCAATGGGCGCCCAGCCGCTGGCGACGCTTAAGCGGGGGGTATCTTCCATCACCGCCTGGGGTGCCTCAAGACCGCTATACAGGCCCGCGAAGGATTCCCGGTCTGTGTCAAAGCCGTCCGCCTGGGCGTTTACCGCGTATACGGCGTAATGATTGCGCCGCTCCCTGTATTCTGTTTTATGGTACAGGGCGCTGTCGTGAACCTCCACTTCCCCGGTTGAGAAATTACGCTGGAAGTTGGTATTGTCGTCCATGGCGTTCCACAGGCAGAACTCCACAAAGCTAAACAGGCTGACGCGCTTTTCTTCAGCAGTCGTATTGGTCAGTACGATTTGCGCCACCTCGGCGGTGCGGCCCCTGGGCACCAGCACCGTCTGCTTTGCCTTCAGGCCATTTTTCTCCGAAGAAATGACGGTATATCCCAATCCGTGCCGGCATTCATACCGGTCCAAAGCCGTTTTCACCGGCATCCAGCCGGGATTCCACACGGTTTCTCCATCCTTGATATAGAAATAATGGCCGCCCGCGTCGGTGGGGATGTTGTTGTAGCGGTAGCGTGTCAGGCGCAAAAGCCTGGCATCCTTACAAAAGCTGTAGCCGCCCCCGGTGTTGGACAGCAGGGAGAAAAAATCCTCGCTGCCCAGATAGTTGATCCAGGGGTAAGGCGTATCAGGCCTGGTGATTACATATTCCTTTTTCCCATCATCAAAAAACCCGTACGTCATTGAAGAACGGCCTCCAATTTCATGGAATTCGAAAACGATTTCGACCAAGTGTATAAACCACCGTTTCCTGACAGCATCATACCGCGAAAATGACCGAAAAACAAGTGTGTACACAAAGAAAAATTTAAGAAAAGTGAATGTTGTCACAAGAAGCCTTGCCGCGCCTCACAACCGGGCGTCACCGAAGAGCCATGCCCCCTATAAGCAAAAAACGATTTAGCTGATTCTTTAAACAAATGTATCCCCCATCATGAAATTGATAAACGGCCTTGTGTATGCTATACTTTGATACGGGTTCCAAGGCAGAAAACACCATTTCCCCAATATGATACACAAGCATTTGGAAAGGAGCCTTACCATGAAGCCTGTCAAATCTTTGGCGGCCATTTTGGCGGTCCTTGTTGCCGCGGCAATGGGCCTGAGTGTTTTGCTGACTTCTCCCGCGCCTGACGGGGATGTGCAGGCCACGGAATTCAGCGCTCTGCGGGCTGCAAAAGACCTGCAAGTGATATCCAGGGAAGTCCACACCAATACCGACACAGATGCCATCGCCGCCGTTCGGGAATACCTGATGGGAGCCCTGGAAGAAATCGGCCTGGAAGTGGAGACCCGCACCTATGAAAAGGACTATGTGAATTCCAGGCACGGCGGTCACGTCACCGCGGTGGACGTTTGCGGTACGCTGCGCGGCGCAAGCGAAAGGTCGATCCTGCTTGTAGCGCATTACGACTCCAACCCGGGCCTTGGCATGGGTGAAGCCCCCGGCTCCCACGGCGCTTCCGACGACGGCTACGGTGTATCCGTCATCCTGGAAACGCTGCGGTGCGTCGCTTCCCGGGGCAATTTGCAAAACACCATCCGGGTGGTGTTCACCGATGCCGAGGAAACCACCATGCTAGGCTCGGAAGGCATCGCCCAGGATGCTGTCTACAACGCGGCAGCCTCCGACGCCGTGTTCAATATGGAGGCCCGTGGCTTAGCCGGCCCGTCCATCCTGTTTGAAACCAGTGTGAACAACGAAGCGCTGATCCGCTTTTACGCCGCCAATAACCCACACCCCGCCTCCTGGTCCCTGGCGACGGACGTATACCGGGTCATGCCCAACTATACGGACTTTACGGCCTTCATCGAGCAGGGCATGCGCGGCCTGAATTTTTCCAACCTGTACAAGATCGAGGATAACCATACGCCACGTGATGTCTACGAAAACATCAGCCTGTCGGCCATACAGGATTACGGGGAGCAGGTGCTGCCACTGGTGGCGGCCTTTGCCCAGGGGAGGGCGCCGGATACGTTTGAAGCTTCGCAGGATATGGCCTGGTTCACGCTGGCAAGAGGCGTACTCGTTTCCTTCCCCGCCTGGATGAACTGGGTGTTTCTGGCGCTTGCCGTGCTGGCGCTTCTGGGTTATGTATTCGTTGCAAAGAAGTGCGGAAAGCTGAAGCTTCGCCATCTCTTCCGGGCATTTGCCTATCTTTTTATGGCAATTGCCATCGCCGCCGTGGGAACGGGGATCGCTTGGCTGTTGGCGCAGCTTTTCGGCCTGCCTTACAACCTGATGAACCTGGTAGGCGTGCCGGGCTATGCGTGGATCACCTCCGCCCTGGTTGCCGTGGCCTATGTCCTTTTGACGCTGTATATGCGCGGAAGAATAAAAAAAGGCCGGACATATGAGGAAATGACCGCTCCCGCCATCCTGCTTTCCGTGGCGCTGGCCGCCATTTTCACCGTCTTTTTGCCCGGCGGAGCCTTCCTGTTCAGCTTTGGGGCCATCTTCGCTTCCATACTTGGCATCATCGCTTTGCGCCATCCTGTATTCGGCCTGTTCTCCGGCTTCCTTTCCGTATGGATCACAGCGCCGGTGGCGGCGCTGCTGCTCATTGCCCTCACGCCGGGCGCCCTGGGGGTTGTACTGATGTTTGCCTCCTTCCCGCTGTTCATCGCGGCGCCATCGCTGGCGGCGGCGCTGGCTGAAAGAAGGGTAAAGGCGGCGGAAGTGTAAGTCTACTTAACAAGAATATAGCGGCGCCGGAAAAATATCCGGCGCCGCTTGCTTGTTCCCCTTATCCCGCAATCCCTACAGTCGCAGTCTGTTCATCCTTGGTCAGCTTGCTGGTCTGCCGCTGGGCCATGACCAGCTTGTAATAGATGCCCTTTTGCTTGAGCAGTTCCACATGGGTGCCCGCCTCGGCCACCTTGCCCTTATCCAATACGATCAGGCGGTCGGCGCTGCGCAGGGTGGAAAGCCTGTGGGCGATGGCCACGGTGGTGCGGCCCTTGGTAAGGTTGTTGAGGCTCTCCTGGATGGCGGATTCCGTTTCCACGTCCAGGGAACTGGTGGCCTCGTCCAGGATCAGCACGTCCGGGTTTTTGATGATGGCCCGGGCGATGGACAGCCTTTGCCGCTCGCCGCCGGAGATGGTGTGACCGCCCTCACCAAGCAGGGTGTTGTATCCGTCGGCGGTCTGCATGATGAATTCGTGGGCGTTGGCGGCCTTGCAGGCGGCGATGACCTCCTCCGGCGTGGCGTCTTGCTTGCCGTAGGCCACGTTGTCGTAGATGGTGCCGGCAAACAGGAAGGAATCCTGGAATACCACGCCGATGTTTTCATGCAGGTGCCTGGGGGACATATCCCGCAAATCGGTATTGTTGATGGTGATCTTGCCGGTGTTGGGGTCATACAGGCGCATGATCATGTTGATGAGGGTGGACTTGCCCACGCCGGAGCGGCCCACGATGCCCACCATTTCGCCGGGATTGATGGAGACGTTGATGTCCTTGAGCACCGGCTCGTAGGATTTGTAGCCGAAGGTCACGCCGTCAAAGGCTACGGCACCGGAGATGGGTACGTTTTTGGCATCCTCCTTCTCGGCGATATCCGGCTCTTCATCCAGGATCTCAAACACCTTCACCAGGGAGGTCATGGCATCTGCCAGCCAGCGCGGGAAGGATACCAGCCAGCGCAGCGGCGCGTAAATATAGGTGATGTACATCACGAACAAGGTCAGCGTACCCAAGGTCATGGTGCCGTTCAGTACCCCCTGGCCGCCAAAGTACAATACCAGGAATTCGCCGATGCCGGTGAAGAAGGTGATACTTGGGAACAAAAGGGACCACATGCATTCGTTGTCGGATGATACCTGCGCCAGCTCCCGGGTAGCCTTGGAGAACTTTGCGATTTCAATATCTTCGTTGCCAAAAGCTTTTACGGTACGGATGCCCCGGATGATATCGTGGAGGATAGACTGGCATCTGGAGCTTTTGCGCCACTGCCGCTCATAACGGATACGGATAAACTTCCAGAATCTGGACAGAACAGCCATCACGATGGGCACCGGCAGAAACACCAGCAGGGCGAACTTCGCATCGGTAAAAAGCAGAATGGCCATGACCACCAGGAACATGACACTCTGCTCCACTGCCCAGCGGCCGCCATCGGTCATAAACTCCCTGATGGTGGTCGTGTCTTCCATGATCCGGCGGATGAGATCGCCGGGGGTCCGCTTCGCCAGGGAGGTCATGGAGATTTTTTGCACCTTGTCATACGTTTTCGTACGCATATCATTGGCAAAAGTCACGGTTGCGCGGTTATAAACCCTGGCGCTGAGGATGAAAACCACTTCTCCCAGCGATCTGACCAACAGCATGCTTAAGCCAATCACAAGAATCTGTGAAAAGGTTCCTTTCAGCGGCTGCAGATAATTGTCGATGAGATACTTATTGAACAAAGGCATCAGCAGGTACAGCACGGAAGACACCGTCATGAATGCCTGGGAGGACAACATCTTCTTGATGTGGGGCTTCATCAGCTTCACGGTCCGCTTCAAAAGCCCGCGCTTGTTGTAGCAGAACAGGCACACCTTCATGCCTTCCATCAAAGGCCGGCCGCAGGTCTCACAGACATGGACTTCCTTTTCATCGGGTATGAGGGCGATCTTTGTCTGCACATAGTAGTTGACTACCTTGCAGAATTCCCCTGCTTCCCGGAGCCCCGACATGGAAAAGCGGCAGAGCACCTTTTCGCTGTCGTCCGCCATGGTCACAAACAGCTGGCCGCAGCCAACCCCGGCAATGACGGCGGCTTCCTTTACCTCCGCGGCGGAAAGCTCGCCCGTTTTGCTTCCCTGCCACCAAAGGGATATATTCCCCTGCTCATTAAATTGGAGCTCCCCTGAGCCCGGTTTCATATCAAGCCCCAAATCATAGGGAAAGACATAGGTTTTCAAACAATCAACTCCTAACCAGGTCAAAAAGCGGTAAGGTCCGCAGCTTCCTTCAGGGGCATGGCCATCGTTTAGAACAAGTAAGGCTCCAGCCTTTTCAGGCTCTTTTTGTCCAAACCCTCCAGGGAGGGGATGATATACCGGTTGCCGTCCACATCGAATATGATCAGCTTATCATTGCCCAGCATGCGGATGTTTCTGTTCACATCCTTGATGGCGCAGGTTTTCTCCGTTTTGCCCTCCTTGCCGCCGATGACCATCTCCATGTACACGTAGCCCAGCTTATCCTTGATGGATCTGATTTCGAAGATATCGGGACAGTAATACCTGCGGTCCAGTTCCTCCAGCACAAGCTGCAGTTGCTCCCCCTTAAGATCCGCAAGGCTGTGGATGATGCCGACCTCCTTGTTTTCGGAGTCGGCCACGGAGATATAGCTGCTGGGGTCACGAAGGGGCAGCGCCCGCCTAAGGCTTACGCGCTTATACTCTTTTTCCTTGTAGACAAGCCCGGTGAACCCGCCTGGGGTTTTGAAAAACTTCGCCTGGTTAAGGTCCAGAAACCCGATATCGATGGCGTCGGCCAGGGTGGCCATATTGCTTGTTGTGATCGCTTCCATACGAAATTTCCTCCATAATCACATCTTGTTCGGGCTATTGCATGCACACAGCTTCTTCGGGGCTTCGCCCCTCAGAATGACAGCATTTTGGGCTTTGCCAATATTCTGAAGAAAATGATTACATCATTTTCTCGCTATGCCTCCATGGAGATGACCTTCAACCCTTCCATCTGTATGTTGTACAGCTTGTAGTACTCGCCCTTCTTGGCAATGAGCTCCGCATGGGTACCGGTTTCCACAACCTTGCCCTCGCTGATTACCGCCAGGCTGTCGGCTTCCCGCAGGGTTGAAAGCCGGTGGGCGATGGAAATGGTGGTGCGCCCCTTTTGCAGCTTGGACAAAGCCTGCTGGATCTTGCCCTCGGTTTCCGTATCCATGGCCGCGGTAGCCTCGTCCAATATCAGGATTTTCGGGTTTTGGATGATGGTGCGGGCAATGGACAGCCGCTGCTTTTCGCCGCCGGACAGGTCCTGCCCGCCGGCGCCCACCCTGGTTTCGTAGCCGTCGGGCAGGTTCATGATGAAATCATGGGCGGAGGCGGCCTTGGCGGCCCTTATCACATCCTCGATGGTAGCCTTGGGGTTGGCGTACCGGATGTTGTCGGCAATGGTGCCGATGAACAGGTAAATGTCCTGGGACACGATGCCGATGCTGCTGCGCAGCATTTTCAGGGAAAGCTCTCTCACATCCACCCCGTCGATCTTGATGCTGCCCTGGTTCACGTCATAAAGCCGGGCGATCAGGTTTGCCAAAGTCGATTTGCCCGCACCGGTCTTGCCCACGATCCCAAGCATATTGCCGGCCTCCACATGCAGGTCGACGCCCTTTAAAACCGGGGTGGCGGGATCGTATTCAAACCATACGTTGCTTACATCGATGCGGCCGCCGAAGTTCTCCAGCAGGACGGGGTTCTCGGGCTCCGCCACATCGGGCTTGGCATCGATGATCTCAAATACGCGCTGGGCGGCGTCCACGCAGCGGGCCCACCAGTTGGAGACCCAGGACATGAATTCCAAAGGCCCGTGGAGCATGTGCAGATAGGCAATGAAGGTTAGCAGCACGCCCAGGGTAATTTCCTCCCTAAGCACCATCATGCCGCCTACGATGGTGATGGTTACCTGGCTCACAAACATGAACAGGTAAATCAACGGAAAGGCGGTAAAGCCAACATTCAGCGAAGCAGCATCCACGCCTGCCTGCTTGCTGCCCACGTCCATAAAGCGGGAGGTCTCGTCATCCTCCCTGGCGAAGGCCTTGATGACACGCTGGCCGTTGACAGAATCGGACACCATGGCGTTCAGTTGTGAGCCGTACACCCAGTTTTTGTGGTGGAAGCGCCGGAAGATACCCCACAGGATCCGGAACATCAAAACAGCCATCGGGATGAATACAAGGGAGATCACCGCCAGGGCGGTATCCAGCAGGAACATCAGCGTAACAACGCCCGAAAAGGTGAGAACGTTGATGATAACGTACGGCAGGCCATCCACAAAGAACCAGTAGATATTGGTGGCATCCTTGTTGATGCGGTTCATCAGCGCGCCGGTACGCTTGGAGGTGTAAAAGCCCACCGAAAGCCGCTGCATGGCCTCGAATATCTTTACTTTCAAGTCATACACGATCCACGGCACGGTTTTGGACAGCACATAGGAATACAGCATGTTCATCAGGACGCCTATGGCCCTGACCAGAAAGATCATGGCCACGATGCCAAGTACCAGGCCGTAATATTTCCCGCTCTCCGTAAGCACATCATCAAAGAGCAGCTTGGTGCTGACGTAGGGCGATGCAATGGAGAAGGCGGCGCTCGCCAGCATCACCAGGAATATTACAAGCACCTTTTTCCAGTAGTTTTTGAAAAAACCCATCAGCCGCATGGTGATGGACTTTTTGTCCATGCACTTGGGGCAGAGCTTGCGCTCCGGCTCAGGGTACCTGGTCCCGCACTTTTTGCAGAACAGCTCCTCGTCCACCAGGATCTCGGCAAGCGGATCCATCCCTTCGCGGATGTTTTTGACGGCCTTGATCAGCCGCTCCGCGTAGCTCAAATACCCCACTGAGAACAGGAGCAGGATGGATGCTTCCCCATCCTTTTCGCTGAACAGCCGGCCCGTGGATAAAAGCCGCTCGCATTTGAGCTCACCCAGATCCTTCAAGGCAAAGGTATCCATGCGGTGCAGCTCGTAAGCGGATACGATCCTGCGGGCGCCGCTGACCCTAACCACCTTTTCCAGGCCGTAGAGGATATAAAGATTCTCGCTGTCCAGGGCGGCATAGGCGTCGGCATGGCTGCCATCCGGCGCCATGTCGGTGTGAATGGCGTAAATTAGCTTGCGGGTGTCAATTCCCTGGGCTTGAAAAGCAGAATGCATGTATTCCGGAATGTGCGTTTTCATGGCAGTTTTCTCCTTGCTCGGTGCGCCTTTAAAGATTTTTGCATACAAAAACGGCGGGATTTTATCAACCCCGCCGTGAAAAAGCTTGATGGTACCCACAAGTCATGGGTATCCTGCAATTTCGATGACAATCATGGCGTGGTCAGACTTTGGCACCAGGTGCTTCGTCATCCCACGTCTTTTAGCACTAGGCGCCCGTTATGAAATTATTCGTGCCGGAGACACGATCTCTGTTTGCCAGTCCGCCTGGAAACCGAATTGCCAATCTGACTGCGATTACGATTGCCATTGAGCCCGTGCCTCCTTTCCACAAATGATTTCTTGGGCGCGCTGAAGTTCATCAGCCGTAAGCATGTTACCATTCCGTGGAGAAAATGTCAAGCCCACGGTAAAAAAAAATTTCCGGTGCACACATTGCAATAAGCCGCTGTCTCCCCCACATAGAAACCGGGATCAACCTGCCTCCTTTGTTTTTTCCTCTATCAGGCGCAGGTTGTTTTTCAGCCGATCATCCTCCGGGGTAATGTCCAGTGCCGCCCGGGCATGAAGCAGCGCGCGGTCATACATTTTAAGCCGGTAGCAGGCGATGGCCGCCAGGTCACTTGGCGTATGGTCCCAGGAATAACCCATGTTCACGTACGTCTTTGACCTTTCCTTGATTTTGAGCGCTTCCTCCGCCATGAAAAACGCCACGGGCCAGTCGGCGATCTGATAAGCCATTTTGGCGCATTCCACATAGGGGTCACGCATATGGGGCGCCTCGGCAACGGCCCGGAAATACCAAGCGTATGCCTGCTTTGTGTTTTTCAGCATGTGGCAGGATTTGGCCATCCAGCGCATGGCGGCGCAGCGTTCCTCGTTCCAGGCGGCGCCGGGAAGCTTCAGATACCGGTTAAGTGTATCAATGCACTTTTGCCATTCGCCCTTGTACATATATTCCCTGCCCAGGTAGTAGCAAAGCCGGTCGCTTGAAGGATTCTCCTCCACCCCCAATTCCAGAAGGGGAAGGTACGATCCCCTGGATTTTGCGGGATCGGGATGATGGTTCAGGACCATGCCTTCCACAAAGACGGTGGTTTTGGGCTCCGTCCCTGCATAACTTAGCCATTCGTGCACGGGATCCCGCCACACAAAGCCCCGCCGCGCGTGCGCCTTGGCATAATGCATCTGCACGTAGGGCGTTCCATCCTCCTTCAGGCTCCAGTTGTAGATATATTTGGCCTGCTTTGTTTCAGGCGTCCAGACAGCCTCCAGGCGCGCGCGCCATCCCGGCTCAAACAGCTCATCCAGATCGGTGCAGACGCAGATATCCGCATCATCGGGGACGTGGCTCAGGGAAAGGTTTCGCGCCACGTCAAAGCGCCAGGGCTTCACTTCGTCAACATGCACCACCGCACCGAGGCTTTTCAGTTTTTCCACCGTCAGATCGGTAGAACCGGTATCCGTCACTATCACAAGGTCGCTTTCGCTCATGGAATCCATCCACCGGTCCACAAACTTTTCCTCGTTTTTGCAGATGGCATACACGCAAATTTTATATCCTGCCATGATCGTATCCTCGGCAATCTTATAATTTCGCTTCGATCAGCTTCAGGTTGTTTGCCAGCCGCTGATCGTTGGGCTCCATATCGCAGGCCGTTTTGGCATAGGCGTGTGATTTTTCATACAGCCCCAGCCGGTAGCAGGCAATGGCAGCCAGATCATACAGGCTGTAGCCCCAGGAGGCGGGTTCCAGCAGGTAGCCTCCCGCTTTATCCATGATGGCCAGGGCTTTTTCCGTCATCAAAAACGTCAGGGGCCAGTCGTTTAAAATATAGCCCAGCCGGGCCATTTGGTGATCCGGCTCCCGGACGTAGGGGC
>JAEYOV010000006.1 GCA_023411395.1 Bacillota bacterium
GGGCAAGCCCCCGCCCTACGCTTATCCTGTGAAGATGGTATGGTAGCGTCCAAAGATACTGTTAATGGTGCTTGAATGTATTTGATATCAATGCCGCATCCTGGATGCCATCATGTAGGCGGGCAGGGATAAAAGGCTCCACAGCGCCGCGTACTGGGGGCAGATTTGCCCTTTCACATGCAGCGGGAACCGGGAATAATCCCATATCTGATGGCGCCGGTTTACCGTGCGGCCCATGACGTATTCCAGGGCGGTGATGGCCGCGCCGCCGGCGAGGCATTTTTGCCACAGGGGACGCCCGGCCATCCGCCGGCTCAAATGGCTGAGCATATACAGCCCGGCGCCGCCCGCCGCCGCCATGGAAGGAGCCGTGCGGCCCCGCCAGGCCATCTCTATCAGCGGATAGGCCGCCGCACCAAGGGCAAAAAGTTTCAAATTCTGTTTCAAGCGCATGCGTGTCACCTCGCCTATAGCATGCGCTTTTTAATGCCAGTTAATCCCCAAAGGTGATGCCGATATTTCTCGCCAACTGCACCATTTGATGATCCGGGTTCACCAGCTTGGGAACCCCGGCGATATCCTTCAGGGCGTTGTGGGTTACTGTGTTGCCCGAAAGCGCCACGCTGACGCCGTAAATGTCATCCCGGATAAGCTGCGCGGCGTGCACGCCAAACTGGGTCGCCAGCACCCGGTCGTAGGCGCTGGGGCTGCCGCCCCGCTGGATATGGCCCGGAACGACGGAACGGGCCTCCACCCCCACCATTTCCGACAACTGGGAAGCCAGGCGCGCGGCGATGCTGAAGCCGGGGCAGGCGGCTCTCATGGCTTCGCGCTCCTTCTTCTTTTGCCTGGATTCCTCCAGGTCCATGGCGCCTTCCGCAACAGCCAGAATGGAGAAGGGCTTTTTGCTGTTGGCCCGGTTTTCCACCACTTTGACTACTTTTTTTATGTCATACGGTATCTCCGGCAGCAGCACCACATCCGCGCCGCCGGCGACCCCCGCGTACAGCGTCAGCCAGCCGGCCTTGTTGCCCATCAGCTCGATCACCATGCAGCGCCCATGGCTGGTGGCGGTGGTGTGGATGCGGTCGATGACCTCCGTGGCGATATCCACCGCCGTATGAAAGCCGAAGGTGAAGTCGGTGCCGTACAGGTCGTTGTCGATGGTCTTGGGCAGGCCGATAATGTTCAGCCCTTCCTGGGAGAGCAGGTTGGCCGTCTTGTGTGTGCCGTTGCCGCCGAGGGTTACAAGGCAATCCAGGCGCATGGCCTTGTAGTTGTCCTTCATGGCGGCCACCTTGTCGATGTTGTCCTCCCCGATGATCCGCATGTTCCTAAACGGCTGGCGGCTGGCGCCCAGAATCGTGCCCCCCAGGGTTAGGATGCCGGAAAACTGCTTGCGGTCCATTATTTGATAATCGCCCTGGATCAGGCCCCGGTAACCGTCCCGGATGCCGATGATCTCCGCGTCGAACAGCTCATATGCCGCCCTGGCCACACCCCGGATGGCCGCGTTCAGGCCGGGGCAATCGCCTCCGCTGGTCAGGATGCCGATCCGTTTCTTCATAATGCAACAATCCCCCCGCTTCTACTTGCCTCTCTCCCTGATTATACCACACGGGAAGGAAAGTAGGAAACGGGGGGTGCCTTCTTTTTTGCATCGGCTGTACATATCCGCCGGTTTGGCGTATACTGGTGCATATTCATTCACAACGGAGGATCGTCATGGACAGCCGGGACAAAGTGATCAGCGCCTTGCGGGAATGGAACGTTCCCTTTGAGCATTATACACACCGGGAGGCGCATACTGTTGATGATTGCCTGAAGATGGACTTCCTTTCGCCTGATGTGGTGATCTGCAAGAACATTTTCCTGTGCAACAGGCAGCAGACGCAGTTTTACCTGATGCTGATGCACCCGTACAAGCAGTTCCGCACGGCGGAGGTAAGCCGTGAACTTGGCGTGTCCCGCCTGAGCTTCGCGCCGGATGCGCTGCTGCCCCAAATGCTGGGGCTTTTGCCCGGCGCGGTGAGCCCGCTGGGGCTTTTGTTCGACGGGGAGCGCCGTATTACCCTTTTGTGCGACCGGTCGATACGGGAATATTCCCGCATCGCCTTTCATCCCTGCGTCAATACGGAGACGGTGATCTTTCAAAGCGGCGATTTCTTTGAAAAGGTGCTGACCCGTTTAAGCGCCGATCCCGTGTGGGTGCTGTGAGAACCGCATTATTTCAGAAATTCCGCGGCCGCGTAACCCACCTTATTGCCATAGCGTATTTTTACCCAGTCCGCGTCCGGGATGAGCACCTCCACTTGTTTGCCGTGGTTCATGCGGGCCAATACCTGGGTGCCGGTCAAGCCGGGGGCGCTTCTTAAGTTGACAAAGCTGCGGTTGGGATGGGTGACGGTCATCATCGGCGTTTTGGGCAGGTTGTAGAAGGTCAGGAAGCTGGACATCATGAAGCCTGTTTTGCCTGTTAAATCTACGGTGACGTGGCTCCATTCGCTGCCATGCGCAAGCACGGTCAGCCGTGTGCCGTTCTTGTACTGGCCCAGAACCTTGCCGCCTGTGCTGGGGCTTTCCCGAAGGTACAGCACCTGGGTGGCTTTGGGGTTTGTAACCACCGCGTAGGGCTCCCTGGGGGCCGATCCGCCGCTGCCGCCTGATTGCAAAATGCCTTCCTGCAAAAAGTCGGTGCTCATATAGCCCTGATAGCCGTCGATGGATACCTTCCACCAGCCGTCGCCACGGTTCAGGACCATCACATACCGGCCGCCTTTGAACTGGCGGATGGAGGGATACTGCATCCCCGGCCCGGTACGAAGGTTCAGGCCCGTGTTGTTTGGCGTGACGATGGTGGCGATGTCATCGCTGCCGATCATGGCGTCCACCTTCAGAAATTCGCTGCGGAAGTACCCAATCGTGCCATCCACCGATACGTGGTACCACCCGCCTGACTGGCCTAGCACCAGCGCCGGGACGCCGTTGTAATAGATGTCCAGCACCTGGGCTGAGTAGCTGGGTTCCTTGCGCAGGTTCAGAAACTGGGTGGGTTTGGGATTCAAGACGGTGGCGATGGTGGTGTATTCGGTGATGCCCCTGTTCAGGAAATTGCGGCTCATATAGCCGGTCTTTCCATCGGAGGTGACCACCGCGTACCAGTTTCCCGGCGCATTGGAAATTTGTATCCAGGTGCCGGCGGAGTAGGCGCCCAGCCAGGTGCTGTCGGCGCGGGGTTCTTTGCGTAGATTCAGGCGCGCGGTGTTGTAGACAACGGCGAAATCATCGGCGGCCAAGGCTGCGGCGCTTGTGAAAACAAGCGTCAGGAGCAGAACCAGGGCCGCCCATCTTTTGTGAAGAGGGGAATGGCGCAATTTTTTGTTCACCATTTTCCGATCTCTCCTTTGGGGCATTATGGCGTTTGCCCTTCACCCAAAAAACGAGACGGGCATTGGAATTATTCCCTGAATCCGGCATACTTTGAAGCTTTTACACCGCCGGATTCAAAGCGTATTCCCGCCCGTCCCACAATTGAAAAAACAGGTAAAAAAATCAGGCCTTTTTATAGCTGTCCAGTGCAAGCGCCCGCTCCACGGCGGCCCGGGCGGCCCCGCTTAAATCAGGAGAGGCTGCTTGCCCTCCCAGCGCGACATGCAGAAAAAATTCCAGCGTGCCCTGGTTGCCCGTGACCGGGCTGTTTGTTACGTTCAGAACATGCACGCCGTCAAGTCCGTTCAAATCCTTCATCAGGCTCATCAAAAGGGGCCAATAGGCATCCTCCGAAAGCACACCCGTGCGCCGGGCGGCGGCATCCTCCACCTCAAACAGCGGCTTCACCAGGCACATCAACTCCCCCTGGCCGCCCATGACCTTTGCGAACACGGGCACGGCCTTGCGCAGGGACAGGTAGCTTAGGTCCACGCTGGCCAGATCCGGCCTCGGGGATAAGGACAGCAGCTTTTCATCGCTGATGTTTGTTTTTTCCAGGTTCACCACCCGCGGGTTTTGCCTCAGGCTCCCCGCCAACTGGCCGAATCCCACCTCCACGGCGTACACCAAGAATGCCCCGCTTTTAACAAGGCAGTCGGTAAAGCCGCCGGTGCAGGCGCCGGCGTCGATGCATACACGGCCCTCCGCCCGGATGTGAAAATCCTGCAAAGCTCCCTGAAGCTTCAGCCCGCCTTTTGCCACAAAGGGCAATTCCCTTCCCTTTATCGTCATAGGCTTATCGCAGGATATAAGCTGGGCGGGGCTTGTAACGCGCTCTTGCCCGCAAAGCACCTGCCCGCTCAAGAAATAGGGGAGAGCTTCTTCCCTTGATTGGAAAAAGCCTTCCTCGATCAGCCGGTCTATGGCTTTGCGCCGTTCCGGTCTATTTTTCATGGCTGCCACTTTTTAAAATGCCGGTACAGCGGCCAAGTGCTTGGGAAAAGAAGTCCACCTGCATAAGTGCCATGCAATCGCCTCCAGGTGCCGGTTTTTCCTATTATACCACGGTATTGCCATGCCGCAAGGGGAAAGGTGTGCATTCGCATTAGCATAATGGCCTGCAAGATGTTGACGGTGTTCTTGACATATGATGATTCAATGATATAATGAATCGACCATGAATCGGCGCGCGGCAAGGAGTGAACGGCATGAAATACCCGGAAGAGAAGCTGACAAAAATCAGGCTGCTGAGCAAAATGTTCAAAGGATTTGGCGATTATTCCCGCCTGCTCATCTTTTTTTCCCTGCTGGAGGGGGAAAAATCCGTGACCGAGCTGATGGAGGAGACGGGTTTGAGCCAATCCGGCCTTTCCAATCACCTAAAGTGCCTGCGCGAATGCGATTTGCTGGTGGACAGGCAGGAAAGCAAGTACGTTTATTACAGCATCAAGGACGACCGTGCAAAGACGATACTCTCCCTGGCGGAGGAAATGATGTCCGCCGCGTCGGAAGAAAAGTTTCAGTGCATGCGGTATTGAGTCTGCCAAGCCCTGCGTATGTGCTGCTTATTTCTTTCCTGTTTCTTACACAGAATAAACAGAAAACTGCCGCTCCGCCGTTGACAGGCGGCTTTCTTTTTTGCTAACATATCATTGTAACATGATATGATGTAACGATGAAACGATCGGAAGGAAGATGCCCGGTGAGAAGGACGCTGGCAAGCCTCAGGCGGCAAAGGGTTTTTGAGCTCCTCATCCGAAACGTCCTCCTCTTTTGCGCGGTGCTGTCCGTTTTTATCACGGCCGCCATCATCCTGTCCCTGCTGTTCAATTCCGTAAACTTTTTCCGGCAGGTATCGCTGTTTGAGTTCCTGACGGGAACGGTATGGACGCCTCTTTTCGCCAACCCAAAGTTCGGCATACTTCCGCTGGTGGCGGGATCGCTGATTGTCACCCTGTGCGCCGTTGTGGTCGCCTTGCCTTTCGGCCTGGGCAGCGCCATTTATCTGAGCGAATACGCAAAACCCAGGGCAAAGAAGCTGCTAAAGCCCGTGCTGGAGATACTGGCCGGCATCCCGTCCATTGTCTATGGCTATTTTGCCATCACATTCATAATACGAAACCCTCCCCCCGGCGGCAGATCATCTCCGTACTGACATTAACGCTCTGTTTTCAAAGGATTGCAAGACAAATACGCCGATCCACTCTACAGAAAAATCTGTGTAAAATCGG
>JAEYOV010000014.1 GCA_023411395.1 Bacillota bacterium
TATGGCGAAGGGGTCCCACCTGTTCCCATTCCGAACACAGAAGTTAAGCCCTTCAGCGCCGATGGTACTTGGCTGGAAACGGCCCGGGAGAGTAGGTCGCCGCCGGATTCCATAAAGAGCATCTAGTATTAGGTGCTCTTTTTTATTTACGGTTCTTGATTGACGAATCAAATATTCTCATGGGGAAATACTGATCTCAATAAAAATGGGAGACGTGATAGATTTGAAAGACATACCGAATGTTCCGGCAGCCGGAAATGGCCCTTACGGAACAGGCCCGGGCTTTGGCGCGAATGGTTCTGGGCCAGTCTTTTCCCCCAATCATATGGGACCTGGCAGCGATATACCCATTGGGCTAAGTATGCTGCTGATGGAAGATCCCTTGGCCATGCAGCGGTTTAATGCCATGTCAAAGGATGAAAAATCTATGGTGCTGAAGTATGTGGAGAGCGGCGTTAACGGTGATGATGCCCAGCGCAGAATATTGCATACCGTAAAAAGCTTGAGGGAAGGGGTACCCGGCTTTTATTTATAAGAGCAGCCAAATACTTTTTGCTGAATAGGCACATCGCTTGATGTGTCTTTTTGTTTTGATTACAAGATACTTCATACAGGAAAATTGTACTGAACCATAGAAAGAATCACATGGCAATCATCAAGCACAAATAGAAAGCAAAAACTACAATTATGGAGATGGCTGTATGCAAATGATACGGGTAGGTAGCAGAAGCATCGTGTTTTCATTCCCGGTTGCGGGCTGGAATTTGAATGTCCATATGATTATGGGAAAAAAGTTTCATTATCTCATTGATACGGGCCTGGGCTCCCTGAGCATGGAACCCGTTAAAGAGCAATTGCGAAATAGCATCAAGCCGCTGGTGGTTATCAATACGCATTATCATTGGGATCATGTGTGGGGGAACCATGTCTTTGCCGGGTCCATGATGATCTCCCATCCGATGTGCAGAACACGAATTGAAGAAAAATGGGACACAATGATGGAAAGGAACGAGCAATATATGGCCGGAGAGGTAGTCAAGTGCTATCCCCATATGGTTTTCCAGGACACGCTGTATTTTGTGGAAGACAAAATCCGCCTCATATATACGCCGGGGCATACGCTGGATAGCATCAGCGTTTTGGACGAGGAAGACGGAACATTAAATGCCGGGGACAATGTAGGAGATACCCTGGAGGAAATTGTGCCCTCCCTGGAAATAGGGAAGGAAGCATATGCCCATACCCTGATGCGGTATAAAGAAATGGATGTTCAAGCCGTAATATCGGGCCATAATGACGTGTTTGGACGGGAAGTGTTTGATATGATTTTAGGCCGCTTGGTCTAATAGGATTGCTCCAGCATGCAATTGCTGCCCTTTTTTTGCTTGCAGATTTTTTTCAGCCTGGCCAGGCTTTGCGACAGCGTATAAATGGAGTCGTACCGGCTGGAGGCAGTGCCGACGATGGACAGGGACAGCAAAGGAAACCTTTCCCTTGTTCCTTTCCTGTTATGCGTTGTGATATAGCCTTTGTCAATATCGTTCCTGTTCAAAAACAATAAGGTGGCTTTGTCAAATTCCGCGACGATTTTTTCGCAGATCTCCTGCGCGTTGCAATCAGACATAATGGCTATAAAGTCGTCCCCGCCGATGTGGCCGATAAAGTTTGTCTTTGGTATGCTATCCTTTAGGATACGGGACAAACATCTGATCAGCCTGTCACCGTTTTCAAAGCCGTAGACATCGTTGTATGGTTTGAAGTTATCCACGTCGAAGTAGAGGATCGTATAGCTGACGGGCGAATCGATGCACATTTCAAGCTGTTTTTCAATGAGCATGTTGCCGGGCAGCTCGGACAGCGGGTTCAAATGCTTTGCGTTGATGACTTCAATTTCGATGGATTTCTCCAGCAGGTCCTTTACCGTGACAATTCCGAAATACTTGTTGTCTTTGGTGACGGTGATAAAGTCATAAATTTTATCATAATGCCTGTGCATGGCTTTTTTGGCAACGGAATCAATGCTGTTCTGATAGTCAACGCACAGGAATTCCTTGCTCATGATGACGCTGACAGGCCTGTTGGCGTACAGCGTATAGCCGTACTTGTCGGATATGTTGCGGAAAAGATCATTCCTTGTGATGACGCCGATGGCGATATTGTTTTCGGTGATGCAAAAGCCGGGCAACGTACAATCCTTTTTCATCATGTCCAGCACCTGATCCACCAGAGTGCTGGGGCCGATGGTTCTGTATACCCTGGAGATGCTGCCGATATGGATATCGCAGAGCCGGTTGCACAGGATGAGCCGCTTTTGCTTTTGGGCATCGCGGATCATCTTAAGAACATCGGGTGCAATGGGGAATAAAGATGGGAGTGGCTTTTGGATGAAAAACCCCTGCCCGTAATCGATGCCGATCTCAATCAGCTTTAAAAGCTCGCTTTCTGTTTCGATGCCTTCCGCAATCAGATAAGTGTTGGACAGCGCTGCAAACTCGCGCATGCTGCGGACCAGCGACTGTTTGGTTACATCTTTGTCGATATCACGGATCAGGTTCATGTCGATTTTGATGAAGTGCGGGCAAATATCGGAGATCAGGTTCAAGCCGGAATATCCGGCGCCGGCGTCGTCGATGGCGATTTTGTAGTTTTGATCCTTGTAATTGCGGATTGTTTTCATGAAATCGGTCAGATTGCCGATGGCCTCGTTTTCGGTGATTTCAAAGATCACATCCTCGGCATGGATGGAATACTGGCTGAGATAATCTTTTGTAAAGCCCTGTTTGAACTTTATGTCATGCATTACGCTGGGGTTGACGTTTAAAAAAAGCTTGCATTGTATTTTAAGAACACTGGCGGCTTCAATGGCTTTTGTGCGGCATAAAAGCTCCAGCTCCCATAATTTGTTGTACTTTTGAGCATATTCAAACAGCATGCCCGGGCTTTCCATTTCCGTTCCTTGCGGGCCGCGGCTAAGCGCTTCATAACCGAAAACCGCGCCGTCGCGCAAGGATATGATAGGCTGGAATACGGTTCTGATCTGATTCTTGGCAAGAGTGCTGAAAAATTGCGCCTTGAGGCTTCTTTCCGCTTCACTTTGATTCATAGAAGCATATCCTCTGTATGTCAATTTGTCCGTGATCATCGTACACAATGGTTGTAATCATCATGTTATAGGCTTGTTAGCACTCAATGCCTGAGGGATGGAAGATGCCAAATTGTTCGCGGTATGATGCGCCAGGAAGCCCATTTTATACATTATGTCAATTGATCTTCCCATGCAAAACCCATACAATGGAAGCAGGGGCAAATGAAACAGTAGGGAGAACAGCTATGCAGAAAACATATGAGGAAACGTTCTTTTTGCGCACCTGCAACTGTGATTTTCGCGGCACCTGGCGGCCCGGCGCCATCTTTGAGGCCATGCAGGAAGCAAGCGGCGTACACTCCTGCCTGTTGGGCTGTGGCCGGGATATACTGATCCGGCAGGGGATGGTCTGGGTGCTGTCCAGGGTAGAAGTGCGGATGGAAAAATACCCCGTTGCGGGGGACAGGGTAAAAGTGGAAACCTTCCCCATGCAAAACAGGCGGTGCTTCTTCCCCAGATATTTTGTTTTCCGGAATGAGCAGGGCGGGGAAATTGGCTGTGCCGCCAGTCTGTGGGTTTTGCTGGATCTTAAGACCCGTAAAATGGCCCCGCCGGATCAGGTGGCTCGGTTGATCCCCGACAACAGCGATCTTACCGCTCCCATGGGGCTGCCTTCCGCCGTAGCGGAGGTTGGGGGAGAAGAACAACTGTTTACACGCCTTCCCGCCTATACGGATTTGGATATGAACAACCATGTAAATAACGCCAGATATGTGGACTGGCTGTGCGACGCTTTGGGCCATGAGGTCCTGGGCCGCCTGACCCTTGCTGCCATCTGCGTGAATTACGATGCGGAAATAAGGCCGGAACAGGCGGTGGAATTGAAGCTCAAGCGGCAGGGCAACGCCTTTAGCCTTTCCGGCTATCATGAGGGCAAGCGCCATTTTGAAATCGGGGGAACCCTGTCGGACAGGGGATAGGCGGTCATTCTTCCGCGCCGACGAGGAGCTTTACCGCTTCTCGTTTCGCGGTTTTCATAGCGGTGGGGAATGGCAGCTCCTGCAACTCTCCAGAGGTGATCCAAAGGCAATCTTTCACAGGGCGCGGCGATTTTGTAAGAAAGTGCATCAAATGCATGTTCCAGACACGGTGAGTGAATATGTGGCGGGCATTGCCCTTATCGCCGGCATATTCGGCTTCAAGCCCCAGCCCTGCAAGATGGTCCGCCATGGCCGCAGGTGTATCCCCGTCTTCCAGCAGCACAAATACCCACAGCCCGCCCAGCAGCTTTTCCCGGCGTATGTGAGCAAGAATACGGCCTTCGCAGGTAATAAGGCCTACGCCCATGGCAATTTGCCTGGGGGCACGGGCCTGCATTTTAACAGGAAGAAGCGCGGCGTCTCCCGCCTGATACCCATTGCAGCAGACAGAAAGAGGGCATCTGTCACAGTCGGGCGAACCCGGCAGGCAAACAGTGGCACCCAGGTCCATCATGGCCTGGTTGAAATCACCGGGCCTGCCCTCCGGCACCAGGGCGGCGGCTTCCTCATAGAGGCGGCGAGATACGCTGGGGATGCCAATATCTTCGCGTATGCCCTTCAGGCGGCTTACAACGCGCATCACATTGCCGTCCACCGCGGGACATTGTTTTGAAAACGCGATGCTTGCGATGGCCCCGGCGGTATAATGCCCGATGCCGGAGAGGGTTTGCAGCTCTTGCGCCGTTTGCGGAAGCTGGCCGCCAAAGGTATCCATAACCTGTTTGGCGGCTTTTTGAAGATTCCGGGCACGGCTGTAATAGCCCAGACCTTCCCAGGCTTTCAATAGTTCCTGCTCCGGCGCTTCGGCCAGCGATTTCACAGTAGGGAAGCGCGCCATAAAGCGGGGAAAATAGCTGAGCACCGTTTCCACCCTTGTCTGCTGGAGCATAATCTCCGATATCCAGATTGCGTAAGGATCCTGTATGTCCCGCCAGGGCAGGGTACGCTTATGTTCGTCATACCAATTCAAAAGAAGCTGGGACACAGCGATTTTGCAGTCGATAGCAAATCTTCCTTTCCTATGGGCACGTGGTTGGAACAGGCCATCATCATTGTATCATAAAACCTCCCGCTTCCAACGAAATTCCTTAATTGGTCATAAACTGGAGAAAGAGCAAGATAATGAAAGAAAACATGGAATAATGCGCATGAGTCTTGGAATTAAGGGGAAAATCACGATAATCGGCAGAAATTCAAAATGGGACTCACTTGATATCCCTTTGTAAATGCCGTAAACTATGCACGTGCGGTTTAGCACTCACTTAATTCGAGTGCTAACAATAGGAAGATTCGAAGCAGCGAGGAGGATCACAATGAACGTTAAGCCTTTGGGTGACAGGGTTGTCATCAAAAACATCGAAGTGGGCGAGACCATCAAGGGCGGCATTCTTCTGCCCGGTACGGCCAAGGAAAAGCCTCAAATGGCGGAAGTGCTGGCTGTTGGCCCTGGCGGGATGGTGGACGGCAAGGAAGTCAAAATGCAGGTGGAAGTGGGTCAAAAAGTCATTTATAGCAAGTATGCCGGCACCGAAGTGAAGGTGGATGACAAGGAACTCATCATCGTGCGCCAGAGTGATATTCTGGCCGTTGTGGAATAATCGCGCCCACAAGGAATAGGAGGAGGTTGCAAATATGGCAAAGCAGTTGAAATACGGCGAGGAAGCCCGCCGCGCATTGGAAAAGGGCGTCAACGCCCTGGCGGATACCGTGAAAATCACTCTTGGCCCCAAAGGCCGCAATGTTGTGCTGGACAAGAAATTTGGCGCGCCGCTGATCACCAATGACGGCGTGACCATCGCCAAGGAAATTGACCTGGAAGATCCCTTTGAGAACATGGGTGCCCAACTGGTGAAGGAAGTCGCCACCAAGACCAACGACGTGGCCGGCGACGGCACCACCACCGCCATCTTATTGGCTCAGGCCATCGTCCGCGAGGGGCTGAAAAACCTGGCCGCCGGTGCCAACCCCATGGTACTCAAAAAGGGCATTGAAGCCGCTGTGGAAGCTGCCGTGCAGGGCCTGAAAGACAGCAGCCAGCCCATTACCGGCAAGCAGGCCATTTCCCAGGTTGCCTCCATTTCCGCCGGGGAAGAGGAAATCGGACGCCTGATCAGCACTGCCATGGATACCGTCGGCAAGGACGGCGTCATCACCGTGGAAGAAAGCAAGACCATGAAAACGGAAATGGCTACCGTCGAAGGCATGCAGTTTGACCGCGGCTATGCTTCCGCCTACATGGTCACCGACACCGACAAAATGGAAGCGGTGCTGGATGATCCCCTGATTCTGATCACCGACAAGAAGATTTCCAACAGCCAGGAGATTCTGCCCATTCTGCAGCAGGTATCCCAAACGGGCAAGAAGCTGCTTATCATCGCCGAGGACGTGGAAGGCGAAGCGCTGGCCATGCTGGTGCTCAACAAGCTGCGCGGCATTCTGACCACCGTGGCCGTGAAGGCGCCCGGCTTTGGCGACCGCCGCAAGGAAATGCTCCGCGACATCGCCATCCTGACCGGCGGCCAGGTGATCACCGAAGAACTGGGACTGGATCTAAAGGAAGCCACCATGGATATGCTGGGCCGTGCCGGCACCGTGAAAGTGGACAAGGAAAACACCACCATCGTGGATGGCGCGGGCGACAAGGCGGAGATTGACGGGCGCGTTGCCAGCATCAAAGCCCAAATCGCCGAGACCACCAGCGATTACGACCGCGAGAAGCTGCAGGAGCGGCTGGCCAAGCTGGCCGGCGGCGTGGCCGTCATCAAGGTCGGCGCTGCTACCGAAGTGGAAATGAAGGAGCGCAAACTGCGCATTGAAGATGCTTTAGCCGCTACCCGCGCTGCGGTGGAGGAAGGCATCGTTCCCGGCGGCGGCGTGGCGCTTTTGAATGTGCTGGGCAAGGTGCAGGCGCTGCTCGGTCAATTTGCCGGCGATGCCAAGACCGGCGTGCAGATCGTTTTGCGTGCCCTGGAAGAGCCCCTTCGCCAGATTGCGGCCAACGCGGGCATTGAGGGCAGCATCATCGTGGAGAACGTGAAAAACGCCCACAAGGCCGGTTATGGCTATGACGCCCTGAAGGGCGAGTATGTGGACATGGTGGAGCGTGGCATCATCGATCCCACCAAGGTGACCCGGTCCGCCCTTCAAAACGCGGCCAGCGTTGCCGCCATGGTGCTCACCACCGAGTCCCTGGTCACCGACATCCCCGCTCCCGAACCCGCACCCGCGGCTCCCGGCGGCGGAATGGGCGGAATGTACTAAGGGCTTCGCCCTTTCGAGGAGATGACGCTTTTGCGTCATCTCCTCGATTTTTTGCACGGTTTTCTTGTATCCAAGAAATTGTCCTGCGCTTTGCTTGGTCAATTTCTGAGATACGGTCAGAAAACCGTGTAATGAATGTTTGCTCCGCAAACCCCCGTCCGGCTGGCAAAGCCAGCCGAGACGATTTCAAACGAGGGAACTGCGGTCCCCTCGTTGCTCCCCTTAAAGATTATCATACGAAGAAGTTGCGGATTACCACTCAATCACACACATGTCATCCTGAACGAAGTGAAGGATCTCTTGCCCTGCACATGGTATAGAGACATATTGCACTCGGTAATCCTTAGTACATTCCGTATACGCGCAGGCCTTTCGTTTTCTAATAAATGAGAAAATCCCATGCAATTTCTAATTATGATCTAATTTGTAATTGGGCCCCTGCGGTGGTATGATGATTGTGACTTGCAAAGGAGGTCAATTGTATGGAGAAGAATGTAAGCTTTCAAAAGGAGAGCGTTTCCGATTTGTACTGCCGCCTGACCTGGGCGCAGTTGGAGCTGCTGGCCGATGACGTACAGGAGATTCAGGTGCTGGCTGCCGGAGACGATCAATCGGTATCGGACTTGCGCATTGAGGAACGGGACGGACGCCTGACCGTGGAGCAGCCGCCGTTCGTGTTTTCCCTGAACTTCATCACTCACAAGTGGACGCAGGTGTGCATCCGTGTTCCCAAGGACTGGCGCGGGGCGATTGACGCCCACACCGTCAGCGGTATGCTCAACAGCCGCGGGATCAAGGGCACTGATGTAACGCTGGATACCGTCTCCGGCGGCCTGCGGGCGATGGCTGTCTCGGCGGATGGCCTTTCCCTGCGCACCGTCAGCGGCGATGTGAAGGGTGGAGACCTTCGGGGCGAGAGGATGACGCTGCGCACCGTCAGCGGTGATGCGCGCTTGCAGAGCATTGCTTTTGAACAGGTGCGCGTAAGCGGCGTCAGCGGCGATATGTGGCTGGAATTCCGCGCACCCTTTGCCCGGGTGGATGCCAATACCGTATCCGGCGACCTGGAACTGCATGTGCCGATGGACAGCCTGGATGCTTCCCTGAAGGCTGTTAGCGGGCGCATTCATACCTCCGGCGTCATACTTAAGGAGGGCTTAAGCTCCGTCCGCTTAAACGCTGTTTCCGGAGATCTTACCATTGTTTCCACGCTGGAAAAAGCCCAAAAAGCATAAAACAGTTGGCAGCCTGCCGGAAATCCTGTATAATGAGAAATAGTGAAATCATTGTCAGTGGTTGGAGGAATACGGCATGGCAAGGAACAATTTCGGCGGATTCGGCGGCGGCCCCAACATGCAGCAATTGATGCGCCAGGCGCAGAAGCTGCAGGAACAGATGGAAAAGGCCCAGGCGGAACTCGACAGCCGCGAATATGAGGCGTCTTCCGGCGGCGGCATGGTGAAGGTTACTGTCAGCGGCAAAAGGGAGCTTTTGTCCGTCGCACTTGATCCCCAGGTGGTGGACCCGGAGGATGTGGAAATGCTGCAGGACCTGATCATGGCCGCGGTGAACGAGGCGTTGCGCAAGGGCGAGGAAACAAGGGAAGCGGAAATGAGCAGGCTGAACCCCGGCATGGGTGGCATGTTTTAAGTATGGCACAGCAATTGGAGCCCATTGCCCGCATGGTGAACCAGCTTGCCCGGCTGCCGGGCATCGGGCAGAAAACGGCGCAGCGGCTGGCGTATCACATTATCAGCCTGCCCCAGGAGGATGTGCACGAGCTTGCCGCCGCCATCTGGCAGGGCCGCAAGGCCATACGCTATTGCAGCGTGTGCGGGAATTACACCACGGATGACCCGTGCGCCTTATGTACGGACGATAAGAGGCGCAACGGCCAGCTGTGCGTGGTGCGGGATCCGAGGGATGTGGCGGCCATGGAGCGCATACGGGATTACACGGGCAGCTATCATGTGCTGCATGGTACGCTGTCGCCCATGGACGGCATCGGGCCGGAGGATATCCGAATCAAGGAACTGCTTGCCCGCGTGTGCAAGGAAAATATCCGGGAAGTCATTTTGGCCACCAATCCCGATATCGAGGGGGAAGCCACCGCCACCTACATCGCAAGGCTCCTAAAGCCCATGGGGCTTACTGTGACCCGCATTGCCCACGGCGTGCCGGTGGGCAGCGACCTTACGTATGCCGACGAGGTGACTTTGGCCAAAGCTATGGAAGGCCGCAGGGAGATTTAGTGTATGGGGCAGCGGCAATGCTGCCCCTGTTTCATAAAGCAGAATACCAAGGAGTGCGTGCGCATATGGAATGGACGGCATATCTTCTGGCTGGAGTGGCCCTGATGATGGTACTGGCGCTGGCGCTTTTGATCACGCTGCTCAGGCGCACGGTAAGCCGCCAAAGGGAGCTTTCTGACCGGATGGCGCAATGGGAACAAAGCTTTGACCAGGCGCTGTACGATTTAAGCCAGGGCAGCGCGGTTCAGCGCACGGAGACTGCCGCACAGCTTAGGGGCATGAATGACAGCGTTGTCAATACCCTGACCCAGATTTCCGGCAGCCAAATCATGCAGTTGGAGACGCTTCAAAGGCAGATGCAGAGTATCTCCCGGAGCCAGGAGGAACGCCTGGACAAAATACGGGATACCCTTTCTGAAGGTATGAACCGGCTTCAAAAGGAGAACAATCAAAAGCTGGAGGAAATGCGCAAGACTGTAGACGAAAAGCTTCACGAGACGCTGGACAAACGGCTTGGGGAAAGCTTTAACCAGGTGAGCACGCGGTTGGAGGAAGTTTACAAGGGCCTGGGGGAAATGCAGGCGCTGGCCAGCGGCGTGGGCGATCTGAAGAAGGTGCTCACCAACGTCAAATCCCGGGGCATCTGGGGCGAAATGCAATTGGGGAACCTGCTGTCGCAGGTACTGTCTCCTAACCAGTATGACTCCAACGTAGCGGTGAAGCCGGGGTCCGCCGAGCGGGTGGAATTCGCCTTAAAGCTGCCCGGCAGGCAGGAGGGGGCCGAGAAGCCCGTTTATCTGCCCATTGACAGCAAGTTCCCGCAGGAAGCCTTCCTGCGCCTTCTGGAGGCCCAGGAACAGGCGGATGCCGCAAGGACCAACGATGCGCGCAAGGAGCTTACGCAAGCCCTGAAGGCGGAGGCCAGGCGCATTGCCGACAAGTATGTATCACCACCCGAGACCACCGACTTTGCCATCATGTTCCTGCCGCTGGAGGGGCTGTATGCAGAGGCCATGCGGGACATGAGCCTTGTGGAGGAAATTCAAAGGACGCAAAGGGTGGTGGTCGCCGGCCCCTCCACCCTCACCGCCCTGCTCAACAGCCTGCAAATGGGTTTCCGTACACTGGCCATAGAAAAGCGTTCCGCCGAGGTATGGAAGCTTTTAGGCGCTGTGAAAACGGATTTCGGCAAGTTTGCTCTGGTGCTTGAAAACACGCAAAAGCGGCTGCGCCAGGCAACAGAATCTGTGGATTCGGCCTATGTGCGCACCAGGAGCATTGAACGCCACCTGCGCAAGGTGGAGGCTCTGGAGGAAGGGCAGGCCAGGGTACTCTTACAGGAGGACGGGCCTGAGGAAGGCACGCCGGACGAAGAAGCCTGAAAAACGACGTCTCCGCGGGCAAATGGCATGTTTGGGAAAATAAGGCTGCGCGGTTTTGAAAAAAGGCGCTATACTACATTTGCTTAGAACAGGAAGGAGGATTTTCATGAACAATACCACCATTGGCGATGATTTGAAAAAGATACTCCTGGCGGGCCTTGGGGCGGTAACGGTCACGGCCGAAAAATCCAAGGAAATGGTAGACAAATTGGCCAAGAAGGGCGAAATCACCTGGGAACAGGGCAAGGTGCTCAACGAAGAGCTCACCCAGAGGATGAAAAAGACGTATGATGAAAAGATTGCCCCCATTTTTGCGGAAGGCAAAACAAAAGTAGAAAATGTGGTGGATAACCTGCGTACCATGACCCGGGAGCAATTAAAGGCGGTCAAGGAACAGCTGGAAGCCATGGAGAAGGCGGATGAAGAAACGCGGGATGGGGAAGATACCGGCGGAGAAGACGAGTGATGCCTTTTCTGGTACCCATAGCCACCGGCTTCGGGAAATACTGGCGGTACTCCACCGCCATGAGGTCATCAAGGGCGTCACGCCCCAAAAGCTTCGGCTGATCCTGGAGGATCTGGGACCCACTTTTGTCAAGATCGGTCAAATCCTGTCCATGCGCAGGGACCTGCTCCCGGAAGGTTTTCTTATGGAGCTGTCCCTGCTTAGGGACAGTGTGCGGCCCATGCCCTTTTCCGAGGTGCGGGAGATTCTTGAGGAAGCATACGGAACACCTCTTCAAGAGCTGTTTGCCTCGTTTGAGAAAGAACCCATCGGCGCGGCTTCCATTGCCCAGGTCCACCGGGCTGCTCTTGCGGATGGCAGCCAGGTGGTAGTCAAGGTACAGCGGGCAGGCATCGATGAAAAGATGCAAAAGGATATGGCCCTCTTGCGAAAGGCCGCCGGGCTTTTGAAGCTGTCGGGCGCCGCCGGTGGCGCGGTGGACTTCCGCACGGTTCTTGACGAAATGTGGTTTGTGACGCAGCAGGAAATGGACTTCCTGGCGGAAGCCCAAAACGTGGATACATTTGCCGCCTTCCATCGGGAGGTGGCTTTTGTCGCATGCCCGTATGTGCATATGGCCTATACCACCAAGCGGGTTTTGGTGATGGAATATGTGGACGGCATCCCCATCAACCAGCTTCACAAGCTGGAAGAAGCCGGTTACGACCCGATGGAAATCGCGCGGAAGCTGTGCGTAAGCTTTGCCAAGCAGATTCTGGACGATGGTTTTTTCCACGCGGACCCGCATCCGGGGAACTTGTGCATCCGGGAAGGAAAGATCGTATTCCTCGACTTGGGCATGGTTGGCCGCCTGACGCCGCGGGAGCAGCAGCTTTTAAAGCGCGCGGTGAAAGGCGTCGTTCTTGCGGATGTTCAAGAGACAAAGGCCGCGTTGTTGTCCCTGGCGGTGCATACCCAGGTCATCGACCATCCGCGGCTGTATGAGGACATCGAGACGGTCATGAGCCGTTACGGTCAGATGGAAATGGGTCAAATGAACCTGGGGAAGATGATGGAGGAAGTGCTTTCCATCGCCAACCGCCACGGCCTGCAAATGCCCCAGGGGATGGCCATGCTCAGCCGGGCCCTTGTCACCATGCAGGGTGTGGTGACGGAGCTTTGTCCCCAGATGGATTTCATGTCCGTCATGGCAGCAGATGTACGGGATAAGCTTTTCAGTGACATCAATTGGGAAAATGAAATATGGCTGGGAGCCCGTACGCTGTTTAGGTCCGGCAAGAAGGCGCTGGAGCTTCCCTATCAGCTTTCGGAGCTTTTGCAGGCAGCGGTGAAAGGCCAGGGGAAGATCAATGTGGAGCTGACCGGCTCGGAAAAGCCGCTTCAGGTCATAGGCCGCATGGTGAACAGAATCATCCTTTGTTTGCTGTGCAGCGCGCTTTTGATCTCTTCCGGGCTTTTGTGCCAGGCTTTGATACTGCCTTTGTGGTTTGGCATACCATGGTTGGCTTTCATGGGCTTTTTCCTGGCCGCGGTATTGGGTGCTTACTTGATTCTTTCATCATGGCGGCTGCGAAAATAGGCATTACTCTTGAAAGGTAAACTCCTTGCTCCAGTCAAACTGGCCGCTGTCTTCATAGCAGGCCGGCCAGTGGCTGCACCACAAAGGCATCCGGACATCGCGAACTCTGTCATCCGATGGATGATACGGCTTGATATCAAGGACGGGTGTGCCATCTTCTGCGTCCATATATCCGACCTCAATGCTGCAGTTTTCCATGTCGATGCCGATCAAATCACAGGCAGTGATCGCTATCGGATTCGGCCGGATAGGTGACCTGGTTGCCAGCACGCCTATTTTTTCAGGGCCCAAAGTGTATGGCTTATCCATCACAAAGTAGTTTCTTGTTTCATTGCTGTCATATAGATGGAACCACCATACAACATAGATATGGCTGAATTCTTCCAGCCCCATCACGGCATCCTTGAACTTTTTCTCAAGAGTAATGAAGTATTTTCCATTTTTCACGCGGACACTGCCGATTGGCTCAAAAGTAACCATCTTCTGCTCCTCCTAAAAAAATGAATACGGCTATTGCTTCACTTCTTCTATCGGTATCCAGATTTCCACAATCGAATCGTTCTCGCTGCCGTGGAAGCGCTCGTCGTAATACTCAACAATGTAGTACTTCCCATTAAGCAGCCGCTGGGTGTATTTGTTCTTGTTGCTGTTCAGCCACTCATCCATGGCGCTGTTTTGACTGTCATACCCCTCTGCCACGTACACATCAAACGATGCGTAAAGCGTGGCCGGCAAAGGGACCACCGTATATTCCTCATCCGCCTGCGGGGCAGATAGGCTGAAGCCCACATGACATTTTTGACCTGTGGTTTCGCAGGTTCGAATTTCATAGCCATCCTGCGACAAAGCGTTTGCCAGCTTTTTCCGCTCGTGGAGCATGATGAAGCTTTCCCACACGGCGGCGGTTTTGCTGCCGTCGCCGCTTACACCCGCAATATACATTTGAGGGCGTTCAATGATTCTGGGTTCCACCAGAATTCCTCCTTTCAGTTTGCTCCTGAATGCATCCACCAGTTCCTGTGCATTGAGCCTGACAAATGCCCCCGGTGATTTTCTATATTGGGCAGGGGAAACGCCCAGCTGCTTTTTGAAGGTTCTGCAAAAAGCAGGCGCCGTTTCAAAACCGCATTCCATGCCGATGGACAGTATGGAATCCCTTGTTTGGGCCAGAAGGATGCATGCCTTTTGCAGCCGCCTTTCCCGCATGTACGCAGTGAGAGGCCGGCCTACCACGGCTGAGAACATGCGGTGAAAGTAGTAGGGGGAAAAATGGAATACGCCGGATATCTGCTCCAGACGCAGCGCTTCGTCCAGATGATCATCGATGTATTCCAGCGCCTTTTCTATTCGCTCCAGATTTCTCATGGCCTTCCCCCCGCTGCCTTTATACAGTTGGAGTATATCATGATGATTTCGGAATGTCTTAACAATTCTTGCTCAAAAATGATGATGCTGGAAATTTTGCTCCAATAAAAAACGGCTGCCCCAGAAGGACAGCCGATAAACGAATTATTATTCTCAGAAGTCAGCACTGCCGGTGGTGCGGGGGAAGGGAAGCACGTCGCGGATGTTGCCCATGCCGGTCATGTACATGATCAGCCGCTCAAAGCCCAGGCCAAAGCCGGCGTGAGGCGTCCCTCCATACTTACGCAATTCCAGATACCACCAGTAATCCGCGGGGTCCATGCCAAGCTCTTGAATGCGCTTCTCCAGCCGCTCAAAGCGCTCTTCCCTCTGGCTGCCGCCGATGAGCTCGCCTACGCCGGGCACCAGCAAATCCACTGCCGCCACAGTCTTTTCATCGTCGTTCATGCGCATGTAGAAGGCTTTGATTTCCTTGGGATAGTTGTACACAAACACGGGCTTTTTAAAATGCTTTTCCGCAAGATACCTTTCGTGTTCCGTTTGCAGGTCCATGCCCCATTTCACCGGGTAATCGAACGCTTCGCCGCAGCTACTCAGAATATCGATGGCCTCGGTATAGGTGACCCGGGCAAAATCGCTGGAGGCCACCAGGGCAAGGCGGCTTAAGAGCTCCTTATCCACAAAGGCGTTGAGGAATTCCATCTCCGGCGCGGCCTTGTCGAGGATGCCTGCAATCACATATTTGAGCATATCCTCCGCCAGGGCCATATCGTCAAAGATATCGGAAAAGGCGATTTCAGGCTCCACCATCCAGAATTCCGCGGCGTGCCTTGCGGTGAAGCTGCGTTCTGCACGAAACGTGGGGCCGAAGGTATACACGTTGCGGAAGGCCATGCAGTAGGATTCCACGTTAAGCTGCCCGCTCACCGTGAGGCTGGCCGGCTTGCCGAAAAAGTCCTCGCTCTCCAGCACGTGCCCCTTGTCATCCCTGGGGGGCTTATCGATATCCAGCGTGGTGACACGGAACATTTCACCCGCACCCTCCGCGTCGCTGGTGGTGATGATGGGGGTATGAACGTACACAAAGCCCCGCTCGGCAAAAAAAGCGTGCAATAGCTGCGCCGCCAGGGAGCGGATGCGGAACACCGCCGTAAAGGTATTGGTACGGGGGCGCAGGTGAGCCAGCGTGCGCAGGTATTCAAAGGTATGGCGCTTTTTTTGCAGAGGGTATTCCGGATCGCAGGCGCCTATCACTGTGACCATCTCCGCCTTTAATTCAAAAGGCTGCTTCATGCCGGGGGTCAATGTAAGCGTGCCGGTGGCCTCGATGGCGCTGCCCAGGGTGATGCGGGGGATGGACTTGAAGTCCTCCGTAAGGCCATCCTCGCAGACGATTTGCAGATTCTTGAAGTACGTGCCGTCATTGAGCTCGATGAAGGCGAAGGCCTTGCTGTCGCGCACCGTGCGCACCCAGCCGGATACCGTCACCTTTTCCATATCATTCGCGGGAGGAGTTTGGAACAGGGACTTTACGGAGATGGACATGCGTCTCTTCCTCTCTTTCTTGATGGAAGGCTAAACGAAATCTTAATACAGATGCCAATGACCGTTCCGGATTGCCAAAGAGCCACGAGGGATTTTTCTTGCCCGCTAAGTCGAGGTAGCGACGCAACGCTGCGCTACGTGGAGCGGACGAGACAACGCGGGCAAGGAAAAGACCCGTGGATATTGGCAAGATGGAACGGGAAGCAGCATCATTTCCCCAGCATGGCCGCGCCGATGATCCCGGCCTCAGCGCCAAGGCTCGCGATTTCGATTCTGGGGTGGGGCATGGTCTTGAACATCAGGTATTGAGGCACCTCGGCCCGTACGGCATCCAGCAGGAAATCCCCCGCCTTGCTGACGCCGCCGCCGAGTACGATCACCTCCGGATCCAAAAAGGCCACGATGGTGTTGATGGCTTGGGCCAGGTATTTCACGTAGCGGCGGAATGCCTTCAGGGCTGTTTCGTCGCCTTCCCTGGCGGCGTCAAAAACCAGCTTGCCGTTTACATTCTCCAGGTTATGATTGCACATGGACATCATCAGGCTTTCGGGGTGGATGATCAACGCCTGCCTGGCCATGCGGATGATGGCGGTTGCGCTGCAATAGCGTTCAAGACAGCCCTTGTTGCCGCAGGAGCAGGGCTCGCCGTCCAGCTCCAGCGTGATATGGCCGATTTCACTGCCTACGTTGTGAAAGCCGCTCCAGGGCTTGCCGTTTATGACGATGCCGCCGCCCACGCCGGTGCCCAGGGTGAGAAACACGCTGGATTGGCAGCCGGCGCTGATGCCCGCCACGCTTTCGGCGTAGCCCGCCACGGTAGCGTCGTTGTCGATAAAAACGGGCTTATCAATGTATTTTTGGAATTCCTCCCGCAAGGGCACATCGTGCCAGCTTAGATTGGTGCAGAAAACCACCACGCCTGTATCAGGATTGGCGATGCCCGGCACGCCGATACCGATGCAGTGCACATCCTGAAGGGTAAGCCCCGCCTGCTCCAGCGTTTCCAGGCTTATGGCCGCCATATCCGCTACAATTTCCTGGTAAGGCCGCATGGCCAGGGTGGGCGCGGAGCCTTTTTGGAGAATTTTTCCCGATTCGTCAACAATACCAACAGAAATCCCCGTTCCGCCAAGGTCGATGCCGATGTACACCATAAGCTGTCCCCGCTTTCGTCTGTAAAAATCAATCGTTCGCAGAGTTTCTGGCGATCATATCGGTCAGGCGGCGGTCCAGTTCGTGGGCCGCGCTGTAGCCCAGCCGCTTCAGGCTGAGGTTCCTGGCTGCCACCTCAATGATGATGGCCAGATTCCGCCCCGGCCGGACCGGCATGATCTGATGGGGGACCTTGACTCCCAGGATGGTAATATACTCCTCCGTCAAGCCAAGGCGGTCATATTCCTTGTTTTCGTTCCACTGCTCCATATGCATCACGAGATCGATGCTCTTGTTCACGATCACCGAGCCAACGCCGTACATGGCCCGGATGTCGATGATGCCTATGCCGCGAATCTCCATAAAGTGCCTGACCATTTCCGGCGCTTCCCCGGTGAGCCTGTCGTCGCTTACGCGGCAGATATCCACCACGTCGTCCGCTACCAACTGATGCCCGCGCTTGACCAACTCCAGTGCGGCCTCGCTTTTACCCACGCCGCTTTCGCCGGTTAGCAATACGCCCACGCCGTACACATCCACCAATACGCCATGGCGTGTGATGCGGGGGGCAAGGCGCCGGTTCAAAAAGTTGATGGCGCTGAAGGTGAACTTGGTGGTGACCATATTGGACTGGTATACCGCGATATCCCGCAGCGCTGCTTCCTCAATCAGATCCGGGGGAGGCGTCATGCCCCGGCACACCACCACACAGGGCAGGTTGTAGCTGAAATATGTTTTCAACATCTTCCGTCTTGCTTCCGGCTCCAGCGATTCCAGATAGGTCATCTCCACCTTGCCGATCACCTGGGGGCGTTCATAGGCGAAGTATTCGTAAAAGCCGCAAAACTGCATCCCCGGACGGTTCAGGTCCGTGGTGCGGATGTCCCATTCCTTTCTGGTGGAGGGAGACAGCTCCTTCAATTGTAGCGATTCGGCGAAATCCTTGGCCTGGATCATGCGGAAACATCCTCCTTCAGGACATGGCGCGCAATAAAGCGGGCGACGCCGTCCTGCGTGTTGGGGGGACAGACAAGGGATACGCTTTCCCTTACTTCATTGCGGGCGTTTTCCATGGCTACGCCATATTTTACCCATGTGAGCATGGACAAATCATTCATGCTGTCGCCAAAGGCCATGGTGGTCTCAGGGTCGATGGGCTCATAGGCGGAAAGCTTTTTCAGCGCGTTGCCCTTGGTGGCGCCGGGAGGCATTATCTCCAAAAAGATGGGCTTGCTGATGCTGAGCGACACGGTATCGCCAAAGCGGCTGCGCGCCTTGCCCAGCAGTTTCAATACGGCGTCAGGCTCCCCCACGCACAAAAGCTTGGGGGTGGGGGAGGATATGAACTCCGACAGCCTGTCTACGCGCATGCCCTTCAGGTTAGAGGAATAACTGTACTCCCGGCCATAAGTTTCCTCACCGGTATAATAGAAAACATCGCCGTCGTAGGAATGAACATAGAAGCTGTTCTCTTCGGCAAACCTGGCGCAGGCCTTGGCCTGCTCCACCGTGAACATCAATCCATCCAGCAGCCGGTGATCTTTGGGATCGATGATTTCCCCGCCGTTGCAGGCGATATAAGGAGCGGGAGAACCTATTTCCTTCACATAGGAGCGCATGCTGGCTCCCGCCCGGCCGCTGGCCAAAATGACGCGGATGCCCATGTCCATCACACGGCGGAACACCGACAGGGAATAGGCGGAAATCTGCCTTTCATCATTCAGCAGCGTATCGTCCAAATCGGTTACAATGGTGTGGATTTGCAGCGTAAACCCTCCGTTCTGATCGTCTCATTATACCTCTTTTCCGCGCCTTCTGCCAGCCCCAATTTGGCTGAAAAATGGAGGAAATGCAAGGTGTACGGATATTTTTGGGGAAAAGAAGGTTTACAAGGCGGCCCGGCAATGATATATTGATACCACCAAAGACTGGCAGTGTGGAGGTGTTTCCAATGTCCTACCTAAGCGGTCTTGCCCTAAGCCTGACACCCTATCAGGCGGGGGAGCAGCCCAAGGACCGGAAATATATCAAGCTGAACACCAACGAAAACCCATATCCCCCCAGTCCCCGGGTAGAGGAGGCCATGCGGGAGGCGGCGCAAACACTGCGGCTGTACCCCGACATGGACAGCACGGCCTTTTGCCAGGCAGTGGCAAAGGCAAACGGCGTTGCGCCCGCGCAGGTTTTTGCGGGGAACGGGTCGGACGAGGTGCTGGCCTTTGCTTTTGCCGCCTTTTTTGCGGGCAAGCGGCTGCTGGCGCCGGACATCACCTATTCCTTTTATCCCGTTTATGCCAAACTCTTCGGTGCGGTGTACGAAACGATCCCGCTGAACGAAGATTTTTCTGTGGATGTACAGGGGCTTTTGCAGGATGCTCCGGTGGTATTGGCCAACCCCAACGCGCCCACGGGCGTTCTGCTGCCGGCGGAAACGCTTTCAGGGATGGCTGCGCATTTGCAAAGCCGGGGCCAGGTTTTGCTGATAGACGAAGCCTATGAAGCCTTTGCTCCGGAGAACGCAGTGAAGTTGCTTGAGCGGTACGACAACGTGCTGATCGTGCGTACCTTATCGAAATCTCACGCCTTGGCGGGCCTTCGTGTGGGATATGCCTTGGGGCATCCCAGCCTGATCGATGGGCTGAACAGGGTGAAGGACTGCTTCAACAGCTATTCCCTGGACCGGCTGGCCCAGGCGGCGGCCACGGCAGCCATGGAGGACGCGGCCTATTACCAGACAGTTAACAGACAGGTGGCACAAACCCGCGATTGGACACGGGAGGCGCTTATGCAATCGGGCATCCCCGTTCTTAAAAGCGCGGCCAACTTCCTGTTTGTGAAGGCGGATGAAGTGAACGCGGCCTGGGTGCAGGGTAAGCTGAAGGAACGGGGCATTCTGGTGCGCCATTTTGACAAGCCGCGCATCGCGCCCTATCTGCGCATATCCATCGGTACGCCTGAGCAGATGGCCGTGGTGGTCAGGGAATTGGTCTCCATGATCAGGCAGGGCTAAATACGCCTCCCGGCGAAAAATTCCTGAAGAAGGGCTTTGGCTTCCTCCTCCAGTATGCCGCCCACAATCCGCGTACGGTGGGTGAAAGCCGGGTCCCGGGGGATATCGTACACGCTGCCGCAGCAGCCCTGCAAAGGATCGTATGCCGCGAAGAAGCAGGCTTCCGCCTGCGCCATGACAATGGCCCCGGCGCACATGGGACAGGGCTCCAGCGTTACATACAGGGTGCACCCCGAAAGCCGGCGGGAGGAAAGCACGCAGGCCGCTTCACGAAGCGCCAGCATTTCCGCGTGGGCGGTAGGATCGAGCGTTGTTTCCCGCAGATTGTGGCAGGCGGCAATGACCTTGCCATCGCGCACCACCACCGCGCCCACGGGCACCTCGCCCAGTTCCTTTGCCAGCCTGGCCTTGTCAAGTGCCAGGCGCATATACGTTTCATGATCGGCCAAGGTCAATCCCCCTTTGCTCATTCCTATCATACCATGGCACAAAATCAGGGACAAGGAGGTATTTGTTTGACCAATCCCGTTTTACAGGCCATTGACTTAAGGCGCAGCATCCGTTCCTATACGGGGGAGCAGATTTCCAGGGAGCATCTGGACCTGATGCTTTCGGCGGCGCTTGCTTCTCCCAGCGCCCGCAACAGCCAGCCCTGGCACTTTACCGTAGTGCAGAACCAAAAACTGATCGAAAGAATCAACCGGGCCGCCGTGGAGCAACTGAAAATAGGCGCGGATGAGGCGGCGCTGAACCGGCTGAATCAGCCGGGGCATACCATTTTTCATGGCGCGCCCACGGTGATCTTCATTTCCGCCAATTCTCAAGGAAGGTATGCCATTGTGGATTGCGGCATCGCGGTTCAAAGCATCGCCCTGGCCGCCCACAGCCTGGGGCTGGGCAGCGTGATTCTGGGCTTGCCCAGGGCCGCCTTTGAAGGCCCGGAGAAGGATGCGCTGGAAAAGGAGCTGGATTTTCCGCGCGATTCTTCCTTCCAGATTGCCATCGCGGTGGGCCATCCTGCCGCGGGGAAGGAAAAACACCCGGTGGAGGATGGGAAAATCACCATCCTTGCGTAAAAAACTGTTTCACCGGGAAGGAAACAGGCCATATTGAATTAGAACAATATAATGGCTGACCAAATCAATTTGAACCGGAGCGTGAGAGTATGCCGAATTTTGCAAACCCCTTTCAGGGAAATGTGCCACGGAAACTGACAAAAGAGGAACTGATCCAGGCGATACGGCTTGACATTGCGGGCGAGCTTGAGGCGATCTACCTCTACGATGCGCATGTGCAGGCTACGGACATCGAACTGGCCAAGAAAGTGATTGGGGATATCCGTGACGAGGAAAAGGCGCATGTGGGCGAACTGATGACGCTGCTGTACGCCCTTGATCCCAAAGAGGCCGAGTTCTTTGCCTCCGGCAAGGCCGAAGTGCAGGAGATGCTGGAAGAATTGGGCATCCCCGCCCCTGGCGAGGCTCCTGCAAAGAATGAAGGCACCGCCAGTTCAACCGTGGGCAGCCTTTTGGAAAAGTAAGCATATGTAAAGAAGGAGGCAGTGCGCATGGATTATTTGTCCAGAGAATCATCCCCGGTAAGCATAAGCATCTGGGAGCAGATTGACGCCGCTGTCGTGAAAGCGGCCCGCAATGTGCTCGCCGGAAGGCGCGTTTTACATCTTTTCGGGCCATTGGGCGCCGGCGTGGGAAGCATCCACATCGATGATGCCGAGGCAAAGAGCGAACAGACCGATGACGGCTTTATCACCACCAAGGGCAGAAAGCTTGTGGAAATCCCAACCCTGTATGAGGATTTTGCCCTGTATGCAAAGGACATGGCCGGCAGTGAAAAGGCCGGCTATCCCCTGGATCTTTCCAAGGCCATGGCCGCCGCCCAGGCCTGCGCCCTAAGGGAAGACCGGCTGGTTTTCCTGGGGAATCAAAGCCTGGGATACGAAGGCCTGCTTACCGCCGCCGGTGCGGGCAAGCTGAAGAAGAAGGACTGGGCGGCAGGGGAAAACGCGTTTTCGGATGTGGCGTCCGCCATTGAAACGCTGGTGTCAAAAGGCGTCTATGGCACCTATGCCCTGGTGGTGAGCCCCAATTTGTACATGCAAATGCAGCGGCTGCAGCCTGGAACAGGGCTGTTGGAAATCGACCGGGTCAGCAAGCTTTTAAACGGGCATGTCTTTAAGACGCCTGTTTTAAGCAAGGAACAGGCGGTGCTTGTCTGTCCGCAGCCTGAAAATATGGATCTGGTCGTCGGCCAGGATCTTGCCGCGGCTTACCTGGAGCAAAGAGACCTCAACCACTACTTCAGGGTGCTGGAAACCGTTTTGCTCCGCATCAAGCGCAGGCAGGCGATTGTGGTGTTTGAGTGATACGGTAAATTGGAAAAGCACTCCAAATAATGATCGGCAAAACCTGGTCTGCAACCGCAAAGGCCCTGCTTTCAAACGAAAGCTGGGCCTTTGTGCTGGCAGGCTGCAGACACGCTAAAATGACAACGTCGTTTTTTTGATCTATTGATACTGCCCAAACCCGCTGGGCGGGGCATAGACGGGCTCCGGCCTCAGTTTGCTGCCCATGAGATTTTCCCAGTTCACCATCATGTGCATGGGGTAGGAGAGGAAGGAGGCGTAGGGCAGCTTTTCCATGGTGATGTAGCCTGGCGGCGCGTTTAAAACATCAGGGATGCGGTTGACGATGGTGGCGCAGGAATGGGCGACGGTGTCCGGCTTCCGGATGGAAAAGGCGGTGTCCGGTGTGCCGTAAATCTTCCAGTCACACATGTCGCCTTCCTCCGGGGCGTATACCTTGCCGATGCATTGCGCCTGTACCACCGGTCCCTGGTGGGTGATGGCGGTGACTACCGCCGACATGCCGATGGCGTTGCCCTTGGGGATGTTCTTTTCCAGGGTGCTGCTGTAAACTTCCTTGTCGGAAAATACGGGGACGGCCTTTTGCTTGATGGAAGCAATGGTCCAGTTAAGCTTGGCGCACAGCGCTTCGGTGGAGTTCCATACGTAGGCCGGCGGCGCTTCCTGGCTTGCGATCTCCCGGTCGAACTGCTGGGGGTCAAGCCCCACGCCGTGTGCGCGGGACAGAGCGACGCCAAAATCCTCCACATTGTAGCTGACGGTGCCTTCGATTTGAGAGATGCGGTGCACGCCGCCGGCCACACATGCAAGCATATTCACCCAGAACACATCCTGCATGCCGGTCCCGTAAAGTGTGCAGCCTGTTTTCTTGCACAGCGCGTCCAATTGATTGGTAATGCCCGGCGCGGTAGTCCAGGAATACACAGCCTCCTCGCAGGCGGTGATCATGTTGATGCCGCGGATGGCGCATTCCGTCATGGCTGCATGCATGTCCTGCATGAAGCTGTGCATGGTAAGGATGGCGATGTGAGGGCGGCAGCCATCCAGGATGCCATTTGCGTCCTTGACGATTTTCACGCCTGTTTCAAAGCCAAGGCCCGCAAAATCGCCGATGTCGACGTCCTCAAGCTCCGGGTTCGCGTCGATGGCGCCCACCACCCGGGCGCCCTTGTCGTACAGGTATTTGATGATGACCTTTGCCATCTTGCCGCAGCCGTACTGCACGACGCGGATATTTTCCAGGGGGTGCTTGCTGGAAATCAAATTGATCTCCTCCTTTTTCATGGGTAGGTTGCGCCCATTTGGGAAAAACAATACCGTTTGCCGGATGGGAAAAAAGCTGTTATAATCAACAAAGTATGTCCATCCTCAAGGAGGGGTAGGTGTGCATAAGAAAAAGGTGTGGACGATTGCGGCAATCGCGCTTATGGTGCTGGCCGCCGCCGTTCCCTTGGCTGTCCGCCGCGAACCGAATGCCCGGGCGGAGCAGGGGGATGAAGGCGTAAAGCTGCTGGCGGTCAATGTAGGCAAGGCGGACAGCCTGCTTTTATGGACGGAAGGCAAGACTTATCTTGTGGATACGGGTACCGCGCAATCCTGGGGCGCCTTGTGGGCAGCGCTTGATGCGCATATGGTTACCAGGCTGGACGGCGTTTTTTTGACCCATACGGACAAGGATCATATGGGCGGTATGGACATGCTCGCCCGAAGCAATATTGCGGTGGACGCGTGGTATGGCTCCGCCATGTATACGGGCATCAAGCAGGATATGCATCCGCTGCCCCTGGCGGCGGCCCAAAGAAACATGCAGCCCGTATGGCTCAAGGCGGGGGATACGGTGGCTGTTTCCGAAACGTCAGTTTTCCGGGTGCTGGGACCGCGTACCCTGGATGAGGAAAACGAAAACAACAACTCTCTGGTAATGAGGCTGGAAACGCCTCACGGCAGCGTCCTTCTGACCGGCGATATGGAGCTTGCGGAGGAAAGCGCGCTGATGGCGACGGGCAGCTTCACGCGAAGCGAGGTTCTGAAAGTATCCCATCATGGGGAGGACGACGCCACATCCTCAGCCTTTGTCCGGCTCGTGTCCCCGCAGGTGGCGGTGATCTCCACCAAATCCGTGGAGGAGCCGGACACGCCCAGCCCTTCCGTATTGTTCTACTTGAAGCGTTCCGGGGCGCAGGTCGCTGTGACCCAGGATGCCAAGGGTGGCATGCTGGTGACGCTTGTGAATGGACAGGCCGGCGTGGAAGCGGTGGAATGGCAGAACATTCCCGCTCTTTCAAGCGGCCTGCGGCTGACCGGGCTTGACGCGGAGCAGGATGCGCTGTCCATCACCAACGCCGGGGCAGAAGCGGTATCCCTGTCTGGCTGGTACGTGTTTTCCGTAAGGGGAGGGGAAATATTCTTCTTTCCCGAGAACGCCGTTTTGGCGCCCGGAGCCACCGCGCGCCTTGGCTCCCAGAATACTTTGGGGGCATGCGACTGGCGGTTTGAGGACAAAAATGTATGGCACAACAAAAAAAAGGACGAGGCCGTCCTGTTTGATCCCTATGGCAGGCCGGTGGCCCGGCTGGATAACGGGCTGACGGAGGAGTAGGCAAAGACATGAAAATCAGGAAGGTTGGCTTGAGAGTAGTAAACCTTGGGGGAGCAACGAGGGGGCCGAAGTCCCCTCGTATGCAAACCGAAATCGGCGGCGTGTGTACGGCGATTTCGGAAGGATTTCGCCAGAAATCCATTCCTTGCACGATTTCCTGGCTTACAAGAAAATCGTGCAAAAGTATAAAAGGAAGGGGCTGTCGTGCTAAGGCAGCAAAAAAAAAAAACGAGAGATTGCGTGAGCTATCTCCCGTTTTTTGTTGTAAGATATTTCTGTGACAAAGCATCTACAACAAAGAGAGGATACACCAACCGGACGGCAAAAGCAAGTGGTAATGCCGC
>JAEYOV010000032.1 GCA_023411395.1 Bacillota bacterium
TTTTTAAAGCCCCGCCGCCCCCTGCCGGGTCAAATGCCGCATAGGTCTGCCCGCCATCATCCGCTCCGCCTTGCATATCTTCTATAAGCACATCCCGGTAAAGCTGCAAGAACTCCGGCGCTTCCCACCCGCTTTCCCGAAAGAGTTGCAAAAACCGGTTTGCATTTGCGCTGTCGGAGAAGTCCGCCGCGACTTCATACATGGCCTGGGTTTCATAATCGCCGAAGTTTACCTCATGGATGGGGATCACCCTGCCATCCGACAGGCGGACAGTGGGGTTTTCGCCCACGGTTTGGATGCCCATGACCTCGGCATGCCCGCTGCCGCCAGGCAAGTCAGGGTTGGCATAAGAAACGGCAGCGCCGGCTGTGTACGCATCAGCGCCGTATGCCGAAGGCTTGGGCGCGCGGGTTCCCATGGGCGGATTCTCCCGAAGCATCCTTTGGGAACCCGCCGCGCCCGCCTGAGGCATCCCCCATTGCGGCATGTTGGCGGCGTAAGGGTACGCTATGCCGGGCACATCCAATGGCCTGTCCTCCGGCACAAATTCCGCAAGCGCCTGGCGGTACAGGTCAAGCTTCTCCTCCGTCATGCGCCAATCGTCGAGAAATGGATCGGGTGGCGGCAATCCCCCATCCTCCACCGCCTGAACGAAGGGGCTTTGTGTCAAATATGGGGTGGAGCCTGTTCTCCCGTACCCATATTGCTGCTGTTTCTTTCTCCAGTATGCATCGTTGGCAAGCATAGGTCATCCTCCCAAGCAATTCGGCCGCAGCCTTCATCAAACGGTGGACAGGGTCCTTGACGCACCTTGCGCCACGATTCCAGTATACAATATGGGAACTTATGTTCGCTCCCCTCTTTTGACACTTTGCCGGCGGAAATGAAGGAAAAAATGTGTGCATCGCAGCCGCGCGGTTCATAAAGGGATATTCAGTGATAGGCGTTCACTGAACGATGGCTGCCGCTCTTACTGCCGTACGGGGAATCACCCGGCAGCCAATTGAAAAGTAAAAGCCCCGGAAGCTGGGCAGGAGATGCTCTCCCATCCGTCTTCCGGGAATGCCTTAAATAGCGCAACACGGGGACGGCAGGCTGCACATGCCACCCCCCCTGTGTATCTTCCCCTGTGTATGCAGAAAAATAAGCCGCACCGTTACCCTTTTCTTACCGCCAGCCTCACCCCAAAATAGATCAGCGCCAGTCCCACCATGGCGTTGAATACCATGATGGCCGCGTTTGGCAAAAATCCGCCCAGGACGCTACCCAAAGCAGCCACCGCCGTCAAAAACACCACCGTGGCCAAAACGCATCCCGCCGCGAAAAAGCAAAGCTGCCCCCTGTCCCATTTGTTTTCCATCACCCTGGCGGTGAGCATCCCGCTCCAGAACAATATGGTCAGGGGATTCGACAGCGTCAGCGCCAGCCCCTTCCCAAACAAGCTTCCGCCGGATGATGCGGAAAACAGCCGTATGCCCGGCAGCAAAGGAAGCCCGAACGCCCCCAATGCCATGTCCACCCCAAACAACACCAAAACGGCGCAGCCGGCGGCCCGGATTACGGCCTTCACCTTGGGCCTGTCAACAACGGCCGCCACCCCCAGGCACGACAGGGCCACATATAGCGCGTCCG
Organism: Bacillota bacterium; assembly: GCA_023411395.1. GTDB lineage: Bacteria > Bacillota > Clostridia > Christensenellales > Aristaeellaceae > JAEWAH01. The sequence continues at coordinate 1,633 of JAEYOV010000032.1, forward strand.
CCAGCGACACCGCCGCAATCAGAGGCAGCGTTTGCATAAACCCCTGCCCCGAGGAGGCGTTCAGCACCAGCAGGCAGATTGGGCCTACGGCCAGTTGCAGCAGCATCCCGAAACGCAGCCCCCCTAAGATCAAACAAAAAGGTCCCTTTCGCATGGCTTCATTCCTTCATCGTTGCCAGCACGATCATGGTATTGGTGCCGGCCACGCCCTTGACGGCCTTCAGTTCGCCGGTCAAAAATTGCTCCAGTGCAGCGGTGTCCGCAACCGCCACCTTCAAAAGATAATCGTATTCCCCGGCCATGTGATGGCACTCCAGCACGCAGGCAAATTGCACCGCCGCGCTCCTGAACGGCTGTATGCTTTCCTTCCCGTGAAGGCGCACAAACACAAAGGCCAGCAGCCCAAGCCCCGCCTTCGCCCGGCTCACCTTCACCGTATACCCTTCAATGACTCCCGCATGGGTAAGCTTTTTGATGCGCTCCAAAACGGCGGGCACGGACAGGTTCACCTTTTTCCCGATGACCGAGGCGGAAGCCCGCCCGTTTTCCTTCAGCGCACCCAGAATGGCGCCGTCCATGGCATCCACAGGCATCACTCCTTTTGCCTATTGTACGAAAACACCTTACAAAAGTAAACCGATTTTGATATACTCCATAAGATCATAAACAATATTCGTTCATCTTTCTTTCGTATTTATGTCACGGCGTTGCCTGAAGCGGTCCCGCCTGAAAAATTTCAGGCCGCCTTCCACCGGGCTTGCAATGCCATCCTTTGCCTCCTGGCTGCATATTGACAAAAATCCAAGGACGAGGTGCTTTCGGCCAGCATCGGCGGCCTGGTCGACGAGGCGCTGGCCATACTGAACCGGGCGGCGGATGACGAAAGCAAGAGCGCCATGGAGAAGCTGAACATGTTCCTTCAGGAAAAGTCCAGGTTCCAAAGCGGAAAGATAGAATACGCAAAGCTCCTGGGCACGCTATTGCAAACGGATGTGACGCAGTACGTATTCTATACGACCGTGGCGCGCAGGCTCGTTCCGCCGCTTCAGAAGATCATCCGCCAGGGCGTTGGCGAAGGCGTTTTTCATGTGGATTTTCCCGATGAGACGGCCGATATCCTCACCCGCGTGATCTCAAGCGTCACGCAAAGCGGCTCGTACGCGGCGTACGTAGACGACCCTGAAAAGCACCAAAGGTATGTAAGCTCCCTGCAAGCGGTGTTCAGCCGCGTCCTGGGGCTGGATACCCCGGTGAAAATCTATTAGCGGCATGAAACGCTCAAATTCCATAGGTGTTCACATAGGCGGCGGATTGCCTCAAGCCATCCGCCGTCTTTGTTTCCAGCACGACCCGCAAACAAAGCCTCCGGGCCAAATCAAAATACTTCGCAAGATCGATTTCCCCCGTGCCCAGCGCCAGGTGGCAACTTGATCCCCTGGCGTCGTGCATGTGCATGTGGCGGAGTTTGCTTTCGTATTGCAGTATAATCCCTTCATCGCCGCCGCCCATGCTTAGGTTATGTCCGATGTCAAATGTCAGCGCAAAGGCTTCGCTCTGAAGCAGCAAATCTAACGCCTTCCGCGCAAACAGATGGTGATGCCCGTCCGTATTCTCCACGCAGATCCTGATGCCGGTTCCGCCAACCGCCTTTTCGCACGCATCCCGGAACGCACGCATGCTATCCAGATACAGATCCGGATACGCGTCGAACAAATAGATTTTTTCATTGGGCATTTTAAAATGCACGCCATGACTTAAATGCATGTTGATGACCGGCGCGTCAAGCGCCTTGGCCAGTTCGATGGTTTGCATCACCGTTTGGACATACGCGCTTTTTACAAGCGGATTAAAATCGCAGGGGTTCAGATTTTCATCCAGATGTATGGTGTAGTAAATGCCATATCTTCGGGCGATATCGAGAAATTCCGCCGCGCCAATATTCGCCGGCTGATACTTAGGCAGGTTCATGTTCAGTTCAATGAATTGAAGCCCAAGCTCCCGGCATAACGCCGCGCATTCCTCCAGGCTTTTTGTTTCGATCAGGGTTGGCATGCCAAAGTGCATTGTGTTCGCCTCTGTTCAAATGATGGATACAGAACCATTGTCAATCCTGCCTGTGAATAAAGCTCATTCCCATTTCCAGATGCTCTTCCTCCCCAGCACATCCACCACCTCAACGGCCAGCTGCCCCGTGAGCATGGGCACCTCCAGTACGGGCGCAAGCTCCGGGCTGTGCCGCAGCCTTGCCGCGTGGGCGTGGGAAACAAACACGCCCTCCTTCAAATATCCCGCGGACCACTGGTCCACCGCATCCAGGGGACCCAGCGCAAACCCCGCCGGTATCTTTTTCAAGCCCGCCTCCACATCCGCCTCCAGAACATACCCCTTCAATTCCACCTCAAAAAAGCCCAGCGCCGGCCGCACGCCGGCGTCAAACCGCGCCTGTGAATCGGCGCAGGGCCATTCCAATAAAAAGTCGTGGCCCAAAAGCCTTTTCCGGCTAACGGATACAGCCCCGGCGCCCACATCCACGCCAAGAAACCGCCGCCCGCACTGGGCCGCTGCCGCAAGGGTGGTGCCCGAGCCGCAGCTGATATCCGCCACAAGGTCGCCGGGTTTGGTGGTGGTGAAAAGAATCCTCTCCAAAAGCCGAAGGGGCTTTTGGGTATCGTAGCCCGTTCTTTGCGGATCCTTTTGCTGCAAGTGGCTCACGTCCGACCACACGTCGCTGGGATAGGCCGGCTCGTCGTCATAATAGGTGTACACCTTGCCGTTTGCCCGGATGGTGCGGTATGTACGCCCCTGCTCATCCACATGGCGGCGCATGTGGTTGTCCCGGTTCTCCGCCCGGCTGATGGGCGCCTTGGCAATATCGAAAAGATATTCGTCGCTTTTTTTGTAAAACAGAATGATATCATGCTTCCGGCTGAAGTGCCTCACCGCCCGGCCGCCGGTTTGGTACACCCATACGATTTCATTCACCATGTTTTTTTCGCCGAAAATTTCATCGCACAATAGCTTCAAATGCGCGTGCATCCGGTAATCGATATGCAAAAAGAAGACCCCGGTCTCCCGCAACAAATTGTGGGCCAGGGTCAAAAGTTCCCGCATGAAGGCAAGGTACGCCTCCTTGTCCGGATACCGGTCGGCATACGCCGGCAGCACCATTTGATGCCGGCCCGTGCGCCAGCCTTCCTCCCCCACCCGCATGCGGTGCTGGAACACATCCCCCGTAAAAAAGGGCGGGTCAATGTACAGGCACTGCACCTGGGAGGAGAACTCGTGAAGAAGCCGGGGCGAAAGCGCGGCGGCGTCGCCCTTAAGCAAAAGCCCGCCTTCCCCCGTGCCGTGGCTTTCCACCCAGGCATCTCCCCTGGACCACATCATGCATCCCTCCCGGCAAGGAATGATTGCTTCATCTCTTCGTACCGGTCCAGCTCCTTTGAAAGTTCAAGCAAAAACGCCCGGTGCTTGTCCTCCCGCAAAAGAAGCTCCGCCGCCTGTTTCACGGCCCGTATGAATTCCGTTTTCAGGCCCTTCCTTCCGCTTGCCATCAGCGGGCATACGGGCCAGGCGCGCACATCCATGATGATATTCGCCCTGATGCTTCCGTCCTCCTGCCCTATGGCCCTGATCACCAGGGGAAATATGCGGCAGGCGAGGGGGCGGTTTTCCCTGCTGCATGTGCCTTCGCATACAAGCCGGCTGCCCAGCCTGCCGCTGATGGTTTTCGCCCAGGATATGCCGGTATAATACCGCTCCTCATAAGGGAAAAGCAGCATACCGTCCTCTAAGCCGCCCTGGCAGCACGCGGCGCCGCAGCGCCTGCCGCAGTCTTGCGTAAGAGGCGTTACATCCTTTAGCAAATCCCGCGCCTTGTAAAGTCCGTCCGCTTCCATGCTATATCCCCTTGATCAAATGCTCGATGAGGATCTTTGCGCCGATCATAAGCAGCATCAGGCCCCCCGCCACGCCGGCCCGGCGGTGCAAAAGGTGCTTCAGCCTGCCCCCCAGCAGCACCCCCAGCGTGCACAATACAAACGTGGTCATGCCAATCACCAGCCCGTGGCGCGCGTCATATCCGCCCGACACCGCCAGCGATACGCCCACCGCCAGCGCGTCGATGCTGGTGGCCAGCCCCAGCATAAGCAGCCTGCCGCACTGTAAGGGGTCGCCGGGGCATTCGTCCTCCCGGCACCTTTTCATCTCTTCCCAAATCATCCGCAGCCCGGTGATGAGCAAAAGCCCGAAGGCCGCCCAGTGGTCCAGCATCAAAAGGCAAGCGCGCAGCCCCCGCCCCGCCATGAGCCCGATGGCCGGCATCACCGCCTGGAACAGCCCGAAGCACAGCCCTACCTTCAGCGCATGGCGAAGCTTTGCGCTGCTTAAAAGCGCCCCCGTGGCCGCCGCCGCCGCCAAAGCGTCCAGCGATACGGCCAGCGCCGTCGCCATCAGCTCCACGCCGCCCATGATATCCCCCTCCCAAAACAAACAAACGGCGGTCGTCCGCGCCGTCCGTTCCAGAAGGGTTATATGCATTCTACCATAAAAAAAGACGCCTCACAACGGCATGTTCCCTTTTGCGGCGGCACCAGGCCGCATTCCGTCACGCCGCCTTATGATTATGCGAAAGGCCCGTTTGTCATGTTTAACAATACAGACACAGCCATATGGTTCAATTTTGATTAACCAAAGGATGAAATTTAAGAAGAATGCTCAGATATGATGGTTGTCTTCCCGCCCCCCCTCCGGTATACTCCAGAAAGTCAGGAGCGTTCATGTCAAGGGGGAATATGCTATTGATTCAAATTAGCGCGGCCGGCAGGAAAAGGCGTGTGGCGGTGCCCAAACGGACCATCTGGCGTTACCGCTACTTTTATCTCATGCTGATCCCCGGCGTCATTTATGTCGTTTTGTTTCATTATGTGCCCATGGGCGGCCTTGCGATTGCCTTTCAGGACTATAAAATCTTTCTGGGCATACAGGGCAGCAAATTCGTGGGCTTTGCAAACTTCCAGCGGCTGTTTCTGACCCCCAAATTCCTGGAGGTTCTCAGGAACACCTTTATTATCAGCGGATACAAGATTCTGTTCGGGTTTCCGGTGCCCATCCTACTGGCCATCCTGATCAACGAAGTGCGGCAGCGCGCTTTCCAGCGCACGGTGCAGACCGTGATCTACCTGCCCCACTTTATCTCCTGGGTCATCATGTCGGGAATCGTAATGAATCTTTTCGCGCCGGGAGACGGGCTGTTCAACCTGATCCGCATCGCGCTCGGGCAAAAGCCCATCTTCTACATGGCCGAACCGCAATACTTCCGCACCATTCTGGTGGTAACCGACATCTGGAAGGAAATGGGCTGGGGCGCCGTGATCTACCTGGCGGCATTGTCCGGCGTGCCCCAGGAGATTCATGAGGCGGCGGTGATCGACGGGGCCAACCGCATCCAGCGCATTGCATACATCGCCCTGCCCTGCATCCTCCCCACGATCATGGTCATGTTCCTGCTCCGGCTGGGCGGCGTGCTCAACGCGGGGTTTGACCAGGTGTTTTCCATGTACAATTCGGCCGTATACGACGTGGCGGACATACTGGATACCTATGTGTACCGCATCGGCGTAGTGGATCGGAAATACGGCTTTTCCACCGCCGTCGGGCTGTTCAAATCCGTCATCGCCTGCGCCTTTGTGCTGACCTTCAATTATTTGTCAGACAAGGCCGGGCAGGAAACGCTGCTATAATAAAGGATGAGCTCGCTTATGAAACGTTCCGTCAACCGTCTTGCCCAGACGAGGGTAGACAAGGTGTTTGAGGCGGTCAACCTGATCGTTCTCACCCTGATCCTTGTCATCACCCTGGTGCCCTTTCTGATCGTCGTACAGCGCTCCCTTGTGCCCCCGGAGGAAGTGATGCGCTCCTCCGGCGGCCTGAGCAGCCTCATACCCCGCAACATCACGCTGGATTATTACAAGTACGTAATCGCCAACCCCATCATCTGGCGGGCGTACGGCGTCACCGTCTGGCGCACGGTGCTGGGCACGTTCATCAACCTTGCGGTGACTGTCCTCACGGCCTATCCCCTTTCCAAAAAGCATCTGCCCGGAAACCGGGGGCTGATGACCTTCTTCTTTATCACCATGATTTTCAGCGGCGGCATGATCCCCTCCTACCTGCTGGTCACGTCCCTGGGCCTTCAGGATACCATCTGGGCGCTGGTGCTGCCCGGCGCCATGAGCGTGTACAACATGATCATCATGCGCACCTTCCTGCGCAGCCTGCCGGAGGAGCTGGAGGAGTCGGCGCGCATCGACGGCTGCCACGACATCATGATCCTTGTCCGAATCATCCTTCCCCTGTCCCTGCCGGCCATCGCCTCCGTGGGCCTCTTCTATGCCGTGTGGCACTGGAACACGTTTATGGACGGCGTGCTCTACATCACCGACCGCAAGCTCTGGCCATTGCAGATTCTGCTTCGGGAAACGATGCTCACCTCCTCCATGAGCGAGCTGGAACTGAACAACGCCTTTGCCGAGATCATGCCCCCGGCCCAGGGGCTGATCGCCACGGAAATCATCGTCACCATGCTGCCCATCATCTGCCTGTACCCCGTGCTGCAAAAGCATTTTGTCAAGGGCATCCTCATCGGCTCCGTGAAGGGCTGACGAATCTGAGAGGCCAAGGCCTCTTGAGATATAATTTATCAAGGAGGAAACCGAACATGAAAAAGGGACTGGCTTTGCTTTTGACCCTGGCGCTCCTTTTAACGGCCATTGGCGGCCTGGCGGAAGGCAAAATGGTCACATGGGTGTTCACCAAGGGCGGGTTTGAGCCGCTGAGCGAAGACAACTCCATCCACCAGGCCATTGAAGAAAAATCCGGCATCACCTTTGAGCACATCGCGCCCCCCGCCGCCAATTACGCGGAAAAGGTCAGCGTGATCCTCTCCGGCAGGGACCTGCCCGATGCCATCCGCCTTTCCAGAACGTCGGAATTATATGATTATGCCGAGCAGGGCATGCTCCTGGCCCTGGACGATTACCTCAAGGATTGCCCGAACCTTTTAAGCGCCATCCCCGAAAAGGCATGGGATATCATGCGCGGCGCCGACGGCAAAATCTACGGCATTCCCGTGTGGACCAGCGAGCACCGGTACAACTTCATCATCCGCGGCGACTGGCTTACAAAGCTGGGCCTTGAAAACCCCACGACGCTTCAGGAGCTCCATGACGTGTATGTGGCCTTCGCCACGCAGGACCCTGACGGCAACGGCGCCGCCGACACCTACGGCCTGATGGGCACCGGCCTTGAGACGTTTGAACCCATCTTCGGCGCCTTTGGCGTCATGGGCGTGCACCGCGGCTATTTCTACAAGGATGCGGACGGCACCTTAAAGCCCCAGGCGGTAAACCCCAAGGCCAAGGAAGCTTTAGCGCTATTGCGCGACTGGTACCAGGAAGGGCTCATCCATCCCGAATGGATCACCATCAAGGCGGAATCGGAGCTTAATGAACGCGGCATGAAGAACCAGTTCGGCTCCACCCACCGCTGGTGGACCTGGGAACCCAAGATCGAGGCGGAAATGCGCAAGATCGACCCCGAAGTGGAATGGCGCAGAATCGCTCCGCCTGTAGGCCCCGAGGGCCTCTCCGGCGTGCGCGGCGTAGGCATTGTGAATTTCCCGGTGGCGGTATTGTCCACCACGAAAAACGCCAAGGAAATCATGCAGCTCTTTGACTGGTACCACACCGAGGAAGGCATGATGACGGCCTACTCCGGCGTGCAGGGCCTGCACTGGGAAAAGCGCGCCGACGGCACCTTCCACACCCTGCCCCAGTTTGATGTGGACGCCAAGTGGATTCAATGGTATTCCTGCTTCGAAAACGAACAGCCCCTGCTGATGATGGAAACCTACCTGGTGCAGTCCCGCCGGGATTCCCTCAAATGGAACATCGTCACCAACGCCGCTGACGGCATCGTCACCGAAGCGGAAAAGCAGTACAGCGCCGATCTGAACCTTTTGGTGGAAGAAGCCTACGGCAAGATCATCACTGGCAAGGCCGACCTTGATTACTTCGACCAGTTCGTTGAGGAATACAACCGCCTGGGCGGCGAGGAATGGGCCCGCCAGGTAAACGAAAAAGCCAAATAAGCAAGGAAGAACGCCGGAAGGATGAGGGGCATCCCCCATCCTTCCGGAAAAACAAGGAGTGTAACATATGGGCACGGTATCTTTACGGGAAAAGTTTTTCGGCTGCATCGCCGGCTGCCACATCGGCTCCGCCATGGGCGCGCCGGAGGAAGGCTCCCTCTGGCCGGTTATTGAGAAAAAGCACGGCCTGATTGAGGATTTTCTGCCGTACATGCATTATAAGAACGGCTGGATGCGTGAACCCGGCACAACGGAGGATGGCGTGGAGCGGCAAAAGCTGATGATCACCGCCATCATGGAAAAAAAGGGCCGCGTCAACGCCGAGGATGTGCGCAAGGCCTGGCTCGACCATATGAACCCCAACGCCGCGGGCCTTGTCTCCGAACCCTTTGAAGGCGTGCTCCTGGCCATGGCCAAAACGGGCATCCCCGCCAGGGACCTGGGCAAGTACTGCGACTACGCGGGGCTGAACAGCTTTTCCCGTTCCTGCCATGCCATCGCGCTCATCAATGCCGGCCATATCAAGCACGCCATCGAGGATGTCCTGGAGGTGGGCCAGCTTTATCAAACCTCCAACAGCCGGGGCCTGAAGTGGGCCTGCGTCACCGGCATTGCCATCGCCTCGGCCACCAGGCCCGGCGCCACGGTGGAAAGCGTGATCCAGGACGTGCTTGACAACTGCGACCAGACGGTGGTGCGCCCCGAGCTGGAACGGGAGCTTATAAAGACCGCGGGCATGAAGGACATCCGGGAGCTGCGCAGCTATTTTGACGGCGTGTACAGCGGCATGGGCATCCCCTACTCCTTCAGCTTTGCCAATGAAGTGGTCACCAAGGGCATGTGCATTTTTAAGATGGTGAAGGGTGACACAAGGGAGGCCGTCGTCGCCGGCGTCAACATGGGCCGGGATACGGACTGCGTGGCCGCGGTGGCCGGCGGCATTTCCGGCGCGCTGACCGGGGGCGCTTCCATCCCCGAAAAATGGGTCAGGCAACTGGATTATGCCACCACCCAGAACAAGTATACCAATTCCCAGCGCACCTTGCGCGAGCATGCCGACGGGCTGTATAATGCCTTTATGGCATCCTTAACTGAGGCGAAAGAATATATCGAAGTCATGGAAAAGGCGTAGGCATTCTATTGCCGGGTTTCCCTGAAAATGGGCACCGTAGGGCGGGGGCTTGCCCCCGCCGCCGTTCCCGGGGGTTCATACCATGACACCGCCCCATCTTTTAGACCAATATCCATATTCATCCAGGCGCGAGAGCGGAAAAACCCGCTCCCGCGTTTGTGTTCACCAAGGAGGTACCGCCATTGAAGCAAATCGCGTCATGGATCAGGGGTATCCTGGACCGCTACAAGGCCGCGGCCTTCGTGTTCATATACATGGCCATCGCCGTGTGCGCCCTGGCGGGCATGGCATTGGTGTATCTGCCTTCCCGGCACATGATGGAGCAGGAGATCAGAAAATCCAACACCGCTTTGCTTTCCATGGTGAAAACCCGCGTGGACGACGCGCTGGAAAAGGTGGCTGTATCCTCCCTGCAGCTTGCCCTGGACCCGCTGGTATCCAAATATCTCACCGCCGACCCCGCTTTGGACCTGTGGGACCTGAACCGGATTCAGACAAAGCTCTCGGTGATGCAGGCGGCGGACGAAAACATGCACTCAGTATACCTGTATTACCTGAACACCCCCTACATGATCACCAGCTACGGCGTGTATGCCGCCGACACCTTTCACGACAAGGAATGGATGTCCAGCTACGCCCTGGCGGAACAGGGGCCGCTGATGCTGCCCAACCGGAAGCTTCGGTTTATCGACCGCACCCAGGAAACGGAAGGGCTCACCATTTTGCGCAAGCTGCCCCTGGGCAGGAAGCATTGCACCGCGCTGCTGGCGGTGAACCTGGACAGGAGCGGGTTCCTCGCCCAGATCCAAAGCATTGCCGAAGGCACCAACACCTTCCTGCTCATTCTGGACGAAAACGGCAACGCCGTCAGCTACAACGACTGCGAGTATACCAAACGCTATGTGGCGCAGATGGAGGCCATCAAGCTGGCCGCCACCCAGCAGCGAACGGGCGAATTCATATCCATCGGCGGGATGGATTCGGTGCTTACGGTGGATGCCTCCGCCGTCAGCGGCTGCACCTACATCATGGTGCAGCCCATAACCGAATATTTCGCCAGGGCCCAAAGCGTTACCAACACCAGCCTGTGGCTGACGCTGCTGATGCTTGTGCTGGGTGTTTTCATGACGGTGTTCACGGCCAGGCAGCTATACCAGCCGGTGGAGCGGCTTTTATCCTCCACGCAAACGCCCCGCCATCCCGAAAACGGCGCGCGGTACCAGGAATTCCGCATGATTTGCGACCGCTTTGCAAAAATTGCCCAGACCAACGCCGACCTAAACGCCAAAACGCAAAAATACCGGCCCCTGGTATGCGAGAAGATCACCCGCGACCTTCTGTTCGGCAGCGTCAAAAGCGAAACGGTGATCATGGAGCGCGCGGCGCTGGCGGGCCTTGCGTATCCCAAGGCTTCGGTCCACTGCGTGGTGGGGTGCCACATCGACCATTACCGGGACTTTTTGAACCGCTTTTCCGCCGAAGACCAGGTGCTTTACGAGTTTGTGATCAAGAATATACTGTCGGAGCTTTTGGGCGACTGGTGCTGGACGGGGGCGGGCATTCCCGGGCTTGACCCGGCGGAATCGTATTACCTGGTGGCGCTGCCCGATCAAACGGAATCGGCCGAGCATCTTTTCCACAAGTGCAGCGAAGCCTGCGAAAGCATCGAGCAGTACTTTCCCTTCAGCATCACCATCGGGATCGGCTCCTTCAAGCAGACCATTCAGGAGATTCCCACCTCCATGCGGGAGGCCGGCATCGCCATGGCCTACCGCTTTGCCATGGGCCACGGGCAGGCCATATACTATCCCCAGGCTGTGATGCAGACAAAGATGCAGGCCCACTTCCCCGTGGATATCGAAAAGCGGCTGTGCGACCATATCCGTGCCGCGGATTTAACAAGGGTGCACGAAAGCCTGAAGGAATTGTTTGCCGCCCGCGAAACGGGAATAATGCTGCAAATGCTGGGGCCGCAAAGCGTGTTTTCCCATTATGTCAACTGCGTGATGAGCGTATTGCACGAGCTGGGGTATCACCTGGAGGAGATTTCCCTGAGCGTGGGGGATATGGCGGCCAAGCTTTCGGGCATCACCGAGATCTCCGATTTCGAAGCATGCTTTACGGATTTTTGCGATGCTGCCACCACCTTTATCGCCCAGCGGCACACAAAGACATCCGGCTATATTTATGAAGTGACCCTTGCGTTTATTGAACAGCATTACATAAGGGATGTGACCATCGCCGACCTTTCCGACAAGCTCATGTATTCCCCCACCTACATCAACCGCATGCTCAAGCAGCAATGCGGCAATACGTTCAACGACCTGCTTTGCGAAAAACGGATGCGCGTCGCCAAGGAGCTGCTCAAAAGCAGCAGGATGCCGGTGGGCGATGTGGCAAAGGCGACAGGCTTCAACAGCATCCAAAGCTTCAACCGGGTCTTTAAAACCATGGCGGGCGTCACGCCCACCGCCTACCGCAGCGGGCAGGGAACGCGCGGCTGAAAAGCGAATACCGTATCCGGCCTATGAAGGAGGAGTTTTATGAAAATCGCCGTCGGTTCCGATCACGCGGGTTTTGCCCTGAAAGGGAAGGTGCTTCCCGTCCTTCGGGAAAAGGGGCATGAAATCACCGATTTTGGAAGCTTTGACCCGGACCCTGTGGATTTTCCCGACATCGCCAAAAAGGTTTGCGGCGCCATCCTGAACGGACAATGCGAGCGGGGCATCATGTTTTGCGGCACGGGCGTGGGCGCCAGCATCGCCTGCAACAAAATTCCGGGCATCCGGGCGTCCGTATGCCATGACATCCATACCGCCCATCAGTGCGTGGAGCATGACGATGTGCAGGTAATTGCCATGGGCGGCCAGATCATTGGCCACACGGTGGCGCTGGAGCTGATCGACCTGTTCCTGGCGGCGGAGTTTTCCACCGGCGAGGAATTCCGCCGGCGCGTTGAAAAACTCAAAAGGATGGATCAAGGCTCGCTGTGAAGGCAAGCAGCACTACCGCATAAAACTTGCCTCCTTCTCATACAATAAAGCGTACACTATTGACATTCTGTACGCTTTTGCTATAATGAGGAGGCAAGGAAGTGATTGATATGTACGCGCTCAACGCAACGGATGTCCGCAAGGACTTCAGCACTATTATCGACAAAGCTGTGCGGGAGAAGCCCCAGTTCATCAAGCGTACCCGGGACCGTATGCTGCTTTCCGATATAAGTTTTCTGGAAACGCTCCTCAGCGGCTATACCTTTTCGGCAAACCGTTTTGTGGAAGAAGACGGCAGCATCACCCTGTCGCTCAATGAGCTGGACCTCATGGAAAACGCGCCCACAGAAGCCGAATGCGTAAAAATACTGGCTCAATCCATCCTGGATTATGCGGATGATTTTTACCGTGAATATGCTTACTGGTCTTCGGCCCCCAACCGCAAAGCCCATATCCCTTATGTTTTCAAAGCGCTGATCCTTGGCGATACCGGGAAAGTGGGGGCGTTGATCCAGTGCCGCGATGGAGTGAGCTAATACCAATTCAAAACCTGACCGCATCGTCGCTGCGGATCTTTTCGCGCATGACTTCGTCATTCTCCGCTCCACGTAGCGCTGCTACGCGTCGCTCCGATTCCTTGTCATACGCAAAAATCTCTCGCGGCTTTGGATGCATTCAGGTTTCTCATTGGTATGAAGCGTTTCTTTGAGCGTGACGGATGGGAACTGTATAAAGCCGCCGATCATTATTACTACCGAAAGCGGGATGACGGCGGTACGCTACGCCAAACCAAGGTTTCCATGGGCAGCGGCGAGATTCACGCTCACCTGTGGCAAGAAATTTTGAAAAAGCAACTGCACGTGACCCAGGAATATTTTAACCAAAAAATCTAAAGCACAAGGACAGGGCGCATAGCCCTGCCCTTATTTTGAAACAAACTTCCGGGGGAGCAACGAGGGGGCTTCGGCCCCCTCGTTTGAAATCGTCTCCTCCGGCTTTGCCGGAGGGGCGGGGGTTTGCGAAGCAAACATACCTTACACGGTTTCCTGTCCGCAAAATCGCAGATTTTGCAAGGAAACCGTGCAAAATCCTAAAAATGACGAAGTCATTTTTAGGAATATATTTTGCCTCCATTTACATGCAGCACCTGCCCGGTGACATAGGCGCTGTCGTCGCAGGCCAGGTACACATAGGTAGGCGCCAACTCAAAGGGCTGGGCGGCGCGGCCCAGGGGCGTGTCCTTGCCAAACTGCGCCACCTCCTCGGGCGAAAAGCTGGATGGGATCAGCGGTGTCCACACCGGGCCCGGGGCCACGGCGTTGACGCGGATGCCCCGCTGGGCCAGCGACAGGGACAGGGACTTGGTAAAGGAGGAGATGGCGCCCTTGGTGGCGGAATAATCGATGAGCGTCTTGTTCCCGGCATAGGCGGTGACCGACGTGGTGTTGATGATCTGGCTGCCAGGCTTCATGTGCTTCAAACACGCCTTGGCCATGAAAAAGTAGCTCATGACGTTGGTGTTGAAGGTCACGCCCAACTGCTCGGTGGTAATATCCTCAATGCTGTTTTGGGGATACTGCACGGCGGCGTTGTTCACCAGCACATCCACGCGGCCAAAGGCGCGCATCACCTTGTCCACCGCGTCGAAGGCGGCCTGCTCGCTCTTTAGGTCGCAGGGCACCAGAAGGCAGTGGCGGCCAAGGCCCTCCACCATCTGCTGCGTTTCCTTGGCATCCTGCGTCTCGTTCAGGTACAGCACGGCCACGTCCGCGCCTTCCTTGGCGAAGGCCACGGCCACGGCCTGGCCGATGCCGCTGTCGCCGCCGGTGATGACCGCGGCCCGGCCGGCCATCTTGGCCGCGCCCTTGTATTGAGGGTTGTCCACAACGGGCCTGGGGTTCATGTTCGTTTGGCTGCCGGGCTGGGCGTTTTGGTGCTGGGGCGGAAAGGTTTGCGGCGCGCCGGGCGCCTGCTGGTTGTAGGTGTTGGAATTTGGCATGGTGCACCTCCTGTTTTGGAACCGCTGATTCATGAGGGCAGCGAAGCCGCGAGACGATTTTGTGATCCCGCAAGGAGCCAGAAGGAAGCCGTAGCAGCGCTACGGCGACCAGATGAGCGACATGGCGGGGGCACAAAAGCGGCCACGGATACGCATCCGAATCAATCAGTGCTTCCTTTATCTTTTGGATTATGTTTTCCGCCCGAAGAAAGATTATGCGGGCAGGAATCGGCGCAAGCGCGTCGAAAAAATCAAAAGCCGCCACCAAAGGGACGCCGCGTGCATCCCGCGGGCGGTCTTAATACAACGGAAGGAAGCCACATGATGAAAAAACCCCTGTCGTTTTACTGGAAGCTGTTTTTGTCCACCTTCACCATCAGCGCCTTCACCGTGGGCGGCGGATATGTGATCGTTCCGCTGATGCGCAAGAAATTCGTGGATAAGCTCCACTGGATCGAGGACCAGGAAATGCTGGACCTGGTGGCCATCGCCCAGTCCGCGCCGGGGGTCATGGCGGTGAACGCCTCCATTCTGGTGGGCTACAAAATTTCGGGCATCAAGGGCGCGCTTGTCACCATCCTTGGCACGGTGCTTCCGCCGCTGATCACCATCACTTTGATCTCCCTGGGGTACGAAGCCTTCAGCTCCAATCAGGTGGTGCGCCTTGCGCTCATGGGCATGCAGGCCGGGGCCGCCGCCGTCATCGCCAACGTGGTCATCAACATGGCCAAGGATATTTTCAAGAAAAGGCACTGGAAGCCCATCGCCATGATGGTGCTGGCCTTTGTGGCCGCGGTGGTCTTTCAGATTAACGTGGTCATCATCATCCTTGCCTGCGGCGTGATCGGCGCGGTGGATATCCTTCTTGTCAAGGAGAAGAAGGAGGATCAAAAGCCATGATTCTTTTGCAGTTGTTTGTCAGCTTTTTTCAGGTGGGCCTGTTTACCATCGGCGGCGGGTATGCCGCGCTGCCGCTGATCCAGCAGCAGATCGTGGATATCCACGGCTGGCTGACGCTTAAAGAGTTTGCGGATGTCGTTACCATTTCGCAAATGACGCCGGGGCCCATCGGCATCAACGCCGCCACCTTCGTGGGCACCAAAATGGGCGGGCTATTGGGCGCGGTGGCCGCCACGGTGGGCTGCGTGACCCCGTCCGTTATCATCGTGCTGATCCTGGCCCATATTTATTTGAAATACCGTGACCTGTCGCTTATAAAGGGCATCCTGGGCGGGCTGCGCCCGGCCACCGTGGCGCTGATCGCCTCCGCCGGCCTGTCCATTATCGCCACCTCCTTTTTCGGCGCGAAACTGAACCAGATCGTGTTTGCCAATATTGACCCGGTGGCCGTCATCGTTTTTGCCGCGGGCCTCACCGTGCTGCGCATCTTCAAAAAGACCGATCCCATTTTGATCATTCTGGGTGCGGGCGCGCTGGGGCTTGGGCTGTACAGCCTGATGGGATGATTCTGATCTGCGCCCCGTCCATTGCGGCGGGGCTTTTTAAAGGCCCGTTACGACATAAAACCGCGCCGGGCGGGAAACATGAAAGCGCAATCCTGACACAAACGGAAGGGATGAACATGAAAAGCAAAGCCCTCATTGCCCTGTGGCTGCTGGCCGCCCTGCTCTTGCACGGCTGCGCCGCGGCCCCGCCAAGCGGCACCGTGAACACGCCGCCGGCCACCACCATGCCCGTGCCCGTTACGGCGCCCCCCGCCTCACCGGGCACGGCCGCTACGGCGGAAACGGTCACGGATTACTTCCCGGTACTTATAAACGTACGCCGCGCCTATGAAGGCGTGGGCAACGAATACGCCTCCTATGTAACCTTCACCGAGTTTGCCAAGGACAACAAGGTGCAGCTTCGCATCGACAACGGCGGCACGGTCTCATCCCGGGTGTACAAGTGGGAAAACGGCAGGCTGACAAGGGTGCTTTCCGTGCCGGAGGCCTATGTGCGCAATAACCTGCTGGACGCCCCGGAATTGGCGTCGGAGGCGGAAGTGCTGCTGCAGGAACCGCTGACAGTAGGCACAGCCTGGGACGCGCCCGGCGGGCGGCGGACCATTACCGGCGCCGGTGTGCTTGTGGAGACGCCCGCCGGCGACTACAATGCGCTGGAGGTAACAACTCAAGGCGCGGAATCGAAAACCATTGATTATTACGCGAAGGGCGCCGGGCTTGTCAAGTCCGTCTTCCAGTCCGGGGACACGGAGGTCGTGTCCTCCCTGGCCGAGATCGAATCAGACGCGGCTTTTTTGCAGGTGGTGAGGCTTTATTACCCCGGCGCTGACGGCGTGGGCCGCTACTACCGTGAAGTGCAGCTTGCCATGACCACCGACATGACCCTGGCCGACGCCCTTACGGAAGCCTACCAGGCGGAGCCCCGGGGCAAGGCGGGGCAGGCATTCACCCCCGGCACGCGCATTCTGTCCCTTTCCATAAACCGGGACAACGTGGTGCGCCTTGATCTGAATCAGGCCTTCATCACCGAGCGAACCGGCAGCGCGGCGTATGAGCAAGGCGTGCTGCGCAGCGTGGCGAACACCTTCGGGGAACTGTACATGGTCAGCGAGGTGCTTCTGACCGTGGAGGGCAAGCCATACAGGTCCCAGCAGTTCTCCATGCGGGAAGGCGAAACGCTTCAGGTGGAGCAGACGGACGCGGAGATTATTACCGATTAGCGGAACCCGGTTTCATGATGGATTACTCTTTCAGACAGGGCGGATATCCTTCCTTTTTCGAAAGCTTTGATTGTCAGAAAAGCATTCAACCAATGTCATTGGATTGTGATTTTAAGGTGCGTTGGTTAAGCCCGCCTGAAATGGCGGGCTCTTTCGTGCCCCAATATTGCTCCTCGTATCTATATGATATATAATATAGGCAACAGATAAACAGGAATTTGGCGAATAGCTTTAACTACAGGTAATTCATATTATGGAGGTGCAATTAAGTGTTAAAATTACAGGGAAACCAAGTTTATCTTGCGGTAATGGAACGAGCTGATTGCAAAAAGTTGTTTGAAGATGATGAATATGACTTTAATAACCCAACGGATATTTTGCATATTGGAAATTCTGTAGAAAAAGCAGATGAATGGTTTGATGAAATACAAAAAATACAAGGAAAAACAAATATCAGACTCGGTATTTTTCTAAATAACGGTGAGATTATTGGTGATGTAGCTTTACAAGATATTGATAACAAAAATCGCTCATGTTCTGTTGGCATGGGTATTGCAAAACTTGAAAACAGAAACAAAGGTTATGGCAAAGAAGCTGTGAGACTAATACTTGATTACGGATTTAACAATTTAGGGATGGAACGTATCACAGCAAGCACAGTCGAAACGAATATTTCCGCGCAACAATCTCTTGAAAAAATTGGTTTTGTGTTAGAGGGAAAAGAACGCAAGGCTATATATTTTGGTGGTAAGAGATATGATAAATATAACTATGGTTTGCTTGTTGATGAGTACCGAAGTTAATAAGCATAATCTGGAGCAGACAAATTCCAATTTACCGGGCAGCCACAACTGCGGATTCACCATATCATGCGAGGAGAAGAAATGGCAACGCTACATCTGATGATCGGGCTGCCTTGCAGCGGAAAAACAACATACGCTAAAGAATTGGCTGTCAGGGAAAAGGCTCTTTTGCTTACCCCGGACGTTTGGCAATTGAAATTATTCGGGCAGGACTTTCCCGGACCATATCACGACAAACGCCACAGTGATATTGAAAGCATCATGTGGGATGTTGCAAAAAGCGTTCTTTCATTGGGGACAAGCGTCATTCTTGATTTTGGGTGCTGGGCGCGGGCCGAACGGGATGATTTCAGGAGCAGGGCGAACAATCTGGGGGTGGACTTCAGGCTGCATTATATGGATGTTCCGTATCCTGAATTATACCGCCGTCTGGAACAAAGAAATCAAAATCTGCCGGAGGGTGCGTTTGAAATCCCCAAAGCCGAAATGGACAGATTTGTCACTCTTTTTCAACCGCCGTCTGCTGACGAACTTTTATAGCCAGCTTCCGTTCATAAGGCGAAATAAAATAACCGGCCATATGGCCGGCGGTTATGGTCGTATGATCTTTCGTTTGCACTTCAGTTGCTGGAGGGATACGTGTGGCGGTACTCAATATTCAAATAATCCGCCAATCCTTGCTCCAGATGCATCTGACGGCTGTGGTCATCAATCAGCAGCAGCACAAACATCAAAGCCAGGAATACAAGCAGTACCATGAGAAATTTCCTCCTCTTTCCGGTCCAAACAGTTCCTGCAAACGTCTTTGTTTGCAAGCAAATTATACCGCAAAACACCAAAAAAGGGAAGGGTTTTTGCAAGAATTCCTGCATAATATTTTCGAAAATGCAACTTGCAAAATCCCCGTCCTGTTGTGAAAAAAACATCAAAAAAACATCATAGAATGCAGGAAGGCGGAATGGAAATGCAAGTGACCAAAAAACACATGCCAGGGCTGCTCCTGATGGTCGTTTTGGTTGCCTTTTTATCAGGCGCGCAGGCTGAACCGGCGCCCTTTGAATTAATGGCCCGCCCGCCGGAGGACATCGCGTGGCAGGCGCTTGGCGCGGAAACGGACGTGTATCTTATCCGCAAAGGCGGCGCCGCGGTTTCCGTCCGCGCCCAGCAAAAATCAGGCGCCAAGGTTGCGTATGCCTGGCGGCGCTTTGCCTTGCGGGCGCCGGATTACAAGCCGGATGACGTTTGGCACAAGGTGGCACTGCCGGGCACCGGCGGGTTTGTGCTGTCGGGTCTGACGGAAACAGCGCCGGCGGAAGCCCGCCCCCGCCTGCGAACGTATGTGGAGACCGCCGCCCAGGGCTATGTGTACGTGGCTGCCGCGGGAGAATTGCCCCTGCTGATGGAAATTCAAAACGGGGACAGGCGCCACCAACTGCTTTTGCCAAACGACGGGCGGTGGCAGCCCGTGCTGCTTACGCTTGGAGCGGGAAAGTATCATCTCTCGGTGTATGAGGCCGGGCTGTACGACAGGCCCATCCGGCTTTTGTTTGAAACCTTCGTTGAAATGGAAAAACCCCCGGAGGATACATCCCTTGCGCTTTTGTCCTCCCTGCACACCAACATGGAAGCTCACCCCGTCACGGTGGCGCTGGCCAGATCGCTGTGCCAAAACGCGCAAACGGACCTAGAAAAGGTCACGCTCCTGTGGAACTGGCTGATGGATCACGCCGCCTATGACAAGGCCTACGCCAAAGCCATCCAGTTTAGCAAAATTCCCGACGGCGACGCCTTCGTACGGGGGGAAAAGGGCATCTGCTCGGATTACGCCGCGTTTATGGCGGTTGGCCTTCGCGCGGTGGGCGTGCCCTGCAAGCACGTGTACGGCAAAAACCTGCGCACCGGGAACCAGCACGCCTGGAACGAAGTGTATTTGGACGGCAAATGGCAGATCATAGACGCCACCATGGCCCAGTCCCGGGGCCCAAAAAAATTCCACACCGAAAGCGCAAAGCATTACGGCGCGGAAAAAGGCTTGTGGGACGGATTCCACTGATTTCGTAAAAATGACTGTGTCATTTTTACGAGTTCGCACGATTCACTTGTGTGCTTGTGTATCGATCCGCGCTTCGCTTGCCCGATGCAAAGCACACGGCCAGTGAATCGTGTAAGGAATGTTTGCTTCGCAAACCCCCGCCCGACTGGCAAAGCCAGTCGAGACGATTTCAAACGAGGGGCCATGCCCCCTCGTTGCTCCCCCAAAACACCACTATACCAAAAGTCATACCGTGACCAATCGTCGTTCGAGGGCGGGGCGCTTGCGGAGCAAGCTTTCCTTACGCTTTTCGCTGCCCGTGAGCCCGTTCCTCTCAAGTGAAGTGCAGAGCGGTACGGGCTCACAAGCGAAAAGTGCAGACTCGCGAAAATGACGAGTCATTTTCGCGAAAGGTCAGCTCCTCCGCCTGGACATCGCCAGCAGCCGCAAAAGCTGCAGCAGCGCGGAGATGGCGGCGGCCACATACGTCAGCGCGGCGGCATCCAGCACGGCCTTGACCTTGGGGGCTTCGTCCCTGGTGATGAAGCCGCCGGATTCCAGCAGCGTCATGGCCCGGCGGGAGGCGTTGAACTCCACCGGCAATGTAATGAAGGAAAACAGCACCGACAGGGCGAACACAAGGATGCCCACAAACATCAGCGGCCGCCAGCTGAAGATGAGCCCTGCCAGGAACAGCGGGAAGTAAAGCTGGCTGGAGAAGGAAACGAAGGGCACCACGGCGTTTCTAAGCTTCATGGGGCCGTATTCCTCCAACTGCTGCATGGCGTGGCCGGCCTCATGGGCGGCAATGCCCAGCGCGGCCAGGCTGTTGGAGCGGTATACGCCCTCGGACAGGCGCAGCACCTGGGCACGGGGGTCAAAGTGGTCGGAAAGCATCCCCTGGGTCTGTTCCACCCGCACGCCGCCGTTGTTGTTCTCCACAAGGATCTGCCGGGCCACCTCGCTGGCCGGGCGGCCGTCGTAGGATAAGACCCTGGAATATTTGGCGTAGGCGCTCCTGACCTTGAACTGCGCCCAAAGGCCGAGCAGCAGGCCGGGCAGAATGTACAGCCAGTCATAGGGCGAAAAGAAGAATGGAAGATACATGGCAAACCCTCCTATGGATCATTGTTCAACCATGATTGTGGAAATGGAAACCCAACATAAGCATAGCCCACATCGGCACGCAGTGCAAGATGCGCTGTGTAAAATGTCCGCAGGAATGCATGTTTCCCGCAAAAAGGAGCTTCAATCCCCATAAAAAGGAGTCCTCCATGAAACCCATCAAGCCCTTCCTGGAAAGAAAGAAGCACATTTCCCTGCTGGCCGCACTTTTGCTTGCTGCGGCGCCCTTGATGATCCTGTTTTCCTTAACGGTGGGCAGCGCCCATATCCCCCTTGCCGACGCGGCGGGGGAGGCCTGGCGCTGCCTTTCGGGGCAGCCGCCCCTGAACGAAACCTACGCGCTGATTCTGTTCAACCTGCGCCTGCCAAGGGCGGTGCTTTCCTATCTGGTAGGGGCGGGGCTTTCCATCTGCGGCGCCGTCATGCAGGGCATTTTCCAAAACCCCATGGCCGACCCGCATTTGCTGGGTGTATCCTCCGGCGCGGCCTTCGGCGCGGCGGCGGGGCTGCTTTTAGGCGCGGGGGCGGGTATGTTCGGCCTTGGGATCACCGCGGTGCTGGCCTTTCTGGGCGGTACAGGCGCGGTTTTATTGGTGCACATGCTATCCGCCCAAAGGGGCAAGGCCTCGCCGGGGCGGCTGCTGCTATCCGGCATCGCCATGACATCGCTCCTGTCGGCCGCCATCGCGGCGATGATGATCATGAACCGTGACAAGATCGAGCGCATCGTGCAGTGGACCATGGGCAGCTTCACCAGCGCGAACTGGGACAAGGTGCTCGCGGCATCCTGCTTCATTCTGCCCCTGTCCCTTGTTCTGGCCTTAACGGGGAAAATCCTCAACGTACTGGCGCTGGGGGACGAGCCCGCCTCCACCCTTGGCATCCGGGTGGAATCGGCCAGGCGCGTTCTTTTGCTCCTCACCACGCTTTTGACAGCGGCGGCGGTTTCGGTGAGCGGCATCATAGGCTTTGTGGGGCTTGTGGTCCCCCATGTGATCAGAATGCTGCTGGGCGGCGATTACCGCGGGCTGCTGCCCGTATCGTTCCTTGGCGGCGGGCTGTTCCTGTGCTTCATGGATACCCTGGCCCGTACGCTGGTTTCACCCCTGGAGGTGCCGGTGGGCATCCTCACCTCCCTCATCGGCGGCGTGTTCTTCCTTTTGCTGATGCGGCGTACCAGCCGGCAAACATTATAACCGAAAAAAAGAAACGCTGGGAACAAAGAACAGTGCTCAAACGTCGTATGGGTGAGCAAATGGACAAGCCGCGCGGGAAAAGCCTTGATCCGGCAGCTTTTTCCCGAAAAAGTGCTTGCCAAGGGTTCTTGGAATCTATACAATGAAGTTTAGGGTGTAAGGGGTCCGCAGCCGCGGTCCCGTGCAAGGAGGAAAGTCTGCCATGAAAAACGGAAGCAAACGCAAAGCCGCGCTTGTCGCGCTGCTTTTGATGACGGCGCTGCTGGTATCAAGCTGCTACATGTCGCCCGGCGACATCACGGACGGGTCCGACTCCCTCACCGTGGGCAGCAACAACGTGCCCTTCAACACCATCGGGCTGACGCCAACACCTACGCCCTACCTCACGCCCACGCCCACACCCACCCCGGGAGGCGGCATAAACCAGTTCCCCAGCAATAATTGGGACGATGCGTTTGCCGACCCGCCCACTCCAACGCCCGGCCAGAATCAAAACCAGGGCCCCACTTCACCGCCCGTTCCCACCACGCCGCCCAAAACGGCCACGCCCAAGCCCGAGCAGGATGATGGCGTGCTCCGCACAGGTTCCACCGGCGAAACGGTGAGGCAGCTTCAGACGCGGTTGAAGGAGCTGGGCTACTATACGAGTACTGTGGACGGCGAATACGGCATGGGCACCGCCAACGCGGTGAAGGCCTTCCAGCAGGCGAACAGCCTGCTTGCCGACGGCATCGCCGGCAAAAACACACTGGAAAAGGTATACAGCTACTACGCCATCCCTAAGCCTGCCAATTCCGGCTCCAATTCCGGTTCCGCCACCAGCGCGCCCAACCGGACCAGCACCCCCAGGCCCACCGCCACGCCCAACCTGAGCAATCCCCGCTATTTGAAGGTGGGCATGTCGGGCAGCGATGTCAGGCAGGTGCAAAGCCGCCTGATCTCCCTGGGATACCTTAGCGGCAGCGCCGACGGTGAATACGGCGGGGCCACGGAAACGGCCGTGAAAGCGTTCCAGAAAAAGGCGAAGATTTGGGATGACGGCATCGCCGGTCCCGATACGCAAAAGGCGCTGTATGCCTCCAGCGCGCCCAAGGCCGGCAGCGTGGCCTCCGTCGTGGGCCTGAGCCTGAAAGAGGGCATGAATGGCGATGATGTGCGCGCATTGCAAAGGCGCCTGATCACGCTGGGCTACCTGAAGGGCAACGCGGACGGCGATTTCGGCTCGGGCACCAAGGCGGCGGTCACCGCCTTCCAGCAGCAAAACGGGCTCAAGGCCGACGGCATCGCCGGCACGGCCACGCATAACAAGCTCTTCTCCGATGAAGCCGTTCCCGCCAGCGGCTCCCCCGCCGGCGGCAGCACAACGAATCCCCCCTCCGGCAACGCCGTGTATACCACGCTCAGGCAGGGCGACACGGGTGAAAGCGTGAAAAGGCTGCAGCAAAAGCTCAAGGACCTGGGCTATTATAACGGCACGGTGGACGGCAAGTACGGCTCCGGCACGGTGACGGCGGTGCAATCCTTCCAGACCATGAACGGGCTGACGGTGGACGGCATCGCCGGCCCCACCACCCAGCAGCGGCTGTACGGCGACAGTTCCAGCGCCAACAGGATCCCGGGCTCGCTCCGGCAGTACGACGAAGGTCCCAACGTTCGGGACATGCAGTACGCGCTGTATGAGCTGGGCTACTTTCAGGATGCGGTCAGCGGCATCTATGGCGAGAGCACCTTCAACGCGGTCCGGGAATTTCAATTGATCAACGGTTTAAAGGTGGACGGGGTGGCAGGCAATGCCACCCTGAACCTCCTGTTCTCCATTTTCGCCAAGCCTGTCACCGCCAGCACCGGCAATTTTCAAACGCTGATGCTGGGCAACGAGGGCGAGGACGTGGTGCTCCTGCAGGCCGCGCTGATGGATCTTGGATATTTGGACAACGGCGTTACCGGCGTGTTTGACGACGCGACATTCGTAGCCCTGAAATCATTCCAGCAATATAACGGCCTGACGGTGGACGGCATCGCCGGCTCCGCCACGCAGGAAAGGCTTTACAGCGACGCCGCGGTGGCCAATCCCTTAAGGCCGTAATCATAAAAGAATGGAAAAAAATCGTTGAAAGCAGCTCCCCGATGGTACCGGCCTTGCGGGAGATGCTTTTTTTGTTCCGCGGAAATGACAAATCATTTCCGCTGCTTTGCAGTATGAAGCCGTCCGCTTTGCAGGACGGCTTGTTCAAATCAACCTATGACCGTTTTTCCTCAAACCTCCGCCGCCGTGCTTTGCACGTCCCCCGGCCTTGCCTTGCGCACCATAAACGGCAGCAGGGTATGCAGCGTTACCCCCGCGATCACCAGCACGAATCCCAAAAGCGCCTGCACGCCCGGCGCTTCCCCGAACGCCAATAGCACCCATACCGGGCTCATGATGGGCTCCATCGTCAGGATGATGGAGGCCGCCATGGGCTCGGTCAATTTGACGCCCCTGGCAAACAGGAAGTTGGCCAGGCTGTACTGGATAAGGCCCAAGAAAAGCATCGCCCCCACGCTTTCCAGCGTGATAACAAGCTTTGAGTCGGTGAGCATCAATGGCAGGCAGCAGACAAAGCTCAGGCCGCAGCCAATGATCTGCCCATCCTCCGCCTGGGTTTTTTCCATGCGGCTGATGATGATCAGCGCCGCGAACGTTACGCCCGACAAAAGCGCCAGAATGTCGCCCAGCGTGCCGTTGCCCCCCAACTTGTCGGAAAACGCCAGCACGCAGCCTAAAAAGACCACCGCCGTCAGCGTGATTTCCACAAAGGAGGGCCGGCGCTTTTGCACGATTGCCGTATACAGAAGAATGAGAATGGGGGCAATGTATTGCAGCACGATGGCGTTGGCCGCCGTTGTCAGCTTGTTGGAAGCCAGGAACAGCGTGGAGGTCAGGAACATGGCCACCCCCGCCGCGATGTTGTATCTGGTGAAGCGCACCGGCGCGTAGCTCCCGCTTTTGCGCTTGAGCTGGCGCAGCCCCAGCAGGGCCAGGGTTGCGATCAGCCCCCGGATGGAGGCGATGGAAAAGCTGCTCCAGGGGATAAACTTCACGCAGACGCCCGCGGTGCTCCATAAGAGCGCCGTGGTGAGAATGACCAGGTTGCCTTTCAGGGAGGCTTGCTTTTTCATGGGTCCATGCCCCAATTCCTTGCAAATTCCGCATATCGCAAAACATCATACCAGAAGCTAGATGAAGGCGCAAGAGGAATTAAAAAGACCCGCGGGGCATGATCGGCCTGACCTGCGCGGCACGGTTCAGAATGATTCGGAATTCCATCCCCCCCAAAGCCTTCCCTTTGAGTAAACGATGATTTTTCGCGCCATCGTGTCATTCTGAGGGTGCGAAGCGGCCGAAGCATCTTTCATCAACATTAAAATTTGCTAATGTGGTTGACAAACGGCTGTTCCGCGCATACAATACCGATGAACAATTGTTCAATGAACTTGTGTTCAGTATTTTGAAATGAGGTTTTCAGCCATGTCCAAAAAAGTCAACATTATCGGCGCGGGTCTGGCGGGGATCAGCGCGGGCATCTATCTTGAACAAAAGGGCATCAAAACGGAAATCTTCGAGCTGGCGCCCTGGGCCGGCGGCCAGTGCACCACCTGGGTGCGGGGCGGCTACCGGTTCGACGGCTGCATCCACTGGATGGTGGGCACCAAAAAGGGTACTCCCTTCTATCAGTTGTACCGGGAGGTAGGCGCGCTGGACGAATCCACGGTAATCTACAACGCCCCCTCCATCCGGCTGGAGATGCAGGGCGCCATGTACGATATCCCCCTGGACATCGCCGGATTCAAGGCGCTGCTTCTGAAGCACGCCAAGGGGGACGAGGCCCGGATCGAGGCCTTCATCAGGGATATCCAAACCATGATGCGGTCACAGCTTCCCATGGGCTCGCCCGAGAATTTATCGCAAGCGTTGGGCATGCTGCTTCACAGCCGGGGCTTTCTGATGCTCGCCAGGAAATACGCCGGCATGACGGTCAAGGAGTATTTGCAGGGCTTTCAAAGCGAAACGCTCCGGCAGATTCTGTACAGGCTCATGCCCCCCTCCTTTTCCGCGGTGGCCCTTGTCATGATGCTGGGCACGCGCATGAGCCAAAACGCCGGCTACCCCCTGGGCGGCGCGCTTGAGGTCATGGGGCGCATGGTGGAAAAATACAAGGCCCTGGGCGGAAAGATCCATTTCAATACCAGGGTGGATGAAATCGTGGTGGAGAACGGGGCGGCCAAGGGCATCCGCGCCAAGGGCAAATTCCATCCCGCTGATTATGTCATCGCCGCCTGCGACGCCCACGACACGCTGAAAAACATGCTGGGCGGCAAATACCCCCACCCGCAATTGGATGCCATGCTCAGGGAAGCGCCGCTGTTCGACCCGCTGGCCATCGTCTCCTTCGGCCTGGACAAACGCCTGAATATTCCCTTTTCGGTCATGTACGAATGCCCCCGGGGCATTGAGGTGGCGCCGGGCGTTAAAGAACACGGCCTGCACCTGAGCGCCTTCGATTTTGACAGCGATGCCGCGCCCAAAGGCGGCAGTTCCGCCATGGTCATGCTGGGCGCGCCGCTTGACCACTGGCAAACCCTTCGGGAAAATGATCCCGTCGAATACAAAAGGCAGAAGCAGGCCCTGGCCGACGATGTGGCGAATTTTTTGCAGGAGCGGATTCCCGGCTTCAAGGATGCCATCCGCGTGACCGACGTCGCCACCCCCGCCACCTACGTGAGGCTCACCAACGTATACCGGGGCTCTTATGAAGGCTTCTCCCCCACTCCCTCTGCGGTGAAGGGCAGCATTAAAAAGACGGTTCCGGGCCTTAAAAACCTCTGCCTCTGCGGCCAGTGGACAACCGCCGGCGGGGGCATCTGCACCGCCGTTTACGACGGGAAAAGCGTGGCGGGCAAAATCGCAAAGGAATTGAAATAAGCATGGACACCACAAACAAGCGGGAAAAGCAGCGGCTGGAGCGCCGGGATCAGATTCTTGCATGCAGCCTGGACATGATCGTCAGCCGAGGCTTTGAGGCGATGAAGATCCGCGACATCGCGGGAAGGCTTAAAATCAGCACGGGGCTTTTCTTCAATTACTTTTCGTCCAAGGAGCAGGTGTACGAGGAGCTGGTGGGGATCGCCCTGAGCGGCCCGGCCAGTGTGCTGGCGCTGAACGCGGAGGGCATGGCGCCCATCACGCTCTTTGAAAAAATGACGGAATATATTTTTGAAGCGCTGAAATCCGACCCCTTCACCGGGAAGATGTTCCTGCTCATGGCCCAGGCCGTGCGCTCGGAAACCTTGCCGGAAGGTGTGAAAAGCCTGCTTCAGGGCTTTGATTCCGTCACGCCGCTGCTTGGCACCATCGGCAAGGGCCAGGCGCTGGGCCAGATCAAGGCAGGCGATCCGGTGGCCCTGATCATGGCCTATTGGGGCGCAGTACAGGGCATCGCCCAGGGCTACGCCCTGAATGAAGGCCTGCCGCTGCCCCAAAGCAGTTGGATCGTGGATATCTTGCGGGCAAGATAGCCCGGGCCATACTTAAAAAGCGCCGGGCTGTGAAAACGCAGCCCGGCGCTTTGCATATCCTGCCTTCCTCTGCGTGAGCGCATTTCCCGGATGGATAAACCCAATCAAGGTTCGCCCCCGCCGCCCTCTTCTCCCTTGCCTCCCTTCCTGAAGCGTGGTATGATGGAAAAACACAGGAAACAAAAAGCATAAGCGGTACACAAAGCCTTTGCTTTGCGCGCATACATAAAAAGCGGGAGGGATGAATCATGAAAAAGTACGACCTTGCCATCGTGGGCAGCGGCAGCGGGCTGATGGTGATGGAGGCGGCGCTGAACGCGGGCCTTACCTGCGCCATTGTGGAAAAATCGAAATTCGGAGGCACATGCCTCACAAAGGGCTGCATCCCCTCCAAAATGCTGGTGTATCCGGCGGACCTTTTGCGGGAAGCCGGCGACGCCAAACGCATCGGCTTAAGCTTTGCGCCCCCGGAAACCGACTGGGACCGGGTGGGCCAGCGCATGTTCAAACAAATCAACTACAGTGACAGAATCAGGGAGAACCTACTCAAAACCGATGGGCTGGCCGTATACGAGGGAACGGCGGAGTTCACGGGCGAACACACCATGCGTGTGACGCATGACGACGGGAGGCCGGCCGAGGAGTTCGAGGCGGCCCGCTTTGTCATCGCCGCCGGGGCCCGCTCCTTCGTGCCCCCTGTGCCGGGGCTGGAGGATGCGGGCTATATCACCTCCGAAACCTTCTTTGGCGAACGCTTTCCGGAAAAACCCTGGAAAAGCCTGATCATTATCGGCGGCGGGGCCATCGGCGCGGAGTTTGCCCACATCTTTTCCGCCTTCGGCACAAGCGTGACGCTGGTGGAAATGAAGCCCCATATCCTCCCCACGGAGGAGGAGGAAATCAGCCTCTTTGTGGAAAAGCAGTTCAGGAACAATGGCATCACCGTGCTTAACAATACGAAAATCATTTCCGCCTCGATAATCGGCGGCGCAAAGGCCGTGACCGTGGAGGACATGGCCACCGGGGCACAAACGGCCGTCACGGCGGAGGAAATCTTTGTGGCCTCGGGTGTCATGAGCAACGGCGGCCTATTGCAGCCGGGCAGGGCGGGAGTGCGTACGGACAGCCGGGGCTATATCGAAACCGACGCTTTCCTGCAAACCTCCAAAGGCCATATCCATGCCATCGGCGACATCAACGGCAAATACCAATTCAGGCACAAGGCCAACTACGAGGCCGGCATCCTGATAAATAACCTGTTTGGCGGGGGCGAAAAAAAAGAGGCCCGGTACGATGCCACCCCCTGGGCCATTTTCACCTGGCCCCAGGTGGGCCACGTGGGGCTTACGGAAAAGCAGGCCCGTGACAAGGGCCTGAGGGTGTGGGTGGGCCGGAACTATTACTCCGACATCGCCGGGGGCATCGCCATGGGCTACTCCCGCCATGGGGAGGACAACGGCTTTGTGAAAATCATCGCCGGGGAGGATCAAAAAATCATCGGCGTGCACGTGGCCGGCCCCTATGCCGCCGTACTGGTGCAGCCCTTTGTCTACCTGATGAACGCCGGCTACCAGTGTCAATGCGTCGCCGGCGGGAAAAGCAAAAAGGGCAGGGGCGGCACCATCCTCCGCTCGGTCTGCCCGCAAATAGGCACCTTCCTACCCCTTCAGGATTCCATGGTCATCCACCCCTCCATGAGCGAGCTTGCCGCCTGGGCGCTGGAGGACATCGACTGGAGCCGGGAAGGGTGATTTCGAAAAAATGACGAGTCATTTTTTCGAACCTGCACTACCTCTCTCCCTTCACCTGTTCGGTTCATGCAATATATTCCGTATTGATTGCATGCTGACAAAATACGACAAACAGGAAGGTATTCCTTCCGGTTCATTCCAATTACTAACCTGATCTCATATGAAGTTTTTCTGGAAGGGGTCCGGGGGAACCTCCTTTTACAAAAGGAGGTTCCCCCGGCGTCCGTTCACTTCACCTCAACCGGTATCAGGATCTCCACCTTGCAGCGATCCGCCGCCTCATCCCAGAGGGTGAACTTTTCTATTGTGGGAAGGCCGTACTCGCTGTATTTGCTTTGGGGCAGAAACTCATTGTTGATGCGCTGCCAGGTCTTTAGCAGCGCCTGGCCGGAAATCGTCCCGGCGGCCTCAAAAATCAGCCAGGTGGCGGGCGGATAAACGTAGCTGTCAAACCCTTCCGCATCCTCCCCGTTCCATTCCACGGCGCACATGTAGTCATTGCTGCCGTCCTTTAAAAAGCCGAAGCACAAGCCCAGGTCGTAAAAATGGCCGCAGAGCTTTTCCATGGCCCCGCCGCTGCCGTCCGCCTTGACAATGGCCCAGGTGCCGCCGCCGTAGGGCGTTGTGCGCCGCTTGCCGATGACCTTGAACGCTTCCTTTTCGATGATCCTGTAATCCATTTTGCTGACCCCCTTCATTGTAAGGGCGAAGGATAAATGGCAGTAGAACGAAAGCTTCACGCCGTGGCCGCGCGCCTTGGACGGGGATACGCCGTGCAGCCTTTTGAATGCCGCGGCAAACGCGTCCGGCGAATCATACCCGTACTTGAGCGCGATATCGATAATTTTCTCCTCCGTGTTTTGAAGATCATACGCCGCGCAGGTCAATTTGCGCCGCCTTACGTATTCCGATACCGGGATGCCGGTGATCTGGATAAAGCTGCGCTGGAACACGGCAAACGGGCAGGCCACGATCCTGGCGATTTCGCCCGGCTCCAATTCATCCCCCAGATGGTCCTCGATGTATTCCACCGCGCGGTTCATCCGTTCCACAAAGTCCATTCCCTCACCTCCCCGCCGATAGTATAAAGGGGATTTCCCCACCGCGCCCGTGAATGGGCATACGGATATTCACGGGTAGGCATTGCTTTCCCGTACACGTATCATATCACAGCGGGCAAAGGTTGTCATCCGGCGGCGGGCCTGTCAAAAGGGAAATATCCAATTCATGGCGAAACAGTCATCCAGTGGATGGTATATGTCATCACGGGAGGCAACTATGCGCGTAAGGTTTCTGCCCCTTGTGGCGGCGGTCTGCATGGCCCTAGCGCTGCCCCATGCGCTTGCGGAAGAAAACCTGCTGCTAAACGGCGGATTCGAGGAATTAAGGGACGGCACGCCTTCTTCCTGGAGCCGGGATATGTGGCGCAGCGGCACGGGCGTCTCTTACCTGACATCAGGGGGGGAAGGCCTAAG
Source organism: Bacillota bacterium (assembly GCA_023411395.1). Lineage (GTDB taxonomy): Bacteria > Bacillota > Clostridia > Christensenellales > Aristaeellaceae > JAEWAH01. The sequence goes on from JAEYOV010000032.1 coordinate 32,530, forward strand.
CGGCGGCCTGTGCGCCGTGGTGGAAAACGTTGCGTCAAACGACGCAAGGTTCGCGCAGGCCGCCCAGGTAAAGCCCGATACCGTTTACCGTTTAAGCGGCTGGGTCAAGGCCCAGGGGCTTAACCCGGATGAAGGCGGCGCGGGCTTTTCCATTCTCGGCACATACGCCGGTTTCCCCAGCGTGTATGACACCCAGGGAGAATGGGTCTTTCTTGACTGCCATGTCAAAACCCATAAAAGCCAAACCTCCGTCACGGTGGCCGCCCGGCTGGGCTTTTACAGCCAGGATACTTCGGGCTCGGCGATGTTTGACGATGTCTCCCTGACGCAAGCGGACGCCGTGCCGGAAGGCGTAACGCCCATTCTGCTCCGGGATGATGTAAGCGGCCTTGGGGAAAAGGATACGGTGGCGGCGGGCGGCACATCCTCCTTTGCCGCGGTTCCGGTGATCCTTGCCCTGTGCCTTGCCGCCTATTTTATCATCAAAGGGAGGCACGCAAAAAAGATTCCCTATCAAAAGCGCAGAAAAAGCTTTGCCGAAAGCCGCAAACTCCTGCTGTCGGGGAAATCGCCCGCCCTGCGGCTTGATCATAAAGACTGGTTTGCCATGCTTTCGCTGACGCTTGTGTATGCCGTTGTTGCCTTTGCGGGCCTTGGCGCGGTAAAAGCGCCGCAAACGGCCTACATCACCACAGGCCAGGCGGAGGCTGTCACCTTCGACCTTGGGGAAAGCCGCACATTCCACATGCTGTATTATGGGGGCATCAACCATCAGGACCATGCGTTTGCCGTCTCCCACTCCGGCAGCGGGGAGCAGTGGACCGATCCCTATGAAGTGCGGCTTTTGCCGGGGGACTGCTTTCAGTGGAAATACGTGACCGGCATGGCTGCGGACGGTGAGGGCGGCTTCATTTCCCCTTCCGACAGCCCGCTTGTAATGAAAGGCCGCTATGTGCGCATCACGGCGGACGGGCCGGCCATGTCCCTGATGGAAGTGGTGTTCCGGGACGAAAACGGGCAAACGATCCCCGCCGCGCCGGCCGCAGGCGCGGGCGGCCGGGAGGGGTCCGGCGCCAATGCGCAGCTTTTGACCGACGAGCCCGCCACCGCGCCCGATGTGCCAAGCTACCACAACAGCATGTACTTTGACGAAGTCTATCACGGCCGCACCGGGTACGAGCATCTGCACGGCCTGCAAACGTTCGAGTGGACCCATCCGCCCCTGGGGAAGATATGCATCATGCTGGCCATCAAATTCTTCGGGATGACGCCCTTTGGCTGGCGCTTTGCGGGCGCGCTGGCGGGGGTATTCATGGTGCCGGTTCTGTACTTGTTGGGCAAGCTGCTGTTTCAAAAAACGCGCTACGCCTTCCTTGCCGCCTTTGTCATGGCCTTTGACATGATGCACCTGGCCCAGACCCGCATCGCCACCATCGACAGCTTTGCGGTACTGTTCATACTGCTTGCGTATCTGTGCATGTTTAGGTACCTGCAAATGAGCTTTTTCCGCGACGGGTGGAAAACGCTTTGGGCCCTTTTCTTCTCCGGCCTATTCATGGGGCTGGCCTGCGCCGTAAAGTGGACCGGCCTGTACGCCGGCGCCGGGCTGGCAATATTGTTTTTCTGGTCCATGGCCTTAAGGCTTCTGGACGCGAAAGCGGGCCGCATCCTGGGCGGAGAGTTTGCAAAGCAGGCCAAAGCCCTACCCAAGTATGTCACCGGAACCCTGGCCGCGTGCGCCGTGTTCTTTATCCTCCTCCCCTTCGCGATCTACTATTTCAGCTACATTCCCCAGTTCGCTTTCGAAGGCGGGCTCAATTGGGAAAGGTTCGCCAACGCGCAAAAGATGATGTTTGGCTACCACGCGGGCCTCACCGCGACCCACCCCTACCAGTCGCCCTTTTATGAATGGCCCCTGATGCTTCGGCCCATGTGGTATTACGGCGGCGGCTATGCGGAGGAAGGCATGGTATCCACCATCATGGGCATGGGCAATCCCATCGTCTGGTGGGCGGGGGCCGCGGCCGCCGTTTATGTGCTGATACGGTGGCTCAAGCCCCACCTTGCGGGCGTCGCGGTGACCGACCACCGCCCGGCCATGCTGCTCATTTCCGCCGCCGCCCAGTATGTGCCCTGGATATTCATCACCCGTGCCGTATTCATCTACCACTACTTTGCCAGCCTCGCGTTTGTCATGCTGTGCATTGTGTACGCCTTCGAGCAGCTCACCCTCCGCCGCCCAAAGGCCGGTTTAAGGCTCCAGGCGGTATACATGATCCTTGTTGCCGCCGCCTTTGCGGGCTTTTATCCCTTTGCCACGGGCGTGCCCATGAGCCGGGCCTGGGCCGACGCCATGAACTGGCTGAAAAACCTACACCTTCCCTGGTGGCATTTCGGCGGGTGGCTCAGGTACTGATTGACAACATCATCCGTGTTTTGAAATCCTTTGGCCGCATAGGGTCAAGGAAAGGGGATGCGGCGGCATCCCTTTGAGTGAACTTCAAATTCAATATTGACTTTTATTCAGTCAGTCGTTTATAATCTGAATTGCCGGTACCTGGCAAGAAACCGGCCGCAACATGGGAGAGGGGATGGCAGCAATGGTCCGGATATCCAAACCCCCGCAGGAACGCAGGCGGGAGATATTGAGCACGGCCCTTGAACTGTTTCTGAAGAACGGGTACGAGAAAACATCCGTTGGAGATATCGTGGAAAAAATCGGCGTCGCGCAGGGATTGTTTTACTACTACTTCCGGTCGAAGGAGGAAGTATACCGGGCCGCCATGGAACAGTATGCGGACGATTGCACGGCCTGCCTCATTTCAATCATACAGGACACCTTGCCGCTCCGGGATAAAATTGACAAGGTATTTGCCTATATGACCGGCCTGATTGCAGATTCCGGGCATGCGCTGATGAGCGCGGCCAGCCTTGCGGAACATATAGATACTGACAACAGGTTCTCGATCCATGTGGCGCAATCGCTGATTGACCCGATTTCAGGAATACTCGAAGAATTGAATGAAAAGGGGCTGACCGCGATACGCAGCCCCGAGCAGGCAGCGACATTTTTGATATTTGGAATTTTCGGGCTCATACACGGAAGTCCGGATCACAATCACGATCCTGCGTTTTTCAGGTCGGATGAGGTGATCCGGATGATTGCAGGCGTATTGGGCCTTACTGCGGAGCAGCTTCTGGTCATCTAGCGGGGAGGAAGCCTTATGGCACTGATTGAGTTTCGGGACGTTGTCAAGGAATACGGCACGGGCGGGCAGGCTGTGCGGGCGGCCGACCATGTCGGATTTACAATCGGAGAGGGTGAATTCGCGGTTATCCTGGGACCCAGCGGCGCGGGGAAGAGCACGGTTTTAAACCTTCTGGGGGGGATGGACCAGCCCACCGCCGGTTCCATATGGATCGGCGGCGAAGACATCACAAAGTATGATGACAACCGGCTGTCCGTGTACAGGCGTGACGCGGTGGGCTTCGTTTTTCAGTTCTACAACCTGATCCCGACGCTGACGGCCTATGAAAATGTCGCGCTGATCCGGGAGATTGTAAAATCCGCGCTCGACGCCAAAGAAGCGCTGGAAGCTGTTGCGCTTGGAAACCATTTGCACCAGTTCCCTGCCCAGCTATCAGGCGGTGAACAACAGCGTGTTTCCATTGCGCGGGCGCTGTGCAAAAAGCCGAAGCTTCTTTTGTGCGACGAACCGACAGGCGCGCTGGACAGCCAGACCGGTACCACCGTGCTGAAGCTTTTGCAGGATATGTCCAGGAGGAACGGGCAGACCATTGTTATCGTAACCCACAACGCCGCGCTGGCCCCTGCCGCGGACAGGGTGATCCATATGAAAAACGGCAAGGTCCTCATGCAATCACACAATCCCTCTCCCATGCGGGTGGAGGAGGTGAACTGGTGATGCTGCTGAAAAAAATGATCCGGGATATGAAGGCGAACAAGGCGCAGTTCATTTCCATTTTCCTGATGGCGCTGCTGGGCGTATTTGTGTATGCGGGCATCCATGCACAATGGTACGGCATGCAGGAAACCGCCGGCCGCTACTATGCGGAAACAGCCTTCCCGGACTACTGGGCCATCGGAAAAAATTTCAGCGCATCGGATGTCCGGACAGCGGAGGCCATCCCAGGCGTAGCCGCCGCCCAGCGGCGGCTGACAATGGACACCGCCGCCGTGCTGAACGGTTCCCCCACGGTCAGGGTCAGCATACTCGATGAAAACAGGCTGTCGATGCCGTATCTGATCGAAGGAGAGCCCTTCGGCACCGCAAAAGACGGAATCTGGGTAGACATAACCTTCGCGAAAGCGCATGGCCTGAGCCTGAATGACCCTTTGAAACTCAAGGCCTTGGGCTATGAAGTGACCAAATCAATTCTGGGATTCGTCATGCATCCGGAATATGTGTATGCGGTCAAGGATGATTCGGTATTCACGCCGGATCCCGGCACATTCGGCTTTGCCTTTACGCCCCGCGCGCATATCCCGATGGCTGGATTACTGCCCCATACGGAACTGATGGTGAAGCTGGACGAAGGTGCTGACGCGGCGGCCGTGAAACCGGAGCTGGAGGCGCGGCTGTCCGGGGCTTACAGCGTGCTTTTGACCAGAGATACGCAAAGAAGCGCGGCCCAGTTCCGCAATGAGATCGACCAGAACAAAGCCATGGGCGGCGTACTGCCCGTGGTGTTTTTCCTGATTGCGGCGCTGGCCATGCTCACGACGATGACGCGCCTGACCGCCGCGCAGCGCCTTCAGATAGGCACGCTGAAGGCGCTGGGGTTTGGGCGCAGGAAGATCCTCGCGCACTATGTTTCCTACGGGCTGTGGCTGGGCCTGGCGGGAGGCCTGATCGGGCTTGCCGCCGGTCCGGCAGTCATTCCGCCCATCCTGTTTTCCATGCAGCGCGCGATCTACAACCTGCCCGAATGGCATTGGGCGATATCCTATCCGGATGTCCTGGCGGTTGGTGCGGCCGTCCTGTGCTGCGGCGCTTCCTGTTACTTTGCCTGCAAAAGGGAATTGAACGGCGTTCCGGCGGCGGCGCTCAGGCCTCGCGTTCCCAAAGCGTCCCGGCATACCCGCCTGGAAAAGAGCCGCATCTGGCAGGCGATTGGTTTTTCCGCGCAGTGGAATCTGCGTGATATCCTGCGAAGCAAGGTGCGCTCCGCAATGGCTGTCTCAGGCGTCATTGGCTGCTGCGCGCTTTTGCTGCTGGGCCTGGGGCTTCATGACAGTGTGAATGCGGTGGCCGGCCGCCTGTACGGTGAGCTGTACACCTTTGACGTGCGGATCAGCCTTGAGGAAGGCATCACGGCCGCTCAGCTTGACACGCTCGCCAGCCAATATCCCGGACAGATGATTCAGGAATCGGGCATCGCGATCAAGGCGGGCGGGGTGGAAAAGAGCGGCACGCTGACCGTGATGGCGCCGGGAAACGAATACCGCCTCCAGGACGGGAGAGGAAATGAAGTCACCCTTCCCGATAGCGGCGTCGCGGTCTCCGGCAAAATGGCGCAGCTCCTTCATGTAAAGCTGGGCGATGATATCTCATGGCGGATCTATGGGGAAGATACCTGGCGAAATTCAACCATCGGCGCCATATACCGCGCGCCGGTCGGCCAAGGCATTGCCGTGTCGAAGGAAGCCTATGAAAAGATGGGGGAGGTCATGCATCCCACGGCCCTGCTCGCCGGCGCAAGCGCTCCTGATGCGCAAAGCCGGCCCGGCGTCAAGGATGTTCAAACACTGTACGCGCTGAAGCGCAGTTTCAGCGCCATCCTTGAAAGCATTCAGCTCATCATCGCCATACTGATTCTCGCGGCTGCCGTACTGGGCGTTGTTGTGCTGTACAATCTGGGCAGCCTTTCGTTTACGGAAAGAACAAGGGAATTTGCGACATTGAAGGTGCTGGGTTTCCCGGACAAAAAGATACAGGCGCTATTGCAAAAGCAGAACGTATGGCTTACGGTTCTGGGCATCATGCTCGGCATCCCGGCCGGTTTTGCGCTTACCGGCTTTATGCTCTCCACCATATCGGATTACAGCGACTTTGCCACCTATGTCTCCCCCCTCACGCTGGCCGCCGCCATCTTGTCAACCTTCCTTTTATCCATCCTTGTAAACCTGCTCATGTCCCGGAAAATCAGGTTAATTGATATGGTCAGCTCCCTGAAATCCGTTGAATGATGGCGGCGTGGGGCTAAAAATTTTTTGAAAAACAGGAAAAACCTTCCCGTCCCTGCGTCTATAGTTGCAAGGGGGTGATCGCCATGGTCAGCGCTGCGGTACCCGGCGCGGACCGCGAGGAGCGGCTGGAACAATGGATCACCGAATACGCGGATGCGGTGCTCAGAACCTGCTTTGTCTATCTTTCGGATGCCTCCCTGGCGGAGGACGCCATGCAGGACACATTCCTGAACGCGTGGCGCGGCATGGATGCCTTTGAAGGCCGCAACGGCTGCGGCGTAAAAACATGGCTGCTCACAATTGCCGTCAATGTGTGCCGGGGATATAAAAGAACCAAATGGTTCCGCCATGTGGACCTGAACCGGGCGCTGGATTCCCTTCCGGCAGCCTTCCTTTCCATCCCTCCGGAAGACAGGACCTTGTTTCTGGATATATTGCGCCTGCCCGAAAAGTACAAACAGGTGATCCTTTTCTACTACTACCAGGAAATGACGCTGGAGGAATGCGCCCAGGCGCTTTCCATCAGCCGTTCCGCCGCCCATCACCGCCTGAAAAAAGCGCAGGCGCTTTTGCGGCAGGGGCTTTTGGGGAGGGATCAGGATGAAAAATAACATCAAACGGGCCATGGATGTCCATCTTTCCACCCTGCACGCATCCTACGCAAGCCGCGCCGCCATCATGCGAAAGGTACGGGGAGGGAAAGAAATGAAAAGAAAGCTGACACTGGGCATGGTCATCGCCTTGACGCTGCTGCTCATCGCATTAGGCGCGCTGGCCGCCGTGATTTTGACCCAGAAGGAATTTGTAGACCAGGTGCTGTCCCCCAAGGCATCGCAAAGCACATCCGACAGCTTTACGCAGCGGGAGATGGAAGACATCCTGCGCCTGGCCGAAGAAAACGGCGTCATCATACCGGAGCGGGTGCTGACGGATATCAAGCGCATGGCCGTGCATTACAAAGAGGAAACCATGCGCCTGTTCGCCAAGGCGGAATTGGGGTTCTACCCCAGCACCTGGAGCATTGAAGACCAGGCCTGGTATAACCGGATCCTTCTGGAAAGCGGCCTTGCCGACCGGCAGACGCACTTTGTACCCGAAGGCGATGAAATCAGCGGGCAGCAGGCGCTGGATATTGTCCACGCCTACATCCGGGATCACTATGACGCGAACGCCATGGTTACGGAACCGTCGGCCTACCGCCGGCACATGACCTATCAAGCCTACAGCGACAACCCTTACAGCAAGGGCATGCAGTGGTATATCGAGTACGAGCCGCTGGATCATAATCACAGCCAGTATACCTTTCTTCTGCTGTCGGACGGCACCGTGAAGGAGGCAAAGCGGACGCTTGGTCTTTTGGAGGAGGGGCACGAACCGCTGCTCCCCGCCGAGGTGATGGACCTGTACCGGGATACCTATGGCGGCCATATGGACTGGGCCATGGAAACCTGGATCAGCTTCCATGACGCGCTTCACGAATCGGCAAAAACATACGCTGTTGAACCGGATAGCAATGCCGGCATCCTACTTGGGCAAAGATACGCGCTGCCGGATGATGCGGTAATCCCCAGGGAAGATGCCATCGATGCGGCCCGGAAGGCGGTGGCGGCCGCGGGCGGCCCCGATGAAGAAACCCTTTGCGGGGAGTACCGGGCCTATGCGATCTATCTGCTGGATGAACCGGGCCCGGTGTGGAAGGTAACTTTTTCAGGCACCGCCGGCAATGCCGGCAAGGGCATTCATATGGCACAAATCGATGCCCGCACGGCAAACGCCGTCCATGCCGACATTTTCAAAAGCATCGGCTTCTGGTGCGAGCCGTATGTCCTTTCCAGTCTTGTGCCCAGCATACAGCCATCACCGCCCGCCTCCACGCCAAGGCCCGACGGCATGCCGAAGATATGGTATTCCGATGTCGCGCCGGATTACTATTGGCAGGCCCTGGACGCCGTCGGCTATAACGGCGATACCGCTGCAAGGCTGATGAACAAGTGGCAAAGCGAGTATGGCGATGATCCCCTGTTCTGGCCCCTGGAGGCACAGGCCATCGACGGCATCTGGCACAACCTGGGCGAAGGCGCCACCGTCCTTCCCGGCCTGCCCGCCCCCGGCGATATCCCTTTGGATAAGGCGCTGGAAATAGCCCGCAAGGCTTTGCGCGAACTGTATGCCGGGGTGCGTGACGGCGCCTATCTGGACAGCCTCAAAACGGCGGCCGCCTTCACCTTCAATACCCCCGGGATGGGCGACCGCCAATGGGTGATTCATTTTGTGGAAATCACACCCGTCACAAGCAGCATATTTGACTATGTGGCCATGGACGCGGTCACGGGCGAGGTTCTTGGAACCAAGGCGGATGAAGGGACCTTCTCCACTGCGTATATGGACCCGGCATCCCCCGCCTATACGCCGCGGCCGGACGGCAAGCCCGGCGTTTGGTATTCCGATCTTGCCCCCGCCTACTATTGGGAAGCCCTGGACGCCGTCGGCTACAACAGGGACAATGCCGTACAGTTTCAGGAGCAGTGGGCCAGGGAGTATGGCAAGGATGGCAGCTTCTGGCCCCTTTGGGCCAAAGCGCTGGCAGTGCTCTTTCATACCTATGACGGAAGAGATGAGCTGCTTCCCGGCCTGCCCGCCGAAAATGATATCCCCGCGGAAGAGGCCGAAAAGCTGGCGCGGGAAGCGCTGATCCAAAATTACGGTTCCAAATATGACAGGGCATTCCTGGAAAGCCTTGTACCCTCTTTCTCCTTTGAGTTTAATTCCATCAACCGCGGCGACCATTTCTGGTTCATACAGTTTGTGTTCGTCAAGCCGGACGGGTATGATTTCATCGGGTACGTTACCGTCAACGCGCAAACCGGCGAGATCGTCAACGCGTCCGACCCCAACGCCAAATCCCAAGGCTGAGGAAAATAAAGGCTCACAGGCCCTGTCAGACCGTTCAAACAAGCGCCGGTACGGCAAATACGCCGCGCCGGCGTATTGCATTTATACCGATACCCTTTAGTGCAAAAAAAACAAACAGGCCGTTCAATTTTTCAAAATAATTGACGATATATGTAGAACAATATACAATAGACGTAGCTTATCCGGATTAATTGCGTACAGCATAAGACATGAGAGGTTCATATGACAAACGCAAAGACCTTATTTGTCAGAAAAGCCGCCGTGCTGTCTCTCCCATTGCTTGCGTACTTCATCGCATCCCTGTATCAATCGCAGTCGTGGGGCAACATCCTATCCCCCATCAACGCTTTGGCCGCCTCGGGCATCCTGCTGTTTGCCTATATCCGGTCGGATAAAAAAAGCCTGGTCAGCTCCGCCTTTTTGCTGTTCTCCCTTGCCTGTTTTGTCTGGGGCGCGGCGGATATCGTATGGGGCGTGATGGAGTATCGGGGGGAAGACCCTTCGTCAAGCCCGGTGATCTGGGTGGTCTATGCGCTTACGAACCTGTTTATCGTTTTGGCCCTGCTGGTCTTTGCCATCAAGCAGTTCAGCAAGTGGAACTTCGTTCAGATCCTCGTTGACGCGTCCATTATCGCGCTGATGAGCATGGTCTTCCTCTGGATCGTTTACCTGAACAAGGACGCGTCCATACTGAATGCGCTGCTGCAATTGGATTTTACAAGCCTTTTCGCCATCATCAGCGATATCATCATTATCGCCGGCGTGTTCCTGTGGCTTTTGTCCGTACGCTCGGGGAAAATCCCGGGCCATACCGCCATCATGGCATGCGGGGCTGTTTTGTTTGCCTTTTTTGACATGCTGTATTACTACCTCGATTTCAGGGGACTGTATATCCCCAATTCCCTCATTGATTTCGCCTATACCCTGTCGATGTACATCCTGGCCCTGGGTGCGTTGCGGAAGGCATGCGACAACCGCCCGCTCATTGACGTGAAAGCCTTTTCCAATGTGGGCCTCAAAAGCAGGTGGGGTTATCTGCTGGTGTTCCCCCTTATATGCCTCCTTCTGGAAGCAACAGGCATCACCGGCACCGGTTTTGACTTCATGGATGCCGCCACGTTTGCCATACTGATCTTCCTCTATTTTATGTTCACCAAATACGTCCAGCTTTCCATTGAAAACGAAAAGCTGCTGAAAATTCAAATGCTCAACAATGAAACCCTGGAGCAGCGCGTTAAGGAGCAGGTCAAGGAGCTTACATACCTTGCCAACCAGGATACTGTAACGTCCCTGTACAACCGGCGCTATTTCATGAACTGCCTGGAGGAAAGCATCAAAACGATCCTTCCCAAAGAATCGCTGGCCCTTTTGATTCTGGATCTGGACCGCTTCAAAACGATCAACGACAGCTTCGGCCACGACGCCGGCGATAAGGTCCTGGTCGAGCTGGCCGGCAGAATGACCGAATGGAACCATTACAATGCCACGCTGGCCCGCCTTGGCGGCGACGAGTTCGGGTTCATCTTTATCGGCAGGTATACCCAAAAGGATATTAACGGCTTCTGCCAAAATATCGTCGAGCTTTGCAACCGGCCCATCCTAATCGGCGGCCAGGTCCTGGATGTAACGGTCAGCATCGGAGTGGCGCTTTTGTCCCCCGAAGCGTCCGATGGGAAAACGCTCATGAAAAATGCCGATATCGCCATGTACCATGCCAGGTCGCAGGGGTACAACAGATACCAGTTCTTTGATTCCATCCTCAGCCAGGACATGATCAACAGCAACAGGATCGAGGTCCTTTTAAAGCAGGCGGACATGGAGAAGGACTTCGAGCTTTTTTACCAGCCCCAGTTTTCCCTGCCCGGTAAAAAGCTGGTGGGGGCGGAGGCGCTGATCCGCTGGAAAAACGCCCAGTACGGCTATATTCCGCCCAACGTTTTCATCCCCGTGGCGGAGAAAATAGAATACATCGCAAAAATCGGGAAATGGGTTTTGGGCCAGTCCATCCGGCAGGCCATGGCCTGGAACGGCAGGCAGCCGTTTCCCATCAAAGTGGGCATCAATATCTCCCCCAGGCAGCTGAGCGATGACACGTTCATCGATGACTTGAAAGCGCTGATCCTGGATTCGGGCGTCAATACCGCATGGCTGGACGCAGAAATTACGGAGGGCAGCATGATCTGGGAAACAGGCAAGATACACGCCGTGTTCGGCCAGCTCAAGGAGCTTGGCATCTCCATCTCCATTGATGATTTCGGTTCCGGCTATTCCGCCATCAGCTATTTGAACAAATACCCCTTCGACAGGATCAAGATCGACAAATCGCTCATTGACAATATCACCTCCTACAATGTCAGCGGCGTCCACATCGTAAAATCCATTATTACCATGGCAAAATCCATCGGCATCACCACCATCGCCGAAGGCGTGGAAACCGAGGAGCAATTGGACGTGCTGACGGAGCTTGGCTGTAACCAGGTGCAGGGCTACCTTTTGGGCAGGCCCGTGCCGGCGGATGTATTTGAGCGGAAGTTTTTATACCAGTGAAAGGAGATGGCGCCTGTGGGATGCTCCGTACACTGCAAGGAAACGGGAGCCTTATGCGGCAATTGGGATGTGGGCCTTGCCTGCGCGTGGACGAACGGATTGCTGGCCGCGTTTGCCGAAAACCCGGCCATGAAAATGGATGACGCCATCAAAATGTGCAGCCAGGTCCATTACGACGCGCTGAATATGGATGATGTATTGAAGCCCTTCATAGGCCGGCCGGAGGCGTTTTGCGGCTACCTGAACGAAAAATGGCATTGGATCGTGACCATGGACCCGGACGGCAAACGGATCATTGCCGACGAAAACAAGGCCGAATGCGTCTGTCCCCTGATTCGGGCGGGTGCGGCAGCCACGCCCAACCTGTGCAAATGCTCCGAGGGCTTTGCCGAGCGCATGTTCGAAAAGGTGTTTGAAAAAAAGGTCAGGGCCAGGGTCGTGGAATCCGTCCTGCGCGGCGGCAGCCATTGCGTGTATGAGATTGTGGCGGATGAATCACGGTGAATTCCCCAATTCGATTGCATATGCTCTTGTGTTTACTTTGGGATAAACAAAAGACCGGAGATTCCTGATTCTCAAGACTTAGGCTATTGTCCTCATCTGCTGGACGATGGCCTTATGCTTTAAAGGTTTTTAGCTGAAAGTATCTATTTGAAACGTTTATTGAGATTAGACTATCGGTTTTATTAAATATATATATTGACAACCTCAACTTTTTAGTTTATTATTATGAGGGGAGGAATAAGAATGCGAATTGATGAGCCGATTAAGATCGTCTGTGTAAAAAATGAGCTGACAATGGCGGAAATCGCCAGGAGACTTGGTATAACTCCTCAGGCATTCAGCCAAAAGATAAAACGAGGCACATTTTCGATTGACGATCTTGAAAATATTGCACTGGTATCTGGCTGCAAACTGGAATGCAATTTTGTTTTCGGCACCGGAGACAAGGTATCAATTATCTAACAAAAAGGAGCAGTGTTCGTGATAGAGTATATTGAAGGTGATATTTTTAACAGCCCTGCTCAAGTGATTGTAAACACAGTAAATACGGTAGGGGTTATGGGAAAAGGTCTGGCTTTATCCTTTAAAAAGCGATATGTCAAAATGTTTGAGGCATATCGTAACGCATGTGAAAAGCATCTACTGACGATTGGGAAATTAATGTTATACTATGAACCGGATCACTGGATACTAATGTTTCCGACAAAAGAAAATTGGAGGAACCCCTCCAAAGTTGAGTATATCGAACGCGGCCTGGACAAATTCGTTCGTACGTACGCAGATAAAGGAATAACTTCTATTGCGTTTCCCAAGCTTGGCTGTGGAAACGGAGAACTATCTTGGGATGTTGTACGCCCGGTAATGGAGAGATATTTAAAGCCGCTTCCGCTCACAATATATATATATATCGGGTATGGAGTGCTTTCTGAGCCAGAACATAAGAAGCAGGAAGAAACAATAGACTGGCTGCGAAGCAATGCACGGGATATGTCATTTGATGGCTTATGCGATGATATCATTCATGGACAGGCAATTTCTCCATATCAGTTGAGTTGCGAAGAAGGCAAGTATAGTGTAAAGTGGAATGATGGCTTGAGCTTTGATAGCACGCAACAAGGAAAATCAATCTATCTGTTAAAAGATGAATTGGCTATACTTTGGGATACGATGAGAAAAAATGGGGTCGTTGTTACAGAAGGTTGTGAAATAAACGCACTACTCTTTTATAGATTGATTGAGAAATTGGGATATCTTTCTCCTGTGCGTATTCTGGACGATCAAGATCTATCTATGAAAAGGGGTTATCAGGCTAATGAAGGATATGGACGGATATTTGCATTGCGAGGTGAGATGCTATGACATACGCAGAAGTCATAAGAGAAAACTGTGAAACTCATTCGTCCATATCTTGGTGGCCCCGCTTTGCATATCACTATACGGATGTCACGAACGCAGTAGGCATTCTTGCATCCGGTATCTTATATAGCCGAGTTCGAGCTGATGCAATTGGAGTAATGACAAATGATAACGCAAGTCGGCAGATCATCGATATGACAGAAAATCAAGCTACTTCTTATGCACGTTTTTATTTTCGGCCACTGTCGCCTACGCAGTTTCATAACGAAGGGTATAAGCATTGCGCGGTCCGGTATTGCGGGGATGTTAACGCAAACGTACCGGTACCAATATTCCTATTATTTGATTTGGAAAAAATGCTGGCACTTGAGAATACATGCTTTTCTGAGTCGACTCAAGCCGGGCATGGAGCACCGATCAAAAAGGGAATGGATGATTTCTCAAAACTCCCATTTGACAAGATATATAGTTATGGACCTGCTGATAACAATACACTTCAGTATCGGCATGCGGAAATTCTGTATCCAATGCAGTTTCCAATCAACGGGATGATAAAGTATATCTTTTGTAGAAATGAATGCGAAAAAGCGACATTGCTCAATCTATTGCGCATGCAGCACCGAATCTCATATGATAAATATAAGGATATTGTTAAGGTTGCTAAGGATTATGTTTTCTATCGGAACGGGTTGTTTATTGACGAAGTTATTCTTCATGAGGATTCACTGAGTTTTATTTTTTCTGATGCCCCGGATAAGATAGAATATGTAAGATGGAGGGCTCGAAGAGAAGGCGCCCAAAATCTCGAAAACATCAAGTGCAATTTTCTATTTGAATGGCTTGGTTCGAAAGAACGGCTCTATCCAGTGATTCGGGAAACGGAGATTTCGTATCTTAATGCGAAATCAATTGTCTTCAACAAACTCCCATCTATCTCCAAGGCCAAAATGCTTCGAGTCTCAGTATTGATAGAGGGAAAACCAATATGCGTGTTTGAACAGGCCTTATCTCCTTATGAGCTAATGTAAATTCATATTAACTCAATATGTCACATGTATATTAAGCCAAACGATCAGTCAATCGTCTTCTCTATATTCATCAAATAAAAGCTATTATATTTGATCATGATCATACATTTCTTCTGCAACTTCCCCAGCCCTTCATCCCCGCTTTAATACCCCAGCACCCCGGGCAGCCATGTCGTGAGTGCCGGGACAAGTGTGATGGCAACCAGCACCAGAATATTGCAGACGACATAGGGCATGGCCCCCTTGAAGATATCGAAAACAGGCATCCGGTTGATTTTTGTGCATGCGTTCAGGCACATGCCTACCGGCGGCGTGACCAGACCGATGGCCATGCCCGTGATCAGGATCGCACCAAATTGCAGGCTGCTCACGCCAAGGTTCTGCATCACGGGAAGCAGGATGGGCGCCAGCAGCAGAATCGCCGGCGACACATCGATAAATGTGCCGATCATAAGGATCAAAAGGTCAAGCATCAGCAGGATCAAAAAGACAGGCATCCGAAGGGATGAGAAAAAGCCGGCCACATGAAGCGGCACCTGCTGCATTGTCAGGATCCATGTAAAAACGTTGGTAAACCCGATAATGATCATGATCGTGGCGGACGAAATCAGTGTTTTGCGCAGCGCCTTTACGATATGGCTCCATTTGAGCTCACGGTAGACGAAAACGCCAACGATCAGCGCGTAAAGCACAGCCAGGCCCGCGCTCTCCGTGGCGGTGCATACGCCGAAGGAAACGGATATGACAATGAACAGCGGCATCAGCATGGCGGGCAGCCCCACAAGCAGCGTCCTTGCAAAATCCCTGAACACAAACGGCGTTCTCGCGGGATGATAGCCCTTCCTGCGGCTTATCAGGAATACGATCACGATCTGCGAGAGCCCAATCAGAATGCCGGGTATGGCGCCGGCCATGAACAGCCCGCCTACGGAAGCGCCGCTGATCATGGCGTAGATGATCATGGGGATGCTGGGCGGTATGATCATGCCCATGGTGGACGAGGCAACCGTCACGCCGGCCGCCACCCTGGGCGGATAGCCCTTCTCCTCCATGGCCGGGATCAGAATGGACCCCAGGGCGGAGGTGTCCGCCACGGAAGAACCGGAGATGCCGCCGAATATCATGCTGGCGACCACATTGACTTCTCCGAGCCCGCCCCTGATGGGACGGACAAAATACATGCAAAGGTCAATGATCCGCCTGGTGATGCCGCCCGCGTTCATCAATTCCCCGGCGATCATGAAAAGCGGCATGGCAATCATCAGTTGGCTGTATGCGCCGCCCCATATTTTCTGCGGCATGTTCAGCAAAAAAGAAGGCGCCTGGGCCGCAAGATAGGCAATGCAGGATGCCCCGATGGAAAACGCGAGCGCCACGCCGATCACGGCAAATACGATCAGGCCGGCCAGCAGATAGAACATGGCCATATCATGCATCCTCTCCTTGAAAGAACTGTACCATCGCCCTCATACCGCGCCGCCGGGCCCGTTCTGCGGCTGTGCGCCGGCAGGCCCGGGCCGGCCGCCCGGTATCAGGCGGAACATTTTCAGCACGATGCAGATAGCGCAGAGAATGAAACACACCGGCATGATGCCATACATAAACTTCATGGGGATTTCCATCCCCGGGGACAGATGATCCCCCACCAATCCCACATATTTGAAGCTGTATACGCAAACCGTTACATCCACGGCCAGCGCGATCACAAGATGGATAAAGCCCATACCCCGCTTCGCCCTTGGCCTTAGGGAGCGGTAAACGATATCGATCACCACGTGCTCCTCTTCCAATACGGCGATGCCCATCCCCCAAAAAGTGGTGAAGGCAAACAGCGTTGTCACAAGCTCATCCAGCTGCTTCCACGATAGGGAAAAGAAGTAGCGGGCGATGACTGTAAAGATGACGCTTACGGCAATGAACCCCATGGCGGCTATGCCGATACCCACATACATGCGGTATAATGCCTTGCCCAGCTTATTGATTCTGTCCATGCGGATACCTCATTTCCCCGGCCAGCAAATTGTATGAGCAATACCGGGGAGAGTGCAAAAGGCCCTCTCCCCGGTTCAGCGCGCCGTTATTTCCCCGCGTTCGCGATTATCTCGCGTATCTGGTCAAGCTGTTCCTGCGTGATTTTCCCTTCCGCCACATAATCATCATAAATGCCCTGCACCGCATCCTTAAAGGCCTTCAGCTCCTCAGGCGTCGGGTAGTACACGTCCGCGTTCGCCTTGATGACCTCAATAGCCTTCGCTTCGGCTTCCGCGATGGACGCGTCGTTGACCTTCATCATCTCAATGGCGCATTCACGCATGATCTGTTGGTAATCCCCGGGCAGGCTGTTGAACCAATCGAGGTTCACATAGAAGGGATCGGGATGGAACTGGTAGGCGACCATGGTGAAGTACTTCTGCACCTCATAGAACTTCATGCCTTCCACATTGGTGGCCGGGTTCTCCTGCCCGTCGACCACGCCTGTTTTCAGGGACATATACAGCTCCGCGTAGGGGATCGCCACGGTGGAGGCGCCCAGGGCCTTGAACGTACGGTCGATGGTGTCGTAGCCGGTGGGCGTGCGCATCTTGAGGCCCGCCATGTCCGCGGGCGTTTTCACGGGGCGCACGTTGTTGGAGAAATGGCGGAAGCCGCCCGCGTTGCCCAGGCCCAGTATCAGCATATTGTCCTTGGCGGAGCCTTCGCAGATCGAAAGCGCGATATCGCTGCCAAGCAGGGCGCTTGCCTGCTGGGATGTTTCGCACAGGAAGGGCAGGGTGAAGATGTACAGCTCAGGCAGGAAGTCCAACTGGCCGCCCCGCATGCCTTCCAGCGTGCCCAGCTTGACGCTTTCCAGCATCTCTTTTTCCGTGCCAAGCTGGCCGTTGGCGAAAAGCTCCACCTGGATGCCGCCGTTTGTCCGCTCCTCCACCATCTGCTTAAAGGCAAGCAGGGAAAGATGGCGCACATGCGTCTCCGCCTGGGCATGGCCTATTTTCAGGGTGTATCCCTCGGCCAGCGCCGTGGACGCGGTGAGAAGCATGCACATGGCAACCAAAAATACCAATACCTTTTTCATGGGGGTGCTCCTTTCTTGTCGCCGGATGTTCTTGGATGCAGTGTCACAGTCTTCCTGTTTGATGGAAGACCGGCGTGATGGATGGGGCACGGCAGGCGCATTTTAAATTGCTCCCTGCCTGCCATGCCGGCGTGCAGCGCATCGCGGGCTGTTCAGGCCCCCTTCCTTTTCTAAAAATGTATTGGGTTGATTATTTCAGGGAGGCCACAAATCTTGCCGCTTCCCGAATTTCCGGGTCCGTGAACACACGGCTGAAATGCCGGTAGGAGCTTTCCATATGCTTTCCCAGCGCACGGTAGGCAGCGTCCCTGTCCCTTTGTTCCAGGGCGTCGATGATGTCTTCATGCTCTTTGATGGTCGGATCATATACAGGATAAAACAGCGACAGCCACCGGGCGCGCTCGATCAGCAGGTGGTGCTGCTTGTAGGTTTCAATGATGCGCTTGTTCCCCGAGCCTTCCACGATCAGCATATGGAACTGATCTTCAATCTCGAAATTGTGCCTGTAATCGCGGTTCGCCACGGCATTTTGCAGTTCCGCGTTCAGTTCGCGCATCCGCGCGATTTTATCCTGCGGCAGCGGGTTTCTTGTCAGAATGATTTCAACGGCCTGCTTCTCCAGGGCGCTGCGCAGCTCGGTGATCTCCTGTATGTCCTGGGCGGAAATATCGGCCACAACCGCCTTCCCGTTGCCCTGAACGACAAGGGAACCGTAGATCAGCTTCCGTATCGCCTCCCTGACAGGAGTGCGGCTCATCCCCAGTTCCTTGGAGATCTGGTAATCGGATACGGTTTCGCCCGGCTTAAGCTGAAAAGTCAGGATGTCATGAAGAATTCTGTCATACGCAATTTGAACCAGCCCAGGCTTTGCATCCATCAAAATCACCAGTTTCATATAGAATACAGTTTTTTAACAATTTAGTATACACTGTGATTATAAGAGAATGGAAATGTATTGTCAACCAGAAATTTTCCAATCCGTATAATTGTTTATACTGAACAATACTTCGGTCAATTAGAAGGTAATACATCACCATTCATCGCCGAAGTATATGTTTCTTGAACGTTTGTTAGAATACAGTATTTTGCTTTTCCAGTATACATACTCCAAGACCGGCAATAAAAAAAGCCGCGTCCCAGGATGCGGGCACTGCAAAAAGGGGGAAGCCTTTGAAAATAACGGATGCTGTTATGATCGCGGCGAATCACACTGGGCATGTCCGGATAAGGTATAATATTTTTCGCACAATTGAAAAGGAAGCCCGAAGCGTGTAAACTGTCGTTACCACACAAAAGCGACACGCAAGGAGGGCTTCCCATGGGAGAAATTATACAGCTAAATCAGGGAGAAATCAAACAGCAAATGGCGGGGCTGGTACTGGAGGCAGTGGAAGAAACGCTCAACGCGCTACTGGATGCGGAAGCGGACCAGATTACA
>JAEYOV010000028.1 GCA_023411395.1 Bacillota bacterium
TTTTTTAATAAGGGGCCCCTCCCCGCGCCTCACCCCGAAAACTTAATTTTTAGCAACGAAAGTCAAGAACGCTTCCTCAAAATGGTTTATTCTTCTTCCTGCATCATGTACAGGAGGTAACCTGATGGAAGCCGCGATTTCGGTACACAACCTGCAAAAATACTACGGCGGCAAAATTGCCGTGGACGGCATTTCCTTCGATGTGGAGAAGGGCACGATCTTCGGCCTGCTGGGACATAACGGCGCCGGAAAATCCACCACCCTGGAATGCATACTCGGCACCAAATCCTTTGAAAAGGGAAGCGTATTGCTTCTTGGCCAAAGCCCGCACCAGAACAGGAAGGCGCTGTTCCAAAGAGTCGGCGTACAGTTTCAGAATGCGGCCTATCCAAACAAAATACGGTTAGGCGAAATTTGTGAAATCTGCGCCTCGCTTTACCAAAGCGCCGCGGATTGGAAAAGCTTGCTTGAAGATTTCGGCCTTGCCGATAAGCTCAAAGCGCCTGTAGACAGCCTGTCGGGCGGCGAGCGCCAAAAGCTGGACATCCTGCTTGCGGTCATGCACCGGCCCGAGGTTGTATTCCTGGATGAGCTGACTACCGGCCTTGACCCCATGGCCCGGCGAAACGTATGGCGGTACATCCGCGGTCTCAAAGACAGCGGTGTCACGGTTCTGCTTACCTCCCACTACATGGACGAGGTGGAGCACCTGTGCGACAAGGTCGCCATTTTGAACCATGGCAGGATTATGGTAAGCGGCACGGTGAAGCAAGTGATTTCGCAAAGCGGAGCGGCCAATATGGATGATGCCTTCATCACCTTTGCAAAGGAGGCGGAAGCGGTATGAAAACCTTGTGGCTGATGTACAAGACGGAAATGAAACTGTCCTACCGGGAGTTTTCATCGGTATTGTTTGGGGTATTGATGCCTGTCGGGCTGATGCTGCTTTTAGGCGTTTTATACGGCGACTCCGCCGCGGAAGCGGACGGTGTCATCCGAAAAATCGACATGAGCTTCGCTGCCGTTGCCAGCATCGGCATCTGCGCCGCCGGGCTCATGGGCCTGCCCATCGCATTGTCCGATTACCGGTGGCGCAAGATTCTAAAACGCTACAAGGTGACGCCCGTCAGCCCCGCCAAGCTGCTGTCAGCCCATGTGCTGTACAGCTTCACGCTCTCCATCGCTTCGTCCGTGCTGGTATACCTTGTCTGTGCGCTGCTTTTCGGCTTTGTCCTTCAGGGTTCCTTCATCATCTTCCTCCTCACGTACCTGCTGGTGCTGGTGTCCATACACGCCATCGGCATGACGATAGCCAGCTTCGCCAGAAGCGCTCAAGCCGGCGGCATCCTGGCCAGCGCGTTCTACTTCCCCATGCTGTTCCTGTCCGGGGCTACCATCCCCTATGAAATCATGCCCAAGGCGCTTCAAACCGTGGCGGACATTCTGCCTTTGACGCAGGGGATCAAGCTTTTGAAAGCAGCCTCCCTGGGCCAGGACCTATCCTCCATGACGCTGTCCTTGGCGGTTCTTGCCGCCATCACCGCCACCGGCACCATCCTTTCCCTGAAATTCTTCCGGTGGGAATAACAAACCGCTGGACAATGCTGCCTCCCGGGGGTATGATGGACGTAATGTGAATCCATCCTGCCACCGGGAGGCCAGCTATGTATACGATCCAGGTTCTTGACGCGTCCGGCAAGGTAAGGCAATCCGCCTCCGGCGCAAATTATGCGCGGTTTTTATGCACCCTCGCCTATGCGGAGGGCGACAGCATCGTTTATTCCTCGGATGCGCAGCATTGCGTTATCCAGGTGGACCAGGCGCTGCCTGAATCCATGGTCTACCTGCCGGACAGGCAGCTTGCCTACCGCATCCCCAAGGGGGATCTGACGCTTATGTATCCGCCCCAGGCGTTTGCCGGGGATATGCACATTCTGCAAATACGCCCCGCCCGGCCAGAGGAGCTGGCCGCCCGGCGCAACCTGGCCTTGAATCCAATCGACCAGCGATACTATGAGGGCTGCTTTCCCCACGCCTTGGCCAACGTGGAAACCAGGGATGAGCCCGCCTTTTTTGCCCGCAGCGTCATCGACGGGCTGAAGTTTAGTCACAGCCACGGCAACTGGCCCTACCAGTCCTGGGGTATCGGCGGGCGGGCCGACGCGGAAATCACCATCCAATTCGGCCGCACTGTGCGCATCGACGAAGTGGCCGTGACCCTTCGGGCCGATTTCCCCCACGACAGTTGGTGGACGCAGGGAACACTGACCTTCTCCGACGGACAGCAGATGACGCTGTCCTTTGAAAAGACCGGGGATACGCAATACTTTCCTGTGGGTGAACGCCTTACGGAATGGGTCCGCCTGTCGGACCTTATGAAGGCCAAGACCCTTTCCCCCTATCCCGCGCTTACGGAACTGGAAGTGTTCGGGCGGGAGATTTCATAAACCCTTAAATTGCATATCCCGATTGACAACGGGGCAAATTTCCCGTATTATGATACTATAAAAATGTGCTCGAGCACATTTAGGTATGTGTCAAAGAATCCGCATAAAGGAGTAGGATTATGAGCGAGATTTTCAAAAACCTGCCCAAGGTGGCCTACGAAGGCCCGCAATCGAAAAACCCCCTGTCCTTCAAATACTATGACCCGGAAAAAATGGTGCTGGGCAAGCCCATGAAGGAGCACCTGCGCTTTGCCATGGCCTGGTGGCATAACCTTTGTGCCACAGGCGTGGATATGTTTGGTTCAGGCACGGCGGACAAGGCGTTTGGCGCAAAGTCTGGCAGCATGGAACACGCCAAAGCCAAGGTGGACGCCGGTTTTGAATTCATGCAAAAGCTGGGCATCGGATACTTCTGCTTCCACGACGCCGACATCGTGCCCGAAGCGGACACACTTGAGGAAACCAACGCCAGGCTGGACGAGATCAGCGATTATATCCTTCAAAAGATGAAGGCCACGGGCATCAAGCTTTTGTGGGGAACCGCCAACCTGTTCAGCCATCCCCGTTTTATGAACGGCGCCGGCTCCAGCAACAGCGCGGATGTGTTCTGCCATGCCGCGGCACAGATCAAAAAGGCCATCGACATCACCGTCAAGCTGGGCGGCCTGGGCTACGTGTTCTGGGGCGGCCGGGAAGGTTATGAAACGCTTCTCAATACCGACATGAAATTTGAGCAGGAGAACATTGCCGCGTTGATGAAGATGGCGGTGAAGTATGGCCGCAGCATCGGCTTTAAAGGCGACTTCTTCATCGAGCCCAAGCCCAAGGAACCCATGAAGCATCAATACGATTTCGACGCCGCCACCGCCATCGGGTTTGTGCGCCAATACGGTTTGGACAAAGATTTCAAAATGAACATTGAGGCCAACCATGCCACGCTGGCGGGCCACACCTTCCAGCACGACCTGCGGGTAGCCGCCATCAATGGCATGCTGGGCAGCATCGACGCCAACCAGGGCGACCTGCTGCTGGGCTGGGATACCGACCAGTTCCCTTCCAATGTGTATGACACCACCCTGTGCATGTACGAAGTATTGAAGGCCGGCGGGCTTGCAAATGGCGGCTTCAATTTCGACGCCAAGGACCGCCGCCCCAGCTACACCCTGGAAGACATGTTCCTGGGCTTCATCCTGGGCATGGATTCCTTCGCCCTGGGGCTTATCAAGGCCGCCAGGATCATTGAGGACGGCCGCATCGACACATTCGTGAAGGAGCGGTACGCAAGCTACGAATCCGGCATCGGCAAGAAAATCCGCAGCGGAGAAACCTCCCTGGAGGAGTTGGCCGCCTACGCCGTAAAGAACGGCGCGGCTCCGCTGCCCGGCTCCGGCAAGCAGGAATACCTCGAATCCATCCTCAACAGCATTTTGTTCAGTTAAGGGAAAGGCGGGGGCATATATGGAAAATCAAAAGGTCTGGGAGCAGGCATCAAATATCGTCTCCCAAATGACGCTGGAGGAGAAGGCCTCTCAGCTCCGTTATGATGCCCCCGCCATCCCCCGCTTGGGGCTCCCCGCCTACAACTGGTGGAATGAGGCGCTCCACGGCGTGGCCAGGGCAGGCACCGCCACGGTGTTCCCCCAGGCCATCGGCCTGGCTGCCATGTTCGATACGGAGGGTCTCAAGGAGATTGCCGATATCATCGCCACTGAGGGCCGGGGCAAGTACAACGCCCAAAGTGCTCATGGCGACCGGGATATCTACAAGGGCCTCACCTTCTGGTCCCCCAACATCAACATATTCCGTGACCCACGCTGGGGCCGGGGCCATGAAACCTACGGGGAGGACCCGTATCTTACCGCAAGGCTGGGTGTGGCTTTTGTAAAGGGCCTGCAAGGGGATGGAACATATTTGAAAGGCGCAGCCTGCGCCAAGCATTTTGCCGTGCATTCCGGGCCGGAGGCGCTGCGCCACCAGTTTGACGCCGTAGCCACCACCAAGGATATGCGGGAAACGTATCTGCCGGCCTTTGAGGCCCTGGTGAAGGAGGCCAAGGTGGAGGCCGTGATGGGCGCCTACAACCGCGTTAACGGTGAACCGGCCTGCGGCTCAAAAACGCTTTTAAAAGACATCCTCCGGGATGAATGGGGCTTTGAAGGCCACGTGGTCAGCGACTGCTGGGCCATAAGGGATTTTCACACCCATCATCATGTCACCGATACCGCCCCGGAAAGCGCCGCGCTGGCCATTAAAAACGGCTGCGACGTAAACTGCGGCAACACATACCTTCACCTGATGCAGGCGTATCAGGAAGGCCTTGTCACGGAAGACCAAATCACCCTGGCTGCGACCCGGCTCATGGCCACAAGGCTCCGGCTGGGCCTGTTTGATGAAAACTGCGAATACAATGCCATCTCTTATCTTGAAAACGACACCGACGCCCATGATCAAAAGGCGCTGGAAGCGGCGCAAAAGAGCATGGTGCTTTTAAAGAACGACGGGCTGCTGCCCCTTGACATGAGCAAGCTTTCCACCGTGGCCGTCATCGGCCCCAACGCCGACAGCCAGGCCTGCCTGGAGGGCAACTACAACGGTACCTCCTCCCGCTATGTCACCTTCCTGGAGGGCATCCGCGCCGCATGCAAGGGAAAGGCAAGGGTGCTGTATTCCCAGGGCTGCCATCTGCACAAGGACCGCATGAGCAACCTTGCCCTGCCGGACGACAGGCTGGCGGAGGCCTTGGCCGTGGCCGAACAGGCGGATGCGGTTATCCTTTGCCTGGGGCTGGACGCCACCATCGAGGGCGAGGAAGGCGACACAGGCAACCAGTATTTCTCCGGCGACAAAAACGATCTGGAACTGCCCCTTTCCCAAAGAAAGCTGCTGGATGCCGTGATCAAAACAGGCAAGCCCGTGGTCACACTGGTGGCCGCGGGAAGTGCCTTGCGGGTGGAAGAGGGCAACGCCATCCTCTATGCCTGGTATCCCGGCCAGGCAGGCGGCACAGCCGCCGCCGACATACTCTTCGGCAAGGTATCCCCCTCCGGCCGGCTGCCCCTGACCTTCTACCGCAGCGTGGAGGATCTGCCCGACTTTACGGATTACCGCATGACGGGCCGCACCTACCGCTACTTTACGGGAAAGCCGCTCTATCCTTTCGGGTATGGCCTTTCCTATACCCGCTTTTCCTATGCGGATGCCAAATGGGAAGGCGATACCCTGACCGTAGCCGTGAAGAATACCGGCTCCGTATCTGGCGGCGAAGTAGTGCAGGCGTACATCCACGCCAATTCGTCCCCCTTCGCCACAAAGAATCCAAAGCTCTGCGCCTTCAAGCGGATTTATTTGGAGGCCGGTGAAACAAAAACGGTTTCCCTTTCTTTGCCCAAAGACTCCTTTGATGTCGTGAATGAGGCCGGCGAAAAAATCTCCGGCGGCAATGATTTCTCCCTGTTTGTCGGCGGATGCCAGCCGGACCCGAGAAGCCTTGAGTTGATTGGATATTCTCCGCTTCAAGCGCAGATATGCCGCTAGGTTTTCAATCGCTTTAAAAGCCCATGAAGGCGTTTCAAAAACGCCTTTTTATTTTTACCCGCAACTAAAACGTATTCGTAAAATACCCTTAAAATTGTAGTATACATCCATATATTCTCCTTAATTCACGTTCATTTTTCAGCACGACGCCGAAATAGCATAATTCTTTAGAATTATTTAATATTGACACTTGCATTTTTTATTCAACGTGCTATATAATGTGCTTATGAAATCGATTTAGTTGGATTTCGGAAATACTTACACACCCAGGAGCTTGTAATGTCTGTTACCATCAAGGAAGTTTCCGCCAAATGTGGATTGTCCATATCCACCATCAGCAAGGCGCTGAACAATTACAGCGATGTCAGCGCAGAAACCCGGGAGCTGGTCATGCGAACGGCGCAGGAAGTTGGGTATTATCCCAATTCTCTGGCCCGGGCGCTGAAGACCAACAGAACCTACAACCTCGGCGTGCTTTTTGTGGATGACAACTTAAGCGGCCTGACGCACAACTACTTTGCCGCTGTGCTGGACAGTTTCAAAAGCGAAGCGGAGCGCCGGGGGTATGACATCACCTTTATCAACCATAACATCGGCCATAGCCGGATGACTTACATGGAGCACTGCCGCTACCGGAACGTGGATGGCGTATGCCTGGCCTGTGTGGACTTCTTTGCGCCGGAAATCATTGAGCTCATTGCATCCAGCCTGCCGGTAGTCACCATTGACCATATTTTCAACAACCGCACCTGTATCCTGTCGGACAACGTAAGCGGCATCCGCGATCTGGTACGCTATGTATACAGCCAGGGGCACCGCCGCATCGCCTACGTTCACGGCCTGCGGTCAGCCGTTACGGAAAGCCGGGTCACCGGGTTTTACCGAACCGTGCGGGAGCTGAGCCTGAATATCCCCCAGGAGTATGTGGTGGAATGCGCCTATCACAATCCCGCCAGCGCCAGCGCGGCCGTAACGAAGCTCCTGCATCTTCCCGTCCTCCCCACCTGCATCCTGATGTCGGACGACTACGCGGCCCTGGGGGGCATTGAGGCCATCCGCTCCGCCGGGCTGAAGATACCGCAGGATATTTCCATTGCCGGATATGACGGCATCCAGCTTATGCAATTGACCCAGCCCAAGCTGACCACCATAGCCCAGAACACCAGGCGAATCGGCGTGGAGGCGGCCACGCGCCTGATCGAAAGAATCGAGCATCCGCAGACCGCCGGTTCCGGCATCATCGTGGTGGAAGGCAGGCTGCTTCCCGGCGAAACCGTCCGGAACGTCCTTCAGCAGGAAGCCTGACGGCTGCGTTCCGCCCTCCCCTCCTCCCCATTGGAAAAAGCAACTGCCGTTGCTTTTGTGCCAGGCGGCTTTCCCGCTCCGGCATTTTACTCCGGCCTGGTTTTTCGGTCCCGGCCGGCAGAAAAAGCGCTGGTAAGGAAAGGTTAGTTTGGTATACCCAAAAATGAGCGGCATAGCCGCAATAAGGAGGTTCACCCATGAAGAAACTGGTATCTCTTCTCCTGGCCGTCCTGATGCTTACGCCCATGTTTGCGATGACGGCAAGCGCCGAAGAAGGCAAAGTCCTCAATATTTATTGCTGGAACACAGAGTTCCAGACCCGCTTTGAGGCATTCTACAAAGTGCCCGAGGGCGTGACCGTCAACTTCGTCATCACCCCCAGCCAGAGCAACGCGTACCAGAATGCGCTGGACGAGGCGCTGCTGGGTCAGGCCGACGCGGCGGCCGACAGCAAGGTCGACCTGTTCCTGGTCGAAGCCGACTACGCCGTAAAGTATGTTGACACCGACTTCACCCTGGACGTGAAGGCTGATCTTGGCCTGACCGATGAAGACGTGGCCAATATGTACCAGTATACCAAGGCCATCATGACCGATGGGAATGGCGTGCTGAAGGGCCTCTCCTGGCAGGCCTGCCCGGGCGGCTTCATCTACCGCCGCTCCTTTGCCAAGGACGTGCTCGGAACGGACGATCCTGCCGAAGTTCAGGCCGCTCTGGCGGACTGGGATAAGTTTGACGCGGTTGCAGCCCAGGCCAAGGAAAAGGGCTACTTCATGCTCTCCGGCTTTGACGATGCGTACCGCTGCTTCTCCGACAACATGACTGCTCCCTGGGTTGTGGATGGCAAGATCCAGCAGGATCCCTCCATTGTGAAGTACATCGAAATGACCAAGAAGTACACCGACAACGGCTGGAACAACAAAGCCAACCTCTGGTCCGCCGAGAGCGGCGCAGGCGCCGGCCCGGACGGCAAGGTCTTCGGTTACTTCGGCCCCGCCTGGTTCATCGACTTCTGCCTGGCCGGCTGGACGCTTGCTGACGCGAATGCCGAGCAGGCCGTTGGCAATGGTTCCTGGGGCGACTGGGCGTTCTGCCAGGGCCCGATCGGCTTCTCCTGGGGCGGCACCTGGGTTTGCGGCGCCGCCGGCACCGACAACCTGAGCCTTGTTTCAGACATCATGAAGACCATGACCTGCAATACAGAGGTGCTGGTTGACATCAGCAAAACCTACAACGACTTCACAAACAACGTTCCCGCCATGGAAGAATTGGCCGCCAGCGGCTTCAGCAGCGCGTTCCTGGGCGGCCAGAATCACCTGGGCCTCATGCTTGCCAATGCGCAAAACATCAACCGCGCCAAGTCCACCATGTATGACCAGACCTGCACCGAGAGGCTGATGACCGCCATGACCGACTACTACAACGGCGTCGTCGACCTGGATACGGCCTGGGCAAACTTCTTCGTTTCCGTTGAGGAAGCCCATCCGGAGCTGACCCACTAAAATTTCCTTACGGCGGGCATGGCGGCCGCCATGCCCGCTTTTCCGGATTGCGAGGGGATGGCTATGACACAGCTTGGCAGGATTCAAAAGCACAAAGGTGTGCGCTATGGGAAATGGGGATACATCTTCCTCATTCCTTTTTTCGCTTCCTTCACGGTTTTTACGCTCGTTCCGCTGTTCAACACGTTCTATAACGCGTTTTTTGAGAATTACCTTTCGGGCCTGAAGCAGGTGGGTCCGAACTACGTCGGCTTCCAGAATTTCATCAAGCTGTTTACAGAAGCCGACATGGGGAAATATCTGTGGAACACGGTCTGGATGTGGCTGCTTGGCTTCATCCCGCAGCTCGCCGTATCGCTTTTGCTGGCCGTGTGGTTCACGGACATGAACCTCAAGTTAAAAGGCAAGGGCTTCTTCAAAACCGTCATTTACATGCCCAACCTGATCATGGCATCCTCTTTTGCAATGCTGTTCTTCGCGCTGTTCTCAGACGGCGGCCCTATCAACAACGTGATGGCCCAACTGGGCATTCCGCCGTTTCAATTCCTGTTTCAGACCGCGGGCACGCGCGGTTTGGTGGCTATGATGAACTACCTGATGTGGTTTGGCAATACAACCATCATACTGATGGCGGGCGTGATGGGGATTGACTGCTGCCTGTTTGAAGCTTCCGAGATCGACGGCGCCAGCGGCTGGCAAACCTTCTGGCGGGTGACGATGCCGCTTCTGCGCCCGATTATCGCCTACACCATCATCACCTCCATGATCGGCGGCCTGCAAATGTTCGATGTTCCCCAGGTTCTCACACTGGGCGACGGCAGACCGAACCGTACGAGCATGACCATCATCATGCTTTTGAACAACTACCTCAGCAAGAGCAAAAACTACGGCCTTGGCGGCGCTTTGAGCACTGTACTGTTCACCATTACCGGCGGTTTGAGCCTGATGGTTTTCCGTTCGCTGACGCGTGAAAAACGAGAAGAAAGAAAGCTTGCAAAGATGGGGGTGGGCAGGTCATGATCCATGTGCAGTTGAAAAGCAGCCGTATGAGCGAGCATCGTGCCGGTTTGACGCTTTACCGCATCGCCGCTTACCTCTTTCTGGCAATCGTGAGCTTCCTGTGCCTGTTCTTTTTCTATATTCTGATTATCAACGCGACACGCGCGCATAGCGAGATTCAAACCGGTTTCAGCTTCCTGCCGGGAAAAAGCCTCCAGGCCAACTGGAATTCGCTGCTCAGCAACAATGAGCTGCCGATGTTCCAGGGCATCCTCAACAGCCTGTTTATTTCGGCTTGTACCGCAGCGCTGGCGACATATTTTTCGTCGCTTACCGCCTATGCGATACACGCATATGACTTCAAGCTGAAAAAATTTGCGTTCAAGTTTATCCTTTTGGTGATGACGGTGCCGTCGCAAGTGGCCACACTGGGCTTTCTGCGCATAGTAAACGGCTGGGGCTGGATGGATTCCTATCTGCCGCTGATTGTGCCCGCCGTGTCATCGCCCATTGTCTTCTTCTTCATGAAGCAGTACATGGAGAGCACCCTGCCGCTGGAAATCGTCGAGGCTTCCCGCATTGACGGGTCAGGCGAGTTTGCCACCTTCAACCGCATTGTGATACCGATCATGAAGCCGGCCATCGCCGTGCAGGCCATTTTCACCTTTGTAGGGGCTTGGAACAACTACTTCTTTCCCGCTTTGGTCATCAAGAGCGCTTCAAAGAAGACCCTGCCGATTCTGATCGCGCAATTGCGCAGCGCTGACTGGCTGAAATTCAATATGGGACAGGTCTATATGGCGATTGCGCTGGCCATTCTGCCGATCATCATCGTATACCTGTGCCTGTCAAGGTTTATCGTACGCGGCGTAACGCTGGGGAGCGTGAAGGGTTAGCCCGCTCCACATCATACGATAAGAAATGATGTTTTATAGATTCCGGTTTTATGGAATTTCGGCTAATGATACGGTCACACCTGTAAGTGAACCTCTGATCTTGTTTTCAGGTCAGTATTCCCCGTTTCCGCCGAAACTCAAAAAAGAGCCCCAATCCACAAAGAGGGGCTCTTTTGCTTTGTCGGCCGCCGATGGCGGGGCACGTGATCCGTCCGGGCTCGCCGCTCAATCCGTGGTGATCAGCGCGAGGATGCCCGCCGAGCTTAGCTCAAAGGACAGCATGCCGCCGGCAAGTTCGTATGGAATCTCCGTCTCCACCCCGTTTTCATCGGTGAACACCAGGCGGAAGGAAGGCAGTTCCCCTTCTATGGGGATGGTCACGCGCACCGGTCCTGAAATATCTTCGGGCCTGCCGCCGTGCTCGAAGGCGATAGCGTACAGCCGCGAAACATTTGAATCAATACCGAAAGGCGCGTCCCAAAACCGTACGATCAGATCGCCGAGCATAGGCAGCACCTCATTACCCAGAGCTTCGGTTTTTGCCCCGGCAACGACCGTGAGCGGCGCTTCCGAATAGGCAGGGGAGTCATCGGTAAACCGGCCTCCGCAGACAGGGCAGACGGAAACGGTTCCGTTCGCAAATATCATTGCCACCGGTGTACATTCCGCTTTGATGGCATGCCCGCAGCCCCGCTCGCAAAGCGCGGTATGATACCCCATTCCATCCGGCGTCCAGGCGCCGTACAAGTGCCCCAGGCTGCCGGTTTGGCCGGCCTTGTGCTCATCACCGCAGTTTAAGCAGCGCATGAGTGTATAGCCGCCTTTTAAGCAGGTGGGCGCTACCACCCTGACGGTGCCGTAGTTGTGCCCCACCGCCGGAATGGCGGTCTGCCGGACGATGACGGCGCCGCAGACGGAACAGTGGCCGCCCGCCGTGAGCCCTGTTTGCGTGCAGGTGGCCGGAACGGCGGCATCGGCCGCCTCGGTGTGGCCCAGCGCCAAGAGCGCCACATCGCTGGCAGTGTTGCAGCGGGAGCAGGTATAGGCCTTTACACCCCCGGCCAGGCAGGTGGGCGCGACGTCCCGGGCCGTGTCGCGCCGGTCATCGTGCCCCAACGCGGAGACGGCGGTTTGCCGGGTGATGACGGCGCCGCAAACGGAACAGTGGCTGCCAGCCGTGAGCCCTGTTTGCGTGTAGGTAGCCGGAACGGCGGGATCGATCACCGGGGTATGCGGCAGCGCCGGCTTTAGCGGATAATTGCAGACAATGCAGAACTGCCCCCCGGAGCAATTGGGGACAGGGCCCGGCGTATGGCTGGCCGGGATGACCGTTTCATTCTGCTTTGCCCAGCACCTTGTACAATGCTGTGATCTGCTGCCTGCCGTCGTGCAGGTTTGGAGCACATCCACTGTGAATTCGGTCTCAAAGTCATGCCCCAGCGCGGGGATAACGGTCCGCGGAATGAGATCGTCCCTGCAGACGGAGCAGTGGCTGCCCGCCGTGAGCCCGGTTTGCGTACAGGTGGCCGGAACGGCGGGATCAATCACGCCGGTATGCCCCAGCGCGGAGGTAACGGCTTGCTGAACAAGGATATCGCCGCAGCGGGCGCAGTGGCTGCCCGCCGTGAGCCCGGTTTGCGTGCAGGTGGCCGGAACGGCGGGATCAATCACGTCGGTATGCCCCAGCGAAGCCGATATCTGCTGGTTGCAGACAGCGCAAAGCTGCCCCGTTGTGCACGTAGCGGGTTGCCCCGGCGTATGGCTGGCCGGGATGACCGTTTCGTTCTGCTTTGCCCAGCACCTTGTACAATGCTGTGATTTGCTGCCTGCCGTCGTGCAGGTATTGGGCACATCCACCGTGAATTCGGTCTCAAAGTCATGCCCCAGCGCGGGTGTGATCTGATACCCGCAGGCGAGGCAGCGCTGCGGCGCCACACAGGTCGCGGCAAGGCCCGGTTGGTGCGGGTTCTTTAAGAACTGCGCTCCGCAGGAGCACTCCTTCCAGTGCTCCGTGCTGGTAATCACCCAAGGGAGATTGGCGTCATGACCCAATGCCGGGAGGTAGCAGGCCGCGTACGTGGTCTCAAGCGTACCCGCCGCGTCGCTGAAATACTTGTTGCAGTATCCGCAGTACCAGTACTCCTTGCGGCCGTACGTGGTGTGGGTCGGCTCCACCCTATCGGTCTTTGCAAGGTTTACATGCCTTGACGGATCCCTTCCCGTGGATTCGGTAAAGTTGGAATCGCAGGCATCGCAGTGATACGTGGCTGTTCCGCCGGATATGCAGGTGGCGGTGCTTGATACTACGCTGCTCTTTCCGTGGGATTCAGTTGTGCCGTCATGATACGCGCAATCCGGATCAGGGCAGCCGTCCCACCTGTGGGTAGTGTTATTGATATATACGCAGTCTACGCTTGCAACAATACTACAGCCCGGACAAGCCGTATAATTCCTGTTGGCAAATGCCGTGCTTCCCCATGCAAGAACCATCGCCAGCGCGCCGGCCAGCAGCACGCGCATCCATTTCAAACGAATCCTACGCATCTTTCTTTCCCTCCCGCATACGAGCCCACTATAAAAAATCCCATCCTACACGCATTGTAGAATAGGATTTCCGTTTGCGCATCGTCCATATGGACTACCTGGGGAAATTTTCCGCGTACCTATCTCAGCTTTTCGGCCAGGCGCGCACGGCGGTCGATGTCCATCTTCTGGTAGATGGCCCGCAGATGCGCCCTCACCGTGTTTTCGGATACGCCGAGCTTTTTTGCGATTTCGCCGTTGCGAAGGCCGGATGCGGCCAGCAATGCCACCTCTCGTTCGCGAACGGTGAGATCAAGCGGCAGATCGCTCGCGGCAATGCCATCGTGCAGCTTTGTATAGCCTCCCAAGAAGCGCGACTTGATTTCCAGAAAACGGGCCAAGCGCTCCGGACATTGTGCCCGGATCAGTTTTTCCGGCAAACCCTTCAGCATCGGGTCGTATACGGCGAAAAGATAAACGAAGCCGTCGTTCATGGATTTTTCAGCCGCCCGCTGCAAAAGCGCCTCCGCGCGAGCGGTGTTGCCCGTCCACAAATGGCCTACGCCGGCCTGGAGTGAAAGCAGCGTCTGGGTGAGCAGATCGGTGGGGCGGAGCATCATAAGGCCCGCTTCTGCCATGCCCGCAAGCTTTACAAATTCGCCCTCGTTCATGAGATAACCAAGCCTTACAAACAGGGTGCCGTTTTTCAGGATCGGGAAAATCCGGCCGTCTGTCTCGCCGTTTTTCAGCCAGGGTGTGATGCGCTTTTGATGCCCCAATTCAATGAACAGGAGGGAGCGCACGGTGTCTACCGCGGAGGGCAGCACAAAGCCGCACGGCCCCGGGCAGGAGGCGGCGCTCTCCATGGCGGCGATCGTCCGCTGCCAGCCCTCCATGTCGGCCTTTTCCACCGCGATCTCCGCCAGATGCAGCGCCACACCAAGCTGAATGATGTTTTGCTGGCTGCTCTTTGCAAGATAGCCCGCCTTGTACAAAAGGATCTCAGCTTCGTTTAAGTCCCCCCGGTAATGTGCAAGCTCCGCCCTGAAAAGCGCGTCCGCGCCGCTGCCATGGCCGTTTGTCAGCCTGGAATAGCGTTTTACGAATTCCTCCAGCTTATCCGCCTCCCGGTCCGCCTCCCCGGGAACGCCATGGAACGCGGTGACCTGGGAAAGATTGCCCAAACACCAGGGTGCGCCGGGCAGGATCACCCGTGAGCAGCGCGCACCAAACAGCGGCTCGGCCTGTTTTACAAAATCAAGCATCGCTTGAAGGTCCGGCGCCTGCCGCCAGCAGGCAAGCAGCAGCCATTCGCCCCGAAGCCACGTCCCTTCCTCCGATTCGCTTTTGTCAAGCGCAACGCGCACAGCCTCCATCAGGCTGTCAAACGCCGTGTTTTCTCCTGCCGATAAAAGCGGCCAAGCCAGGCGGAGCATGGAAAGGAGGTTCCTTCTTTTCAGATCCTCCGGGCAGCGGCTTGTGATGCGCAGCGAAACGGCTGAAAAAGGCTCGCCGCCGATGTCCTCAAAGGTCAGCGGGGAAAGGTCCAGCTTCAGAACACGCTCTATAGCCCCGGCCTGCTCGTAAAAAAGCAATGCCCTGTCGGCTGCGCCCTCGTCGCGGCATAGATCGCCCGCGCTCAGCAAACATTCGCGCTCGAATGACGCCCCGCGCTCCTTGCGCTTTAGGACAAGCACCTTAAGCAGGATGTTGTGCAGTTCATACCGCTCCTCCTTCAGCGAGTAGCGGATGAACGGGCTGCGCAGCGCTTGAAATGCATATTCCGGAAGCTCAGCTACGCCCAAAAGCGCGCACGCCTGCCGCGCCGTGACCGCCTCAAACGGCGAAAGCCTCAAAAGAAATGTCTGCTGCTCCCGCGTGAGAGGATTCCATGACAGGCGTTCCATCAGCAGGAAGATACCCGGCAAATCATGGATTTGGCCCGTATTCCGAAAGGCGCGCAGCACAAGATAGACCGCGATTATCCACCCCTCGGTATACCGGGCGACAGCATCGGCGTTTTCCAGGGAAATACCGGCGCCTAAAAGTGCGGAGTATTTTCCGATATCCTCCGTGTTCAGGCGCAGGTCAGCGGCGGTGATATGCATCACCCCGCGGCATGCCGCGCTGCCGATAAGTTCGGCAGTGAGTATTTGTGTGATGAGTACCAGGTGCAGGGATTTCACACCGTGCTCAAGCAGGGCCTCCTGAAAAGCTTGCGGAAGCGTATTCTGCATATATTGAAAGTTGTCGAGCGTCAAATACGTTTCCTGACGGCACTCAATGGACCGCAGCGAATCACAGGCTTCCCCGACCGTGGCGGCATTGGGCAGCCCGAGCGTCATCAGGCGCTGTCCGGCCCTGCTGTCAATATCGCAAAATACGCGGCAAAGGCGCTGGAAGCTGACCGCCGGCGCCTCGCTCACCGCCGTGAACCAATGAACCGCGGCGGTATATGGCGGCAGCGCCTCCAGAAAATCCCGCACCGCCGTCGTCTTTCCGTACCCGGATGGGGCCTCGATGATCACCGCCGGCAAGGAATGGATTTGATTAAGCTTCCGCCTGAGCCGGTCGGAATAATAATGCGGCTCCGGACGATAACCGTTGTTTGGTTCTGTCATGCGGTATTTCTCCACCCTCCCGGACCGGCAGAAGCGCCGCCGCTTCATCACGGGCGATATCAACATGGTATCAGGCCCCGTTAACGTTTGCCATTGGCATGGTTAAGGCTTGCACAAGTGTTTGCCTGTTCTCCGGCATTTCTTCGAAACCATTTTACCATATTCAGGCTCTTGTTGCATATGTTTGCCGGGCCAATTGCCACAGCCATGTGGCTCGCGGTTTTTTACGTCTTCCGCGGGGCGCAGCGAACCCATCAACACGCATTTTGCACATTGGAATAATCCCAACGGGAAACATCTTTTCTACCCTATTGACAATTATGACTCACCAGTCATATAATGTGACTGTACAGTCACAAGACATGGAAAGGGGGGTCATCTCATTGCCGAAAAGAACTTTTAACCGTCTGGACGATGGCAAGAAAGAAAGAGTCATGCGGGCTGCAATCGAGGAATTTCAGGCTTGCGGCTTTGAAAAAGCAAAAATCGAAACGATTGCCGAAAATGCGGGTGTTGCCAAAGGCAGCATTTATCAATATTTCGATGACAAAAAAGAACTGTTCTTGTATTCCGTCACATGGGCGATAGATTACTTTATGAAGGTCATCGATAGGCAAACGCCGCTGAAGGACATGGATGTATATGATTACTTTTTGTCCAGCGGACGCGAGCGTTATGAGCTGATCAGAAAAGAGCCGTTGCTCGTTCAGTTTTCGGCGGATGTATACTCGGGCAAGTACGGCAGCCTTACGCAGGAAATCAACAATGAATATAAAAAGATCGGCGAGGCCTATGAACTGAGCCTGATAGCCAACGGCAAAAGGAAAGGAACGATCCGCGACGACTTGGACGATAAAATACTGTTGCTGTATTTTCAAGGGGTAACGGAAAAATTCTCGGCCATGTTTCTGGAAGAGGCAAAAAACTTTGAGCCTGAACCTACAAAAGAGCAGCTCCTCGAGCTGGAAGCGCTTATGAAAAACATGGTTTCCTTATTAAAACAAGGAATGGGGAGGTAAATATGTTTATTACGGTTGAGAATTTGAAAAAGGGCTATAACGCGGGCAGCAACAAAAGCGAGGTATTGAAAGGGGTAAGCCTTGCGCTGGAGAAAAGCCAAGTAGGCGTGATCCTCGGCCCGTCCGGCTCAGGGAAATCAACGCTGATGAACATCATCGGCGGCGTTGACCGGGCGGACAGCGGCAGCATCCGTATTGACGGCCTCAAGCTTACCGCGCTTGACGACAACAAGCTGACGAATTACCGCAGGGATTCGGCAGGGTTTGTGTTTCAATTTTATAACCTCGTGCCGAACCTCACCGTCACGGAAAACATCGAGGTGGTTTCCAACATCTCCAAATCTCCTCTGGATATTGATACGGTGCTCAGAGCGGTTGGCCTGGAAGCGAAAAAGAGAAGTTTTCCAAGGGAGCTTTCCGGCGGAGAGCAGCAGCGTGTGGCCATCGCCCGGGCGATTGTCAAGAATCCGAAGCTGCTTCTGTGTGACGAACCCACCGGCGCGCTGGATTTTGAAACGTCACGCGGCGTGCTCTCCCTATTGCAAAAGGTGAACCGTGACTTTGGAACAACCATCCTGATGATTACTCACAACACCGCCATCGGCGATATGGCGAATGTGGTTTACAAACTGCGCGGCGGCGAGATCGTTGAAACGCTCCGGCATGATGAAACGATCGCGGCGGAAAGGATTGAGTGGTAATGACGCTGCTTAAAAAAGCCATACGGACCATGCTTGCGAATAAAGCCCGGTACATCGGCTCCGTGCTTTTGCTCATGATTAGCAGCATGATGTTCGTTATGACAAATACGACATCCATCAATTTGAACAATACCTTTTCGGAATTTTCCAGTCGCAATGCATTGTCCGACGCGGAGTTTTCCATTGATTTTGAAATGGACGCCGCCGCCCTGGGCGGGCAGTTTGCCGCCAAGGTGGAGCTTGGCGGCACGGCGGACTGCGAAGTTATACCCGGCCAAACGCTTCGGGTGTTCTCCATGATGGACACGGTCAATATTCCCGCCGTACAAGAGGGAAGCTTGCCGGGTAATTCACAAATCATGCTCGACCGCTTGTTTGCCAAAACGAACGGCTATGAGATCGGCAGCGCAATCACCGTCGCCAGCAGGGAGTTCACCGTTTCGGGCTATGCGTTTTTGCCCAATTTCATCTACATCGTAAAGTCCAAAGAAGCGATGATGAACGACCCCAAGACCTTTGGCGTGGGCGTTGTGGGCAAGGCTGATTTTGATACCTTTCCGGAACGGAATAAGGTGTATGCGATCCGGTTTGACGGGAGGGAAAACATCAAATCCCAGGAAGCGGCCGTGAAAAACACGCTGCGCTTGATGGGCGCCCGCATCACAAGCTGGCAGAGCACCGATAAGAAAACGAACGTATCCTACGTTCCCATGGAGGTCGGCGTGCTGTCCTCGGTAAGCGCCGCCGTTCCGCTTGCCATGCTAGCGCTCTCGTGTGTTTTGCTGGGAATGCTGATGTGGCGGATGATCAGAAGCGAATCCGTCATCATCGGAACACTTTACGCGCAAGGCTATAAAAGGCGGGAATTGCGCCGCCACTATCTGGCGTTCCCGCTGATCATATCCGTGACCGGCTCCGCGGCCGGCTCCCTGTTGGGGGTTTTGCTGGCAGACGGCATGTTCAGCTTTATGCTGACCGCCCTCCCCATGCCGGCTTATGAAACATTGTTCAACCCTTGGCTGATCGTTTTTGCCGTTTTGATTCCGGTTATGGTTCTTTGCGGCATCACATTCGGCATCGTCGGCAGGATGCTGAAAACACCTCCGGCCATTCTGATGAAGGGCGGCGAGGTCAAAAACAAAGTGAATTTCCTGGAGCGGCATTTGAAGCTTGACCGCTTGAAATTCAGAACGAAATTTCAAATCAGGGAACAGGTCCGCAGCCTTTCCAGAAGCTTCTTCCTGCTGTTTGGCGTCGTTGTCGCTACCATGCTCATATTGTACGGCATGACGATGAAAAGCTCCGTCGATTATATGCTCAACGAGGGCATTAAGGAAATGTACAACCTGAAGTACGAGTACGTATACGCGTCGGAAAAGACAGGCGTTCCACCCAAGGGAACCGAACAGTTCGGCGCGGCGTATGTGAGCCTTTCAGACAACGAGGACGTAAGCTTTTATGTGACCGGTGTTCTTCCCGATACCGAAAGGATCAGGCTGAAAGAAACATCCGGGAAAGCCATCAAGCCGGATCAAAACACCATCACAGCGCCGCTGAAGCAAAAGCTCAACTTGAACGCAGGGGACAGTGTGCGGGTGTTCGACACGGAAAACGGAAAGGAACACACGTTTGTCATTGAACAGGTGGCCGATACCTACGCGGGCGAATTCCTGTTCATGCCCCT
Organism: Bacillota bacterium; assembly: GCA_023411395.1. Lineage (GTDB taxonomy): Bacteria > Bacillota > Clostridia > Christensenellales > Aristaeellaceae > JAEWAH01. Next base: position 19,232 of record JAEYOV010000028.1, read on the forward strand.
TGACCGGTTCAACACGGAATTCGGGTTGCCCGCTGATGTCTATATCGGCATTTGGAGCGATGAGGCGATGACCTTTGCCCAGGGGGAAATCCAGAGTACAAAATCCATTGACGCCATCGTAAAAGGCTTCGGCATGCTGCTCGATCAAATTGGGCCCATGATTTACTTTCTGATCGCCGCCGCCTTTTTGATCGGTTTGATCATCCTGTATATCGTAACCGGCATGGTGGTTGACGAAAGCCGGACCAGCATCTCACTGATGAAGGTATTCGGATACAGGAAAAAGGAAATCGGCAAATTGGTGCTGGGCAGCAATACCCTGATCGTCGCGGCGGGCTATCTGCTGGGCATCCCGGCTTTGCTTGGAACCGTAGGGGCGTTCTATGGGTCTTTAACGGAGAGCCTGCAAGTTGTACTGCCGGTTAAACTCAATGTCTTGTATATGCTTCTGGGCTTTGTTGTCGTAATGGCTACCTATGCGTTCGCCAAACGGATATGCAGGAAAAAGGTGGCGCGCATCCCCATGAGCGAGGCGCTGAAAGCGGGAACGGAATAAATCATCCGAATGAAATAAATCCTATGCAATCACCTGACTTCAGGGGCCGCCGCGCGTGGGCGGCCCCTTTGCCGTATATGCATGTTCACCGCTTATTGGTACTTCTCCAGCAGATACTTCACCTGCTGCTCGCTTAGGCGGTACAACTGCTGGATGGATGATCCGTCAACGATGATTTCATATTCCGGCTTAAGGCCGGTGTACACGGTTTGATCCGAATCAAGGTACAGCGGCCTGCCCCATAGGTGCATCTTCCTGGCCGTTGTGGGGTTGATGACAAGATAGGACGGATTGTTCCTTAAATAGACGGTGCTCGTGCCCTGCAGTCTGTCGATATTGTACAGCTTGAGCCTGTCTCTCTCCTCGTCCGTCAGGAAAAAATCGGCGTATTCAATCGTTGCGCAGTAAGTGGTGGAATAGAAAAGGCAGACCCGCTTGCCTTCGTTTTCAAGAAGCAAGCGTTTGATCAGGCTGGACTGGCTAGTATTCCAGTAATCCAGCTCAAAGCGCTCTTCCTTATGGGAACCGGCCAGGGCATTATAATAGACGTACTGATACGGATGGTTGAGAACCATCCATCCGGCAACGGTACCGGCCTGTACCGCCAGACAGATCACGGCTGCAATCCTGATCCATTTTCTCCGAGTGCCAAGCAGCCATTTCAGCCCCCACACCGCCAGCAGCAAAAAGCCCGCGTAAATATAATAAAGATGACGCCAGCCGTTATACACATTGCTTTTCAGCAAAACGGGAACGAGCAGGGAAAGCAGCGAGAACAACGCCGCCAGCGCGGCAAACCCGTATCCGCTGTCCAGCCGCAGGCCTTTTATTTTGCGGCAATCCTTCCACAATCCAAAAAGCCCGGCCGGCAAAAGAATCAGGATGAAAACCGGCGTTGTGACGGAAATCATCACAGGCAGATAATGCCATGGCAAACGGATGTCGGAAGGATGATAGACGCTGCCCAGGTAATAGACATAGCCGTTCCAGCGGCTGAAGTATGCGGCGTTGTCCAGGACATATTTCAATAAAGAGACGGGATCCTTCCACGCGGCCGGCGTAATGGCATAATACGTCAGCGCCAGGGAAGCACCCGCGGCCGCGATGCACCTGAACGAACGCCAGCGAAAATCCTTCGTCCTGATCCTGACGGCAGCATAGTAGATTACCGCCAGCGCCAGGAACAAAGCAAGGCTGACCCTTGTGTTCATGGCAAAGGCGCTGACGATGCCAGCGGCAGCGGCGGCGGACGATGTTTCCTTTTTAAAAAACCGGAAGACGGCATACATCATCCAGATGCACGCGGCAAAGGCGACCATGTCCTTGTTGTTGTAAAAGGAATCGGCAAAAAACCGGGGCGTTAAAACAACGCCTGCCACGCATAAAAGCCCGAGCAGCCTGCGGCCCGTAAGCTTTTTTGCCAGCAGGTACAACAAGACCCACCCCGAAAAGCAGATGATGAAATTGTAGATATGCCGGGCAAGGTAGAGGCTGTGCTCGACATTGATGGATGGAACCCATTGCCTGATCTTGTATACAGCGAAAAAGATCACAGCAGCCGGATAATACACCGCCTGACCGTGGTCCCGTTCCACATTTTTAACGATGGCCGGGGGCGGATTGAGCACCCGCTCCCTGTAGAACAAATCAAGAACGGGATTCAAATACCGTTCCGCCACAGCCTGCGGGAGCAGGGTTTGCGCCGCATAGAGCATATTGGAGACCAAAATCTCCGTTTCCGCGCGCTCATCCCAGGAGACACCATAACCGCCCGCGATCAGGCAGCCGCCAATAAACAGCAGCGCAAAAAACGCCGCAACCAACCTTTTCCTGGCAAGCTCCGTGTAGCTGAACCTCATTCCCTCGCACTCCGATTTCCTTATGAGCCTTTGAACAGTTTGTCCGCATTTGAAAACACTTTACCATATGCCTGCGCGAAATACAACACCACGGCGGCGATATCCGCCTTGGCTGCCTGCCGCGTTATTCAATGCGCATAAAGCAAAGCGGCAAGGTTATGCATAGCACACCCTGCCGCTTTGCCGCATTCACAGCCTATTTTCCAAGAATCGCCATAAGATCCTGCTCAGGCGTTGTGATGGGATGCAGGTTGAATTTTTCAACAAGCACATTCAGCACAGTCTCGGAGAAAAATGCCGGAATGCTTGGGCCGATGTAAATGTTTTGAATACCGAGTGAAAGCAATGTCAGCAATATGCATACCGCCTTCTGCTCGTACCATGACAGCACCAAGGTCAAAGGCAGATCGTTGACGCCGCACCCGAATGCCCCTGCCAAGGCAACCGCCACCTGGATTGCGCCGTAGGCATCATTGCACTGTCCCATATCCAGAATGCGCGGGAACGGGCCGATTGCGCCGATATCAAGGTCATTGATGCGGTATTTGCCGCAGGCAAGGGTCAAAACAACAGTGTCTTTCGGGGTTTGCTTGACAAAGTCGGTGTAATAATTGCGCCCCGGCTTCGCGCCGTCGCAGCCGCCCACAAGGAAAAAGTGCTTGATGGCGCCGGCTTTCACAGCTTCTATGATCGTGGACGCGTTGTCCAAAACAGCCTGGCGGCCAAATCCTGTCGTGACGGATATCCCGCCATTGATCCCGGCCATCTGCCGGTCTTGCGCATATCCGCCCAGCCTGATGGCATGGTCAATGATGCCGCTGAAATCCTTGTATCCGCTTTCGTCCCCGCTGATGTGCCTCATTCCCGGATAGGCCACAACCGATGTGGTATACACCCTGTCCCCGTAGCTTGGTTTGGGCGGCATCAGGCAGTTGGTTGTGAACAGTACCGGCGCTGGCAGATTCTCAAACTCCTTCTGCTGGTTCTGCCATGCGGTACCGAAATTGCCTTTGAGCTGTGCATGCTTTTTGAGCTCCGGATAACCGTGAGCCGGCAGCATCTCGCTGTGGGTATATACGTTCACACCCTTGCCATCGGTTTGTTCAAGCAGCATTTTCAAATCGTGCAGGTCATGCCCGGAAACCACGATGAACGGGCCCTTTTCAACCATCAGCGGCACCGCCGTGGGAACAGGATTGCCATAGGCGCCCGTATTCGCTTCATCCAAAAGCGCCATGCACCGTAAGTTGATCCCGCCAAACTCCATCAAAAGCGACAGCCACGCTTCCACGGAATGCACGCCGGCAAGCGATGCCATTCCCTTGATGAACCATTCATCCACATCGGCGCTGCGCTTGCCAAGCACCCTTGCATGATGCGCATAGGCGGCCATTCCGCGGATTCCGAACAAAAGCGTTGAGCGCAGGGATACGATATCCTTATCGCCATGGAACAGCTCTTCCGGCTTGATTGCTTCACCGCCGCCCGCTTTTTCGCGCATGGCTTTCACTTCCCGCGCCAAAGCCGCTGTCTTCATCGGGTCAAAGCTTACGTTTGTTATGGTTGTGAAAAGTCCGTCAACAATGAGGTCCACGGCCTTTGCATCCGCTTTCCCAGCCGCCTGAACCGCTTTGGCCAGGGCAATCATTTCGCAGGTCAGCACATCTTGCTCATAGGAGGCATCCGGTTTTTTGCCGCACACGCCGGAAAGGGTGCATCCTGTTCCTTTTGCCGCCTGTTCGCACTGAAAACAAAACATATTTTCCATGATACGGTCCTCCAAATGCTTTTTTTCTTGAGCAGGTTTCCATCCGCCGGGATTATTCTTCCGCGGTCTTCAAGCGCTGTTTCAATGGCGCTTGAAGACCGCGGCAGCACGGTGCCTGCATCGTTGCTTGATTTTCCTAAGCCATTGTACTATACTGTAAGCAAAAACTTCGTGGTAATTGACACGAAATAAAAAAGGGTTTTTATGCAAGCATATGCTGATGTATTGAAATCTGTACGGTTGTTTGAAGGAATTGACGAATGCGAGCTTGCCTCCCTGCTGGCCTGTTTGGGGGGCCGCGTCCTGCATGCCAAAAAGGACGAGTTTGTTTTATTGGCAGGCGATAAGGCAACCCACATCGGCATCCTTTTACAGGGCGCGCTGCATGTGATCAAAGAGGATTCAAGCGGCGAGCGCATCCTTGTGGCAGCGCTTACGCCGGGGAGCTTCTTTGCCGAAGCGCTTTGCTGTGCCGGCGTTGAGCACAGCCCGGTCAGCGTTGCCGCACAGACGGATTCAGCGATCATGCTGCTTGAATTTCAAAAGATATTGCGCACCTGTGAAAGCTCCTGCGCGTTTCATACAAGGCTGATCAAAAATATGCTGTTTGTTATTGCGGAAAAGAACCTGATGCTGCAAAGCAGGCTGGAGTTCCTTGGCAAAAGAACCCTGCGCATGAAGATACTCGGCTATCTTGAATCGTATGCCACAGAGCAGGGCCGGCAAAATATCATGATCCCGCTGAACCGTGAAGAGCTTGCCGATTTTTTCTGCGTTGACCGCAGCGCTCTGTCCCATGAGCTGGCACGCATGAAGAAGGATGGCGTATTGGATTATCACAAGAATTGTTTCCGGCTGCTGCATTCCGGCCCGCGCCGCCGGCCTGAAGGAATGGAGGATGCAAGATGAACGGTTGGAAGACCCTGCTCAAAGCCGACCCCACGCCCTGGCTGCTGGAGGCGGAAAACCCTTCGGTGCGGTATTTTACCCTGAAGGATATCCTGGACAAGCCGGAAGAGGATCCGGCGGTGCAGGCCGCCCGGCGGGAGATCATGTCGGCCGGCATGGTGCCGCAAATCCTGCAAAAGCAGCAGGAACCCGCATACCTGAAAACCTATCCCGCGTTTTATACAAGTAAATACAAAGGTCTTGTGTGGACACTGATCGTTCTGGCGGAGCTGGGCGCCCTGGCCGGCCCGCAAATCAAGGAGCAATGTGAATATCTGCTCAGCAATGCCCAGGAAACCGGGGATGGCGGCTTTTCGATGCACGCGGCCGCGAAAACAGGCGGCGGCAGGCAATCCGAAGTCATTCCGTGCCTCACCGGGAACATGGTATGGAGCCTGATCCGCCTGGGCTATCTTGACAATCCGCGTCTTGAAAGGGGCATCGGCTGGCTCACCCGGTATATGCGCTTCAACGACGGCACGGAAGATGAGCCGCAGCTTCCGCCATACGACCGGTACGAAATGTGCTGGGGAAAACATACCTGCCATATGGGCGTGGTCAAGGCGCTCAAAGCCCTGAGCGCCATACCGGAGGGGAAAAGAACCCCGGATATAAGCGATATGATCCAAAGGGCTTCCGAATTCATGCTGATCCACCGCATCTACAAGCGAAGCCACAATTTGAACAGGACCGCCAAGCCCGGCTGGCTGAAATTAGGCTTCCCCCTGATGTATCAGACGGATGTTCTGGAAATTCTGGATATCCTGACCGCACTGAAAATCAGGGACAGCCGCATGGAGGATGCCATAAGCATCGTTCTGGAAAAGCAGGACGGCATGGGCAGATGGAGCACGGAAAACACCTACAACAGCGACCGGCTGCTGATACCCTTCGGGCAAATGGGGGAGCAAAGCAAATGGCTCACGCTCCGGGCCATGCGTGTATTGAAAAGATACGCATCCGGCCAGGCTTGCTCATAAAAATATCCCGCCAAAGCACTTCCCTGTCAAAACCATTTCTTCTTTTTGAAATAATACACCATGCACCCCGCAATAAGGAGCATCACCAGCCATATGACGCCATAGCCCCACGGCCACGCAAGCTCCGGCATATGGTGAAAATTCATGCCGTAAACGCCCGCGATGAATGTCAGGGGGATAAAGATGGTGGAGATAATGGTCAGTACCTTCATGATTTCGTTGAGCTTGTAGCTGGTGTTGGAGATATGCAGGTCGGTGAGGCTGGACAAAAGCTCCCGGCTGGTTTCCGTGGAATCAATGGCCTGTACGATGTGGTTGTACACATCCCGCAAATACGGCTCCGTCGACGGGGCGATCAAGGGGGTGGATTCCTTGCCCATCAGCGAGGCCACATCACGCAGGGGCCAGATATACCGGTTCAGCCGAAGCAGCATTTTTTTGATCTCCCGGATCGCATGCAAATGCTCCTGGGAGGTATCGGCAACCACCGCCTCCTCCAGCGTATCGATCTTCTCGTTCAGTACCTCCAGCACGTCGAAATACCCATCCACAATGGCGTCCAAAAGAAGATAAATCAAATAATCGGCCCCGGAATTGCGCACACGCGCGCCTTTGCTGTCTATCCAGCCGCGGATGGTATCGAACACATCCCCCTTGATCTCGCCGATGGTGATCACATAGTTTGAACCAAGCAGGAAACTGACATGCTCCACCACCATCTCCTCACCGGAGAAATAGATCATCTTTGCCACGATATACAGAAAATTGGGATACACCTCAATTTTCGCGCGCTGCTCCTTGTTGGTGATGTTGTGAATCACCAGCGGGTGGATGTGAAAGGCGCCGCACAATGCCTCCAGCGTCTCCTCCGTATGATGCCCGTCCACATTGATCCAGCGCACGCGTTTTGGGGGTATGTCTGCCAACGCCGCAAGCTTCTCCCTGTGGGAGCTGCCCATTTGATAGGCCTTGCAATGCTCCGCGTCATATTCGATGACCTCAATGGCATCGCAGGCGCCGGCGCCGTTCTTTTTCTCCTGAACCGTATCCTCCACCGGGGTCCGCCTCCCATCCAAGAATCCTTGCCGCAGCCACAGGCTTTCATACAATCATTCCCTATTCGATGGAAGGCAATCGAATCCTTTTGCCACAAAACAGAATCCTCCATTTCAGGCGGTAAGCTGCTTTTCTTTTTTCCGGACCGCGCTGCCGCCCAATACGACCATGCCCCCGGCAACCAGCAGCCCGCCCGCTAGCTGCCGCCATCCCAGCCTCTCGCCCAGGATGAGCACCGATAGCAGCGCGGAAGTGAAGGGCATCATGCCGGAAAACGCGGCGGCAGTCAGCGCGCCGCACCTTGAAATACCCTCATACCAGCAGATGAAGGCCAGCGCCGTCACAAACAGCCCATACCACAAAAGCGCCAGCCATTCGGTGACGCCGATGGCGCCAAGCCTTTGCACGGGGTGCTCCAGCAAGGCCGGGATAAAGCAGAGCACAAGCGCCATGGCGGATACAATGGCCGTTTGAACAGGCGGCTCCGCCATGGGCCTGCCGCCGGACGCGCCTTTCAGGACAAACGCCCTGGAAAAAATGTTGAACAGCGACTCGCACGCGGCGGCACAGATCACCAGCATATTGCCTAAGAAATGGCTCATGGAAAGCGCGCCTTCCGGCGCCAGCAACCCCTGGATCAGCAGTACGCCCGTCACGGTCATGATGATGCCTGCCACCTTCTTCCAGCCGGCCCGTTCCTTCAAAAAGATCATGGCCAGCACTGCCGTGATGGCCGGCGTGGCGCTGGTCAAAATGCCCGCCTCCCCGGAGCTGGTATAGGCCAACCCGCCAAGCAGGAACATGCGGAACAAAAAAATACCGCACAGCGCCTGCACGGCCAGAAAAAGATACCCCTTCAGGGGCAGGCCGGCCAATGTGCGGACGATCTTTTTGAAATAGGCGGGCACCAAAAACAATAGCGCGATAGCAAGGCTCACGGCTGTGATCGTAAAAATACCAAGCAAACCTGCAACAAACCGGGCGGCAACCACGCTGGTACCCGCCAGCGTAAAGGCAAAGAACAGATACACCGGTCCCTTCATACCATGTGCCACTTCGCGTCCCTCCCAGGAGGCTTTCTTTTGCAGTCAAGCCATGGTATGATTATAGTCATCAAACTGGTATGGTAAAGTGCCAGTGGAATGCATTTTATTGCAGTCCAGTTGGAGGCAGTATGCTTGGTATCGAACTGAACAGACAGGCGGAGCTACCCGTCAGGCGCCAATTGTACGAGGCGCTGAAGGGGCAAATCACCGGCGGGCGCCTGAAGGCGGGCGAGGCGCTTCCCTCCACGCGGGAGCTGGCGCAGGCTTTGAATCTATCCCGCAGCACCGTATGCGAAGCGTATCAGATGCTGCTTGCGGAGGGCTTCATCCTAAGCCGCCAAGGCGCGCCCACCGTGGTAGCCGGCAACCTCTGTTTGGAAAAGCTTCCGAATGTACGGCCCAGGGAAGACGCGCCGCCGCCCGCCTTTGCCGCCGACTTTCGCACCGGCAGCCCCGCCTTGACCCTCTTTCCCAAATTTCTGTGGCAGCAGATGCTGCGCCGCGCCCTGGAAGAAACGCCTCTTGACCGCTACGGATACACCGGGCCCCAGGGCTATGATGAGCTGCGGGCGGAAATCGCGGATTGGCTCTTTCGGGGCCGCGGCCTTGCCGTGCACCCGGACGATGTTTTCATCACCGCGGGGGCAACCCACGCATTGCACCTGGCCGCCGGTTTGCTGTATGAAAGCGGCCACGGCCTTCTGGCGGAGGACCCGTGCCATACGGGCATGCTTCGCACATTTTTAAGCATGGGCTGCCCGGTCACGCCTGTGCCTGTGGACGAACAAGGCATAAAAACAGACCTCCTGCCCAAGGATGGCAATGCCTTTGCCGTATACGTCACGCCTTCCCACCAGTTTCCGCTGGGTGGCATCCTGCCCGCCGCCCGCCGGGCCGCGCTCATCCGCTATGCGCGGGAGAAGGGCATCTATGTGATCGAGGACGACTATGACAGTGAATTCCGGTATGGCGGTGAACCGGTCGCCCCGCTGTATGATCTGGATCCCCAGCGGGTGATCTATGTGGGTACCTTCAGCAAGACGCTTTTCCCGGCGCTTCGGATCGGTTTTGTCCTGCTGCCCCGGGATCTTCAAAGGCGCTGGCGGATCCTGCGCACCCATACGGATGTGCAAAGCCCGCCCTTTGAGCAGGCGGCGCTGGCCATGCTTTTGCATACCCGCAAGCTGGACAGGCATATACAAAAAATGCGCAAAATCTACCGCCAGCGGCGGCAGGCGCTGCTGGAAGCGTTGAAAAGCGCCTTCGGGGGCGGGTGGCTTCCCTGGGGCGACGCGGCGGGGCTGCACCTGGCGGTCCAATTCCCGGGCATGCGTTTTGACGGCGCATTCCACAAAGCATGCCTGGAATATGGCATTTACGTCACGCCGGTGGAACGCCATTGCATTCAAAAAGGCAGCCATTTGGACAAGCTGCTGCTGGGCTACGGCCACCTGTCCCCGGAGGAGATCAGGCACGGCGTACCGCTGCTGGCCCAGGCGATGTGGGCAGGGGCGGCGGGATGGAAAAATAGGCGGGGAGAGGGCTTTTTGAAAATCCTTCTCCCCGCACCCCTCTTTGAAAAACCTCAATAGAGTAAAATGATGCGCAGTCGAAATACCTGGCAAAAACTATTGATGATAACTTGGTTATGCTTTCTTCACCACATATAGAAATCTTGCGCTGAATCCTTGAAACTCCTCAAAACGCATATATTTATCAATCGACTCGACAAATGCATTGTCATACAACATTTCCGTCCCCTCAGCCTCAAACGCATGTCTCATGCCCGAGAGCACTTTCCTTTTGCGCTGCATGACCCCATAATGGCCTTCCGTGAAACTATATACGTCATAGGGGATTTGTTCCTCCTTCAAAGCTCTGGCCAACCCGGTGCCATCCGGTGTTAATTTTTCCAATGGATCATCCTTGGTAAAACGGAACTCACTGAAAAAGGCAGCGAAATACCCGCCAGGCCTGAGCCAGTGCAGGATTTCCCGTATGATCCCATTCATGTCATCAGCAAAATAAAGCGTATCGACGGAAAGCACAGCGTCAAAACTTTCCTCCCCATACTGCATTTCATTGATGCTTCCTGCGTGAAAAGTCAGCTTGTCTTCCTTCCCCGCCGTCCTTCGGCGGGCAGCCTCAATGGCAACGGCGGATATATCAAAACCATCACCCGAAACGCCGCAGACATCGGCGATGTATTCCACCATTTTTCCGTTGCCACAGCCTATATCCAGCACCTTCTGCCCCGGCCGCAAATGGACCTTGTCCAGCATAAAACCGATTTGCCTTAGATCACTGAACCCCTGCTGGGAAAAATCATACCCGAATGCCTTAACGCAATACGCGGCATACGCCTTGCTTTTCTCCACCGCCTCATAAAATGCATCATACCATGAACTGCTGCACATAAAACCTCCGGCAAATTTCAGCATATTCGACACCGGCAGTGTCAATATGATTATACCATACGATAAGAGAGGACATAGCTTAAATGTATTTTTTCATCCGCTTTTATCTATTGCCTTATCTGGAACAAAAATGGTATGATGCCTTTAGTTATCGTTATTATATACGAAAGCAAGTGAGTATTATCATGACTGACCTGATCAAAGTGCTGGTAGTCGACGACAACAAGGATCTTACCGCCATTATCAACCGTTTATTTGCGCAATATGCCGACATTGTTCCGGCAGGGGTTGCTGGTAATGGACACGAAGCCCTTGCCATGATCCGGCAGACGAAAATCGATGTTGTACTGCTGGATATTATCATGCCCGACATGGACGGCTTGCAGGTGCTTGCTTCCCTCCAGCAGATGGAGGGCGAAAAGCCTGCCGTCATTGTTTTATCGGCCATGGGCAGCAACAGGATGATCAAGCGTGCCCTGGAGATGGGCGCCGATTATTTTCTGATAAAACCCGTGGACGCCTCAACCATGATCGAGAATATCCGCGCGGCCCACAGGGCACGCCGGGATCATGGGTTAACCAAAGTCGATATCGGATAGCTCCATCTGGATGCGGCTGTCCAGACCCATGCCGCTGAAGTCGGCAGCATACCCGGCATCCGATAAATGGAGCACGGGCAGCGTCACGGTAAACGCGCTCCCCATGCCAAGCTCGCTTTGAAACGCGATGCTCCCTTGAAGCAGCTCCGCCAAAGCCTTGCTGATGGAAAGGCCTATGCCGCAGCCCTCGCTTGTGCGGGCCAGAGAAGTGTTCACCTGCCGGAAGCGGTCGAAGATGACGCTCTTTTTTTCCTCGGGGATTCCCTCGCCATTATCGGTCACCGTGATGGTCACCTTGTCTTCAAATGCCCGAAAATCCACGCTTATGGCGCCGCCCGCCAAAGTATGCTTCATGGCGTTGGATAAAAGGTTCATCAGAATCCTTTCCAGCATCAGGCTGTCCGCAGACATGCGCAGTTGCTTCACAGTGCTGGAAAAAGACAGCGTCAGCCCCTTTTGCCTGGCATAGACGCCTGTGGAGGCCACAACGCTTTCCAGCAGGGCCACCACATCCACATGCTCCCACTGCGGCTCCATGAAGCCGGCGTCCAGCTTTGTAATATCCAACAGGTTGGCCACCAGCCGTCTTAGCCGGTAGGCGTTTACCCGCAGCATTTTCACAAAGCGGGCAAAGTCTTCGCTTTGGCTGTCCATATTCCCGCTTAGCTGTCCCAGCAAGTCGGCAAGAAGCACGATGATGGACAGCGGCGTTTTGAACTCGTGGGAGATATTGATGAAAAAATCGGTGATCAGCCTGTTTTTTTCTTCCAGTTCCCGGGTTTTTCGCTTGAGCTCCATTTCCATGGCCTTGCGGTCCGTAATATCCTGCGCGATACCGATAATGCCAAGCACGTTCCCCTTTTCGTCAAACCATGGCGTCTTTGCGGTCAGATACGTGCGCTCTCCTTCGGATGCCGGAATAATCTCCTCTATGGATTGATGGGCAAGGGATGTAAGCACCTGCCTGTCGTTCTGTACCAATTGCATGGCTTTTTCATGGTCGCCATAAATTTCCGTGTCCGTTTTGCCAATGATCTGGCTGATGGGCATGCCCATGACCAGGCTCAGCGCCCTGTTCCCCATGAGAATTCTGCTTCCGGTATCCTTGAGGAAAACAGGATCGTCCGTGCCCTCCAGGATTGCCTGAAGCAGCGATTCATTATGCCGCAAGGCTTCTTCCGCCAGCTTTTGATCCGTAATATCGATGGTGATGCTCCCCACGAAAGTCTGCCCGGATTTGCTTGCAAACGGGAACCAGATGCTCTCAAAGCAGCACTTTATCCCGCCGGCCTTGCCAATCCAGAGCGTGTCATGAATCGCCTTGCCTGTTTTCTTAACAGCCTCATGGTTTTCCATGACTTTACGCGCAATGTCCTCCGGCAAAAGATCGGTGTTCGTTCTGCCGATGGCGTCGCCGAGCAGTCTTCCGCTCTCCGTCTCCCATTTTCTGTTGGCAAATACAAAGCAGCCTTCTTCATCCTGAATCTGGGCGATAAACGGGCCGGCATTCATGAAAGCGCCAAACCGCTCTTCACTGTCCTGCAATTTTTCCTCGGAACGCTTGTTTTGCAGCGCCTCAAAAATCGTCGGCGTCAATTCCGTCAGAACATACTTGTCTTCCTCCGTGTAGCCGCCGTTCCGGTTACCCACCCCCAGCATGCCTTCCGTTTTGCCATTGCGCCTTATCGGCACGCCCAGGAATGTGATGGCCGGTACATCGCCATGTGTCAAGGCACCCTCCGGCGGCCCCATCTGAAGCTTTGTAAGCAGCGGTTCGCCCCTATCAAGAATGATCCGGAACACTTCCTGCAGTTGCCTTGGTATATGCTGCATCGCACCGTTAGGCTCATGCATAAAACTGCCGTGCCCATCCCGGTGATGATTCGCGGCAAGCATATGCATCAGGCCCTTCCCGTCCACCTCGGCGATAAAGCCGCAGCAACTGCCGCTGGCCGCCTGCGCCACCTGAAGGCAGGCCTGTGCCAAACCATCCACCGTATCGCAATTGATGGCGTATTCATATATTTTGTTGATCGCCCTCAAGGCTTCGTTTTGACGCCTGATTTTTTCCTCCGCCTGCTTTCGCTCCGTTATATCTTTTATGACGTAGGTGCAGACATGCCCGGAAGAAATGGTCCGGTAGGACGCGGAGATTTCAACGGGGAAGCGCCTCCCTTCCCGGTCGCTCGCTTCCATCTCCACCGGATTTTGAAGCCCTCCCCTTCCCAGATCAATGGCAAAAAGAAAATCCTGGCGGACACGGCTTTTGTATGGCTCCGGCAGCAGGGAAAGAAATGACGCGTGGAGTATTTCATTTTTCCCAAACCGGAACATCGGCGCCGCGCCGGTGTTGGCAAAAAAGATATGGAAGTCCTCATCTACCGCAATCACCGCGCCGGCTGAAAGCTCCGCCAGGTTTTTGTAATTGTCCTGATCGGCGGCAAAAAACTCAGCCATGATCTCCGCCAGGGGATCCCCCTGCCTTTTTGCCTTTAAAATTACGCTGACCATGGAAAAAAGCGCAAATACAACGCCTGTATATTGGGCGGCCCTTCCCGCCCAGCCAAGCAGCGTTCCTGTTCCCCTTGCCAGCCAAACACCAAACAGACCGGCGGATATCATCAGGAGGGACATGGAATACCAGCGAATATAGACCGGCTTCCCTCTTTTGCCTTGCCTGCTCATTTCAATGAAAGCGCCAAAATAAAAGGCCACCGACAGCCAGAGTACAATGTCCCGGATCCTTGTGGACCCGTTTTCGTCTATGAAGGGCGGCAGCCATCCAAAAAGCGAGACCATCCATACGGCGATTACAAACAGGCATGTACCAAGAAAGGCCATGACCAGTTTCATCTTCCTGACATTGGCCTTTTCCGGCTTCGGGGCGCGTTCCTTTATGGAGGCGGCCAAATGGAAAACCGCCCCGTACAATGCGCAGGAATTATATACCGTAACCGGAACGTTTTCCGGTACGGGGTAAACCCACAAAAGGCCCCCCGTAACGGAGCCCAGCCCGATGGCAAGCATGCCGCAGCTCATCAGGAGGATGCCGGCGTTATACTTTTGCACATAGGTGTAACCGGCAACCGCCGCGACGGTCAAAGGAACGGCGCCTATAAACAGCGTATTGAGTAGCACAAGAAGCGTTTCGTTTTCAAGGCGGGCATCCATATCCAGAACGGCAAGAACGAGTATGACAAGCAAATGAATCGTAGCATACACTTTTCCGCTGCATTGGAATTTATTCACCGGAAGCCTCCAGCCATTAAATCAACGGATGTGTCAGAATTTATCTCATTATACTGAATAGGATGAATCCTTGTCAACATTTCCAACTCAAAGACATGAGCATAGAGGAATTCCGGTGTTCACTCCCACGAGAATGTAAACGTTGTCCCTTTCCCCGGCCCGCTTTCCACGGATATCCGCATGGCGTGGCGGTTGGCGATTTGTTTGGCAATCGCAAGGCCCAGGCCGGAACCCTGACGGTTTTCCTCCGTCCTTGCCTTGCGGAAGCGGTCGAAAATATAAGGCAGTTCATCGGGATCAATGCCGGGGCCTTCGTCCCGGATCACTGCCCCATGGGTTTGAAGCAACACATGCACCGCGCTGGCGGAAGGCGAAAATTTTACGGCGTTGTCCAGCACGATCAGGAACATCTGCTTCAGCCGTCCGTAATCACCCGTATAGGTCACAGGCTCTGGCGGCAGTTCCTTCAGAAGGCTAATTCCCTTTTCCCGTGCCATCTGTCCGGCGCTGCGCAGCGCGTCCTCCAGCACCTCATTCATGCTGAGCGCCGTGTGTTCCATGGGGAAGTCGGCACTTTGCAGGCGGCTCAGGTCCATCAGGTCATTCACCAGGCGGTGCAGGCCCTGTGTTTCCTTCAGCATTTGAAGATGATAGCTTTCCACCTGGCCGGGCTCGCTCACCACACCGTCATTGAGCGCCTCCAGGGACCCCCGCAGCACGGCGACAGGCGTGCGCAGCTCATGGGAGACGTTGGCCAGAAAATCCCTTCGCAATTGCTCCTGCTGGTCCCTTTCCTTCTTCGCTTCGCGAAGCTTGCCGCTCAATATATCGATGGCCTGGGCCAGCTTGCCGATCTCGTCCCTTTGCGTGACACCCGTACTGGCGTTGTAATCCCCCTGCGCCAGATGCAAGGCTGTCTTTTTCATGCGGTTCAGCGGCTTGGCAAACGCCATGGACAGCAAAAGCGCCGGCACCACCGACAAAAGCAGCGCGGCTCCCGCGCTGTACAGCAGGATATTCATTCCTTGTGCCGAAGCTTCCCGCATTCCCGACACGGCGTCGTGCATGAGCAGCGCGCCCACCACCCGCTCCCCCGTGTAGATGGGTGCGCCGACGGTCAGGGTAGGCGTCCCCAGCAAGCTTGAAAACCCCTCGCTGAAGGGGATTTCTCCATCAAACACCGCTTTCACCAGCGTTTCCGCATCCTCCGGCAGGTCGCTGTAAGCGGGCGGACGCGATTGCCGGGGCCGTGCGGTCAAAAGCTGCAGGTCTTCATCCACGATCCATACGTCCGTCATGGCAATGTCGCCCAGCATGCGCAGATACATGCCGTACCTGCCCTGTCCGCCCATCATGTTCCCCAAAGCCGGGCTCTCAAGATACGTGGTCAGCGTTCTGGCCATGTTCACGGCCCGCTGCCTCAGTCCTTCCCTTTGAACAGCAAGCGTATGGCGGGTGAACAGCGTTTGGAACAGCGCGCCGATGAGCAGCGCGAATGTAAGTAGCGCCGCCGCAAAGTAAGCCATGAGCTTGAGCGCAATCCTATTTTTCATAAGCCGTCACCTCGAACTTGTACCCTACGCCCCAGATGGTGCGTATCTCCCAGCCTTTGGGCTGAAATGCCTCCAGCTTGGCCCGGAGGCGTTTGATATGGGAATCCACCGTGCGGCTGTCGCCGAAATAATCGTAGCCCCACAAGCTTTCCAGCAGGTTGTCCCGGGAAAAAACCTTGCCCTTGTGGGTTGCCAGCGTCCACAATATCTCCAGCTCCTTTTTCGTGAGCGGCACCGCCTGTCCCTCCACCTGCGCGGTGTAATCCTCCAGCCGGATTTGAAGGTTTCCCACGGAAAGCGCTTGCTTGGGCGCTTCCTGCCCCTTGTCCATCCTGCGCAGCACGGCGCGGATGCGGGCCATCACCTCTCCCGGCGAAAACGGTTTGACAACATAATCGTCCGCACCGATATCCAGGCCCATGATCTTCTCAAAATCCTCGCCCCTGGCCGTCACCATGATGACGGGCACGGTGGAGGTTTTGCGTATTTCGCGGCAGACCGCGAATCCGTCCAGCTTCGGCATCATCACGTCCAGCAGCACTACATCCGGCTTGACGCTGTAAAACAAATCCAGCGCCTCCCGGCCATCCGCCGCGGTATGGGGGGTATGGCCTTCCTTTTTTACGTATTCCTCCAATATGGAAGCGATTTGCCGGTGATCGTCCGCAATCAGAATATTCGCCATATGCCCCCTCCTTTTGCTTTCATTATAGCACAGCATACCACCCCCCTGTGGCAAAAGTATGTCTTTTGCATTTGATCCCCTTTTTTGCGATGCCACGGAATCTCTTTTGAAAAAACAAACTTTTGCCACAATCGCAAGATAACATAAAGCCACAGCAAGGGATGCTGCACAAAAAGAAAGAGGTGATCCTTCATGAAGACCACAAAGATGCTGGTCACCGCGCTGGCCCTGATCCTGGCCCTGACAATCCCCGCCCTGACCCTGGCCGAAGACACGGCCGCAGCCGGCAAAACCTATACCGTTGAGGAAATGCTCACCCTGGCCCTTCAAAACGAATACGCGGTCCAAGCACAATACACAGCCATGGCCGACGCCTTCCAGGCGAAGACCCGTATGAACGGCCCCTTCAGGGCGGGAAGCTGCCATGTGGCCACACTGACGGCGCTCCTTGAGGCTTATGGGTTTGCGGTGCCGGAGAACACGGCCGCAGCCAAGGCCCCCGCCACGTGGGAGGAAGCCTATGAAGCCGCCGCAAAGCTGGAAACGCAAAGCATCGATCTGTATGATTCCTTCCTGGCCCAGGAAGATCTGCCCGAGAGCCTGCGGACCGTTTTTACCGCGCTCAAAGGCGCATCCCAGAACCATCTCAATGCCTGCCTTCGTGTCACGCAGCGCAACGGCTCCGGCCGTGGCACCATGATGAACCGGGGGATGTCCAACCGGGGCCGCAGAGGCGCAATGCAGCGGAATGGCAATGCGTGCCCCATCTGCGGCGGCAGCTATGCCCAACAGCCCAACGACTGAGCAGCCGGCTGTACGGATCAACCGGCACATGCCATGAGCGGCAAAGCCCTCCTGAAGCCAACGGCCAGGAGGGCTTCCCTTGTTCTCCGGCTATGTTTGAACCTCCTCCTTTCCTGGTATAATACATATAGTACATTTCCAAAAAGCGAATCCATTGGCAATGCATGGCCTGGCATCAGGCGCAGACAGGAGGCTTAACCATGGCAGGCAGGATAGCAAAAATCGTTCCCAACCTGTGGTTTGCCGCCCAGGCGGAGGATGCGGCGCGTTTCTATACTTCCATATTCCCAAACTCCGGCGTGGGCAGGATCACCCGTTACGGCAAGGCGGGCCACGATATACACGGCATGGAGGAGGGTACGGTGATGACGGTGGAATTCACGCTTGACGGGCAGGATTTTCTGGCTCTCAACGGCGGGCCCGTGTTCACGTTCAGCGAAGCCATTTCCTTCATCATCAACTGCGACACCCAGGAGGAAGCCGACTATTACTGGGATAAGCTCACCGAAGGCGGCGACCCAGACGCGCAACAGTGCGGCTGGCTCAAAGACAAGTTCGGCGTATCCTGGCAGGTCAATCCCATTGCGATCAACGAGTTGATGAACGGCCCCGATCCCGAAAAAACGGAGCGGGTGATGGAGGCCTTGCTGCAAATGAAAAAGCTGGACATCGATGCGCTGAAGAAGGCGTACGACGGCTAAAACAGCGGCCTTCACACATAAATTCCGGGACAGCCGCGCGGCGGCCGTCCCGGTTTGTGGAATGTTCTTTTCATCCGCCCCTTGTTCATCAGGTGGCAACTGCGAGCACGCTGAGAACGGCATTGTTGATCGTGGCGCCCGGCGTAATATCCACGATGGAGTTCGTAGACAGGTTCACCGAGTAGGTGTAATAGCCTTCCGGCACATTCGCATCCATGAACTGGAAGCTGAAGGCTTCCGACTCCAATACGACGACTGTTGTGGCGAACGTGTAGGTGGAGCCGACATTCAACGGAGCACCATTATTGTACACACGCTGGATCTGGAAGTTCAGCGTAACGGAGATCCCCAGGGGCAGGCTAATGTTGCTGGTGAATGTCAGCAGGGTGTTTGTATTGCCCATTCCGGTGGTGTCAATCGAGGTGGACACCACATTGATGGGGCTGGACAGCAGCGTCGTGATGAGGGGCAGGGGGCCGGCGCCGCCGGTGGAAGCATTGAGGGCGACCTGCCTGTCGCACACGGGCTTCTGCCACTTACCGTACGAATCGTTCTGCGCCACCAGATCGGTACTGTTATCGGCATAGCCGTTGGTGTCATATCCCATAGCGGGGTAGTACCCGTTGCATTTATCTACGATCATAAAGACATCACCTTACTTAGATTTGGAGACCCTCTCCGCTTCATACTATTCTGTCTTTATGATTATGTGTTTCCATGCGCGGGCGCCTTTTTGTTCCTGTTTCATGCGGAGGGAGCCGATTTCCCGCTTTCCATCGTTTTCCCGGCCCGTGCCCGGCAAATGCAAAGAACAGCCGCGCCGGAAAACATCAAAAGGCTCACCCATTGCGAAGTGGACAAATCCAATAGATGGCCCCGGATGGCGTCATACCGCAGATACTCCAGTAAAAACCGCAAAAGGGAATACATCATCAAATACAGCAAAAGGCCCGCCGCAGGACGGCGCTTTTTTTGAAAGAACAAAAGAAGAAGAACGCACACCGCAATATTCGCCCCGGCCTCCAGCAATTGCACCGGCAGCAGGGGCTGCCCCGCCGGCGCGTCCGATAACGGATGCAAAAAAGCAATGCCCAAAGGCGGCGGAGCAGGTATCCCATAACAGCAGCCTGCGCAAAAGCAGCCCAGCCGTCCAAAGGCATGGGCCAACGGCAGCGCGGGCACAATGGCCGGTTCATACGTCCACAGCGATACCCTGGCAATCCTGCTTCCCAGATATGAGCCGGCGCCGCCGCCTATCAGCCCGCCGTAAAACACCGCGCCGCCCATCAAAAGCCCGAATTGGCCTTCACGCATAAGGCGGATGATCTCCTGCACAGGATAGGTGACAAGCATGTACATCACACCGGCCCCGAAGAGCCCCAAGCCTACCGTGCAGGCGGCGATGATGGCAAACGGCTCCCAGGCGAGCTTTGCCCTTGTCAAGCGTACAACAGCCAGGAGGCAGGCAAGCACCATGCCCGCCGCCATCGAAAGGCCGTAGGAGGGAATCATTCTTCCGAACAGATTCACAAACGGCATCATCGCTGCCTTCCCTCCTTTCATGCGGTCCATTTTCTTTGAATAAACAGAATGGTTCACCGCTATGGGCAAACCATTCTGTTGCTGTGTCCCAAGTCCGCAGGCTTACCGGATGGAGGACATAACGCCGGCAACGCATGCCGCGCATGCCACGTACAGGATAATGCTCAAGATGAAGCCAATAATCGAGCAGACCAAACCGGCCGTCGCAATACCGGCCTTTTCGGGAACCTTGCGCCCAGCCGCACCCAGAATGATACCGATCAAGCCTACGATTGCACCTACCCATTGGAAACCAGCGCCAAAAAGACCAAACAACAAGGAAATGATACCCAGAACCAATGCTGCTACACCCAAAAGAATACCCTCCCTTTCTGCCCTTTATGAGATATTTAGGTGACCTATCCATCCAATTCAAATACATTATAATCCAATTCATCCATATGTCAACCGGAAAAGAAACAAAATACCACATTATTCAACAATATTTTCGATATCTGCAGCGGTATCTTTTTCGGGCAGCATTGGTTTTTGTACATCATCCCGGCTCCGGCAATGTGCCGGGCTGGGAGGAAAACAGGGCGCATTGAGCGAATGGAATAACAGCGTTTTTGCCGTGCGGGATTCTCTTCTACTTCATTTCAGAAGCCCCCGGCAGCAGAAGGAGAGGATTGTCATGCCTGTGGCCATCGGCTATGACGCGAACCAAAAGCTGCGCCTGTCGGGCCTTCATTGCGATTGTTCCTGCAGCCATCAAAAGCCCGCCCAGGACATTTATGTGGGTACAAACCTTATATCAAACTTGCCGGATTATATCCGGGCGCGGAATCTGGGCACAAGCTGCGTGCTGGTGGCCGACAACAACACATATGAGATCGCCGGGCGCAGGGTGGAGCAAACCCTGAATCAGGCCGGATTTTCGGTGATCCCCTGCGTCATCCGCCGGGAGCATGCCATGGACCCGGATGAACGGGCCTGCGGCGAGGTGCTTTTGTCCATCCAGCCGGAAACGCAGTTTCTGGTAAGCGTCGGCTCCGGTTCCATCACCGATACCACCCGCATAGGCGCCACGCGTACCGGGCTGCCTTTTGTGAGCGTAGGCACCGCCCCCTCCATGGACGGGTACACCTCCGTGGTGGCGCCGCTTTTACTGCGCGGCGTCAAAATCCACCGGGCCGGCGTATGCCCGGAGATCATTGTCTGTGACCTTGACATCCTGCGCACCGCGCCCCTGTCCATGGTGCAATCCGGCGTGGGGGATGTGCTGGGCAAGTATATCGCAAGGGCGGATTGGATGATCGGCAGCATCATAAACGGCGAGCCCTACTGCCCGGTATGCGGGCAGATCGTGCTGGACGCGGTGAACAAGCTGATGGAAAACGTGGGTGAGATCCTGAAAAGGACGGAAAAGGGCATCCGCATCCTCATCGAGGCGCTGCTGCTTTCCGGCGTCACCATCATGATCGTGGGCCATACCAGGGCTGTGGCCTCCGTGGAGCATAATATCGCCCATTACTGGGAAATGATGCAGCTGCAAAGGGGAAACCTCCCGCCTGCCCACGGCGCTTCCGTCGGCGTGGCCACGCTGCTTTGCTGGCCTTTGTTCCTGCGCTTTGCCAAGGAGGATTTAAGCCGCCTGGACCTTCAAAAAATAGAAGCCCGGCGCATCAGCCGGGAAGAGCGGGAAAAATGGCTCCGCTTCGCCTATGGGCAGGAGGCCGCAAACGCCATCATCAAGGACAATCCCGGTGACTTTTTATCTTGGGAGGAGCAATTGCGGCGCATCCAGACGGCACAGGCGAACTTTGCGCAATTGCGGGATGTCATTTGGGAGCTGCCCTCCTTTGAGCGTATCCAAAATGCCATGCGGGAACTGGGCGCACCCATGACGCCCGCGGAAATGATCATTGATACGCCGCTTCTGAACGTATCCATGCACTGCGCCAAGGATTACCGCACCCGTTATACGCTGTTCAAGCTCATCGACGAATGCGGGCTGATGGAGGAATATCTCAAGGACTATCCGCTGCCGGAAGCCTTTTAGCGGCGGCCATTACGGTATCCGCATGGCGGGAATATTGTCCAGCATGCGCGCCAGATGCTTGCGCGTCCATTGAATGGTGGGTCCGTTGGTAACGGCGGAGATAAAGGTGCCCAGCCCGACGCCCTCCAGGCTGCCGTACAGCACAAAGGAAAGGCCCACCCCCACCGTCAATACCACAATGTCAAAGCTCAGCTTGACCTTGCGTATGCTTAAGTTCTTGTAATGGCTTACTTCCCGGAGGAAAAGATCAAAGGGCGGTATGGGCAGCCGCGTCAGCATCATCGCCCCCACGCCGCAGCATACGATCACGTATCCCGCCAGGTAATACAGCGCCCGCAAAAGCAGCGTATCGGCAGGCAGCCCCTTAAGGCAGAAGGAGAAAAAATCAATCAGATATCCCGCCGCCACAGAGGACAGGAAAGAAGCCAGATAATCCACCTTGACCCGGCGTACGATGACGATCAGCGACACCATCACCAGACCCTGAACGATGTAGGTCCACACACCAAAACTGAAAAACAGCCATTTCCGGCTGACCACATACGCCAGGGAGGAGGCCACCGCTGTCCCCATGGCGCTTTTTACATACAGCGCCATACCGAACGCCACAAAGATAATCCCCACAATGTATCCGAACAAATCCCTTGGGGCAGGCTTCTTGAGCATGTCTTATAACTTCCTTGCATTAAAACTTTTCTTTCTCCCGGACGGCCGGCGGCGCTTGCCCGGAAGAGGAATCGCCTGTACAGTATACAGGGAGGCCCGCCTTTTCGCAACAGAATATACCTTTTTCTGCCATGCGAACCTTGTTTCTTTCGTGCATTTTTCCCTTCGCCGCCTTGACAGAGGGAAGCGCCTTCCGTATACTGCAACCATTATCCCTGTATCCAAAAAGCAGGATCACATGCGCAATGGAGGGCATTATGAACCTGACGCAAAAAATACTCGCGGCCCATCTTGTGTCCGGAGACCTTATCCCCGGCCGGGAGATCGCCATCAAAATCGACCAGACGCTGACCCAGGATTCCACGGGTACCATGGCGTACCTGCAGTTTGAGGCCATGGGCGTGAAGCGCGTTCGCACCAGGAAATCCGTGGCGTATATCGACCACAACACGCTGCAGACAGGCTTTGAAAACGCCGACGACCACAAATACATTCAAACCGTAACACAAAAGCACGGCATTTATTGCTCCAAGCCGGGCAACGGCATCTGCCACCAGGTACACCTGGAGCGCTTTGGCATCCCCGGCCAGACGCTGTTGGGCAGTGACAGCCACACCCCCACCTGCGGCGGGCTGGGCATGATCGCCATAGGGGCCGGCGGGCTAGATGTGGCGGTGGCCATGGGCGGCGGCGCTTACTACGTCAGTTGCCCCAAGGTATTGGGCGTACAGCTAACTGGCAAGCTTCCGCCATATGTCGCCGCCAAGGACATCATCCTGGAAGTGCTGCGCCATCTTACGGTAAAGGGCGGCGTAGGCAAGGTGCTGGAGTATACGGGAGAAGGCGTTTTGTCGCTCTCCGTGCCGGAGCGGTCCACCATCGCCAACATGGGGGCAGAGCTTGGCGCAACCACATCCATCTTCCCCAGCGATGAAATCACACGCGCATTTTTGCGCGCCCAGGGCCGGGAAGGGGATTTCGTCCCCCTTTCCGCTGATGAGGGTGCGGTTTATGATGATATGCTTACCATCGACTTAAGCGCTTTGGAGCCTTTGGCGGCCCGGCCACACATGCCCGACAACGTGGCAACTGTCCGGGAAATCGGCCCCATTCATGTGGATCAGGTATGCATCGGTTCCTGCACCAACTCCAGTTACCTGGATATGATGCGTGTGGCCGCCATCTTAAAGGGAAACACGGTGCACCCTTCCGTATCCCTGGTAATTTCCCCCGGCAGCAAGCAGGTGTTTTCCATGCTGGCCGAAAACGGCGCGCTGGCCGATTTGATTCGTGCCGGCGCCCGCATCCTGGAGTGCGCCTGCGGCCCCTGCATCGGCATGGGTCAAAGCCCCGCCACCGACGCCGTCAGCGTACGCACCAACAACCGCAACTTCTATGCCCGCTCCGGAACAAAAAGCGCCCAGGTATACCTAACAAGCTGCGAGGTGGCTGCAGCCACCGCCATAAACGGCGTGCTCACCGACCCCAGGGAGCTTCACGTAAATCTGGATATTTCCATGCCGGAATCATTCCTGATCAATGACAACCTCATCCTGCCCCCGGTGGAAGCAGGACAGGAGGATACAGTGGAAGTGGTGCGCGGCCCCAATATCCATCCCTTCCCCGTAAACAAACCGCTTGCGGAAAACCTGTCCGGCCCGGCGCTTATCAAAATGGAAGACAATATCACCACCGACCACATCATGCCTTCCAACGCCAAGCTGCTGCCTTACCGCAGCAATATCCCCTACCTGGCGGATTATTGCTTAACGCCCGTTGACCCCGATTTTCCCAAGCGTGCCAAGGCGGCAGGCGGCGGCTTTTTGGTGGCGGGACAAAATTACGGCCAGGGCTCCAGCCGGGAGCACGCCGCGCTTGTCCCCCTGTATTTGCAGGTGAAGGGCATCATCGCGGCCTCCTTCGCACGCATCCACAAGGACAATCTCATCAACAACGGCATTCTGCCGCTGACGTTTGCAGATGTCTCTGATTATGAAAAAATCAGCCTGGGCGATGTGATCACCTTCCCTGATGCCAGAAAACAGCTTGAAAGCGGAGCGGAAACATTCACCCTTGTCAATGAAACAACGGGAACCAAGTTTCAGGTAACGCTACCTTTATCCATCCGCCAGCGGGGTATGCTTTTATCCGGCGGACTTTTAAACTATACAAAGGAAACAGGGGCATAAGAACACTGACAAAAAAGGGGCTGTCCCAACGCCTGTCAGGTGCGTTGAGACAGCCTCTTTTACTCAATTTTTCAGCCGCCGTCGCTTGCAACAATCCAGTTTGTAGGATCACCGTCCAGCCTGTTCTCAATTTCCTCCAGTATGGCAAACTGTGTCTCCATGTCCGCGATACCGGACACCTTTTTGCCGGGCATATGCTCCTTTTGGAAGGCACGGATGGCCACAGTGGTTTTGCCGCCAAACACGCCGTCGATATCCTCCGGTTTCATCAGGGAAAGCTCCTGCAGCTTGGCTTGAAGCTGACGCACCTTTTCGCCCTTGTTGCCGGGGCGCATGGTCACTTCCGCCACTTCCGTCACAGTGCCATAACCCAGGATCGTGGGGTCAGTGAGAAAATACTCTTTTCTGGCCACCTTGGAGGGGTTGTTGCCCTCGATGGTGTGTATCACCACTTTACCCTCTTCGTTCACACTGGTATACTCCACCATGGCTACATGGTCTGTATCCCGCCCTTTGCGCCAGGTAAACCACATCCAGTCGCCCGGCTGGGGGATATATTCATCCCGGAGCATGGGCGCCTGCTTGCCGGGAAACCACTGGGCTCCCCAGTTGTCGATGGAACCCTTTCTGTCTATGTAGCGGCCCCTTGCAATAAACCAATCCCGGCCCACATTGCTGCCGCTGTACAGGGGATATTGCACCTTCAGCAAGTTGGTACCGTAGCGCTTGTCCGTTTGATTCACAGCCCAGCATAAAAATTCCGCGCACCACTCGGCATATGGGTCACCGGACCAGTCGCCGTATTTCGTGTACCCGTTTTTCTTTTCCGTATATCCAAGCTCCTCCCTGGCCACGGACAGGAGTAGCTCCACAAACGATGCTTCCGGGGCCTCCGCCGCCTGCGGCGGCACCGTTTCTTCCGGCGCTTCCTGCTCTGCCGCCGCTTGAGGCACTTGCTGCTGTGCCGCCTCTTTAGCCGGCTGGAAGGGGTAAGCACCTTCCTCCGCCAGGGTGCATGTCAGCACAAACATAAGGCCCAGGGTCAGCAGCAGAAACCTTCTGCCCATGCAGACACCTCCTTTACTTTTCCTATGCTAACACAGTTTCGCTATTTTTCGCAACGGCAACTCTTAACAGGCAAACTATACAAAAACATTCACTGGATCCCCCATGGCCATGGAGCCCTCCGTCACATGGCAGTCATACGCCAGTACATGAACACCGGCGCCGGCCGCCTGCTTAAGCGCCTTTGCAAAGGCGGGATCCGTATCTCCGTTTGGTGAGAAACTGTGTACGCCGCGCATCTGGATCACAAAAAACACATAACATTCGTATCCCTGATGAATGGCCGCCGCAAGTTCCCGCAAATGCTTTCCGCCCCGCTGGGTAGGCGCGTCGGGAAAGCGGGCATGTCCATCCTTCTCCAGCGTTACACCCTTGACCTCCACCAGACAGCGCTTTTCCCCGGACTCCACA
The DNA here is from genome assembly GCA_023411395.1 of Bacillota bacterium. Lineage (GTDB taxonomy): Bacteria > Bacillota > Clostridia > Christensenellales > Aristaeellaceae > JAEWAH01. Next base: position 45,367 of record JAEYOV010000028.1, read on the forward strand.
TAAAAATCCAGCCGGGACTGCCCATATGCATACTCCGGCCGGAGCAGGCTGATATCAGTCAGAAAGCTCCCGCTTTCCGCCCATTCGCGGAACACCTTGTTTGGCGCCTGGCTATCGATGTTGACAAGCTTGTCCCCTTTGTAAACGGCAATCACATCATACCGTGTTTTCCGGGCAGGATTGGGGCTTTCGGTCAAAACCACCTTCGCATCCTTCACAAACAGTTCCTTGCACCGGCCCGTATTTTTTACGTGACAGACCACCACTTCCCCATTCAACAGCACATGGGCCACAAAACGGTTGGGCCGGCTTTGAAACCGGCCCACCATCACGTTTTCATACCGCATAAGGCGCCTCACTGCTTCCAGATGCACATGAACAGTGCGCCATCCTGGGCGCTGGCCTCCACCCGGATGGGAAAATCATAGTCGTTGCGGATGCGCAGGTTTAAATTATCGGTGCCCACCGCCGCGTCCACCCCATGGGGCAGATAGCTGGCCCCTCCGGGACCGTGAGGACGGCGGTACAGCACTGTGATCTGCGGCAATTGCAGCAGGGCATTATAGAAAGTAGAAGATACCTGACATGTCCCCCCGCCGGAACCCAGCGATACGGTGCCATCCACCAGGATAGGCGCATCCTTGTAACCATTGCCCTTGGTAAACGGCCCGATCTGCTTGTTGAAGTTCAGTTCCTCCCCGGGCGCAAACACACGGCTCAGCCGCTCGCAGGCTACCATGATATTCGTCATGCGGCCAATGTTTTCTTTTGTCTCTTCCACCTTATAGTAGGAAGTGAAGGCCGCGATGGGCGTTTCTCCGCTTACCGGCGTATCGGTTGGCGATACAGGCGTCAGGTCTTTGAGCAATCGGGTATCCACATACGCATACTCGCGCTTGTAGGGAATGCGGGCCCAACCATCGGTGATGTCCAGTATGCTCAGCTTCGCACCCGGCTGCAGCGTGATCTTCACTTCCGCATCCGCCTGCGGCGCGTGAAGAAGAGGTGTCACATCCGCCGCCACCGCCATATACACATGCTTGAAGACCCCATAGGGCGGCGTATTTACCGCGTCTATCGGCGTTACCTTGTGGACGCGGGTGCGAACAAGATATCCGGTATCCTTATTATAGCGGACCCGAATCCATTCCGGGTCTACCTCCAGAATTTCTACCGTTTTATCCTTCGGGATACGGGTCACGATTTTCGCCGTTTCGCTTTTCTGCTCGCGCATGATGCAGTCATAAGCAGTCAAAGCTGTATACAGCGGCTTCTCAGCGGCAAAACCTGCGGGCAATATCAAAAACAAAATCGCGATCGCCGCAAAAACGGTCAGCAGCCTTTTCGATAGTGGCATGGGTCAGTCTCCTTTAGCCTGTGTTTCCACGCTGATTATACCATCTATTTCCTCCCTAAAGCAAGCCACACGGCTTGGTTTTACATTCCATACAGTTTGTCAATTTTTTGACAAATACGCACGGAATGCTGTTCAAAAAAGAAAAGCTCTGTTATAATGACTTGAAACGATGCAAGGAGGGTTTATTCGATGCCACTTGTCAACACAAAGGAATTATTCCAAAAGGCGTATGCGGGCGGCTATGCCGTCGGCGCCTTTAACGTCAACAATATGGAAATCATCCAGGGGATCACCGAAGCCGGAAAGCTGGAAAACGCGCCGCTGATCCTACAGGTTTCCGCCGGGGCCCGCAAGTACGCCAAGCACGTCTATCTGATGAAGATGATCGAGGCCGCCCTCCTGGATACGGACCTGCCGCTGGCAGTACACCTGGATCACGGCGCTGATTTTGAGACCTGCAAAAGCTGCATCGACGGCGGCTTCACCAGCGTCATGATCGACGGGAGCCATCATTCCTTTGAAGAAAACATTGCCCTGACCAAAAAAGTGGTGGATTATGCCCATGACCGGGGCGTGACGGTGGAAGGCGAGCTGGGCCGCCTGGCCGGCGTGGAAGACGCGGTGGCCGTCAGCGACGACGACGCACGCTACACCGACCCCGCCGAGGTGGAAGAATTCGTATCCCGCACCGGGGTAGACAGCCTGGCCATTGCCATTGGAACCAGCCACGGCGCCTTCAAATTCAAGGGCGAACCCCGGCTTCGCTTTGACATCCTGGAGAAGGTGGCGCAGAAGCTGCCCGGTTTCCCCATCGTGCTCCACGGCGCTTCCTCCGTCGTTCCCGAGTACGTCGATATGATCAATGAGTTCGGCGGAAGCATGCCCGGCGCCCAGGGCGTTCCGGAATCCATGCTGCGCAAGGCCGCCCAGATGGCTGTGTGCAAGATCAACATCGACAGCGACCTGCGCCTGGCCTTCACCGCCGTCATCCGCAAGCACTTCGCCGAACACCCCGACCACTTCGATCCCCGCGCGTACCTGACCGACGCCCGCACCGCCCTGCGCGACATGGTGCGCCACAAGATCGTAAACGTCCTGGGCTGCAACGGCAAGGCGTAAACCTTTCGAAAAAATGGCGTTGCCATTTTTCCGATTTCGCACTTTTCCCCTGCGGGCTATGCCCGCGGTCGGTGAAAAGTGTAAGGAAAGCTTGCTCCGCAAGCGCCCCGCCCGACCGGCAAAGCCGGTCGAGACGATTGCAAACGAGGGGGCCACAGCCCCCTCGTTACTCCCCCAATTTCGCTTGTCATGCACCGTCGAGTATTTTCGATGGTGCTTCTTCATTTGACAATACATCACAGCATACTACGGCTGATTTTCCGTCAGCCTTTGGACTAATTGGAAATACTCCGTTGCCCCTGCCGCAATGGCCTTGGCAATCTTCTGCTGATACTCCTCCGTAAGCAGCAGCCTTTCCTCCTCGGCGTTGGAAATAAAGCCGCACTCCACCAGCACCGAGGGGATATCCAGCGTCAGAATAAAAAAATCCCCTGAAGTGGCCACCCGCCTGCGCTTGGGCGACAGTCCCTCAATCAGCGCCTGCTGCATGATCCCCGCAAGCAGGCGGCCTTCGTCCTTCCCCTTGCGGTAAAAGACCTGCGGGCCCGCCTGGCTGCGGCTGCGGAACTCGTTCATATGGATGCTGATGACCATCGTACAGCCCTCATCCTTGATCAACTGAACACGCCGTTCCATATCCTGGCGCTTTTTCGTGCCACCCTTGGGCTTTTCTTCATCACACAGCGCATAATCCGCCGTCCTGGTGAGCACCACCCGGGCGCCCAGCTCCTCCAGCACCGTCGCGGCCTTCTGGGCAACAGACAGGTTGATTACTTTTTCCCAGATGCCGCTGTCTCGCGCCCGGGCGCCTCCGTCGTATCCTCCGTGACCGGGATCCAGGCAAATCACCTGGCCGGCAAGCGGCAATTTTTCCTGGGCGGCCACATCCTGGGCCGGCTGCGCAGGCACCGCCGGCCGTGCAGGATAGGGGCCCTTCCCGAGCTGCAAATATCCTTCCACCCCTATCAGAAAAAAAAGAAAAGCGCCGCACAGGCAAAGGGTAAAAAGCCGGCGTTTTACGAAATCGTGACGCCGTTTTGCCACTTTTTCCACATCCTTTCCCGCTTTTATCCTATGCCCTGTTGGCCCCCGCTATGTCCGCATGAACATGCGCAAGACCGCGTATGCAACAGTTGCATGCAGCACCGCCCTCCCTCTCCTTCTTCCAAAATGCCCTTTTCTTCGCGCTTTTTGGACAGCGAATGCATACGCCTCCCCTTGTATGCATTGCATATGCCGGATATGCTTCCCCTGTATATGATAATGAAATCACAAGCGTTATGCAGGCACATGTTTCCACACTATCCACATGGTTATCCACAGTTTTCCACGGAAGAAGCCTTGATTTTTGGCCTTTCCGCTTCAAACCCTGTGGAAAACCCCGCCCCGAAAGCGGTTTTTCCACCTGTGGAGACTGCCTTACATTCGTCTTACCAGGTTATTACAAAGCTTGTCAACCTGTTCTGCAAGCCGTTACGATTTTTTTGGAAAAGCGAAGAAAATGTCGAGAAAATGTCGATGTTTACCGCTTAAGAATCCAGCTTTGCGGGCGACTCGATGATGATATGGCCCGATTTGGATGCGGCCATTGCATCTGTGAACTGCCGCTCCAGGAGCCTTCAGGAATTTGCGGAAAACAAAAAAGACCGGCCAAGCGCTTTACACTTGGCCGGCCTTGTTCAAGTATGATCAATCAACAGTGAAGGGCAGCAAGGCGATGGCACGGGCGCGCTTGACGGCCTCGGACAGTTGACGCTGATGCTTGGCGCAGTTGCCGCTCATACGGCGGGGCAAAATCTTGCCGCGCTCATTGGTGAAGCGGCGAAGGCGGTTGACGTCCTTGTAATCAATGAATTCGATCTTATCCACGCAAAAGCCGCATACCTTCCGGCGGGGCTTGCGGCCCCGGGGGCGGGCTCTTTTCTCGCCACGATCTTCAGACATGGGTGAATCCTCCTTTTTGCAGCGTTATCAAAACGGTAGCTCGTCCTCATCCACCTGGGTAAAACCCCCGGTGTTGGTTTGTTCCGTGCCGTGGGCACCTTGAGAGAAACGGCCTTCGCCGTCCTCACCCTTGGGGGAGAGGAATTCAATGTCGTCAGCGGTTACCTCCAGGGAGGCTCTGGTCGTGCCATCCTTGCTCTCGTAAGTCGACACGGAGACAGTGCCCGTCACGCAAACCTTGCGCCCTTTTGCCAAATACTTCTGGCACAGTTCGCCCAGTTGCCGCCAGGCTGTAATGCGGAAGAAATCCGCCTCAGGCTGGTTCGCGGCACTTTGGGAACTGCGGCGGCGGTTGACCGCGATGGTGAAGGAGCACACATTGAGCCCGGTGCTGGTGGTGCGCGTTTCAGGATCGCGGGTAAGGTTGCCGATCAGGATGATTTTATTCATCTCATGTACCTCCCTTGGGGGTCATTCCTCCACGTTTGCTTCATCGGAAACTTCCTGCACGGCTTCTGCGCTTGCGGGAGCGGCGGGGACAACGGGAGCGGCCGCACGCACGGGGCGGGGCTTCACGCTGGAGCGCTTTTCTTCGAGCTTGACCACCAGATACCGGATCACGCTGTCGGAGATCTGCAGATTGCGTTCGATTTCCCGGGGGACCTCACCTGACGCCTTGAACGTGGTCAACACATAGTAGCCTTCGGTTTTGTAGTTGATCGCGTAGGCCAAGCGGCGCTTGCCCCACGTTTCATCAACCTTTTCCACCTCGCCGCCGTTTGTCACGATCACCTGGGTGAACCGCTCGATCAGTTCCTTGCGGGCGGAATCCTCCAGCGCGGTGTCGATGATGTAGGTCAGTTCGTACCTATTCATTCCTTTCACCTCCTCATGGACGTATGGCGCTGCAACATAAGTGCAGCGCAAGGATGTGCCAATTAGGAATTATAGCATTGCCTGTCTCGAATTGCAAGAAAAACTTCAATATCTATACCCTTACTTTCCCAAGCTTTATCCGGTCGCATCGCCCCGGATGAGGCCTAAGAGGCACATTCTTGCACCCGTTACTCCCAATCCTCCGTGCCCAGCCGTTTTTGCAGCACCTTCAGCCGTAGCTGACGGCCTTTGTAATCCGGCAGGATACCCGCCACAACCGCCCAATACCTAACCGAATGGTTCATCTCTTTGATGTGCGCCAGCTCATGCACCACAACATAATCCATGACATCATCCTCCGCCATAACAAGCCGCCAAGAGTAGTTGATGATCTTTTTCCCGGAGCAGCTTCCCCAGCGCGTTTTGGCGGAGTTTATTTTTATGTTTGAGGGCATCACGCCCATTGTTGAGGCATACGCAAGGGTTTTTGCGGTCAGAACCTGCCTGGCAATCAGCTTGTACACCTTGACGCAGGCGTCTTTGATTTGCGCATAATTCAGCCCCGGCGGCATATAAAACCCAGTGTCATCAAAGCCTATTCGATCCCCCGGCTTTGCGGTGATAGGATACTCTCTCCCCTGTACGAATACACGATCCCCATAATCAAGGCGAAACGCCGCCCTGCTATTTGACTGTTCGATCACCAGCAGCAACTTTTCCTGTATCCATTTTTCCTTGGCTGCCACAAAACGGCCGATATCGGCTTTGGCCATTCTGAGCGGGGCCCGAACCTCCACAACGCCTGTGGGTAGAATATGAATCGCCGCGGTTTTTCGCTTGGAGCGAATGATGCTGTATTTCATGCCTCTATCCCTTTGCTGCTATTCCATTCTACTTTAACTCCAAAACACCAGCCTTGCAAGCCTATCGGATCATATCGGACAAACCGCCCGCCCAGTTAATATTTGACATACGGGAATTTGCATGGTATATCAATGAAGCGTGAACATAGAGGTGGAGGAATTAGAATGGAGGATTTTCACCGGCCCTCGCTGTACCCCGTGCCGGGCGCTTCGCTGCTTACGGTGTTTGTGCATGGCTTTCTGGGAGGGCCGGGGCAATTCACAAGCCTTGTTCGGGCGGTGAACGAAGCGGGGTTTGCGGCGGAAACGATCATTCTTCCCGGCCACGGCAAAAAATCCTGGGATTTTGCCCGGCATACATCCCGGGAATGGCAGGAAACCGTCAACAATACCCTGAAGCTTCGCCTTACGCAATACGAAAAAGTGGTGCTGATGGGCCATTCCATGGGCGGGCTGCTCAGCATCAACGCTTCGCTCAAGGCAGGCCCGGCCCACGGCCTGGTTTTATGGGAAACGCCCATCCGGTTAAGGATGCGGCTGGCAGGCGTAAGCAACGACCTGCAGGTGGCCTTCCTGCCCGAAAGGCTGCAAAGCCCGGTGGCCAAGGCCTACCGGCAATTCAGCAATGTGCGTTTTTATACGCCTATGGGATATCTTTTGACGATTCCGCGGGCGATGGAGCTGCTTGGGATGATGGCAGCCACGGAACGGGAGCTTCCCAACATTACGAGCCCTGTGTTTTTGATCCAGTCCAAGGCGGATGAGGTCGTTCACCCCGGCAGCATGGAAAGGCTGCAAAAGGGTCTGAAAAATGCGCAGGTCACCACACTCGCCCTCAACTCATCCTGGCACGCTTACTTCCCCGACGAGGAGCTGTCGAGGATTCAGTCAAGGCTCATTGCCTGGCTGAAAACCATGTAAAATCAAGCCATTTCAAGGAAAAAGCACACTCAAAAAATTGCGGGAAGGCACTTGACAATGCAGGTGCTTTCGTGTACAATACATTTCGTCGCTCGCAAGATGCGGCTGTATAGCGGGGTGTAGCGCAGTCTGGTAGCGCACGTGCTTTGGGAGCATGGGGCCGGGGGTTCAAATCCCTTCACCCCGACCATAATGCCTTCTCCCCGAGTTTTGACAGGGCTCCTTGGTCAAGCGGTTAAGACACCGCCCTTTCACGGCGGTAACAGGGGTTCGAGTCCCCTAGGAGTCACCATCCTCCCCTGGCGGTATGGGCCTTTAGCTCAGTTGGTCAGAGCGGCCGGCTCATAACCGGTTGGTCCGGGGTTCAAGTCCCTGAAGGCCCACCAGCCTAGTGGCCCGGTAGTTCAGTTGGTTAGAATGCCAGCCTGTCACGCTGGAGGTCGAGGGTTCGAGCCCCTTCCGGGTCGCCACTTTCTTTAACGGGCCTTGAACTAGGAGCAGCGCGCTGACGTAGCTCAATTGGCAGAGCAGCTGATTTGTAATCAGCAGGTTGCGGGTTCAAGTCCCATCGTCAGCTCCATCCCCCTTTTCGGGGCGGTTACCGGGTCCTTCCCAATTGAACATACTCTCATGGATGGGTTCCCGAGTGGCCAAAGGGAGCAGACTGTAAATCTGCCGTCACCGACTTCGATGGTTCGAATCCATCCCTGCCCACCATCTTCTGCGGGAATGGCGGAATTGGCAGACGCGCTAGATTCAGGTTCTAGTGAAAGCAATTTCATGGAGGTTCAAGTCCTCTTGCCCGCACCAAACAGTAGAAATCCGAACCCAAAGCCGGTAGGCGAAGGGTTCGGATTTCTTTTTGTGTTCGGTGATATGTGATGTCAATCTACTGTTATAGGCATCACGCCCGAGCGCCACCCAAGTAAATATCCTTGATAGTTGATGCCAAACGAAACGAATTTTAAGAAAGGATATTTACAATGAAAAACGAAATTACTTATACCGAACATAACGGACTTTACTACCC
>JAEYOV010000048.1 GCA_023411395.1 Bacillota bacterium
TCCTTCCACATGAACTGTTTTCTCAAGACCTGATGTTTAAGAACATTTCAGTTGAAGACGGTTTGTCAAATAACTTTGTTACTTCAATTCATCAGGATTCCAGAGGATATATGTGGTTTGGCACGCTCGATGGTATCGACAGGTTTGATGGTGCAGAAATAAGATCTTACGCCAATAAGTTTCCGCAACAACCTGTAAAAGTTAATTGTATTACTGACGATCCTGAACAAGGTATATGGATCGGCACTGACATAGGATTGTTTTACTGGGATTTTATTGCTGAAGATTTTAAACAGGTATCGCTATCAGATAATACTGAATCAGTTAATTCTTTGCTTTTTTTACCAGGTGATACCCTTTTGCTTGCAGGAACCAATGCAGGTATATGGTTGTTCAATTCCGGGTCATCACATGCAGAACTGTTACAAGTGCATAATGGCGTGGAAAGCACTGTTAATGTTACTGATGCAATTATTCACGGCAACAATGTTTGGGTTTCAACGACAAGCTCCATCATGAAAATTTCATTGTCCGATTTACATACCCAAACTTTTATCAATGAGGGAAGTTCGTCATCATTTAACAATTTTTCTTCCCTGACTGCCTACAACGACACCATTATTGCAGGAACCCAAACCAGGGGGTTATTCAATTTTGATACAACAAATAACACATTCACTCCTTTTGCAGATGTCGGAAACCGATCTATACTGGTTATTGAGTATGACAATAAAGGACATTTCTATATCGGGACTGATGGAGGAGGATTGATTATCCTGGATGCAAATGATTATTCATACAAAACCTACAGAAAAGAAGTAAATTACCCCTACACATTAACTTCCAATGCTATATACTCTTTATTGATTGACAGTCAGGGCAGGTTTTGGGCAGGAACCTATTCAGGCGGCGTAAGTTATAATACATCCCATGATGGTACATTTCAGGTATCGGCATTTGAGAATAACCTGTTCCTGGGTCAAAACAGTATAAGGTCGCTCTATTATGATGACAACAACAACAAGTATATAGGAACACGCCTTGGATTATATGTATCAAAATCAACCGGAGAAACATTATACCTGGATAAAGAGAATTCTGCGCTTAATTCAAATGTAATATTAAGCATCGATAAGCATAAGAATGATATTCTTATTGGCACTTTCCGTGGCGGAGTTACAAAAATAGATATTCATACCAATAAGGTTGAACCCTTCAACAGAAATGTCCTGCCTGCCTCCGGGTCTGTTTATGGATTTGAACATGTCAAAAACGGTAATTTGTTAATTGCCACGATGGAAGGCCTCTACATACAAGACATCAATACCAGGGCCATTCATCATTTTACAGCCGGCAATTCGGAACTCTCCGACAGCCGGTTAATCGCTATACGTGTTGATTCACAGGAGAGGATATGGCTGGGCAGCATCAGTGCAGGGACTTCAATCTATAAATTGGAAAACAATCAGCTCGTTCAGGTTCAGGACCACCTGAAATTATCTGATTATAAAGCTGTATCGTTTTATGAAGATTCCGGACAAAATATATGGATTGCTTCTGAACAGGGTGGATTGGTTAAAGTTACGCATGACCTGAACGAAAAAGAAGTTTATACTACTGAATACGGGTTGCCCAATAATTCGGTTACTGCTATTACTGAAGCTCCTGTCAATACATTTTGGGTTTCAACTTTAAAAGGATTTGCCAGGCTCGACATATCAACAGACAGGTTTTACAGCTATACCCTGTCGCACGGGCTTCCCAGCCTGGTATTTAACCGGGGGGCAATTATCAATGATTATAAGAACAGCGGCCGGGTATGGCTGGGAACAGAAAGCGGCCTTGTAAGTTTCAGCCCTGATGATATTCAGAAAAATAAAGCTGACGAAAAAATTACAATAACCGATTTTTTTGTAGCGGGAGAAAGCTACCTCCCGCCTGACAGCAATAAACCTGCTGAACAGATCAACAAAATACAATTGAAAGGAAACCAGAGCAGTATAGGTTTTCGTTTTATAGCCCTGAATTATTTTAACCCTTCTGACAATCAATACCTGTACCGTCTTTCTGGTTTCGAAGACGATTGGCAAAAAAGTTCAGGTAACCAGGTAACATATCCCAACCTCAAGCCTGGTAAATACACATTTCAGGTAAGGCTGGCAGGCACTGATGATTCTGGTGAACCTCAAATTACTTCAGTTGATATACAGGTTAAACCCTACTGGTACCAACAAACGGCTTTTCAATTTTTAATTGCCATTTGTATACTGTTGGTGGTAATACTAACAATTAAGGCAATAATTGATTTAAAACGCAGGATTCATAAAATCCAGGACAGCGGAAACAACACAAAAGATTTGCATAAAAAATATGAAACTTCAAGTCTTAGCAATGAAAAAAGCCTTGAGATAAAAAACTTATTGAAAAGCCATGTTGAAGAAACAAAAATTTACCTCAACCCAGATCTGAAACTCAATGACCTTGCTGCTGCCATCAATTGTTCACCCCATGATGTATCGCAGGTAATCAATCAGAACATGAATCAAAGCTATTATGAGTTTATTAACAGGTACAGGATTGAAGAGGTAAAAAAGTGCATGGCTGATCCTGCCTATAAAAAATATACTTTACTAGCTATTGCCCAGGAGTGCGGTTTCAATTCAAAAACTTCATTTTACAGGGCATTCAAAAAACTCACAGGTTTAACTCCCATCCAATATCAAAATGAGTTAAACAATACACAGGTTGAAAATTAACCAAACAGGAGTTTCACATCATAATCCGGTATTGATAACCCATTGATCACTAATTTAAATACAGCCGGCATTTCAACAGCAGGTTGTATTGCAGTTCCTGTATTACCCAGCTGCACAATCGGGTTTCACATCATAAATAAATACCTATTCAGGCTTTTTTAAAAAATCAGCGACGCATATAAAAGATAAATTGCGAAAGTAAAATTTAATTAAAAAACGATTTCTGATATGACTAACTCAAAGTTATTTACAACCGGTATTCCAGGAAAACCGATTCCGGTACTGTTATTCTTATTTACATTACTCATTCATGTACCGGAGATATATGCCGATGATATTTCTGCAACCTCATCTCCGGCAGTTGGGAAATCATTGTCTCAGCAAACCCGTACGATCACAGGGAGGGTACTTGATCAGGAAGGAGAACCGATCCCCGGGGCAACTGTAGTTGTTAAAGGCACCGCTGAGGGGACCATTACCGATATTGATGGCACTTTTAGCATTTCAAATGTAACGCCTCAATCCGCACTTGTATTTTCATTTATAGGTATGCGCACACAGGAAGTTACTGTTGGTGTGCAAACGTCGCTACAGGTTACGCTAGAACCTCAGATACAGTCGCTCGATGAAGTTGTTGTAGTTGGTTATGGTACCATGCGCAGGAGCGATTTAACAGGTTCGGTGGTATCGGTTACTACCGAAGAACTGAACAGGTTTCCGGCAACCAATGTAACGGAGATGCTCAGGGGGCAGGCAGCCGGTGTGATTGTCAGGACTAATGATGCAAGCCCCGGTGGGAGTTCCAGTGTCCGGATCCGTGGCGACCGATCCTTATCGAGCAACCAGAATCCTTTATATATAGTAGACGGTATGATTGTACCTCACATTAACGATCTCAACTCCAATGACATCGAGTCAATGGAAATCCTGAAGGATGCCTCCTCACAGGCTATTTATGGAGCCAGGGCATCAAACGGGGTTATTCTTATCACTACCAAAAGAGGAAAATCCGGCAGGGTAACCGTTAATCTCGATTCCTATGTAGGATTCCAGCAGTTCCAACGAAATTTCGATTTCTGGACACCTGAAGAATGGCTGGAGCTCAGGTTCTGGGCAAAATACAACGACGGGATTGATGGCATTGGTGAACCGGGTAACATTAATGCCGAAGCGGTAATTGGCGATGCAATCATGTACGACTCCTGGCAAAAAGGGCAATATACCGACTGGGAAGACCTGATGCTTGGCAATGCCCTTCAGCACCGGCACGACCTCAGCATTCGCGGAGGCAGCGAAAAGGTAAAATATGCTACCGCATTTGGTTACCTCAACCAGGATGGTATCGTTGCAAAATCGGGATATGAACGCGGTAACTTCCGGCTGAACACCGACTTTGAAATAGCAGAATGGATGAACCTCGGAGCCAATATTTCCTATACAAAGTCAACAAGGCAAACTGCTGTCGGGACTTTCAACCAGTTCATCACAAAACAAATGCTGTCTCAGCCGTTTGATGAAAACGGAAACCTGAACAGGGAAGTCAACAGTGAAGGGGAAATTAATCCCCTGTGGCAAATTGAAAACCACGACCGGCAGATTGATGATGAATATGTTCAGTTTTCGGCATTCACCGATATCAACCCCTTTAACGGGTTCAATTACCGCTTCAGTGCAAACATCCGCTCCAACAACAGGGAAACAGGACAATACTATACAAAAGATTACCCGGGCTCTACAGGGGAAGGCTCCATCAGCCGCTTTGCCAGGAGTTCCTGGTTGATCGACAATGTAATTAATTATGATTTACCCCTCGATAAAGATTTACACAGCCTGAAACTTACCTTCATTCAGAGTGCTGAAGAAGACCTGCAGAAAACAACCGGACTGGGATTTATCAATTCAACGACCGATATGTTCAAATGGAATGTTGCAGCCGACTCTGAAATCGATAATGTTACCCGGAGCATAACACGCACCCGCACGATTTCCTTTGCCGGGCGTGTTCATTACAACCTCCTGGATCGTTACCTTCTAACTGCAACCTTCAGAAGGGATGGTGCATCTGTATTTGGGAGCGATAATAAATGGGGAAATTTTCCTTCAGCAGCAATAGGCTGGAGAATTGATGAAGAACCATTCATGGAGCGTGCCGGCTGGATCGACCTGCTCCGTTTAAGGGTTAGCTATGGCGTAGTTGGTAACTGGGCTATACCTGCATACCGCACCCTCGGGCTGGCCGACAGCCGAGAATATTTGTTTGGGGATGCCCTCGAAGTAGGTTACCTTCCAAGCAATCAGTTGTTGAACCCCGATTTGCGTTGGGAAACAACCGGTTCATTCAATACAGGGCTCGACTTTACTGCTTATAAAGGCAGGCTGAATGCTTCGGTTGAACATTACCGTACGCAGACTACCGATCTGCTCATTCAAAGAACTGTACCTTCAATTACAGGTTACGAGCGCATGTGGGACAATTTGGGTGAGACGGCTAGCCGCGGATGGGAATTCGCCCTGAATGGAAGTGTAGTCGATACACGCGACTTTACCCTAAGGCTTGGTGCTACCGTGTCA